>JAJFKI010000051.1 GCA_021773295.1 Gammaproteobacteria bacterium | reverse complement strand
TCAGAAGATGTTAAAACAAGGCCTCGAGAACATGTAAGGGATGATGCTGGCCACAGCTCAAGTGCCATTACCGATCACTATATTGATATTGAGTTAAAAGCAAGGCATGCATCAGCCAGAAAAAAGCCCATCAAAACACAAGAAGATTGATTTTGTTTCTTAGCAACAAATAGTAAATGAAAACCAATGAAATGACAACTATATTATTTAACTAGGAACTAATGTTGTCCGGAAATCGCCTCTACGTACACACCAAGCCCTTAGATGTTTTCTAAAATCCAGGCGCAGCAATAACTTTTAGTCATGCCAAGGCTAGTTATTTTATTAACACCTGGTTGCAAGTTTTTGATGATGCAATAATTCCGGTGAATGTGGTTTCGTCAAAAAAGCAGGTTTATTGAAAAGACACAAACAGAAAAGAAAATAAGGCGATTAAGTGAACTGCAATAGACTTATGTTATCCGTGCAGCCGAAGAAATGGCGGAAAAAAATCCTGAAACACATAGCCGAACCCTATTTATTTTGATGTGATTTCGGCTTGGGTTTGCTCTCCCTTTAAGCTCGCTAATACAATCTTGGCTTTCTCTTCTGAGCTTTCGTTTTTGCCTCTTTTTGACATATTTTGTCACCCAATCAGTGGAGATTATGTCTTATTTAACTGATCAGTTTTAGGGGTCCACTATATATATCTGAACCTATGTCCACCGTAGTTTCATCTATTGGCACACCCTTAGATTTAAGAAATTTTCTCGCCGCCTCTAAAAATAGTTCATGAATATTTTCATTTAGTTTAGCACTCGTTTTGAAATATCGTATACCCTTACTATCCGCAAATTCTTGAGCACATTTATCAGTGACAGCACACGCCTCGTGCAAATCACTTTTTGTGCCTACTAAAATAATTTCGGAAGCAGCCGCAGATGCAAATTGAATATCTGGCAACCACATATATAAGAGCTTATCAAAACTATCTGTATTCGTCCTGTCAAAACAAAGAAAAAAAGTATGGACAACTTCAAAGAGAGGGCACCTGCGAACTCTTCTTACTCTATCTTCTGCCGTCAGATCAAAAATTTTCTGCTTTACTACTAAATCACCAATGGGAAGGTCTAATTCTTCCCATTCAGCGCCATAGCTTGTGTGAGTAACATCATTGAAGCCACCATATAAATGCTGCCTAATCAAGCTAGAGACACCAACGCGCGTATCACCAAATAATAATATATCTTGGACGTATTTAGGTTTTGTAGGTCGCTTTTTTTCAGACTTAAATAATGTCATATGGCTCGACACAGCTGTAGAAGAAGATGAAGAAGCGCTACTTGAGCTACCTCCTGCTTCACTAGAGCTACTACTAGCATAACTAGAGCCACTATCAAATAAGCTGCAAGGAATGCCAGGTATCGCATCAGCACTTGATAAGGCTTTAGCTTGACTTTTTAGCATAGGCTTGATGATTTTGATCAGCTTAGACATTTTATAAGAACGACTAGTTGTGTCGGCGCTCGTATCACTTATTTCCAATAAATCTTCGTCGGATTCAGAAGACAAAGCATCTTTATCTGTCAAATATAATAATTTTGTTAACCTGAATATTTTGTTTTGTAATAGTTTTATTAATGAACACTTTAACATTTCTTCGGATATAGCATATGGTTTTTGCGAACCACCAGAGCTCAATTGAATCTCTTGCCAGAGATTAAATAATTTCAGAGTAATCGAGGAACGGTCTTTATTATCTATACAATCCATAAGTATAGCGTGCAAGCTTTTTAACTTATGTTGATGTGAAGAAGAAGGCCCTTTAAGTTTGCTGGTGATTGTAACTAAATATTCTAAGAATTTACTGATTGGAACTCTATGTGCTTCCTCCTCTGGTTCTAGCGTAACGAGCTGCTCACTCTCGGTCGATTCCAATCTGGTTTTAATAAAGTGTTTAAGAAGAGACTCTGCTTCATTGCCAGCTAGCATGACAGGACTAATTCCACTGTTATTTTTAATATTAATATCAGCACCTAACTTAATTAAAAATTTTGCAACATCAATATTAGCCAAGTTTATCGCTTTGTGTAGTATAGTATTACCGTTATTGTTTTGAGCATTAATATCTGCACCAGATGCTAATAGTTTTTTAGCTATTTTCATTAAAGAGTCCGTAGTAATATATCCCATGCTAGCTAGAGGTTCTTCATCGTCGTGTTTAAAACGTACTAGGGCAGTAAGGTGTGTGCAAAACTCAGCTGCAATAATAGAGCTAGTGGCAACATGTAACACTGTATTACCTTTCTGATTTTTTACTCTCGCATCAGCTCCAGCGGACAATAGGACTTCTACGGCATCAACACGTCCCCACCTTGCCGCTTCATGAAGCGATGTATCACCCCTTATATCCTTCACTTCAAGCGCGGCATCCGTTCTTACAAGAATTTGAATCACCTTACAACTTCCGGAACGCGCGGCTTGATGCAGAAGTGTCATTTTTTCTGGATTTTGCATCTCACTCTTTACACCATATTTTAATAACAAATTAATGGCAGCAATATGATCCTGGCTAATGGCAAACTTAAAAATGGAGTAAATAATAAACTGGCCATTACTAATCGTTTTAATTAGCTCAAATAGCTTATGTGCAAGTTCAACAGTTTCATCTGTCTCTACCAACATTAAAAAAAAAGTTTCTAAAATTTTCTTTCTTGGTTGTTTTGATAATGTTTCTACAATGAATTTTACGATTTCATTTTTATCAAGTACTAACGCCTCTAACAATGCACCGAGGCCATAACTATCTTCGATTGAAATAAATTTTCCATTATCAGTTAAGCACTTAAGTTCACTTAAGTCCCCTATTTTAACCAGCTGAAAAATATTTGGTGACGGTTTGATTTTATCTATTGTTATATCGTCAATTGAAAAACTCAAACCATCGAGAGACTCTGTTGATGAAGCTGCCATTACCTTTCTCCTTTCAATTTAATATTGTTAAAACACTCGCTTAGTGATTGTAGATTATATATGCTTGTGCGCAGTTTGCAATGATTAAGATTATAATCGCATATGTTCGCCATCAAATTTACTTTAATCATAAAGCTTTTTCTGTATTCTTCTATTTAGATTTGGGTTTTGAGAACTCTACGATTTTTCTGTAACTTTTGGTGCAAGCTTGCTAGACTGGGATCTCCTAGTGAATTGTCTCGTTAACATTACAATCCGTCCCTATATTGGGAATTTTCGGGGACTACTCAAAATATCCCCCTCCTGTTAATCAACGCCGACTCAGCCCTGAAATTTTATCACAAATAAGCCACATATGGCCCTAGTGTCACGGTTCCTGCGATCAACGACCACCTCTAGTTTTACCTCGTAAGTTTGATGCCCAAACCGTAAATTTCTACACGGATGGGCCTGCTCCCCTATCTTGTACCTCGGAAATTTGGCTTGGGGCGCAATTTTAAACACGTATCCCTGTATGACTCAAAGGGTTCCCTATTGGATTAAGCAAGCTCTACTCGTGTCAGGAGATTCTTCATGAATAGACTTAGCGGTTGAGCTATCATCTGAGAGCTTAACTTCTGATAGCCCGCTTGCTTTAATAACTCCCCTAGCAGCAGCTTCAAATAATGCATCGACATTTTCACCTGTTTTTGCACTGGTATAAAAAACCTTTATCCCATGGGTATCTGCAAGAGCTTTAATTGTTTCATCAGATATTTGACGCTCATCATCGAGATCGTGTTTGGTGATTACCAGTATAATTACTGCACCTTCGTGCGCGTGTCGCTCGGCGTCTTGCAGCCACGCCTCCACATCATTAAAGCTAACGTCACTTGTTTGGTCAAAACAAATTAAGATCGTATGAGCAGGTTTATAATAATTACGTGCAGGAAATCTATATTTCAGCTGCAGTTCGTTCAGATCAAGAATTTTCTGTCTTATTACTAATTCCTTAAGAGTAACGTCTACGAGTGTAGGCATGTCTCCAATTGAGAAAATATAACTATCTGTGTACGTTTGGGCTACATATCGCATGATCAAACAAGTTTTACCTGTCGATGGGGGGCCTGCTAATATAATTGTTTGCAAGCGACCACAGTATGCTGCACGATATGCTTCTTTAGTATCTACCCTCTTGACGTTCCTAGCTGGCATAACTGGTGCTGAGGATAGCATGCTCGGGGGAGTGGAAGAGGAAGAAGCAGAGGATGAAGAAGACGCACCACTAGAAAACATTCTAAGGTGTAAACTGCGCCTTGTCTGAGTGGTCCCTTCTTCTTTTTGAGGTGCTACTAATCGCTTATGTCGGTCAGCTTGTATAAAAAGGCTATCTTCCTTCATTTTACTATATCTTCTATCTAGGTATCTCCATATAATAAAATGCCGATTATTACTTGCTAATGTTATAGATGAGTTATTTACTTCAGATCCAGCCTCACAACAAACTTTAACATAAATTAAATGACCTGAGAGAATTGCTGCATCTAAGAATTTGCGACTCGTTATTGTTTTTGAAGAATCAACACTTGACGAATGAATTCTGGCTTCACCAGATAAAATTAAAATACTTCTTAACTCTTCCAGTCCTTCCTGTATTACCTGAAGTAATTTCCCCCTTTCTACTTCGAGAGCTTGGTACTCTGAGCTCACAATCACTTGACTTACTAGTCTGCCATCATTCTCTTCAATTCTACGTATTTGTTCTTCTATTAGCGCAACTTGCTTTTTATAATCTTTTTCGGCTTTACCAAGAGTTGCAATCTCTTTACGTAAGCAGTGTTTATGGTACTCTGAATAGTTTGGCCACTTATCAGGTGAGCGTAGTATTCCAGAATAGCGTAGCATAAATTCTCCACCTAGCGGTCGTTCCCTAAGCTTTTTTTGTTGCTTTTCAATCGCATCTTTTTTCGTTATAATAGCACCCATATTTTTTGAATGCTCTGCAATAATTGTTAGAATTTCTTCCTCTGTATATACGTGTATTAATTTGCTTGTTTGGCAAGTTGATTTAGATTCACCTGAATCAGAATCTCTAAAATCTATTTCTTCTCTAGTAACCGCCATAATTTTTTCTCCCAACTTAACTTTAGACTAAATTATTCTTAATAGTAGAAGGTTAGTATAATTAGCATTCTCTGCTTGGCCTTTAATTTATTATTAGAACTAATAGCTTGGCAAGAAACCATTGTTATGCAAATACTTAATTGCTTCCGTAAATATCGTATGCTCATCCTCCTGTGCCTCAATTATTTTAAAATAATCTGGAATATATCGTTTTAAATAGTTTTGTATTCTATCGAGTTTAAGTGGGTCTTTTTCTTCGAATTTTCGCGACATGCCATCTCGATTTAATACTCGGGCCATAGCTACATCAATATCAATCTTCAAAAATATCCCTGCGTCAGGCTTTATGACATATTTATTTAGAATTTTAACAAAATCTAAATCTGCGCCTCGTTCTTGAAAATATGCGTACGTGCTATAAACATACCGATCGCATATTACGTGAAATCCATTCATTAAATTAGGAATAATGACTTTTTCAATATGTAGCATTCGATCAGTCGCAGCAAGCATTGCTAGTGTATTAATGGAAATCGAACTTTTTCCAGTATCTAAAAAAGATCTCACATCAGAATTATTTCTATAACTGTCCGTTGGCTGCTTTGTTATTAACACTTTTTCATTTTTATTTATTAAATATTGAGATAATTTATCTTGTAGTGTTGTTTTTCCTGCGCCATCTATGCCAGATATAACAATTAATTTGCCTTTTTGCATGTTTGTAACCCTTCTATAATATTAGTATATGTCTCGTGGTTAACCTCGGAATTATTCCTCAAAGCGATTTTTCATTTCCATAAACATTGCTCTAAACTTATACTGTCACTGTTTTGTTCCATACTGTTCCATTATATCGGTCATGCAATGGTTTCAACTTTATAACTTCTTCTATCACCATTGCGCTAAAAGCCCAAAGTATTGATTTATGAAAAACAAAAGTAAAGACTGCACATAAAGGGAGACCTATACACCACAAAGAAAACATATCTACTTGTAGTGGGAATTTGTTGTCGCCACCACATCTTAGAATTCCATTCGATATAATAATGTTATAACTTCTTAGCATAATTAATATGGATGCAAATGGAATTAATTCTTGAAATTGTATAATATTATTATTTGTCATCTTTCCCCACGAATATAAATAAGGGTATAAAGGGATACATAGTACTAGCAACATTGCTAGTAACCCAATAAACGTCAGCGTCGTAGATACACATACTTTAGCGCTATTATTTGCTTCATTAAATTTTCCTGCGCCTAATAGAGGACCTAGCGTTATTGATGTTGCCGAAGCTAAAGCATTTATTATAGTTAATACTAATCCCATAATTGGCAGCAATAAATTGTATGCTGTATATTCTGTCAAAGATAAATGTGAAAAAATAATTAAATAAATATTTGTTCCCAGCATTGTGGTAAATGTAGATATAGAGAATGGACCAACTATAGTTATATATTGCACCCAATCTTTCCAGGCTGTTTTTATGAAGGTTATTCTTTGATTTAATATGCCTCTTTGCGTTCTAATAAATTTATAGGAAAGATAAGCTAGCCTAAATATCCTAGATAGAACTCCTGCAAGCGCAGCGCCATAAAGCCCCATTTTAGGAAAACCTAGACAACCATAGATAAGAAGGCTATTTAAAAGTAAATTTATTGGTAGCTCTATAGCAAAACCTTTCAATGTAATTGATGTTTTTCCTAATGCTCGGAATAAAAAACCTAGAGTTAACGTTATTGCTGTGATCGGTATGATAAACACATTTATAGAAATAAACGATTTCGCACACAGTAATACTTCAGGTAAATTTGTATATGCGCCAATAATACGGTCAAGATTAAAATAAATTAATATAAATATAAAAAAAGAAACACTAAAATTTGTAATTATTCCAAACAAAAATGGTTTTTTTATACAACTATCCGCACCTTGTGCTTGAGCAACTAGTATTTTTGTGCCATTAGCTATACCTAATTGAATTGAAAAAATCATCAAATTTATTGCCAATGCTATTCCCATTCCAGATATAGCTTCACCTCCCAGCCCTGATACCATAACTGAGTCAATCATTACCATACCAACTGTCAGTATGCTTTGTAAGCTGATGGGCCAAGCAATTTTAACAAGAGCTCGTCTTTTTGATCTAATTATTTCTTCCATATTCTTAACCAAATAGTAAAAAAGTCATTTAGCACAGTGTGTATTGTTCCTATTTACTCTTTAGCATTGTTTTCAACTCAACAACGTTGGCTATTAATGCTTTTTTAGAAGGAGTATTCATGCTTATGCCTCTTGAAACAGGAAAAATACACTGATCAATATATTGAGAAAAAGTTTTCTTTACTAATTCAACGGTAGCTCCTTGTGCGCCGATCCCCGGGCATAAGAAAAAGGAAGTGCTCATATCATCAAGTAGACCACCTAACGAATCAATTGTTGCACCCACTACAGCACCAATAGCGCCTAAATTAGACTTGCCAAAAATAGCTAAATTATCATTAAATATTTTTCTAGCTAACCAAGTTGATATTGGAAGGTCATTATCGATCCTCGCCTGCTGAATATAATGTGAATCAGGGTTAGAAGAACGCATGACAATAAATATTCCCACAGATTGTTTTTTGATTATATCAATATACGGCTGATGACTCTCATACCCCAAAAATGGGTTTACGGTGATAGCATCATATTTAGAATAATCACTTTCAGACAGATACGCATCAGCATAAGCTATCGCAGTAGAACTAATATCTCCACGCTTGCAATCAAGTATTGTAAAGATTCCAGCCGAACGCAGTTTTTTGTTCATTTCTGTCAGTACATACATTCCTTCCCAACCAAATCGCTCGTAAAATGCACTTTGGGGTTTAGCAAACGCTACCTTCGATTCTATACAAACTTCCAGCATTCGGTCACAAAAAGCTTTAAGTCCCTCTAAGTTATCTGATAAACCCCATGATTGCAGTAATTCTGTAGATGGGTCCAAACCAACACATAGCCCCGTGCTTTCCTTAATTAATGACTGTACACGTTTTGAATAAAGATCTTGTTTCATAAGATATACTCCTATCTTAAATATATTTAATTATTAATTAATGTTGAAATAGCCTGCTTAGGATCCTTAGAGTTATATATTGCTCTACCAATTATTGGGTATGTTCCTCCCGCAGAAATTGCTGAGTGATAACCACCGCCTTGAGCACCTACACCACAACATACGATTACCATATCATCACCTACAATTTGACGTATTTTTTGTATTTTATCAGGCCTGTTGCCTGGTGCTTGTACACCATATACATCCATAGACGCAGCTAACTTAGCAATTTCAAGAGAAATTGGAGCAGTAAATAACATTCCACCAGGATTGGTTAATTCAAGTTGTATTATAATGCCAAGGTCGTTACCTGCTGTAGTAATACAATCCTGTATTGCGTCTGGGCCAATGATACCATGAACCATGACGGCATCGCCTCCCTGATCTTTAACCATCTCGACTATCTTAGCATTTGTATGAGGAACATCTGCTACTTTAAAATCAGCAAAAACAGGCTTGTTATAACGTTTTTTAAACTCTCCAATGCAGCCTATACCCTCTTTTATCGCTAAAAATCCCGAAACTTTAATTACATCAATTTTATCATAAATTTGGTCTAGAATTTCGAAATTTAATCGACTACTTGTGAGATCAGCGGCGTAAATAATGCGTGACTTTGGTGGCCCGAAATAATTATTCATAATGTCTCCATTTGGGTATGTGTATCTTCAATTGTTTTTGATAAAGTGTCTAACAGTTTTAATAAACTCTCTTTGTTTTTAACGTGTGATACAGTCAATTTTTCCTCAGCGACGAGCAAAAGCATGCCGCTACGTCTAGCAACCAGAACTTCCGGCGTACCAACAGTGATGGTCTTAAAATCAAGTTCTAACAAGGCATTCTCAAATAAAGATAACCTTGTTTTAGGGTATGTGCATTCCGCTGTAAAACTTTGTACTTGGTCAGCGCAAGGTGTAATTTCAGTCATCTTAAATAACATTTAATTTTCTCATTACTTTACAGAATTCGGAAAGCGCACTAAGGCAATGATCAATTTCATCTTTTGTTGTAGACCACCCATGACTTATTCTTAAGGAACCTTTAGTTAATAAATTTAATTGAGCATGATGTAATGGAGAGCAATGTACGGGTTCCGCCGATATACGTGTAAAAAACACTGATAGTACTTTCAAAAACAACGCATTTAGCCTTGTTTTATAGATATTTCCGTGTTTTCAATCCAGGTCGATCTTCTACGTTCTTTGAATTGACTAAAATACCGGTTATTACTCACGCAACTAAGGCTTTCTCCCTTATTTGATCGACATTTCCATCATTTTGACTGAGATCAAGAAAGAAGTCACCAAATCGCTTAAGATGTTCAGTTAAGTAAGGGCTGAGTCCCGCCAGATCCTCTAGGGCAATTGACCAACCCTCTCTTCTTAATTGCTGAATAATACGACTCATATCAATCACATTCTGCAAAATGATCATATTGGTGAGCAGCGTATTATACTTGATTGCTTTTTCCATTTCCGTGGTGTCATTGCTCGCAATAATGACCTGGGAAGCAAAGCGTACCCAATCGCTAAGGTTGTTGAACGATTCAACTTTATTTGTCTCTGCAGTAATGGTTTCTCGCAAATCTGGGTCAGAAATAAAATCCAACAAAAATAGAGTGCGGATCACATTGCCAAGTTCACGAAAAGCCTTGTAAAGTCGACTTGATTTATTTCTACTATTGAGCTTGCTAAGTATGAAGTCAGATGAAACCTTACCCTGTTGAATTGATATTACAACTTGCATCATGTCTTTCCAATAGTTTTCAATTAATTTCCAGTCAATTGTGTCTTTAAAAAGACTGTTAATATTTTTAAATTTCATCCGTTTATCTGCTTTATAAAGGATTAAATCCTTCCAATTACGAATACGCGGCATAAGTTGAACACCAAACAGATAGGAGATGGAGAATACAGGACTGGACTGTGACTGTGAATCTCCATGAACTTTTTTGGGTTTTATTTTAGATTCATTTCGCAATAATCCTTCTATGATTGCAATCGCTTCCCAGGTGCCGCAAGGAATTAGACTGGAAAACAAGGCAATGTAGGTATCTGAAATATGATGATAAGCAATTCCACCTTTAGCGCCATAGCGAATGTGTGTTTCTGCTAATAGATTTTGTTCGTAAATTTTTCGAAGCGTTCCGTCCACTACAACCGTTTCTCCCGTGCCCCATGTTTTAACCAATGGAAAGTCTTTGTAATAATCGACTATTCTTGCTAAAGAAGTATTAAGTTTTTTCAAATTAACATGTGATTTATTAACAGATGCTATCGTTTTAGCGCTGAAACCAGCGCGAACATGACGAGCCGTTTCGCTTGGGCCCATGCCTGTACCATAACCAAAAGCAGTGACAATGTTTGCGCCAATGGGATCGGATAATTTTGCATTAGATCCCGATAAGGGTGAAAAACAATGCGCCCACTCGGTGCAATTTTGAACCAAGCACATAATGTCCAGCAAATTTCTTGGTGGCATTCTATTTTTAATTTCATCGCGTAAAATTTTTGCTTGTGGGTTTTTCTTTGTAGGACGTTTTTTTAATGTTGGTACACCAGCCTCATCAATTACAAGTTCTTTAAGGTTTGGATATGCTTCATCCACCTCATTCGACTTTGTTTTTAACCTATTTTTTAAGCCGGAAACCATTTTTTTTGCGGTTCGTGCGATGCCTGCAGCATCACAGAAGTCGCTAAGAAATGGAGTGCACTCACTCCATGGCAGAAGTGTCTTGCGATAATCGCCATAAGCATCTGCGCCTTTAATATAAACATCACTGGTTCGTAATTTCTCACGCAATTGAGTCATAACGCAGAGTTCAAAATAATGCGTGTTAATTGTTTTTTGATCTTTTTTAGCGATTAGTGGCACCCAATCTTTTGGTGCAAATGACAGATCAATCTTCTTATTTAGCTCTATCCATTCCTGATTTCTCTTATTTTCCCTGTTTTGTTCCACTAATTTTATTGCCTGCAAAAGCGGTTTATCTTGCTTCACGCTTTCTAAATTGACTGATTTCAAAAAGGAAAAAATACCAGTACGCTTAGATTGATAATATTTCCAAATAAATTTCCGATGCTTGTCGTTACCTTTATCCAGCACCTGCTCACAGTCTTTAATTACTTCATTTGTACCGCCATACTGTGCATAGTACTGCGCAAATAACTTTATTAGTTCGCCTTTTTTCTCTTTCTTTTCTTGGAACCCAGTTGTCATATCCAATAAAAGATCGGCGATAGACTCAGCCGTTTCGTTTTTGTTTTTAGCAAGGGAGTCATAATGGCGCTCGGCATCTTTCTCAGAATCATGAACGCATCGACAAAAGGTAAGTGCTAATGCATCTTTTGTTCGACATTGCGCCTGCGCTAATAAACAGGTGATTAAACTTAATTTTTTATTTTCATTACGCATCGATTTTAATGCAGTTGCATCTAGCGCCCGCGCTTCTTCTGCAAACTGTTCTAATTTGATTTTAGAAATGCCATTGAGGTGTTTTGTAAAATCACCAAACTCTAGAATCCAATTATGATGCTCAACTAATTCTTTAAAATGTGTCACCGTTGGTTTTTGTGGCAGTCGCTTAAAAGCATTATAAGGAGTTTTATGCTCGCCGTTTTTTTTCACTAATATGTCAGTCAAGATAGTGATTTTTTTTGCATTAGCAAGGCGCCCTCTGATCATCTTGAAAATATCATCGTTAATTCGATGGCGAATGCTACATATCTCTCTATCTAAGCGAGAAAAGGCAGATAGTTCGTAGCGTTGTTTCACCAGCGCTTCGATTACGAGATTAATAATGTTAGCGGGATCATTCATTGTCTGTGCCGCATCATTGGCAAGTTGTGTAATGAGTTGATCACGAGCTTCGTTGTCTTCATCAATATCTAAATAACTTCTTATTAAATCACGGTGGCGATATTTTGAATCGGAATTTTTGTAACCTGGTTTCATGCCGCGCGGGGAAGATAGGATTTTACGAATTTGTTTAATGATTACGTTGGGTATCGAGTCGAGTTTTGGGAAATAGCCAAGACGTTGAAATGTTTTCAACTGTGTAATAAAGCTGAGTCTCATTTTATCCGAACGAATATCGTTGGAATACATGTAATCAAGCTCTTCATCAGTGGGCAGATAAAGCTGCAGATCATTTTTTCGATAATAATTTTCTTTTAAACGTGGATAAGCCGTGCGCTCTATCGCTGTCATATGAAGCCCTTATGTTGAAGATATATTGCTCATTAAAACTCACATGTAATCCTGTTATTACTTATTAAACGAAGATTTTATTAATTGATCGGCTGCATTTTTATCAAATATCTGTCCTTCTTCTATGTAACCTCTAACGGTGTTGTCGTTAACCCAGCCCCCTTGTCGTTTAATACCATCGAAGTCTGCACCTGCGCGGGCTGCACTAGTTGCAAAACCTCTACGCAAACTGTGACTTGAAAGATCATCAGCAAAATCAAAACCACAAGCTATTGCAAGTGATTTAAGGATGGTGCTGAGACTATCTGCATGTAACCCTCTGGTTTGTAATTTTCCCCAGCGATTAACAGCTCTAAAAACAAAACCCTCAGTAATCTTTGCGATCTCCAACCATGTTTTTATACCTGTTACAGGGCAAATGTGGTTATGACCAAATGGTAATGCTTTAACTTTCCCTTCGCCTGTTTGATCTGTTTTAGATTTAGGAATTAAAATTAACAAGCCTTGCGGGTCAAAATGTAAATGCTCCACCCTCATCGCAATTAATTCACTGCGTCTAAATGCACCAAAGTAAGCGACTTGAATGAGCGCGCTATCACGTAATGATTTTAAATCATTATTTTTTTGACAGTGGGTAACCATTTGTTCGATATGTTCTGGAAGTAATGCTTTTGCTTTGCGTTTAGGTTGGCCATGCTGGCGATAGACCCCAGTGATTAACTTTCGGATGTGCGGTGACTGGGTGGGGTCCGATAACGCTTGATAGCGATGCCAGTGAGACAGTGCTGTTAAATGCAGGGATAAGGTTCTGGGATTAAGCTCGTGAGCTCTCATTGTGATGTAGTCTGCAATACTTTGCTCTGTTGCTGGTAATAAGCCACCATGCTTCGCAAATTGCCTGATAGCGGCTTGATAGGCGCGACGAGTATTTGCAGCGGTTGCCTGGTGCAGATACTGTTTTTGTTGCTGTTGCGTCATGTCACGGGTATCGCCATCAATGTTCAACTGGTTCAGTTTGGATGGTTTTATTGCTTTTTTTTCAGTCATTTTTAGAATCCGTTCAGTTTGAGGGTTTTGTAATCTATTTTGCCGGTCGCATAGTAGCACGATGTTATAGCTTCGGATAATAAGCCTTGTCAGGGGATAAGTATTTTCTTTTTCACTGTTTCTGGTATCATCTTTTTACATTTAATTACGGTTAATGTTTTACAGCACACAATAAACAGGAGGCCAAATCATGGCCAGACCAGGCATTACTTATTCAGAAGTCGCACGCGCTGCAACTCAGCTTATAGCGCAAAAAGTTCGCCCTTCAATTGAAGCCGTGAGACGGATATTGGGTACGGGTAGCAACAGCACTATCAATCGTCATCTGCGCGAATGGATTAAAACACAAGGCGTTCAAGCCGAGTTAGAACAAGGGTTGCCTGACTCTTTGCTCATTGCCATCCGGGGCATTTACGACTCCATGCGTGAGCAAGCAGATAGCCAGTTGACTCGTATAACCGAGGAAAACAAAGAGATCATTACCCAGTTAAAATCCAAAATTGAAATATTGGAAAAAAGCTATGCTCAATCGAAGCAAGAAAAAGTAAGCTTACAAAATACAGTGAATCAAGTTCAGCAAGAACACTTAGCCCTGCAAAGACTGCTTGAAAATAAGCAAAAAGAAAGCGCTAAACAAGACGCCGAAAATCATTTATTGGGTGAGAGATTGAGTGATAAACAATCTGAAATTGAAAAATTTACCCAGCTCTTGAAACACACGCAATCAAACCTGGAACACTACCGTGAAACCATTCGTCAAGAGCGAGTCAGTGATAAACAATCTTTTGAAGAAAAAATAACGGCTTTAGAAAGCCAGCGACACGCACAAGAAGCACAAACATCAAAAGCTCGAGAAGAAATTGCACGATTAAAACAACACATTGAATCGTTAGAATACACTGTAAAAACAGAGGAAAAAGCAAAAATAGAAATGATAGAAAATATGCAGCGATATAAAAATGACCTGCAATCATTAAAATACACACTCGATCATCTACAGCAAACGCATGATGAATTGTTAATAGGAAACCAGGCTTTAACAGAGACAGCGGATACTGATAAGTCAAAAATCAATGAGCTGATAATAAAAACTGAAAAACAGGGTGAACGAATAGAACTGCAAGATATCGCTTTGCAAAAAGCAGAAAACAGTTTGAAAAACCTAGCAGACAAGCATTTGTTCCTTACGCAAGAAAAGACAGGGTTAGCTTTTCAGCTGAAACAGGTTCTACAAACAAGCTGAATTTTGCCGTATTACATGATGCTCACTCTACTTGACACAAAAGAGGCTGGAATTAATGCAGTATACTGAAAACGAAAAAAACATGTTACGCAAGGTCAATGACATTGGAATGAAACTTGATACACTGCCCGACGAAAATTTTATTTTTATTGTATTATCGCCTTACCTTGATCAACTTATGGCGTTGCTAAAACAATTAAGTCAAATTGAAATGCAAATGCTCTTTATGCAATATGAAGGGGTGATGAAAGTGATGCGTATGATTGAAGATGGTGCGCAAGAAATGGAAAAAGAATTGGGGTTAAAGTAATTGGTAGCTTAGCTAAATCTTGCTGATAGTATAGGGGCCAGAGCCTTAGTTTCATAAGAAATGGCAGCTGTTTTGGTCAATACAAAAAAATGGTAAATCGATCTGGATTGAAAATGCAATAACCCCTTTAAAAATAGATTAAAAGCCGTTTTGAAGATGGCACTATCAGTGTTTTTTACACGTATATCGGCGGAACCCGTATAATTCGTCCTCATACCTAAATGCCACGGAACACTGCCTATATTAAGGTACCAAATGAGTGTAGCATGTTAAGTGTGATAATACAAATTATCACACCTATTAGACTTCCTTAAACAAGTCATCTAGCGTTACTACTCCACTAACAAGCTCCTCTGAATATTTGTTTAACTTAAGACCATTCGCAGAAATAATAGCGATAAAAATTTGTTTTTGTGTTCCTGTAATTTTCCGGAAGACATTTACCTTTTGCTGTAGCTTGCTAGCGTATTCTTTATTAATTTCAAATTTTTTGCTGCTAAACTTAATTTCACAAAGAGTGATTGAATCGTCATCTCGATCAAACAGTAGATCAATTTGAGCGCCTAAAGCTTTTGAGTTTTTTGTAGGCGAAAACCTCCATGTGTTGGGGATTGCCGTTGGCGAGAGCCCGAGCGCTTCTCTAATTTCGCTTAGGTGCTGATAGCAGATTGTTTCGAATGCATAACCAGCCCAAGAAAACCATTTTGGCGTTTGAGTTAGCGTTTTCCAATATCCTTTTTTCAGGGCATGTGCCATTTTGGTGGATTTTAATGGTGCAACCCAATAAAGGTAAAATAAAGTATATTCATCAATAACTCGATAATATACCCCCCTTTTTTGGTGAAAATGGGGTATAAAGCTTATAATAAAACCAGCATCTTCCAGGTCCTTAAGTCGTTTAATACCTGTCTTTCCTTTGGCTGTCCTATTTAAAGCTTTAAATAATTCCTCTTGCCCAATGCCATCACGATGTTTAGCAATCGTTTTGACTATTTCAATATAAGCATCTGCATTTTCAAATAACGACTCAAATAAACTATCAAACTCATTAAATAACAGCGCCTTGCTATCAAAAGAGAGCGCCTCAATTGCCTGTGTGGATGAATATCCTGACTGAACTTTACTTAAATAAAATGGCACTCCACCCGTTACCATGTATAGTTCTGTGGCTTGTTTTCTTGCTAGTTTATTATTATTTGATGCTAAATATTGCTCTGTTTCAGAAAGAGTAAATGGTTTTAAATGGATAGTTTCTGTGACTCTATTATAAAGCCCGCCTTTGTTATTAATTATTTTATTAATAATCCAAGAAGCTGAGGAGCCACAGACAATCAATTTAATTCTATTCTCTCTTGACCAGTATTGATTCCAATAATAATCAATTGTATTTAATAGCTTAGATTTTCTTGTGGCCATCCAGGGTAACTCATCAAGGAACATAACTACTTTACTCTGTTTCGGGACCCTTTCTATCAACTCATTTAAAAGTTGAAATGTTTCATTCCAATTCGCACGTACTTGAGGCGTTACTCCTCCCAAAAATACCTCGCCCATTCTTTGAGTGAAATTGTATATTTGATCTTTCATAGCCCCATCTTTAGCCCCCGTTACACTAAAAAAGATACATCTTTTTTTCTCAAAAAATGACCGTATAAGATAAGTTTTCCCTACCCGCCTTCGACCAAAGATTGCTAGAAATTCTGGTTTTTTAGACGAAAAAATTTTGTTTAATTGTTTGATTTCTGCTTGACGTGATGCAATAGCCATTTTGCCTCCATTTTGTTGTTCCCATTATAACCATTTATAAAGGGAATAACAAGTTTTTCTGGCTATCGTTCCCCTTATAAAAACCTATAAGGGGAACGATAGCGGTTTCCTGACTTTCAGCGAGTGATACTTTTCTCGACCAAACTAGGAGGCTCCTTGACGAAGGTTTTCAAACATTCTTCTCAGTTTCTTTGAGTTTGTTTTAGGGGTATGATTGTGCAAATAATGCCCCTGTGGCGGAAATCGCAGCTTCCTTACCTTTGGGCCTTCAAACAACTTCACCACAATCGTATCGGCTTGAGCCTGCTGGGTGGGCGCAGCTGTTGAGTAGCCATTCAGGATATCACGCATCATTTGAAGTGATTCAAACGATAACTTGCCATCGGCATTTGCACCCGCTGCCGCTGCGGCAGCACCACCACTAGCTTCAAGCTCATCACGGCTATCAACCGTTATCGCTTGATGGGCTTTGATAAGCGCATCTATCGAAGCCATCAGTTTATCTCGCGTCGCCTCGTTGCTAAGGTTATAACGCTCATCGGTGGTGCTTGGCATAGCTGCCCTCCGTTTTTTTAAATCACTTTATTCGTTTTACTGGCTGCTGCCGACCGCGGCGCCGGGGGCCGCTGCCACACTCGCATCAGAAGCCACTGCGGGAGCCGCAGCAGCTGAGTCAGCTTGCGCCTCTTGATACGCCTCAAAGCCATCTTCAAGATGCGCTTTTTGAAGTGCAAAAAGTCCGAAGCTCGCGCAACCCGCCATCACCTCTGCTGCCACGCATTCTGCTGCTTGTTTTTTCTCCGCCATGTTGCGTAGCGCCACCACAGCCGGTGATAAATCATCTTTGACTAGCTTTTTATTTAACTTACGCAACGTCTCATCTTCAATGCTTTTTTTAGATGCGCGCCAAGGCTCGACTCCTGTGCTGGTATCTGCGCTCGCAGACGCCGCCGCTGAGCTATCAGCCGTCAGCGGTAACGCTTGCCACTCTTTAGCAAATTGCGTCGCAAGTTTTGCCTTAATGGCATTCCAGGTACGTTTGCTAAAAGCGTTAATGGTCACATCAATTGCTACTGCTGGCATAGCATCTGTCGCCGGTGCCGCCACTTGGCTTGGTTGTGTTGCTACACGCCTGACAACACCCGCGCGATTTTTGATAGGGCCTTGATTGACAACCGTGCCGTCTCCAAACTTAGCACCCTCGTTCACTGACGTACTCATTCCACCCTCTTTTGCAGCTTGTACCGTTTTACTAAGCAAATCATGCTCTCTCTCATCAAGAGGTCCTTCTGTTTCGATATCGAGTAAAGCGGAATCCACCCCACCACCTGTTATTTTGACATTCTTGCCGGTCGTCATACCGCGCCCCACTTCAACGACGAATTTACCCTCTGATGCGGCCGCACCCGCCGATGCCACTGCAGGACTGGTAGCTGCAAGTGCAGCCCGGAGAGCACTAAAATCTGCATCCGTTTCAAGCGAGACTTCTGCGTATTCTGAGAGAAAAACTTTATGTTGATAACGAACACAGCCATCTGCTGGGGGCGGCGCCATTTGTGCCGCGCCAGCTGCTGCAGCGCCGGCGGCTGATGCTGATGCTGGGAAAAACCAATCTTCAGTCTCATCTTGTAACAAACCCAGCTGCAAATCTTCAAAAATATCTTCTATAGAAATGGTAGTGCCGCGTCTAGCTTGCCCTCTATCTGCGCGATAAAAGTGGCTAGAGCCACTCTTGTCGCTTTTTTTAAAGCAGATTGCCGGCCTGTCATCGAAATAAAATTTAACCTCACCCTTTAATTGGATATCACAATCATGGTACTTACCAACCTCAGTGTGATACACCGAGAAGGTGTACTGGTATTGCTTACCATCTGGCGGTATATCAATCGGCATATCAAAGTCAGCGCCATCAACAGAATGTGATTGTTGTGATTGAGTATCAACCATCTGTAAGCGCATTTGCCCTGAAACCTGAGCTGTTAAGCCATAACCACTAACACCCAAACGTCCTCCCACTGTCTTTGTTTTAGATAATTGAGATTGGTGGGTCTCTATCTGCAATTCTGAGCGCTTTCTAGCATAAGAATGATGTTCAATCTCCTGGTTAACATTACGGTAATGCCTAACATCTTTGGCTCCTATCAAAGTTTTATCGCTCCGAGCCTCTACACCATCCGTTTTTGCATTAACTTGAAGATAAAGTGTTTTCCTTGCTGCCTCTTCGCTTGTGGGTAAGGTATCATCGTCAGCAACAACCTTTAAGTTAAGCTGAATCGGCCTATCAGCTTTTAATTTAAACTGGTCTTCAGGTTTCTTTCCTTTGTTACTTCGGATAATGACCTTATTAACCCAGGCCAACAATAGTTGCTCCCAGTATGTTTCTTGAGTAGTGGTGGTGGGTGCGGCACCAGCGGCGGCTGATGATGATGATGACTCTGCATCAGTTTGTATTGGCATAGTAGTACTCCTTGTTGTTATATTTGAGGTTGCTACTTTTTTTTGCTGCAATACCGTTTCTAAAATCATTACATCAGTCAAGGCAATTCTCGCCAAGGATTTTCCATTTTTAGCTTGTGCGAAAGTAAATAATTTTGCATTTAATTCTAATAGTTGCGCTTGAGTATCAGAATCAGTATAACAAGAAGCAAAGTTTTTGCCCAGTGGAAGCATCCAATCTAGTTGCTTTTGTAGGTAGGTAGATAAGCTTGATAGTACAGCCATTTTCATCCTATCGCGCGAATACGTTCCAGACGAGTCTTTATCACCTGCAATCTCAAGATTGACCGATGGAGAGTAAATAAAATTATGATTATGCTGGCTACCAATTGTATTAATATTACCAAATGTGAGAGAACCACCGGATCCAACTGCCATACCTTGTGCCACTTCTACTCGAAGAGGAGAAGTAGCCTCTCCAGCACCTGACAATCTTGAATGCTTCGCCACCAAATCATTGTCTGGGGTATACTGCTCAAAGGACATCACTAAATCAATAACAGCAGCTCGACAACTCAAATGCTGCTCTGGTTGTTCTTCTGAAAAATAAGTTCGCAGCAAACTTAATAAATCAAAATGTTCTTTTGTTTCCAACAAACATTGCAAGCCTGAATGACCAAGTGTTAATTGTTTACTCTCTTCTTGATACATCAAAAGCCATTCATCTCGACTGTCAAGTTGGCTCAAGAATTCTAACACAGACATTGGTGGTGATAGCAAAGCTATTCTACTTCTAAATAACTCATATAATGAAAGTTGCAAATAGCTTTTTAACGCAGGGGAAAAGACTTCCGTGTTGGTGCTTTTTTCTTTTGCGGCATCGTCTCTTTGTTCCTTATGAGCACATACCTCTTTTAACTGCGATATTATTTCATCTCTAATTTTTTTATCAAAATATGCGTAGGTGCTAAAAATAACAGCTAACGAATTTTTTAGATTTTTCGAAACATCAAACAAAATTGACCTTCTTTTTCTTAAATTCGATAAATTTTCTGAAAGCAGGTTAAGGTCCTTAGAAGCTAAAGTCTGAAACAAATCAGATTCAGTCAGTAAGCGTTGCAATAGCACATCCTGAGCCGAGTTGTTCTCAGCTGCATAAACTGTGCTCGATGGTTTCGTAAACAAGTCAAAAAGGTTTTCAAAAAGAGTTGCCTGGATTTCTATTGAGCAATGTTGTATCAAACTGCACATAGCTGTTGAACCGGACATTTGAACTTTAGAATTTGGACTTCTTAAAAAATCCGATAAAAACTTAAATAAATCACCATTGCAGGCTTTTGTATACTCGGTTACAAAATCATTTAACACACATTCCGCTGCGCTTTGAACATTTACATTTTCACTTTCTAACAGTTTTTGAAATTTATTAAATAAATCTTTTACATTAACATTATTGGATGCATAACGGTTAGCCCAGCGCTCAAGAAGGCTCATCGCAGGAGACAGCATAGTCTCTCGAGGAATAACAGACTCTTGGCTTTCCTTTTCAAGCAACTGGCAGACATTGGGAAATAAATCACATAATTTTTCAATGGGATATGTCTCAATTAAAGCTTCAAAAGGCGCCCAAGCTGCATCAAAGAGACCGTCAGTGTGTTTGCTTGATAAAAAAACACCTATTTGATCAAAAAATCTTGTAGGCTCGGCGTTAGGATGTTTAATTAGCCCGACGAAAGCCCCCATAGTAGCCTCTTGCACTTCGAAAGAGCTATTTTCCAAAAAAGAATCAATTTGATTGCTTAGCTGATCAATAGCTAGCCTTGAAAATCCACCAGCGCATTGAGTAAAAGCAGTAGCTGCGTCGATATAAAGGGGCGCATCTAATTCTGAGCATTTAAAAAACGAATAAATAGCATCTAGAATAGCTTTAAAAATATCATCACCTAAATGATTATGGCGCCTTCCTAGGGCTCCAAGGACAGCTATAGTACACTGGTATTCAAAAGTATTTTTTGGAGAGTCAAACGTTTGAACGAAAGAAAATGCGTTTTCTAAATCCGATTCAGGATATTCCTCGATAATTCGGAGTAACATATTTTTAAAAGCTTGCTGAAAGCTTGCTTCTTTCAGCTCAGGCAGTGTATTTCCATCTGAGGAAAAACAATCCCATACTATTGGAAGCAGCATAATTACATTAGGATCTGGAAAATATGTCACCATCTTAGTCATAGCTTCTGCGGCTTGAATACAAACAGACACCTCATTATGTCTAAGCAAAGCAAAGACTTTAGTAAACAGGAAGTTTAATACTAGGGGTGTTGAGGTACGCTTTGCAATATTTTCCACAGCTCTTCCTGCCAAATCGTGAATCTCTGGAACTTCACTGGTAAATAAACTACAAACATCTTGTACAACCTGCATAAAGGATGTCTCCGGAAGCTTAACTAACAGCATTGTAAAAATTTTAGCCGCTCTTATTTGGCAGGCCTTTTCACTTTCACGAGAAATCCAGATTTTTTTTATTGCAATAAAAATAGAGTTTACCTCCGAGTTTGAGGCTTGGTCCAAAAATTCTTCAATTTCAGAAAAAACTGTAATGTCATCACTCTTTAAATCATTAAGCCTTTGCAACACTTGCTCCTTGAGAGAACATATTTTATCAGACAAAAGTAATGGGGCTTCGGGAGCGTTATTTAATAAACGCTCCATGGCCTCCTCCCTATCACCTTGCATCAGCTCTTCTTTTGCCAGATCGGGAAGTGTTTCAAATGCTTCTGCAATCAGTCGATGTTTATAAGTGTTTTTTTCAGCCAAGAAAAACTTCATAGATGGCCATAACTGTGACCAATTCGGGTTTTCCTGGAGCATAAAAAGTTTAATAATTTCAGGTGCTAATGCTGCCTCTTTAAAACCTGGGAGCTCTATACAATGAGCCAGCGGCACACGAGAAACCAATAAAGCAAGTTCTTCTTGCAATTTTACTTTACTTATCGGTGTTAATTGTTTCATTTTAGTTGCTGAGATTGTTAGCAAAAATTGTTGAATCATTTTAATGGGCAAACCACATTGAAGACCTTGATCATTTCGTGGGCTAATATCAATAATTGCGGAGAGTTGACTTGTTTTTCGTATATTCCTATCCAATTGATTAAAAATGGTTTCGTTATGAAACAAAATATGGCTACGCCAACTGACAAACCATTCTTGTATTTTTAAGCGCATATTTTCGCCCAACGCAGAAGAACAACCTGTTTCCTCATAGCAGCGCCAGATTTGCTGAAGTTGTTGTAATCCATACAGCTCTTCATTCGCCAAAAGATACCGGAAAAAATAATGTAATCCGAGCGTTGGTTTTGGCGGAGTTTCAATATTGACTGATGTCCTTGTGGTGGTCGAGCTTGAAGTTGGCCTTAATTTTCCAGCTAAAAACCACCAAACAATTTCATACCGCAGGTGAAATTGATACTTATCTAAATGTTTTTTTGCCTCCATATGAAGAGTATCTTCTGGAGATTTCTCAAAAGAGACAGCCAGATATTCAGCAGCTAAAAACTCCATAAATGTTAAATGCAAAAAAGCATAACGTGATTTTTCATCTGCTCCCCGCTTAATTTTTCTTATAACCCCCAATTCAAGCATGCTTTGAATTACTTTTGCTTTCAGACAAAGCCCTTCTTTTGGCTGCACTATAGCTTTGATAGCCTTACTTATCAATTGTTCATCAATCAACACAGATCCTGTTTCTGGTCTTGCCAACAATGCGTGATGGGCCACATATTTTAAAATCTCAAGGACTTCTGTATAGGTTTTTTTCCCCAATCCCTCTTTATCTTCTTTATAATATCTGAGAATCGATCGTTTTTTCCATTGCTTAAATAAGTTTTCGTACAAAGCAGTCATGGTGGAAATTTGATTAATGGCCTTAGAATCCTTTTCATACAGTCCACATAATAGCTCACAATTAATAGGTATCCCTGCCAATCTATTTAAATTCTCATTTCTTCTAAGCCACTCATTTAAACCCTTTGCTTTTCGATCTACAGCACTTTGAGACAATGCCCCACTGCTGCCTTGAATAGCACTAAAATAATTCTTAATGTACAACTCGCGCTTAGCTTGACTAAAACCTTGGCATTTCACATAACGTATTTTTTTGGATTCGCATAAGCCTATTTCATTTTGTTGACGAGTGGTAATGATGAAGCGAGGCACGTGAGAAATTAAGGATTTAATTAGATGGTTATCACTATTCACTTCGTCTAAACCATCTAATAAAAACAACACCTTGTCTCTATTTTCTCTTAGGTAATTGAACATAGATTTTTTTTCTTCACCGCTAATCATATCTACACCCAAGTCCCCTTCCATTCCAAATAAACTGGCATTTTCCCAATTGCCGTCTAAAAAATCTTGTATTGAATATTTTCTGTCTTCATAATCCGCAACCAACTCACTTAAAGGGATATACAAAATCACTTTAAACTCATCCTTGAAAAGTTCTTCTTTCGCCCAACGATGGGCAATCATTTTACATAGTGTGCTCTTTCCTATACCCGCTGGCCCATGTAAGACAATGTGTTGAGGTGCTTCTTCGCCTTTTCTTGGATTAAATAAAGCATTTAACTCTAGTGATTTTTTTGTTTCATGCTCCTCTCCTTCGGGTCCTAAAAATTCTGAACGTCCAGAGAAACCCTTTGGAAAAGTTGTATTGCCTGGTTCGTAAGTTTCAACAGGAGTGTCTTGCTCAAAATTTGTTTCTGCTGGATTTTCTTTTCCATCCAATATTATCAATTGTAAATCAACCATTACGGCTTCCATTTGAATCATCTGGTCACTTAACATTATTGAACATTTTGGAGGTTTGTTATAACATGTTTTTAATGTTTGTATTAACGTATCTAAATTATTAACTGTATCTGAAGCTCCGCGCTCCTGCTTCCTTATCTTTTCTTCATCAGCACCTCTTGTGGACTCAGCTATTATAGCTGCGGTTGGGGCCCCCATCGCAGGCCTTGGTAAATATTTTGGATTGATGAAAAAATGATAATGTCTTCTGCCATCATCAGTCAGATTAAACCCAAGCACAATATCTCTTTCAGATGATTTAGACTCATTGCAGAAAGATTGCAACCAAGTTTCGTCTCTTTTTTCAAAAATATAAATTCTGATATTCAACATCTGGCTTATTGCCTCAATTTCACTTTCCTCAGAACTATCTGCCATATAAAGCTTTAAGCGAATTTTGAATTCGATATCTATCAATTTATCTAAGAAAGCATAATCCTGTTCAGATTTTCCTAAGAAATTATTATTTTCATTGTATTCTTGCAAGCATTTCTTAACGCCATTAAATGCTTTTACTTTATTTCTCACTGAAATATCAAACTCACCAAATAAAGCAATAAATCCTTCTTTAAAGTTTTGCTCATCTTCGATCAGAGGCAACAATACAGTGAGAACTACAGCATAAAATAGAGAATTACTACTTGGTGGCAGCATTTTTTCTTCCAAATCTTCTTGCTTGGTTGCTTGAATTACCCCCTTTAACGTTAACATATCAGGGACAAGTTTTTTTTCTGGCTCAGAAGTCGACTTGTCTTCAATTGAGGGTTCAGCACTTGGTTCTGACATTTCAGATTGATCTGCGATAGCAACTTGAGTTGTATCGTGAGAAAGCGAACTTTCAACTGATGGCAACTCAGATTTAGGTGGCGTTGCTATTTTAGGCCCTACTGATATTGATCTGAATTTCTGAGTTTGTATCCATCTCTCATAAACCGCTTTATTTTTTCCAAAATAATCAAAGACAACTTGAGTTATGCTTTCAAATGTACCGCCATCAGACATTGCTATGTTAATACTGCGGCCGTCCTTCGGGTAAGTCGGACTTTGACTGATTGACTCCGCAGCCCAAAACCCAAGCCCTAGAGTGTGTGGGTTTATCAGGTAGCTCGTAGAGCTGCCTGGGCTTTGGGGTAAGAAATACTTAAACTCATCAAAGAGTGTTATAGGGTACGTGTTTTCTTTTGAGACTGCAGTGTAGAGCGTGTCATTAAAAGGGTGAGGCGCTCCTATTTTAGACTCGGTCGGCTGAATTTGTCTGAGCGGTTGTGGGCCACTGTCTGCGTTGGCTAAGGAAGCGCACAAGGCGTCAACAATAAGAACATTTCCCCAGGTTATATCCTCAGAGCTGAAATACTCAATGATTGGATGAACTGAGTTGAGGTCTGATGTTGTCAGCACTCTGCTTGCCGTAATGTGTAAGTGCTTGAAGGTGCTTGAGTCCCATTCAACCAACTGACTTAAATTGTGAAAGGTTAATTGCTCAGGTTGTATGTGGCTCAGTAAAGTTTTGAGCCTTGCTTGTAGAGGAGAAGCCTCACCTTGAACTAAAGCAATGAGCCTGCCAGCAATCAGCTGCCCTAAACGATTGCGTAAGTAAGGTATTTTAGCTGCTGTAAAATCTTCTTCGCGGTTGAGTGCTTCAATCTCTTCGATAGGCTTTCCAAGTGCTATTAACAGGGCAGTGATGCCGCTGAAGGCTGTTCCGGCGACACGTTTGATATTGGTAAAGCTATAAACCTCTTCTTCTATTTTTTCCTGGATACCAGTCTGCTTATTTAGGATGAACTGTAAAGCGTTCAAGGCACTGAGGGTGCGAAGAGTGTGCTCTTGTTGGCTATGGTCTTGCAGAACTAAATTATCAATAGATATGAGCTCAGTCGCTGTGGGGTCTTCAAGGTCAATACTTTCTAAAAATTGGTGTGCAGCTATATTGATATCAGTAGAAAGTAATCTGTCATAACCAGCTACGTTGACATCTTTAAAAACATCAATAACCTGCGCACTGATTTCTTTTTGTACTCGAAGGGGCTGACTCAAAAATTGCTGTAATCGTTTTTGTAATCCTTCGAGCTTGTTTTGCGTCTCCTTTGTTACAGCAGCACTGGCGGCGCCAGCATAAGAGGGCATATGATCTAATAATTTAGTGATTATGTCGCACACAACTCTATATGGGGATGCCAAAATAGCAGCTGATAAAAGGCTGCTAGATGAGCCACTGTCATCAATTACAAGTGTGGGAGATATAGAATTGCCTTTGGAACCTATAGACGATGAAGGTGGTGCTAATTCCAATAATACCTGTGGATCCATAAAAAAATGATAGTGATTATTAATAGCGTCAGCGCCTTGACCAGCTGAGGTAAATCCTAATGTAATGGTTGAAGCATAATTTCTATCATACCCATGGAATACGGAGTCCTTCCAACTGCCATCCGTTTGTTTTTCTTTCACTTGGATTTGAATCTGTAATAGCTGACTGATCGCTTCAATTTCAATTTGACCACCCCAAGCTTTGGGTTGGCCTATTGTACGCATACGTGCATCAAAACTGTCAGCACCTTCCGTAAAAAACCCTAAAAAATCTGCTTTGTGCGCTTGCATAAAGCGCACCAGATTCTGGCGAAAATCAATATCCACCAACACTTCAAACTGTGGTGCTCTCTCTTTCAATCCCACAAAGAAATCAGGTTGGCCTTTATATTGTGAAAGCTCTTGCTTAAATTCCTCCAAACCCGGTTTATTGCTATCACCAAACAACTGAATAAAGCGCTGATCAAAAGCCGCATCTTCTTTTAGCACAGGTAACAACACACTACATACCACTGCATAAAATAAGCAACTGCCATCACCGGGCACATTGAATTCTTGTTGTGAACTGTTATCATCAAGTTGCCCAGTATTAAATTTAGCAGGATTAAGAAGAAAGGACTCAATCTGCTGATGCCCCCTTTCACGCGCTAAATCTAATGCAGTTTTACCCAAGTTATTCTTAATTTGGGTCGAGGCACTTCCTTCTAATACCAACCATTTTACTGATTTAAAGTGTCCATTATATGCCGCCAATAAAAGAGCACTATCTCCAAATGCATTTTTCTCATTAATCAATGCATACTCATTTGATAACAGCCACTTCATAGTATCGATCTGATTGTTTTTTGCCGCCATTAAAAATGCAGAATTTTTTTGAAAACACTTTACATGGATCATTGTGGGATCTTTTTCCAACAAAAATTTCACAACATCAAGGTGCCCATTAAAAGATGATACTAATAATGCCGTCCTTTTCTTTTTATTGATATCATTAGCTAACCCAGGACTTTGTTTATAAAGCCACTTTATAGTCTCTAAGCGACCATGTGAAGCAGCACATATAAACACTGTATTACCATTCTTATCTTTATCAGTATACTTAGATCCAGCTTCCAATAGAAGCCACTTAACTACATCAAAATACCCTTTATTTGCAGCCCAAAGTAAGGCTGTAAGACCAATATTATTTTTCTCATTAATGTTCGCACCACCTTCAGCTAACAGCCATTTTATTGTAGGCAAATGCCCACCTGTAGCGGCGGACAAGAGAGCTGTATCACCATATTCATTTTTCTCTTGAGGAGAAACACCAACTTCATTGACAAGATATTGAACTAAATTGAGGTGGCCTTGATAAGCAGCGATCAATAGCGCTGAGTTGTTTTTATGATCCCTGACAGCACCTGATCGACTGATATTTGTGATGATCCATTTTGCTACCTCAATATATCCATTTTGTATCGCAATAAAAAGCGGCGTGTTACCATATTGATCCTTACAATCAAAAGCCAATCGATGATTTTTAAACAGCCATTGTACAACATCAAGCTGCCCACGCGCCGCAGCAAGATAATCTAAAGAAACTTCAGATTTAACAGCATGAATATAGGTAGGTTTTGCCAGTGCACTTGGTGGGATAGTATTAATGTCACTCTTAACGAGGGGAAAAATATTGTGTTCAATAAGAAAAAATAGTAACGATATCTTTTCATCAGAACCCTCTTGTTTCATTTCCAGATCATACCAACGAATATCCGTTTGTTTTTTTATTAAAAAATTAAAACACTGCTGATATCGACCAATAATATCAGACCTTTCTTCACAATATTTAACTGTACTAGCACCTTGCACTAATCTTTGAATGAGCGCAGAAAGGCGAGGCGATAATTCATCGCGAGCAGCGGATGAACTAGAAGTGGGTAATAATAGTCGCTCTCCATCCAAACATTCTATAGTGTCTATATTACCTTGATAGACTGCCACCTCAGATAATAACCAACCCGAGTACAGATAGCTTTTATCAAAAGCACAATCCGCAGGCATTGCCAATCCATCTATTTTAGCCTTATCTGCAGCATTCAATTTAGAAAATATTGATAGAAATCGTTTTTCATGCTCATAGTACGCAAGCAATTGGATAAGCTGCCAACCTTTAAAGTGACCTTCTGGAAAAATTTTAAAAACATCAAGAGATTTTGTGACTTTCTTTTGAATATCTTTAAACATTCGATCTTCATTGGTTGCAAGGCACCATGCCAAACCATCATACACTACACTCTCACTCTCTAAGAGCAATTTTATAATACTTTCTGAGTGGCGTGTATACTTTCTCATAGCGTTATAAAGCGGCCAAGATTCAAATCTCCCTGATACTTTTCTTTGGCTAAGGTAAATATTTTTCTTCAAGTAACTAATATCACCTTTACAGATAGCATGCGCACCATGTTGTAAAAGAAATTTAACACTTTCTACATCGCCATTATCAACCGCAGAATCAATTAAACATCTTCCATAATGGATAGGTTTATCAATCTCTTGTAGCCAACCTCTTGGCTCTAAATAAGGTTCTATTATTTGAAAAACTCGTTTATTATTGTTTGAAACAATACTCGAAAAACGCCAACCCTCCGCATGAAAATGAATTTGGTTAGGGCCCTCTCTATTATATTGCAGCTGTTCAGACTGCTGATATTTTTTGCCCTGATGTCTATAATAACGATCTAATTCATCATAGCGCCCACCTAAATCTAAGAAAAAATTCACTTGGTCAGAAGATAAATCAGGAGTTTTATCATTGAAATTGCCGATGTTAGGAAGTGACATTAATTCAAGCTGTTTCAATCGTTCAACCAATGGAGGTAATTCTTCTTCAACAAACTTTTTTGTTTGTTTATTTAAGCTTACTATCTTTTTTAATTTTCTATCAATATCTTCCTGTGACTGGGTTGGTTGCGACTGTGCAAATCGATTATTGTATACTCCATCCTCAGAATTAATGGTAATAACATCCAAATCAGAATAAAAATCCAC
>JAJFKI010000006.1 GCA_021773295.1 Gammaproteobacteria bacterium | reverse complement strand
CAATATGATGTGGGCTGCCTGTCTTGCGATACGCGACTGTGCACCGATACTAACCGATCCCGATGGACCTCCCCTGCCCCCATTATCTCGAGGCCGCGAAGTTGCACGCAAAGTCGCGATTGCGGTGGCCAAGCAAGCTTTCGAAGACCAAGTTGCCAGGATCGAGATGCCTGACGATATTGAACAATGCGTCGATGACGTCATCTGGGAACCGAAATACATGCCCTACATCGAAAAATAGAAGACCAGGATCTGGCTCAATCTCGGGGTCTGGCTCGAGACGCCAGGGGTCAGCCAGGGTCAAGTCTCAACTTTAAACTTTCAACTGATGTCAGTTGAAAGTTTAAAGTTGAGACTTGACCCTGGTGAATCCCCACAAATCCGCGATAGAAATTACTATTAATCAAAGAGTTGATATTATGTCGTGATTGACATGCATCACTACCTATGATCTCATCTGTTATTTGCTTGCAACAACCAACAGAGAATGAGGTAGATAGTGATGCACATCAGCAAATTATTACATAACGTTTTTGAAAAATCATCAGCACATATTGACAAAAGAATACACAAGACGCTATTGCTTTCTGCCCAAGCACTTGCAGAAAATAGGCAGCTGAGTATTGCTGGTATTGGCCGTGTGCTTAAAAGCAAATCAAAAGTAAAACACAAAATAAAACGTATTGATCGTTTATATGGTAATGCTAGCTTGCAAAATAAAACGATACACTATTATCGTGTGATAGCTGAACGCTTGATTGGACAACAAGAGCAACCATTTATTATTATCGATTGGAGTGGCTTGACACATTGTGGGAAAAACCATTTTTTACGTGCATCGATTCCCGTTGGTGGCAGGGCATTGCCAATATTAGATATGCCATTTGAAGAAAAAGATCATGGCAGTCAACATGCTCATTCACAGTTTCTGACCTTACTGAAACATATCATACCCGTCAATTGCAAACCTATTATTATTACAGATGCAGGGTTTCGATGTCCTTGGTTTAAATTGGTAAAAGCATTTGGTTGGGATTTTGTTGGACGAGTAAGACATCGAACGCAATATAAAGAACTAAATAGCACTGCATGGCAACCAGTTAAAAACCTATATGAGCAGGCGGGACAAAAGCCGAGCTACGTTTTTAGCGGTTTGCTCGCAAAGGCTAACCCACAATACTGTCATTTTTACCTTTATAAGGAAAGGAAAAAGAATCGAGTTAGGAAAAATTTGAGAGGAAAGAAAATACAATGTAGTGTAAGCTTAAAACACGCCAAGAGAGGATGTGAACCATGGTTGATTGTCACTTCATTACCACGTGATGTTTACACTGCGCAGCGAGTAATAGCATTGTATCGGAAAAGAATGCGGTAAGCCTCCCGTAAACTAAGACTGCCCAAAAGTAGAATTTTCTGTTAAATTATAGAGCAACAGGAGATTCAACCATGAAACGAAATAAATTGAGTGAAACGCAGATTATCAGCATGTTAAGTGAGGCGGAAGCAGGCTTGGCAGTTGCAGATTTGTGCAGAAATTATAAAATTTCATCAGCAACCTATTATAAGCTAAAGAGTAAATATGCCGGCATGAGCGTCTCAGAGCTAAAACGCTTAAAGGAGCTTGAGGCGGAAAATCATCGCCTGAAGGCGATGTATGCTGACATCAGCTTGGATCATAGGATACTGAAGGAAGTCGTTGAAAAAAAGTTCCCAGGGCTGACAGACGAAGATTAATCGATGAGCTATGTAGCGACTATGACATTAGTGTCAATCGCTCTTGTAAATTGATGGCTGTCAGTAAAACTGCATATTACTACCGTTCGAAAAAACGTGTTGGTGATGCTGAGATTGAAGTGTGCTTGAAAAAATTAGCGGATGATCATAAACGTTGGGGCTTTGATAAAATGATGATGAGATTTAAGATGGATGAGAAACCCTGGAATCACAAACGTGTGTATCGTATTTACTGTGAATTAGGCCTTAATTTGCGTATAAAACCAAGGAAAAGGATACCGAAAGGGGAAGCCAAAGCGCTTGTTCAGCCGCTGCGGCCAAACTTATGTTGGTCTGTAGATTTTATGTCGGATGCATTGAGTTGTGGCAGCCGCTTTAGGACATTCAATATTGTCGATGATTACAATCGTGAATGCTTATTGATTGAGCCAAGCATTAGCTTACCTGCAGTTCGAGTAACACAGTTATTGGATGAAGTAGCCGTTCATCGAGGCTATCCTGACGTTATTAGAACTGATCACGGGCCAGAATTTGAATCAAACGAGTTCAAGCAATGGGCTAAAAAGCGAGGTGTTATGATTCACTTCATTCAACCAGGTAAGCCTGCGCAGAATGGTTATGTGGAGCGCTTCAATAGAACTTATCGAGAAGATGTACTTGATATGAATTTGTTTAACAATTTGCGAGAAGTTAAGCAAATTACACGAAAATGGCTAGTCAGTTATAATACTGAAAGGCCTCATCAATCCTTGGCTGGGCTGCCGCCTGTGCAGTTCGCTGATATGAGGATGAAACAACTTACAGGCGAAGGGGAAAATTCTACTTTAAACTAGTCTTAAAAATGGGGGCTTTACAATGCAAGTAGAAGAATCCATCCGCGATACTAAAAATACAAAAAATGGGCTTGGCCTAAGGCATCATCGTACGCGCACCTTGGGGAGATTAAACATAGCATTGTTACTGGGTGCAATAACATTATTTTTATTGTGGATCATTGGAACGGCTATCAAACTACAAAAGCAACACTATTTATACCAGGCAAATACGATAAAAAACCGCAATGTTTTATCTAATTATATAATTGGTTGGCAATATTTAAAATCAAATAGTGTGCATATGCAGAAGAAATTATTTTTCTTGGCGATAAAGATGCTTGCCCAATATGCCGCGGAGATTTAATTATGAACAGATTTGTGGGGATCCTGCAGGACTTGACCCTTACCTTACCTAGTTTGGGTGAAGGTACCGGATGCATTGTATTCTCCTTTGTTGCTGGAGAATACGTTTTAGCGCATTAATCAGGACCGCGCAAGAATATCGCTGCCCGGGGGGCTTGCCACAGGGGGGGCACCGTGGCGAAAGCTTTAGAAAAATGACTCCAGCTCTTTGTGCGCTCTAAGCCACTTCTCTATACCATACAAGGGTATTTCTAGTAAACGCCCCTGTACGTTAAACCCTTTCTCTGAGATTTTCAAACCATACTTGGCATTGGTGTGTGTGTCTAAATACATCTGTATACTCTTAAGACGTCCGGTCCTGCCCGCTTTCACTTCTATAGGTATTAACAGGCTATTTAACGTGGTTACAAAATCTATTTCCGCTTGACTATTCCTGGCCTCCCTGTGCCAATAAAA
>JAJFKI010000050.1 GCA_021773295.1 Gammaproteobacteria bacterium | reverse complement strand
GAAGAACCCCATTGAGCAAAAAGCGAAACTCGTTGAGCAACTCAAAGACATTGAAAATAAAATTGTAGCCTTTGATAAACAGCGCGCGGATAAAGTAGGCCAATTAGCGAAACGGTATCGCTTAATTGACTTGTCGGATGAGGTTTTAGAAAAAGAATTTAAGGGCCTTCGTGATAAATATAAAGACAGCCAAGATGCCACGCTCCCTCATAGGGAAGCGGGTAAAAAAAAATCCTAGCAAAGAAGTATCGCCTCAAGCAGCGATTGTCGGTCGCGAGTAAACGAGCCCGGCGCAAAGAGAGCCATCGCAAGTTTTTGTTGGGGCTCTCCTTTGAAAAAGCTGGGTTGGCTCTGCAAGATAACCACTACCTTGAGAGTGAAAAAGCAGACGAGATTTGCCGCATCGCTTTAGACAAAATAGAACAAAATGCTAGCATTGAGCATTCGTTCTATCAATCCGGTCAGGCGGCCTTTAATAGCAAAATCTTTATGGACAATAAGGATAGCCTTGAGTCGATACAAATCCTTTTGGGGGAAACCTGGAAGCAGCAGCGCTACCATCACTTGGTGCGCCTAGGCGGGGATGTGCTGCGCTCAGGGTTGGCTGAATATCCCAAAGCAACCATTTTGGGCGCCCTCTTTTGCCATAAAGAGACCGTGCAACCGTCTGCCTAATCGAACCCATTTTACCGCCATCAAAATAGCCACAAAGGCACAAAGCGATGCCGGATAGCTGCTTTTGGTATACCCCCATAATAACGTGAGTCCCAAGAAAGGCGTGGGCTGCCAATCCCGTAAACCCAGTAGCCTGTTGCTCGATACTCACCCTTTTTAATAAAATGATGGACTGGCAAATGCTGCTTATCGGTGATTGCGCGCGGCGCAAAATAGACAATACTGGATGAAGGACTGTTGATAACGAGGGTTTGATGGGTCAGCGTAATGCGATCGCCGGGAACAGCGATCACTTGTTTGATGAGGACTTCGCTGCCATTCGCACAACCTCCTCGATGAATATACCCCCGCTCAAGCCCCATCGCAGCGATATGGTTAGGTAGACAAAATGAAAGGTAATCGCCACGCTGAATATGCGCAGGGTTAGAAGTCCGCTTGTAGAAGCCGATGGGGACGGAGCCACTATAGGTGAGAATAATTCCAAAATACGAAAAGCATAGGACCAGCACGGGAAGTATGGACACCGCGCCACAAATTCCCAACAGGGTTTTCAGTGATGGCTTTTTGAACCGTCGCCGTTTTTCGTTACCTGCGTTGCTAGCACTTGTTTTAAACATGAATGACCTTTTGCCACGGAAAAAGTAAGGAGCTGCTCATGGGGTAACAGGCCCATTCGTGTGGAAATTTACGGGGCATGCTAAAAGTGCCCCCACTAGCTATCAACACCATATTTCAATGAATGTTGTATGAATGCCGACTTATTCTCAATAGCTTCAGAGAATTTAATGGATAGAAGCATACAATAGAGCGCTGCACGAAATTTCCCATCTTGATTAACGATGCTTTTTTCATGTTCAGTCAAAAAGTCCATTGGTGCATTTTTTCAGCAATGCCCTCTTTCTCGTTAAAATAATCAATCGCTTGAACTAACGTTCTGTCCGAATGCTCTTTATCTAACTCAAGCACTCTTAATACCTCAAAGACCCCCTCTTCTTTTGCCTGTTTATATTGCAGTTCAAGCCCATCGCAGTAAAGAGCATACTCAATGTCATCACAAGATTGATTATTATCACTACACTGGCTACTTTGTTTTGTTGTCATTGCGCACCTTTTGTAAAATTTTTTGCAAAAATAGCTTACCAGTTCTGAAGCACCAGTACTAGATTCCGCTCACCGAAACACCGTAAAAACGACATGGTCATCTGCAATATCATGATTATTCACGTAAAGATGGCCCCAATAAAATACACTAGATTGGGCAGTTACTGGCAAAGCGCACTCCGGACAAAGACAATATCATCTATATGTGTGATGCCTTAAATCGTAACACCTCATCCTCCTTTGAAACTATCCTATGTTATTGCCTGGGGCATGGCTTTCGAAAGTTTGATGACCTAAAAGACTTTTATCCAGAAGAATGCCTGTATGTGATTAAGCGTATTGCCAAGGTCTATAGCCATGATGACAACACCAAGGGCATGACGCCCGAAGCACGATTAACCTATCATCAAGCACATAGCAAAACCATCATGCAAGACGTTGAAAATTACCTTACTCAATTGCTGGAAAAAAAGCGCGTTGAGCCTAATGGCGCTTTAGGTAAAGCCGCCAAGTATATGCTAAAACATTGGCATGAGCTCACTCAGTTCTTGCGAGTTCCCAGCGCACCCCTCGATAATAATAGTGCGGAGAGATTGTTAAAAATCCTGTGCTAGGCGAGTTCTAATTCATGCAGCGCTAGGCAGTTGAAAAAATCCACGGCAATGAGATTTCCATCGAAAATGATTAATATCAATGACATTTGTTTTTTTGAATTCCATCAATATCTTTAGGGGGAGCGCGAAAAACCCTGGGGCATAACGATCAAAGCTTTACAAATCAGTCATAGGATCTAACTACTCAATAAACAGCTCTTACTAACGGAGTAGAATCCCATAAGTTCAAGTTTGATATGACTCTATTTTATCCCAGGAAAAAGCAGACTCAGAAAAAATAGATTGCTGCGGATTAAAGTCTGAATTTTCTAACGTATTAGCTCTAATCACAACCTTATCTTTGTGTTCTGTTGGATAGGCATATAAGTGTGTAGCACATATTGGGCAAAAATGCATAATGATTGAATTTCCACTACCACCTTTATAGGTATAAGTTTGTGTTTCCTTAGCGTCTGACCATTGCTCTTTATCAAAAAGCATTCCACATAAATGTCCAGCACTATTGAGCGCTCGGCAATCATTGCAATAACAAATGAATTGAAACTCTGGTTTTGTAGTAACAGTAAATTTATTTCTGCCGCAGTGACATTTTCCTACTAACTTGGTCATGCTCATCCCCTTTACTTTATTACAGGCGCATAATATGGTCTATCTGATAATAATAATTATAACGTGAGCATGGTTGAATGTCGACTGGCGTAGACCGCTTGGCGGTTTCAACGGAAACTGTACAGGTCGTCCCTCCTCAAGTCGAGTGCCAACTTGCTAAGCACAATAATTTTTCGCAATAGATATTCTTGAGTGTCCTAATTCGAGAGCGATGGTTTGTCGCGCATTAGTATCAAGTAATTGCTCTTCCTTGCTTAGCGTTGCTCGTGCCTTACCACCATTGCAGAGATGTTTCCCGCTGCTGAGGCGTATTGGCTCTTCTACTTTTGTCTCTTTGAAGATCGTTCCCTGAATTTTTCCTGCTCATTGGGTGCTTGTGGTATTGGTGTCTCACCAACTATCGGTATTCCTGATTGAAAAAAAGTAGGTTGTGATTCTACTCGTTGTCTTTTGATAGGGGGTCCATTTAGCGTTATTACGTTTTTGTCTTTTTGGTGGCATTGAGAGAAAAATCTTTTATCATCACATAATCTTGAATCAAGAGGATCAATCCTATTAATAACGAGAAGACCTCTATTACATCTACTCACTGTATTACTAAATAAACGTTTTAGTTTATTTTCAGTGATTAATTCTTTGTTAAAATACACACCAACGTATCCCTCGTAAGCAAAGTCTGTGACGATGGGTACACGTAAATTTTTATCTTCATCCAGCTCTATTGGAAAGTATTTCATTAGAGGCTTATATTGATTTAAGTTGTTTGCAACCCGGTAAAATTCTTCTGAACAAACCGCAATAACAGGCCCTTGTGGCAACGTTTTGAGCGGACGTAGCACCTGCTTGACTATTTTGAAAAAGTGCTCTTCCCTGTTAGCACCCTGTACACGTTCCCAACCTAGCTTTTTGAAAATTTCTTGGGCTTGTGGAACAGCATATGCTGAGAGTACTGATAACTCTTTAAACTTATCAGTAAAGCCTGAGAGCATTTGCTTGAAGAGGCCTTGACGACGACAGTCTTCTCTCACTTCAACGATAATAATCTCTGCGCCGCCATCATACATTGACCATATCATATAACCAATAATTTCTTCTTTATTATTCAATACAATCATTGCGCTATTCTCATCACATGCAGATGCGATAATCTCTATATTGTGCCAAAAATGATGCGCGGGCTTCCCTCGATTTTCAAAGTCTGTTTGAATATAATCTAGCAACTTCTTTTTGTGTTGCAGTTTGTTCCTATCACTTAAATATATAGCTTGGGGTAAAATGACACACAGAGTTTGACCATCAATACAAGCCCCTTGGCTACGAGATAGTAACGGTTCCGTAGAAGACGAAGCCGTCTGCTGAGCTAACTCCTCAATCAATTCTATCGCCATCGCTCCCCCCACGTGATTACTTTTATATCATTCAGACAGCCCACACCACCTTAGCCCGAAAAATCAAATTACACATTCACCGCACTATCCTCAAATTGTCGCCCGGCTTCAATGTACTCTATCACCATTTTCGTACTTTTCCAGCGGCCATGCTTTTTGATGACAGCTAGTGGTGCACCGTCTCTACAAATCCAGCGAGCTTTTATTCCAGCATTTAGTGCTGCTTTACTGTCAAAATTAAAATCATTACCAACCTAAAACAGCTAAAGTA
>JAJFKI010000049.1 GCA_021773295.1 Gammaproteobacteria bacterium | reverse complement strand
CAACGCGTTATCGTTTGGTTCTGTGGGTAATGATGCCATTTTGCGCCCTCTCCATGCGATTTTCATTCACACCAATATTTTGTCATGTTTTTACACAACGCATCTCGGCCTGTTCATACTATACATTAGTAGTGATTAAGTCCCTAATCACCAGTAATGATTTTAGCAGATTTTTCATTCAAAACCTTCTATACTAGTATCCGGCGACGCGTCTCCGGTCACACAGGGAAAAATCACATGGAACAATTAAAGACAAAAAATCGGCCTAACAAGCATAAAAAGTACCGAAAAGCCCAACATAATAAAGGCTTGGTGCGTTACGAGTTACAAGTCAATGCGGGCGCAAAAGCCCGCTTCGAGGCGCTTGTTGAGGCGGCGGCTGATGAGTTTGAAGCGCCTTGGGATATAAGGCGTCGTATGGCAAAAGCGCGAGCCTTGGTTTTTGAGGAAGTAACCTCGGGCGCGATACATGATTTCTTCGCGCTGAAGGACCAAATACAGGCACTCAAAGAAGAAATAAAAGTCCTCTCCCCTTCTTTCTTTATTTCTAATGTACCTCAGAAGGCGCCGTTACCTGAAGCCATACGGAATCTACCCGATGATCCGCAGCAACTGAAAACGCTTTTGTCAAAACTTTACTCAGAGTCACAGCAAGCAAAAATACAGGCGACTGAGTATAAGCGAAAAGCCGATCAATACCTTAGCCTTTATGATACGGTGAGTGACTACAATGACGAATTAAAGCTAAAGCTTAAAGAAAATGACATTCTTATTTCAGAGTAGCTTTTTGATTTATTGCTGAAACTTAAACAGAGTTAGGGCCCACGTATAGACAGCGCATAGCAAATCATCCTGCAAACGCCCCAGCCTCAGGTCATCCCGCAAATGTCCCACCCTCTAGTTAGCTATAATCACTTAGAATTTGGAAAAACACATCCTCTGTCATTAATTCCCCTATTTCCTCTTTTTTGTTTTTTTTCACAAATTCATTAAAACAAGCCTTAACCCCAGGATGCTCAAGGCCCTTTTGCCGATACCATTTGCGAAAAATCTGACTACCCGCTTTTAGATCTAACTCAAAGTCATTTAAGAGACATTGGTACTCACTATCAGTTAAAGAAGAAAAATAATTGGCCAGCTTATCATGAATATAACTTTCATATTTAGTTCGCAGATTTTCTTCCTTCTCTCTGGCTCCCCTCTCTTCTTGTTCTATTTTATTTCGCTGTTCATCGACTATAGCTTTACTCGATTTACTCTGCTTGTAGTCTTTTCGCAACGAGTCAATCAAATAGCCAGGCAGCGCGCGTATTTTTCCAGAGACAAAGCTATCGGAGCCCATAATAATCGCGACTTTATCTCTTATATAGTCAGCCTCATACTTGGCATACAGCTCTTTAATCAGCGATTCCGAAAGCCCAAATATTTTTTCCAGAATGCTTGGGGTTTGATTATCTAATTGCTCACCGAGCTTTTCCGTATTTATTTTATGCTTACTTAGCTGAAATCTAATTTTTACAACTTTTTGATTTTGCCTTTCTACTTCTGGTGTAATAGATATCTGTGAAAGTTTATTTACTTCCTCTACGGCAATATTAAGAACCCTTTTTTTGAAATCTTTAAATACACTGTATTTGTCACCTAGAACCCCCATAAGCCTTCTAAAAACGTCCAGAGGAAACCATGGTGTTTGTGGTAATCCTTGGTAGCGAACACAGTTCTCATACAGCGCAAGTCCATAGTTGGACTTAAACTTCGACATGACACTAATATCAATCCGACCGTATATATCCGGACGAAAGAGAAGTTCTTTCATTATCTGGCTATACTCATAGCGACAAAGTCCATTAGCTAATTCAGCTGCTGACAAAATAGAACTAGCTTTCCACTGCCCTTCTTTGCCTGAAGCGGAATCAATAACATTCCACTCGATGGCTATAGTTATAAGCCCTAATAATGCTTTTTTTAATTTACCATAATCATTACTGTTATACCCAATAAGGGTACAAAGCTTTCTCGCCTGAATTTGGAATGTCGATTTATGTTGAAGTCCGGAATAAGCATTAAACAATAAGGCGTTAAACAACTTACGCTGAACTAAAGTTAAATTATTAGTGCAGTGTATAGCGTTTACATGTTTTTTCAGCTCTGTTTCTTTGTAGGCCGTTTGCTTAAGGTTGCGATGTTCCATCTTTGCTCCTTGATAACTGTCCGGATATCCGGACAGTACTTATCCCTTATAAAATGTCCGGATATCCGGACACAAAATTTATTGTTCAATCAGTTGCTGAACCTTTCCACAAAGTTCCTCAAAATCTAAACTAGCCACTGAAGCCTTATTGAAGATAATGGAAGGGTTCCCGCGCTGATCAAACTTAAAAGTAAACAGTTTGCCCCCGCTTTTAGATTTATATTGTTTACTAGTAAGAGCCCTTGGCTCCTTCTCAGGCCTATCGCTGGCAGATAAAGACTTCTCTAACTGGGCAGCTGATTTGATTTGTTTTCCAAATTGTACGGCCAGCTCAGTGAGCTTTTTAATATTCTTAGGGGATTGCTTCAATAATGACACTAGCTTCAAAACAAAACTAACTGATAGCATATGGACATTCGGTATCAAACAAAGAATATCGTCAGGTATTTTTGTATAAGCTAGCAAATCATTAATGCTTTGCTTAGACACCTTTAGTTTTTTAGCTAGCTCCGATTCAGATAAAAAAACCTTATCATTTAAGAGTTTTCGATATAGAACAGCATTAGAGTAATTGCTAACATCTTTTCTGAATTTATTTTCTGCGTCCTGAGAGGCAATAGCTTCATGGATATCTGAGATTTCTTGACGGATTGCTAGAAAAGGGATATTTAATATTAGGCAAGCAGAATGTCTTCGACGACCAAATATTACTTCGTATTTTATATTGTCATGCGGCTTAGGATGCGGACGAATTAAAGCAGGCTGCAATTGCTTATTAAGGCGAATTGATTCCACCAAGCTATCCATATCACCCATTTCCTCATCGTTACGATTTGCATATTCCCACGGCTCGCATTCTTTCGGATCCACAAACACAAGCTCGTGTTCGGTAAATTGAATCCCAGATTCTGTTTTAAAGTAAGAAGGGGATGGTCTACTAAAATGAGAAATGTTTTCCGTTGTCTCAGTTGGTGTTTCTTCTAGCTTATTAATCTGGCCTGTTTGTAACAACATCCCCAAAGGACCAGAATTATGTACATTACGCTTTTTATTATCCATGAACAGCATCTCCAATTGTTGTAGTTGACTTCGCCTGACTTTTCCAAATATCTTTAAAATTATTGATAATTTCCATATTCACATCATCGAGATGTTGCACGGCTCGCCGGTAAGCTTCACGGCTACCGCGGGGTCTAGAAACGTCATAAATGGTTCCAATTTCATTAGCGGCTTTAGATACCTCCACTGTTTCACACATATGGTTAGATAATATGTATCTTCCAAACTGCTCTCGCATCATATTTTCCATTTGTAATGCTTCATTACTGCCAGTATGCTTTGATAACAAGATTCTTAAGTAATCTAGCTTTTTGCTGGATAGCTCTCTGAACATATTACGTAAAGTAGCTGTATACATAATAAAGCTGGAGTAATCATTCATGCTCGGTGGGATAGGGATAATCATTCCATCGCATGCGATTATTGCGTTTAAAGTAAGCAGACCTAAGTTTGGCCCACAGTCAATTACTATTATATCGTATTGATTTTTAATGAGTTTTAGTGATTCTGCTAATCTTAAAAAAGGCGAGCCAAGGCGTTCAACATTATTTACCTTTTCATTAGGCAGCATTAAATCACAATCTTGGATAGCTAAATTTGCTGGAATAATATCGAATCCATCAAAATGAGTTTTTAGAATGATATTTTTAATATTATTTAGATCTGAAATAAGAGTATTTGTAATAGTATCCTCATAATTTAATTCCAAGTCAGGAATTAGACCAGAGCTTATCAGAGTTGCCGTTCCTTGTGCATCAAAATCGAGCAATAAAGAGCGAAGCCCTTCGATAGCAGCCTTTTTTCCCAAATCAACAGCTGTTTCAGTTTTTCCAACGCCACCTTTTAAATTTGATACTGCAATAGTTAATGTTTTTGAGCCGACCGGACGTTTATATCTCGTTCCAGCAATATTACGTAGTGTGTTAATAGCTTCGAGAGTATATTTTTTTATTTTGCGGCCATTGCTTGTTTCTTCTATGAGGATGCCAGGTATTGACTTGGACTCTTGGAGTTTGCGGAAAGTAGGGGCTGAGACACCTATCATTTTTGCTGCATCAGTTGCTCCCCAAGTACGCGATTTTTTTCTGTTATTTGGACTAGTTACAAAATTTCTTAAATTTAGTAACATCTCATTACCCGCTTGATAGAATTGATCCATTAATTGCTCAGGATGATCAGTTCCATACGGTGTTATTTGTGTGTCTAACATTACATCTTCCCTTTGTATTTAAAATATAAAATTTCATTGTTTTTATAAATTACCCCGTATTTTGTGAAAATGCAATAAATTATTGAATTTCGTATTTACATAAGAAACACAACGTGTTTTAATTTTTTTAGATCTTTTATAGTTGTTTCTATTAAATATTAACGTTATAAAACAATGGGTTATGATTTTTTTGGAGACGTTTGCAGGATCAAGTGCGACGTTTGCGGGATAGGGTGGGGCATTTACGATACAGGGTGAGACATTTGCAGTATCATAGATTATTATATTTATAGCGAAGCTGGGACTAATGCGGGAAGGTGGGGCGTTTGCAGTATATTCTGTAGTTTTTAAGGAAAAGCAACGATGACAAATATTGAATTAAAGGGGTTTAAAGGGCTTAAAGATCTAGATTCACTCGTTGCTTCCTCAAAAGCACAAACCAGAACTGATCAGCTATTGCAGTATTTGGATGTTGGGGCTCTGCAACCAGGAAAATATCAACCAAGAAAAGATTTTTCTGATGAGCAATTATCAGAATTGACAGAATCAATTCTAAGTCATGGCGTGATACAACCTTTAATTGTGAGGAGAATTGATCCTGGTAAGTATGAAATCATAGCCGGGGAGCGACGGTGGCGAGCAGCGATTAGCGCAAATCTCATGGAGGTACCTGTTGTTGTGCGAGATGTTGATGACGGTGTGGCGCTCGCTTTTGCTTTAATTGAAAATATACAACGTCAAGCGCTTAACCCAATTGAGGAGGCAATGGCGCTGCGGAGACTGATTGAAGAGTTTAATATGACTCATGACGAAGTTGCGCAATCTATTGGTCGCTCTAGAGCCTCAGTTAGTAATGAGTTACGACTTCTGAACTTAAGTGAGCCGGTGCAACAGTTTTTAATAGATAAAATGATCGATGTAGGCCATGCGAAATTATTACTGACATTTGACTCAAACACTCAGCTTGAGTTAGCAAAAAAAATTGTTAGTAAAAAATTGACGGTCAGATCCACAGAGATATTGATTCAACGAGCAAAGGAGTCAAAAGGACAGAAAACTAATATATATGAGCAAAAGGTTAATCGTTGGGTGAAAATGCTTTCAGGGAAACTTTCCTCAAAAGTAACAGTTAAGATAAATGAAAGTGGGGAAGGGCGGATTGTAATACCATTTTCTTCACCAGATGAAGTGGATTGGTTGGTTGAGCTGCTATTGGAGGATAAGTAGATAGGAAGCTTGTTCACCACTTCCAATGAGTAAGATGAAAAACTTTTCATTATGTGCTTTTACACTTGGCAGTGTAAAATGCTATTAATTTTTTAAATATTAATGAAGCGAGTTGTAAATAATGAATAAAAAAGTATTTTTTGAATTGTTGTGGGAAAAAATTAAAGATATTTTCCCCACTAATGCAGAAAAAAACATAGTGATGGAGCCGACAGGTGATGCTACGATTTATATTAACTGGAAGCTTAATAATAACGCATCTCGGCCTAACAAGCGCTCAAAAACCATAAAAATAATTTTAACTCAAGAAATGTATGATGATTACATAGGTATGACAGATTCTGGTCAGCAACAGTTTGAAAATGATTTTAGAACAGCGTTCTTAGATAATTATAAGTACGTTAAGCCAGAAGAAAACAATGTGCCTCCTTATAAATCAGCGCCAATTGTTGAGTGGGATGCTTTCATCGGTTATTTTTCGCGTTAGCTAAATTTGTAGTTAAAGTTGTAAGTTATGAATGCAGCTTATTAAAAGCGAGGCGGTATGAGAGCAGTAGGCTGGGTGAATCTCTCAAAATGCGCTTTAATGCGATAGCTTTTACACCCTTGTGTGCTTCAAGTAGCTCTGTATTCAGCACATTAGGGACTTACTGCAGAGTCTGCTGGGTCCAGTGCTTCGATGTTAGCAATTCACTGCTTATCCTACTAGGTAATGCTTTATTTTTTCCACCTACCATATATTTGGATGCTTTTTTGACATCCAAAATTAAATTATATAATTATTAGACATGCTTCTATAATTCCCCCTTATCGATACCAATGGTTTTGATGGTTTTTCTGCTCAAAAGCCGCTACACTTATCTCCGGTGAGTAATATCCGGTGAAGAAGGGGTAAATCGCATGGAAAAAATTAACGCAAGAAAGCGCCCGAGCGCACAAAAAAAGTATCGACAAGAACAAGCCACCCATGGCTTGGTGCGTTATGAGCTCGTCGTGGAGAAAGAGGACAAGGCACGTTTTGAAACCGTAGTCGCAGCAGTTGCCGATGAATATGAAACGCCATGGAATGCTCGGCAGCGCTTAGCGAAAGCGCGACGCCAGGTGTTTAAAGACATTACTCAAGGTGTCACCCGAGAATTCTTCATGCTGACGGAGGAAATACAGGCGCTTAAAGATGAAATAAAAGTACTCACGCCTAACTTCTTCATCACCGAAAAAGACACGAGTTGCGCGTTACCCAAAGCCATTCAAGCATTGCCCGATGAGCCTGACGTATTAAAAGCGATATTGGCTAAGCTTTACGCTGAATCACAAGCCGCAAAACAAAAAGCAAATAAATACGAGGAGTCTTCAGAGCGGCATGCGAAACTCTATTACACCCTGCAAGATCACTGCGACACCCTAGAAAAACAGCTGCGTGAGAAAGCAGATGAATCGTATTCATAGTGGCTTCAGCTAGCCAGGGAGGAGTTTTGTCCATAGTCCAGTAACGTAAATATGGGACAAATAAAATTATGAAGAACCAAGTCTGTGATGTTGAAAAGCATGATTATGAACAGTTAATAGAAGTATGGGAAAAGTCGGTGAGGGCAACGCATAATTTCCTGGCGTCGGAGGTAATTCTTCAACTGAAACCATTAATTCTAAATAAATATTTTGATATGGTATCCCTTAAGTGTTGTAAAAATGTAGTAGGTGATATTATTGGTTTTATTGGTGTTGCTGATAATAAGATAGAGATGCTTTTTATTTTGCCGACTGCTCAAGGGCAAGGGATCGGATCTACTCTTTGCAACTATGCAGTTGAAAATCATAGTGTAACTAAAGTTGATGTCAATGAGCAAAATCCACGAGCAAAAGACTTTTATGAAAAAATGGGTTTTATGGTTGTAGGCCGATCAGAACTTGATGCTCAAGGGAAGCCATACCCAGTTTTACATATGGAGAACGACAAGTTATAAATTAGAATAACTAAGAATAATTTAATCGAATGAAACCAAGTAATTTCCCGGGTTGGGATGGAATGCCCAATGAAGAGCAGGGTATAGAAGTAGTGCATCAGATGCTTTTTAGCTATACCCAAGTACTTTTTAAGTACGGCAGATACTATAATGCAAAACTACTACCTGATACGTTGCCGATAGTATACTGTCTTTTGATGAAGATGATCGTGCGTGGCATGCGATTAACCAAAGAACAACACTACGCTGTTATTCAAGATATAAAATTATTTCTTGAAAATTATCTACCTACCGTGAATTTTTATTATAAATTTATCAAAAAAACTGAAATTTTGTCAGAAAGAGAAGATATTGTGGCAACTGAAAAATTGTTGGAAAGCCTATCTCCGGAGCAAAATTGGCTTTTAACAAGCATTGAAACGCATATGCCTTTATTTAAGCCTCTGTTGCACCAGTTCGTTAATGGAGCCAATGAGTTGGTAAACATGGATGCAATAATTGCAGATGAGAATGAGATGGATCCAACAGCGTATCCTAATTTAGTTTCAATGTTTGAAGCAAGGTTAGAAATTGATTTACCAAAAAGAGTAGAACAAATTCAAACCTTATCATTACCTTTAGAAAAGTACTTTATTTTGGAAAACATGATAATAGCTACGGCAGTCCTGATATTACTGGTATCTAAAGACGCCAAGAGTGCGCGGTGCCTATTTTTAAAAGCACAAAAAACGGTAGGAAGTTTATTTAATAAAAAAGATAGGAAGCATGCGCTTAACTAGTAAGCATCCTTTAAAGTCACCTTTAAGCGGGTGTAAATGATTCGGTGGCACGGCATTTGTTACCTAACTTTATTGACGACAGATGGGCTAAAGGGTAGTATGTGAACAATTTGTAGATGTTTTTCTAACTAATTCGTGTACAATATCTTTATTTATTAAAGTAAACATTCTTGAGTCTGCTCGTTTTATTTTATTAGCGCATTGATTTTAAATAATATTTATGGGGAAGGAGGTGTGATATGTACGTTGGGTTTTAAATTACTTTTTAAAAATATAGGCTCTGCACAGATGGATGTCATATTGATAATATTTTTGTAGCTGTTTGTAAAATGATGGTTATAAAGATTTGCACACTAGCCCGTTAATAATTTATAGGCGGGTTAGTGTGAGTCTAAAGATAAAGAAAATTTAAGTGCCTAGCTAGGCGATTATGTATTTAGCATTCTTATTATTTTTTGTGCCGTAAATAGCATAATAATAGCAATCGTGAGCGTAAAACTGGAAATATAAAAAAATTCACTAGCGAAATAGTTGTTAAAAACAGAAGCTGTTTCAGCTAACCAATGTGCTGAAGAGGCTAAGACGCTACTCAAGTAACCACCTAGAGCCATAAACAAATACCAGCCCCCCATGAATGTGCTTCTTAAATTCTTAGGTGACTTGTTGTTGATTATAGTAAGTATAGTTGGCATTAATACAAGTTCTCCAGCACTCAATAGCATTACACCAATAATAGTTCCGATAATAACTAGGTTTGTTATGGCCGAAATGGTAAAGGCAGCAATACCAAGCCCGGCTAATAAAATACCAAGATTTACTTTGTAAACAGGGTTAAGAGGACGTTTTACGGACTCTAGTTTCTTCCATAATGTGGAGAAGAAGGGCGCGAGCAATAAAACGAAGCCGCAATACAGGACACTGAAAATGCTTGCAGGCAACTTTATTTTGATAATCCCTTGTTGAATTTTATGTTGTAGAAATAGAGTAATAGTTGAACCTATCTGCAGTCCTGCTGTGAAGTAGAATAACGCAAAACTGCATAAAACAAACAACGCAAATAAGTGCGTTTTATTTTTTGTTTTTTGATTTGCAATTACAATGATTAAGTAACCCAAAGCAGCGGCAAAGAACATTATTAGCAACCAGAATGACACTTTTGTATAGTATAAGATTGTGCCGACCAATAAGGCGCTAATTATTGATGCTGTAAATATTGCAGTATTTTTTAAAGTACTAGATATATTAGTATTATTTACTTTCCATTTGTTCCACTGTGAAAGGTAGATCAATAAGCTTAATGTGATGCCAATAGCATTAAGTGAAAAAATATAATTCCACCCTACCTTATAAGCAATAATACCGTAAGTGATAGGCGCAAGTGCACCGCCAATATTAATAGCAATATAAATCAATGTGAAACCTGCTTCTTTTACAAGGGTATTATCTTTGTATAGTGAACCAGCAAGCTGCATGCTATTGCTTTTAGATAGCCCAGTTCCGATGAGTGAAAACCCCATGCCAATACAAAAGCTAGGTAAGCTCAGGAGCATCATGGTTAAGTTTCCGATAATATTTAAGGCCAAACCAAAGGCGACAGCGTTTCGACTATTTGATAGGCGATCACCTACCATACCTCCAAACAAAGGCAAGCCGTAAGCAAACGCTGCATAGGCACCATAGGATATGTAGCTATCAGTCCTCGATAAATCAAAGACATGCATTAGATATAATACGAGAATTGTTTGTGTGCCAAAGTAGCTAAAAGTATCCCATGCATTGGCTAATGCTAGGATCCACAATGTTGGTGGATGTTTGTATTTTGAGGATGTCATTGCGGTGTTGGTCATATTATACTACAATATTTTATAACAGTTTATGTTGTTATAAAATATCAGATCAACTATAGGTAGTAAAGGGAGGTGTCGCATGCTTGAGCTAAAGGGTAAGTTAGAAAAAGTCACATGGCAAGATGTGCAGAAGGATGTTGCCGCTGTTAATCCAGAGTTTGCCAAAATTATCGATTCATTAAGTCCTGGTAAGAAGCACTGGCTAGTTAAGGCAACCTATCCCTATGGAGCAGAGGTGTTGCGACGCTCTATTCTTATGTTGCCAAATGATAACGGAACACTGGTACCAATTACTGATAACTCATTAGATCCTTCCATCATAGAGTCCATAAACTATAATATGAATTCTAATCCTGTTAGCTTTGTTTTGAAAAATACTTTTGAAGTTTACTTGCCGCTTGATGATCGTACTATCCCCTTAAATGGTTTAATTCATCCTGGAGTAGCATTTGGTGCTTCTCGAGTTTTGTTACCAAAAAAATCAAGACAAGCTGTTTTTATTTGGGATATGTCTTCTGGTGCTAGAACAGTAACAATGATGCCAAAAATTACAGAATTGAAGAGGCATAAATTACTGGAAAGAGAGTTTGATCTATTGCCGCCAGCACCTCGCTCTACTATACAACACTGGAATATTTTTCGTCATATTGCTAATCATAAGAGTATTGACAATAAATGGAATGCAGAAATCTTATTTTTTCCAAAGCAATGGTTTGAGCATTTGGATGATATAAGTTGGCAAGAGTTTTATCAATATTTTCATAATTTTATATGGGGTGGAAATGAGCTAGCAAATAACCACGTCATTTATGATTTAGTTTCTTCATTAATATTAAAAGATTATGAAATTAGGCCTAGTGCATATACATTAGATATTGTTAAATACTTATTGTACATTGCTGTTGGTGCCTTTGCGGGGCTTGCTCCTGCAACCAACAACTTAGGCGGACCATTCGAATTGATCCAAGATGCTTATGAAAATATTTATGGCCTGAAAAAATATGCCGCTACGATCATTCAACCGCAGCTTTTTGATCCTGATAATCCAAGGTCAAAACCAGCCTATTACTCACTATCACATCCTGTAGCATTTGAATTTAAGCAAAGTTCACGTAGCCGCACTAATCATATGACTGATCTTATCGAAGTAATGAGCGTTCTGAATCGATTTATGAGGGAGTTATCAACGGATAAGTTTAATATATCTCAATCAGCTCTTGGTGATGTTTGTGAAAAAGTAGTGCTTGAATATTTTCATAACCACACAGTACCACACCCTGGTATTAGAAGTAGTGCGGAAATGCTAAACGAAGATCCCCGTTTTACTACTACCATCAAAGGAAAAAAGTTTTCTGAAAATCCTGGAAAATGCTCATTTATTCAGGCGCTCATCAGAGTTTCTCAAAAACCTTAAGAAAACTAAGACAGAATATATATCATTCTTTCGCGACCAGTTGTTGTAAAATAGGGGCGTTTATCCACACTTAAAAAACCGGCTGTCATAGCATATGCTCTGATGTCTTCTTCATGTGGTTTTCTAATATAAACCTGGCTGTTATCAGTGGTCAGTAAAAAGGTTTTTTGATCTAGCTGCTCACTCTGAAGCAACAAGGTTTCATCTGGCATAGTATCGATAACAAGCTTACCATTTGGATTAAGTAATTTTTTGAGCTTTGATATTACTTGCTCCTGCTCCAAAGCAGGGAAGTCCGCTATCCCAAGCCATAGATATAGGATCAAATCAAAACGTTCTTGGATCTGTTCACAGTGGAATATATCGAGATTCAAAAGGGTAGCATAATTGCCATAATTATTTTTTAAGTGCTGAAACATAGAAGCATTTCTTTCGATAGCTGTGATTTCGCCTTTAAAATTATTATCTAAAAGGTATTTGATTACTCTGCCGTACCCTGCACCAACTTCTAAAATGGAGCTTGATTCGTTAATAATGGGGTTTAATAATTCTAAATCGCATGATGTTTCAAGCCCTGCTTTCTTTGAAAACTCCATTAGGCCCTGTGGCGCAACATGGCCATAAAAATGGTCATTATCGCTGTTATTCCATTGAAAATTATCATTTTTTTTACATTGATCTTCTGTTGTTTCTTCAATTGCAAGATGTGTATTACTCATTCTTTTCACCATTTTATGTTCATATTTATGAGCATTAATAACGGACATTAATAATGCTCATTTCAAAACCATTTTTTTTATTATGTTTATGTGGTCTAATTTAAACCTGATGTTAAATTAATGCGCAGCATGGAGTATTTAAGATGCAGAATATGGAAGACAAACAAGATATACCAGCACTGCTTAATAACCCCATGCAGATGCAAAAACTTACGCTCATTATGATTAAGCATTGTAACCGAGCAATAGGCAAGTAATCAATAGATTTATTTGTGTACAGGAGGTAAAAAATGGAACACTTGTTTGATTTAAGAAGATACAGTGAAACCGCGATTCAATCCATCGCCAATTACTTATCACAACCCAGTGCTTTTTTTAGCACACACGGAACTGACAAAGCATGGTGCCCAGTCAGAGTTGTTAACCCAAATATGAAGAAACCTTCATATTAATTATTACACTTAGGGAGATTACATTATGTTAATTCTTACCAGAAAACCAAGCGAATCAATTTTGATTAACGACAATCAAGTTGAAGTTAAAATCTTAGAAGTCAAAGGCCGATACGTCAGGCTTGGGATTAACGCCCCCAAGGATGTGAGCGTACACCGCGAGGAAATTTATTTAAAAATTCAAGCGGAAAATAACACTGAAGCAACGGCTGTTTAATAAGGCCCTTAACCTAACCCATAAAATGGAGCATATAACAATGAAGTTACCTTTTGGATTAGTTGTCTTCGCAGTCCCCATAAGTATTATCTTATGGGGGTTGTTAGTCATCGGCATACAAGCGGGAATGATGCCCATTTAATATAACTATTAAAGTAGAAGGAGATTCTATTGTGATTACGGAACTTTTTAACATTGACGATGCTTTCAATGCATCAACTGCAAAAACAAATCATCAAGTATTGAGTTACTTATTACAAGATAGCTCACAAACACTAAACTTTACGGCCTTACTCGGGTATCGTGAACAAAACCGCGAACATTGCCATGAAGATACGGTGCTATCACAGGCACCACAGCATATCATGCAGCAGCTCATGCGTTTTCTGCATCAGCATAAAATCGCTTTAAATCCGGCACTAATTCGTGATGGTGATTGGGACATGGATGAAGTCAACCGATTGTTGGTTTTATTCAAAAGTGTGTTACTGCGTAACGCCTATCAAAACAGTGAGTGCCCTCACTGCAATACGACGGTACTGGCCGCCAAGCAACAAGCTATTGACGAGGCGCTTCACCGCTACACCATGAAACAAGTCATGCCGGTGGCACAGGCATCACCTGATGGTAACTGTTTTTTTAACGCGACCGCACTGAGTATTATCCACGGCATTTTGTCGGGTGATATTCAAGAGGACACTGAAACTAGTGATGCGATAAAGCAACGCTTCTTGCAACCTGTTTTTGAATCAATCCCTGCCTTAGCCTTTAACCCAGAACATACACTGGTCGCACAGGTGAGACAGTTATTAGCTTATTTTACGCCAAGTCATCCGGCAGAAGAGACACCTTTAGCCACAGTGACAGCACACTGTGATTGGCCCCAGCTTCAATTTGTTTGCGCTCAGCCGCTACGCGCCGTGATGGTCACCGCTTTACAAAACCATCGTGTGGCGAGCGCCCGAGCATCCGAGCTTTGTTTTAATGAATTAGTGGCTTACATTTGTGTAACACACGCCGAGCGCTTGTGCCTTGATAGTGAGACAGTGGCGCTCATGAAGTTCAAGCTGTCGGGTGGGGAATATGGCCGGATGGAGGCGGTGCCGGCCTGGTTTGAGCTCATCGGTACACAAGTGAAAGCGCCTAGTACTGTTGAGGCTATTCGAGAGTCCATTAAGCCGGCCTTTAACCGATGGTGGATGAGGCGGGGTTTTTCTGACTATTGCGCACGACACCAAAAAAATGGCACGTATGCCAGCCAGCCACAAGCCATGGCATTAGCCAGCGCGCTGAAGCTTAACATAAAGCAGGTTGACCGTGGCACAGGTGCAATTGTGGATTATGTGGCGGTATCAGCAAAAGCGAATACGATTTTTATGGAGCAGCGTCTTGAGCACTTTAATGCAAAATTAGGCCGGCCTGAAGCAACGAGCGTCACACCGGTGGCGGCTCACCTGTCACAGGCAATTAATGAGATTAAAGAACATGCTAGCTCCGCAATGGCCATGAGACCAGCAGCGCCAGCACCCAAAAAGAAAAAAACACCAGAGCAGGTTCAAGAGAACATCGAAGAAACGCAGCAGCGCTTAGCGGTGATTAGCGATAAGCAGTTACGTGTTCGCCCGGAAAGTCTACCTGTGATGAGTGCTGCAAGGGCAGGCTACGCGAGCTTTTTCGCAAGTACAAGGAGGCAGCGTACCAGTATTTGTAGCGGCGAGTTCACACCAGCGTGTATTAAGAGACCCACAGAGGAGAATAGGCAACAGTACGTAGCGCAGCTTGAGCGAGATGCA
>JAJFKI010000048.1 GCA_021773295.1 Gammaproteobacteria bacterium | reverse complement strand
CTGACACCCAGAGGTCAAGACGGCCCCGCTGGCATAATGCCGCATTATAATCAGACCAGTTGCTCACTTTATAACGCTGCTTCGGGACTTTCCAGCCTTTTTTCTCGGGATATTGATTGGGCATTCTGACTTTTCCTTGTCTGTGATGAGCGTTAGCCCTGATTATAGAGCATCATATTAGGTAACCACTTTTGCTCGGTTATTGACTAAGGAAACAACGCCCCCAGTAAGTACTAGTTTTCGTTAAACTAATAAATATAATTGGGCAATTTATAGATTCTTTCTGCGTAGCCTCCTCTTAGATCTGAATAATGATCACCAAAATTGGCAATGATCTCGTAACCTTTTTTTGTTATATTCATGCGCGCTTTTGTTTTAAATGGTGCAGCGGACAAGTTGTTATAATTGTTGGATTGTAAATATAAACCTTCATAGACAGTGTAGCCCGCAGATAGCAAGTTTATTTCAGTCTGCTTTCGATAAGCTTCACGACGTCCGGTGATAAAAAATATTTTAACACCATGACCAACGGCATATTGATAAATATTTTTTATAGGTATTAGTGGTGGACTGTCAGCATTATTGAGCACTTTATTCCACACGTTACTATTGTCACTAAAGTCAGACGTTTTGAAGTATTGATAGTTAGACAAAGCGGTATCATCAACATCAAAAACAACCGCCAATTTTTTATGGTGCTTAGAGCTATTGTTTTCCGCAATGCGTTTTGATAAATAAGCATTAGCTTGTTCTACAAGCTTTTCTAAATCATACTCATAAGCTCCACTTTGATGATACTCAATAATTTGTTGTTTGACTTGAGCTAGCCGTGAATGAGGTATGGCAAAAACTTCTGCTGAAACACAGATATTAACTATGAATAAAATACTGACTAAAGCTTTTCTCATGTATAAATCCCTACTACCTACATTTAACCATGGTAACCAATTAAAAAAAATATTTCTGTAAAATTATTTTCTTGCACCCTTAATTTATATATTCTAATGTATGGGAACTTGTAGCTCAACAAATGGTAATTCAAGTTGTTCATCGTCGCTACTTAATGTTTCTGGGGCTTCGGAGCTACAACATTTTTTAATTCTTGAAGATACAACGCCAAATTTTGATAGGAGGCTCGATGTGCTATCTTGAATAGCAACAGCCGGGTCGTTGCTTTTTTTATACCATCTATGGAAAAGTGCTAGACCGGTAGAAAAGATCCCAATACCTCGTCCCATAAAAATGCCATTGACATCTAAGCCAAGTAAGAATGTAAGTATATATGATATTGGCAAGCCAACTACCCAGAATATCAGTGCTGTAATTAGCATCGGCACAGTAGTATCATAAAATCCTCTTAGGGCACCACCACTGATATTTCTTAGAGCTTCCCCTATATTATTTATGCCAATTATGATGAACAGTATGGGAAGTAAAGACAAAATGTCATCATATGAATTTTCCTCTTCATCTAAAAAAGGGCTAGCTAGCAGTTTGGGGGCTGAGCTTAAGACAATTAAGCCAGCCGTTGAGATGGTTGCACCGATTGCTATGCCTGTATAAGCTAGTCTCTTAATATTACGTGCATTATGACTAGCGATATCGTGGCCTACTAGGACATCAGTAGCGATAGCTGTTGCCATTACAGGTCCCAATAGTAAACCACTATATTGTGCAGTGATTTGTTCAGCTATCAAATAATTTTTACCTAATGTGCCAACCATAATACTCATCAGAAAATAGCTACCAAACTCTGACAAAACATTTAAGCCAATTGGAAGTCCTGTTTTAAACATTTTTCCTAAAACACGAAATTCACGCGCGCAATTAATTTTGAATATATTTAATTTTTTTATTTGTTTATCAAATATTGCAAAATAGGCTGCCATCCCCGCAAAGGATAACCAGCTGGAGATTGCTGTACTCACTGCAACGCCCGTCATTCCAAGCTCTGGTAAGCCCAACTTTCCAAAGGCCAAGATGTAACTCAGTCCTAGCGTAAGAGAAGTGCTAATAATAGTTGAAATTAAAGCAAGATTAGGTCTTTTTAAACCGATAGCAAACATTTGGTTACTTTGCAGTAGGAGTATAGCTGGGAGTGCTATGTTGTTATAAAGCAGATACTGGCTTGCTATCTCAGATATATCTTGTGGTTGACTCAAGATATCAAAGACAGATTTCGTGAAGGACAGTACTACGATCAGAGGAATACTCTGAAGTGTTGCTTGTAGCCATGATTGTTGCAGTATGCTTGCGAGTAAAAGATCATTTTCTCCAGCTCTTGCTGCATAAACATTAGTAGAAATTAAAATAGCTTTTGCTGTTGCGATGGTGAGAAGTGAGGAGGTTGAAATGAGGGTGCTTGCGGCTAATTCATCGGATCCAATTTTGGAAAAAATGAGAGTCTTGACAAAGAACTCGCCATTTATGATGAATTCATTTACTGAGCAAGGGATAACGATTGTTAACATCTCTTTTATGCTCTGTAGTTTTGTAAGCTCTACTATGGTTGTGCCAGCGTCTGCAGCTTCCTCTTCATCGTCATCGGAGTAAGTTTCTATAAATTCTACCGCGTCTATCTCACTGTCACTTGAGTTAGAGCTTTCTTCCGATATGTTAGCTTCTCTTCTGTTTAACATGTACTACCACCGTAATCTAATAAGTGCTTTGACAATGGACAGGTATGAATTCTACGTGACTGGTTACCAATATTCAACAAAATGCGAGATTAATGGGGCAATTTGACATGATCTTAATCTATCGCATAGAATTAGGCTCCGACATTAGAGGCTGAAAAGTCTAATCTCATTTGAAAAGAGCTTGGCAGAGCAAATATCCTAGTTTATTTTATATAGTGTTACGAGCTTTGCGAGATTGGAAGGAAAAAATATGGTTTTTCAAGTTAAGGAGTTCATGAACCCTACCTTTAACTCTATAGACAATAGGGTTAAAAAATCTTACCAGGGAATTTTAAATCTCTCTAGCAATGAATTACACCATCCCGTTTTAAGAGAGCTTAGCCAGCAATTTTATCACCAGCATCTTGGGGAGATAACACGGTGTTATCCTAATTACGCGCCTGCTCAAGCTGAGATTGCTCAACTGCTTAAAGTTAGTCCTGAGCAAGTGTTACTAACACCAGGTTCTGATTTTACGATTAACTTACTGCTAACATACCTGGGTAACCATAAATCGGTCATTTTATGTAATCCAGAATATTATAGTTATAACAATTACGCGTTAATTAATGGGTTGAAGATTGTAAAAATGGATGTACAGGCGAGAAGGCTTGATGCTCTTCTTGAAAGCTATCTTGATCTTATAGCCATGACGCAACCGTCTTTGGTAGTGTTAAGTAATCCCAATGGAATTACAGGTTACCATCTGAGGTTTGAAGATATCCAAAAAATTGCTAAGTGCTGCTACGAGCATAATCATTTATTATTGATTGATGAGGCATATACAGCTTTTTCAAGGTTGAACCACCTGCCATTGCTGAATAAATATAAAAATCTTATAGTGATGCGAAGCTATTCCAAATCTCATGGAATTGCAGGGTTAAGATTTTCATGTGTATTTTCTAGTGCGGAAATTATTGGCTATTTACGAAAAACTGGAGTTGAAAATGCCGTGAGTGGAATATCACTAGCATACTTTAATTTCCTATTAAAAAATAATAATACCATCAATGAAATTCTAGAAGATATTGACTCAATTAAACAAGATATGGTGGCCTTCTTGCGGGGAAATTTTACTAGCTGGAATATATATAATACTAGTACTCATTTTTTAACTGTTGATATCCATGATAAAACAACAGCAAAAAAAATAACTAAATTTTTCGATGCACACAAAATAGCAATCAAGTGTTTGGATAGCGTGAGTGATTTAAAGACTTGCATACGATTTACTATTCCTGAAACTAAACATATAGACAGCCTGAAGAAGTATTTTATTCAGTTTAAAAATGAATTTTTAAATGTTTAATTGGCTTACCATTAGTTCGCTTAATGTTAAGCATTCAATGCTTTTTCAAGTATTACTGTTACACTTAATTGTGGTGTTGACATTTATTGGGCTCGCACTACCATTTGCTATTTTCCCTATTTTATTTATTAAAAACAATAGTGCGCATGGCTTAATAATTTACAGCCTCATCATTAGTACTTATCCTCTAGGCCAGGCATTAGGGATGGCCATTTTTGGTTATCTGTCTGACACTCATGGAAGAAAAAAAATATTACAAATCACGCTTATGGGCGCACTAATCACTTTCATTCTCTCGGGAGTTTTTATTGCCCATAAATATTATTTTTTACTTATAGTCGTTCGGTTTTTTTGTGGGGCATTTGAAGGTAATGTTGTTATAGCTATGGCGGCCATAAGTGATATTAGTTCTAGCATAGGTGACAAAACAAAGTGGTTTGGTAGAATCAACATTGCACTAACCATGGGTTTTTTGGTTGGGCCATTACTTGGAAGCATATGTTCTAATAAGAATATTGTTAGCTATTTCACTTATAGTACTCCATTTTTTGTAGCTGCAATTCTAAGTTTTTGTACGTTTATTTTAGTTACACTATTTTTTGTTGAAACATTTCGTCAAAGAAACGTTGTAAAATCAAATACTGATTTATACAAAATACTCAAAAATAGCATAAAAAATATTTCATACTATTTAACGAAGCCAGGCATGAAGGCTCTGCTAATACCAAACCTAATAATTACTGCAGCAGTAGATATTCTTTATCAGTTTATTCCCGTCTATCTAGTAAGCAAATGGAATGCTACTTCGGCAATAATTGCTTTGTCAGTAATGGTGTTATCTACCGGAAAAATTTTTGGGAACGGTTATTTCATTAATTTTTTACTCGCTAAGTTCTCTTCAAGTGTGATTTGCATCGTTATGGGTTTGGGTGCGATAATTTTTTGTTTACTAGGACTAATAGGCGCAAAATCATTGCCGGTCTTTTTATTGTTGGTGTTAGTGTTAGGTGTTTTTATTCCAATTTCCATTACCAATTCAATTTCTTTAATATCAAGTTTCACTAGCAAATACAAACAAGGTAGCATTTTGAGTGTGGCGAGTAGTTTAAGATTATTAATTGGTGCCATCATGTGTAATATTGCCGCTGTCGGACATCATTTATCACCCAAAATTCCATTTTTAATAAGTATTGTGTTTTCAGTGATCGCTTTGCTCCTATTTTTTCCTCTGATGAAAAAATCGAGCTCAAATGAAAATAAAATAATTTATAAGAAATTGGAGACAGGCTAGGGTAACTGCAATGCCTTTGGTGTGGTTGGACAAATAGGAATGCAGTGTCCGCAACCAATGCATTTATTAGCATCCAATTCAACCGTATGTCCTACCTTATTGACAGAAGGGGCTGGTTTAATATCAATAGCATCGGGCAAACAAATGCCTATACAAAGATTGCATCCTATACACAAGGTCTCATTAAGTGAGGGGACCACTACATCTAAATGCGTTTTCTGATCAAGAAGATGTAGTGCTTTTCCAGTAATAGATCGCAGATTTTTTATAGCATGGCTTTCCATAAAATTAAGCAAATTGTTGTTAGTGTCACTAAAGTATGACGGTGCATTAATTCCTCTTGCATGTGCTGCAGTATAAATTTGCACGGCATCTGCACCAGCCATTATCATTTTAATAATATCTGAAGCTGTCACCGCCCCGCCGCATCCAATTACCGTTATATCGACTTGATTTTTTATTTCAGCGATGGTGGTGAGTGCTATTGGAAATAAGGGAGCCCCTGATAAGCCACCTTTACCTCCTTCAATTCCTAGAATTGAGCGCGGCGTACCTGTTTCATCGATGGTGAAATCAAAAATAGGACCATAAGTATTTACAGCAACGATTGCGTCAGCACCACTTTCTTTTGCTGTATTTGATAGGTGAATAATGCTGTCAGAATGACCTAATTTAATAGCGATTGGTGTTTTAATTCCCGCATCTTTTAAGCAAGCAATCGTATTTTTAATATGTTGCTCATCTCTAGTTATCATGCCATGCACATAATTACTATGTGCACAGCTCATATTGATTTCAAAATAAAGCCAACCGTTAAATTGGTCAAGCTCCTTACATACCATAAGGCAATCATTAATGTCTCTGCCAGAAATAGACATAATTATTTGTCGGTTCTCAGACATAGCTGGCAGATACGGACGCCAATAATTAATATCAGCACCAGTCCACTCGGCATTTAGCATGACAGGATACTTTCTCGTCCCATATTGATATAAATGTGGTGTTGGATGAGATGTACGTTGCATGACTTTTCTAGTTGTGCGGGGTACGACCGCACCCGCACCCGCAGTAAGAAAGGCCGCAATTTCTTCAAAGGTTTCAATAAGAGTGCCAGACCCAAGAATCAACGGGCTTGTGATCTCTTTTCCAAAAAGCTTTGTTGATAATCGCTTATTAGTCCTTTCTATATGTTTTTGGTGTAAGTTATCCATAATTTCTCTTGGTGTAAGGGCACTATATACTTTTCAAAATTAGGTAAGTTTGATAATATCTGAAAAAAATCATAGTGAGACAATCAATTTTCGTGGACATATTACCTACATTAGCAGTAAATGAAAAGCCTCAAAAAGCTTTATTAAACCAAGAACTTTTAGTAGTAAAAAAAACGAAACTTAGTAATTGCAATATCGATATTAGTGGTTATCGTCATTCCTCAAATCTTCTCATTGCAGCCACCATCATATTACCAAGTATTTCAATTACTTTGCATAATGTTCCTAATCTTTTAGACACCACATTGCTCGTAGAAATCATGCAAATACTTGGGGCTAGCTGTTCTTATCATAATAAAGTGTTTTCAGCAGATACAAATATGCTCTCCGACCATAAAATCCCTAAGGATTTAAGTGAACAAATTCATGGCTCACTTTATTTGATGCCAGCACTGCTTGCTCGTTTTGGCAAATGTGTCTTTGGCAAGAGTGGTGGTTGTCAAATTGGTTCGCAAACTCAAGGATATGAGCGGCCTGTAGAGCATGTTTTAGATGTAATGATAAATTTTGGGGCAAGTGTTAAGTATCTTGGCGATGAGATTGTAGTTGAAGCAGCCAAACTTAATGCTACTACTATTGATATGAATAATTATGCATATATAGATGATCAAGTCATGGGCCCATTAACATCAGGTGCTACAAAAACAGCAATTTTGTTGGCTTTATCAATAGAAGAAGGAGTAACTGTTATTTTGAACCCGTTCCTTAAGTCAGAAACTATTGATTTGCTTCGTTTCGCAAAATTGCTTGGTTTTAAGGTTGATTATGACTCATCAAAAATTGAAATAAGCTACGATAACCTGCCATCTAATCTAGATTACAAGGTTATTTCAGATCCATCGGAAATTATTACTTATATGTGCATTGCCGGTTACCATGAAATTGAACTATGTTTAACTAATATTACTCTGGAACGCACATGGCCTATTTTGACCCCTGAATTAGGCTTATTCAATAAAATTGGATTGGATTATAGGATTGACTCACACAATGTGATAGTAAAGGGGGGGGCTGAGCTGGTGGCTGTAGATATTGAAATTACCCCTTATGGGATATGCACTGATCATCATCCATTACTTGTCGCATTAATGCTTAAAGCTAATGGGGCAAGCAAGATAACAGAACATGTCTGGTACGATCGCTTCAACTATATCACTGAGGCAGAGAAATTTTGTGTAAGTTTAAAGCGGGATGAAAATAGCGTAAGCATTTTGCCGTCAAAACTGTGTCATGCACAGGAGATAATTGTTTGTCCTGATTTACGCGCAGCTGCATTACTTATGATCTTGGCATTGGATGCGCCAGGTAGCAATGTACTTGCTAATAGTCATCACTTGAATCGAGGCTATGTTAATTTCGTTTCAAATTTAAAAAAAATGAATGCTCACATTGAAATGGTTAATAAAGGGCTTTGATACGTTAGCATGATAATGATAAGATGCTTGCGCACGATGCGTACCATGTAATGTCATGAGGAGCGACTGATGGAAATTCTTTGCATTATTCCCCCGTATGTACCAAGTTATTTTAATGCTGGTCATCACTTACCACTTTTTCAAGTGGGTTCATATTTACGAAAAAACGTAGCCAATACTATAGTTACCTGTATTGACGCAGCAGCTTTAAACTTTACATGGAAAGAAATCTGTGATCTACTAATTAAAGACATTGATCTTATTGTCTTAATGAATGATTTTGATGGGATAGATACATTTCCACGCTTTATGAAATATAAAGAAGTTTTCTGTCCTGATGCTAAAGTCATTACTTTTGGCAGATTAAGTAAACAAATACCGCGTTTCTTTTTTCAATTTGATATCAACGCGGTACATTGTACCGGGGATTATGAATCCGGTGTGGCGGCATATGTAAATTATTTAATGGATTCATCTGTATTACCAGCAGGGGTGCTACTTTCGGCAGACACAGAAGCCAAAACGGGAACTTTTCTTCCATCAGATGACTGGGTCTTACCAGATGTAAATGAAATCCCATACTCGAATTATAATTATATGTATAAGAATGACTTAAATAAATTTTGTGGTATTCCACACAGGCAAGAGCTTGTGATACCTTTAGCAAGAGGGTGTCCATTTTGCTGTGAATTTTGTGATATACCACCAATGCAGGGAAAACTAGAACGGCGATTGTCAGTTGATCGCACAATTAACTATATACGAGAGGCGTTTAGTAAACAACAGTTTGAATATTTCACTTTCTATTGTCCTACGTTTACACTCAATCATAAATGGGTTTTTGATTTTTGTGAGAAGCTGTCTAATGAAAAAAATATCTACTCATGGAAATGTATTACAGTTTTAAAATGTTTGAACCGAAAGCTGATTGAAAAGATGGCTGCCTGTGGCTGCATCCGCATTAGCCTAGGCATTGAGTCATTTACTCGGGCAGCTTCAATGGGATTACCTAAATGTAAGCATGATATTCTTCAGCAATTTAAAGAAATGGTAAGTGTTTGCAACGAGTTTGGAGTGGAGCTCAATTGTTTTATTATCTTAGGATTACCAGGAGATACACCGGAGGATGTGAAGGCAACAATTGAAACGTGTTTAAGTTATGGTGCAAGAATAAGGCCCACAATCTATACATCGTATCAATTATTACGTGAAGATATGACAGTCGCTCAAGTCAGTGAATTTAATAGGCAATATTTCCCATCTGGTTTTTTAGAAAAGGATATAGCTTATGAATATTTGAAATTATTTTATGCGCTTGAGAGTGATAGACCTACCGCCGTACATAAAAATATACCGCAGTACAAGTCAGCTCTAATGTCGGAACCAGAGACATTAGTAGAAGCGTAACAGGAAAAATAAATACTTTAAGGTAAGTCCTCTATGAAAAAACATTGGCTAAGATCTAATGTATGCACGGAACCTTTAATATCAAATTGGTACGCATGGTCACATTTGCTAGCCCCAACCACTGCCAGCGCAAATCTTTCTAAACGTTACCTTCAGATACTGCAATCATACATTAAGCATCCTGAACTGCATTTAAATGCAAGCAAGGATCCTAAATTAATTGGCGGGCCTTATATTAACTTGCCAACAATTGAAGTTGAAAAAATTAAAGCTTTGTATCAGTCAACTTTAGTGAATGAACGACAATTATTAGAGCTATCTGAGGCGATAGATAGATTACATGCGATGTTAGAGAATTCAGCAAATGGACTTTCTTTAGAGAGCTTCTATTCTGACGTACCATCACAACTCGCAGGTTGTGTTGAGCTTGTTTATGATCTACATAACAACGCTAATATCCGCTTTATTGAGCCTTTAATCTATCAGCAATACTACGATTCAAACAAGCAATCGGTGGTCCTGTCGACGATCAATGAAGATATGAGGCCATTTTCACTGAGTACACCTTATCTACCTTCTGAAAGAAAAATATCATTAAATATACCTTTTTCGCAACAAAGTATTGATATGCTTTATCAATCAAGAAGAGAGGCTTGTGATTTGAATAAGCTTATGGAAATCTTGAATATAGTTGATAAGCAGCAGCAACAATTTTCTACATACTTTACAGAAGAATGTCCCAATATGCATAGGCGATATGAGTCCGATGGGCTAAGAGTTAGATATTTTGGTCATGCCTGTGTTTTAATGGAAACAAAAAACACTTCTATACTGATCGACCCTTTGATAAGTTATTCATATAACGCAAAGCCTGAACGCTTCAGTTATTTGGATTTGCCCAATAAAATTGATTATGTCTTAATTACTCATAATCATCAGGATCATTTTGATTTTGAAACGTTATTACAAATAAGGCATCAAGTGGATCAGATTGTCATACCCAGAAATAATAATGGTTGTTTGGCTGATCCGTCATTAAAGCTAATACTGCAGCATATTGGCTTTGGCAATATTACTCAGTTGGATGAGCTTGAAACGATATCATTCTCCGATGGGGAAATTACAGGGATACCTTTTTTGGGTGAACACGGTGATTTAAACATTCAAAGTAAATCTGCTTACCATATTAAGATAAATGGCCGAACATTATTATTTGCTGTTGATTCAAATAACTTAGATAATAGTTTATATAAAAAACTTGCCTCACATACTGGTCCAGTTGATACAATGTTTATTGGCATGGAATGTTCCGGTGCACCTTCGAGTTGGACATATGGTCCATTGTTCCATAAAAAGTTAAACTATGAATTTGATCAATCAAGGCGTTTAAACGGTTCTGATTGTGACAAAGCCTGGCAAATTACAGAAGCATTAGCGTGTAAAGAAGCATATGTTTATGCTATGGGACAGGAGCCATGGCTTCACCATATTATGGGGCTAACCTATACAGAGGATTCAATACAGTTAAAAGAAGCTAATAAATTTACACAAAGATGCAAGCAGGCTGGTTTGAAAGCAGGTAAACCATATGGAAAAAGCGAGTGGCATTATCCGTAGCTAATAAACAACATTAAATGGTGGAACCCAATGACTCACTATGAAATAAAAAAAATTCCAGAAGATTTTCAAGTTATTGAGGCAAATGATTTTACTATAAGCTCGGCGCCAAAAGAACGCTGTAGCCATCATTATTATTACCTAACAAAATTAGGATTTACTACTTTTGAGGCCATTAATAATATTTCACAGCATATTCAGTTATCTAGCGATGATATAGGGTATTCTGGTTTGAAAGATGAAGATGGTGTGACTGCACAGTATTTTTCATCGCCTGTGTATCTTGATGAGGACTGTATTAATAAATATAACAATGTGTTTAAAAATGAAAATCAAGAATATATTACAATAAAATATGTTGGAAGTGGAGATGTTCCATTTAAAGTTGCAAAATTGAAAGGGAACAATTTCCAATTAAAAATAAGAAATCTTTCAGAAGCAACATGCTTAGCCTTAAGTCGCCAAAAAGAATATCATTTAGCGTTTATCAACTATTATGGAAGTCAGCGTTTTGGACTGCCGGGGCAGATAAAAAACACCCATCTTATAGGCAAGGCAGTTCTTGAAAAAAATTATCAAGTGGCAATAGCTGAGCTATCTAAACAGAACAGTGAACACGGGAAGGCTGCTAAGTTAGGCCACGCTGATGCATCATCATTTTTTCAAGCATTCGAAAAAAGAATGCTAGCATTTTTTCAATCTGCTCATTTTTCATATCTGTGGAATCACAATATTATAGAACAAGTCATTAAAATCCAAGCAGACTGTGTTTATAAGGAGCTTGATGGTATAGAGTATCCATTATTAGGGAATGATGAAGCTTATGTTGAATTATTAGAGAATTGCTCAAAAATAGTAAACACGCGTATGATAGTTGAAGCAGGTGAATTTAAACCCGTTATTCACAAGAGGAATGTCGTTATTCAAACAACGGTACAGGTTGGTCCCATTGCAACAGATGAATTAAATAAGGGGAAGTATTCATGCCAAGTTGCATTCTACCTACCCAGCGGTTGTTATGCCACAATTGCTATTCCACAGTTCATGCAAAGATTTCTAGTTGTGAGTAAGAAAAAGTCATATGCTGAACTTTAGGCCTTTATTTAATCTTCAAGCTTCTGCTCAAGCACCATCATACTTGTATCGAAGTGGTGAGTTAATAGAATTGAGTGCTGAGGAAGTTAACTTCATAGCGCATGACTTAAAGATAAAGCATTATTTGGATATGAGAACGGTGCAGGAGGTAGACAAAAATGGCAAGCCTGAACAATTAATTGATGCAGGTGTTACATGGATAAATTTTCCTATAAATGATAACAATCATTATTTCCGCACAAAATCTAATCCTGACTATAATGATTATTATGATTCGTATAAAGAGCTTTTAGTACTTAACAAAGAGCAATATAAAAATATCATTATCCACTTAGCCAAAGTATATAAACAGGGTTGTATTTTTTCTTGTTTCGCCGGCAAGGATAGAACTGGAATTTTAGCAATATTATTAATGTTATTCGTTGGTGTGGAGCGAAATGACATCATTACTGATTATGTTGCAAGTGAAAAATCTCTTCTCAACAATATTAATTATTTTGAAAGTAAGTGGACAAAAAAAGGGTTATCAAAAGTCCAATATGCGGCACGTCTTACACCCAGCCCGCAAACGGCAACACTATTAATACATCATATAAATAGTATTTATGGTGGTGTGAGTGGGTATTTAGATGATATTGGCTTATGTCACAGTGATTACCAAGATATGCTGCTAAATTTGAAATTACAGCTTACTAAACAGCAGGTGAATGTTCTTTAATATTCATTATGTATTGCTGCTGCTCTGCTAAGAATTGTTGGCACTGCTTGCGAGAAGTGAAACTCATGAATTGTACGGAATGTTCAGCAACCAGCTTTTTAATTTTTGGTTTAGTAGAATGTTTAAAAAAAAGAATAAGCTTAGCGATATGCCATTGAATGCTTATGCGAGAACGGTGATCTGGATCATTCCGTATCCGTATTGGTAATGAGTCATTGTCAAAACCGAAATAGCGTTGGGCGGCACGTATTAAAAAACTCCAAGCACATACCCTAATTGGATAATCCAGAAAAATCACCAGCTCCGTATAAGGCAATCGTATATTTAGAGATTTAAAGTGGTTGCCATCAATAATCCAAGTGGGTGTTGCACATAGTGTATGTAATGTAGACTCCCATTCTTTCGCATCAATCCGCTGCCAATTTTCAAGCCAATAATAATCATCTAAATGATGGATAGGTAAGCCCAATATTTTACTCAACTCTTTACTGAAAGTAGTCTTCCCTGAACCTGGTGAGCCTATTACTAAAATATGTTTAATACTTTGAATATTATTCAATTTGAATCTTTCTACCTGGTGCAACATAACGTTCTACTGTATTCCAAAAAGCAACCTGCAGTGCCAGGCGTTCCTTGTTAGGCTGTGTTACTGGACAAACTTTATGCCAAGAAGCATCAGAGCGTACGAAAGCTAGTGAGGAGGCTATGGTTGGTAAAAAAGTTTTATAGGTATTATCACTGTCATACATTAAGTGTAGTAAGCCACCCCATTTAGCGTCCCAATCATCATTCAAAAATAGTAAATGGGTTGCTTTGACGCAGGCCTTATCAGTATGTGCAGAGATATAATCTTGATATTTATATCGTTTCAATGTAATTTCTATATGGCAAAACTCTAAGTCTTCCTTAAGTAGGTAGGATAGTGCTTCAGAGTACTCTAGACTTTGAAACTGTTTTATTAAGCTTTCCCACAGTAGAGGTAAGTTAGAATTCTTCTTAGCGAGCTCAGGTTCTAATGGGAGTAAGATATTATTTACAACATTATACACTTTATCACTTCCTTCTGAGCGCGAAGAGCGATAATTTCCTTTATGTGGTAGTGAGTCCGATAATATTTTACCAGAGTTTGAATCTAAGAAATCTTGAATTAGCGAAAATTTGAATGGAACTTCAACCAGCGAAGCAGAATATAATTTTGATATATCAAGCACGTTAACACCTTAATCAGAACTAAGAATCTTATTTTAAGTTAGCTATAAGTTAGAGTCAAATATCATGTTTTAAGCGTACACAACCTCTTCTAGCGGAATACAATGTCCAATATTACTATATTTATTGTGTTGAACAGGGAATAGTGGTTGAAGCTCACCTTTCTGTCTCGCGATAGCTAATGCATCATATAAATGAGGTATATCATTTATCAAATCATACACCTGGTCAACTCGCTCAATCACATAATAAACTTTTTGAAGCAAGTCGGCACGATATGGTTCTCTAAAAATATTAACAATATTGAATTGTTTCCGTACTGGCTCAGGACTCTCTAAGCAGTAAGTAGCCTCTGCGTAAGAAGACATGATACTGCTACCATAAATTTTGATTTCAGATCCCGTATCAATTAATCCGGTTTCTGTAGTGAACCAAATTAGTCTTGCAAATAGCGCCCGATCAACTGGCTTAACTGTCAGTGCGAATTTGGCAAATTCTTGCAGAAAATCGGCATACTCTTGAGACAGTAACATTGTACAGTGGCCAAAAACTTCATGAAAAATATCGGGGTCAATAGAAAGATTCTCTTCATATTTTGATCGTATAAATGTCGTTGACGGAAATTTCTTTTGTGACAATAGTGAAAAATATTCTTCATATTGTAGTAGGCCAGTTACTGGTTTGACTTCCCAGCCGGTGACTTGCCTCAACTTCTCTGAAATATTTGATAAGCTAGGTACCCTATCGGATGGCAAATCAAATTTTTCAAGATTGTCTAAAAATGTAGTAAAGGCTTTATTTTGAAGATTGTTATATTGTTTATTATACAGCTTTTGCCATATTGCATTTTCTTGGCCAGAAAAAGTTCTTTCCTTATCTGGCAATTGAGTTTGAATCATATTTGACATATTTATTCCTCTTATTTAAATAAGCATAATATTTAAGTCGTCTACTTCCAAAATATAAGTTGTAATACCCGTCGATAGGTATTCTTGGGTCCCAGTTGTTTCGAAACTCCATGCCATGAATTATCACTACGAACAAGTATAATTGAGTTACCTAAACCTGGAAATATTTCACTATGATAGTTATTGATATCGTTATCGTTTAAGACCCGAAAGGCCCCACCCCAGCTCTTATCCCAGGTTTCATTAAAATAAAACAATTGGCTTGCTATTTTTTCAGGCTTATCAGTATGTGAAGACAGCCAACAACCGTGCCCATACTTCCAACAATTAATCTCAATGTTACATTGGCTAAGCTCTTGCTTGATTAGCTGGGATAACTGTTGGATATACGTGTTAGATACTAGGTTTGAAATCAGTTCTAGCCAAATATTATGTAAAATAGCAGACGAGATAATGCCATTTTTGCGAGTATCATAAAGAATTTTCTGATAAATTTTATATTGTTTATCAACACGGGATGAAGACCGCAGCTCGTAGTTATCCATAGGGAAAGTATTGCTTAACTCTTTTAAAATAGCGTCGTTAAAAATTTTTTCAAAATGCGCCCATTGAAATGGGTGGGTATTAATTTCAGCCTTAGCCAGTTTATGAGTATCTAATAGCATCAAACACTCCTGATAAATTCAAGTTGTAGGCTGAGTCTAGGTGAGCTGGCATGTGCAGTAACAGGGGATACCATATGCCAGGCATGTTCTGATCTAGCAATAAGCGTTGAAAAGTTTGAAAGTGGTGCTAGCGAGAAAATCACATCATCAGGTTTTTTAGATCCTAATATTTTCAAGTCTCCTCCCCAACTTTTATCCCAAAAACGATTGAAGTAGAAAATTTGAGTAAGTACCTTGTTTTCATTATCAACATGTGGTGAGACAAAATCATTTTGCCCAAATTTATAGAAACCAATACTGGTAGTAGTACTATCTAGATTGATCCCTAATTTTTGACTAACTGATTGTTTATAGCTTACTGATAACAGAGATGTGGCCATGTTTAACCACTTGTCATCTATATATTGTTTTGTCTCATCAAGCACCTGGTCTTTGACTACCAAATTTAGTAACTCAAAAGAATAGTGTTTTTGAGGGCCGCTGGTGCGAGCACAGCGAGTAAAACCGTGTCGTGGATAAGCATCAGTTAAATCAATTTGAGCGCTCTGAACGAATATGTCAGAGGCTAATCCCCATAAGAAAGGCTCCCGTTGTATCAAAGATGAAGGTATGGCTTGGCAGTTGATAATCATTAGTTGCTCCTATCTGTGACTATTTCAGGATTTTTCGTTGTAAACTCAATAATTGGGCCCGACATCTTAGTTGTCGGGTTTTTGTTTCTCAAAAATTGCACTTCTTCAAAAGGTACTCGCTGATCTATCGCTGTCTGCCAAATAAACTTGGCGAGATTTTCTTGGTCTAAATATCCTTGGGCTTCAGCTGCTTTATTCTCATAAAAGAACGGTGTTTTTACACCACCTGGGTTAACAAGTAATGTCTTAGATCCAGGTAATTCAATTGTTAAGTCATTTGCAAAATTTCGAGCAAATCCGGCCTTAGCGGCAGATAAACCGCAATAAATAGCTTCATCATTGCGTAAGCGCCATGATGAGCAAGAGGCGATGGTAATGAAGTGGTATGGACCTTTATTTTGCTTATGGATGTCACGGATTAGTTTTAATGGTTTACGATAATGCAAGTCAATCAATGTATCCATTTCAAAATCAGTAGTGTCAGAAAGTGCTTTATGTAGAAACACACCGGTATTCCATACAAGATAGTCAAACCCTTCTAATGAAGAAGCTAATGGCGGTTTAATAACAATATTGGCATGAGTTTGTTTTTGGTCGTGACGCTCGCCTACGCCAGGTTCTGAGATAATATGAACTTTGCTCTGAATCTTAAACTGTGCAGATACTTGTGCTAATTTTAGGCCCAGCCCTTGAGAAGCGGTAATAATAATTGCTTTCTTCATTGATTTATCCAGTGTTTAAATGAAACCATTATACTTTTTCCTTTTGTTGAATTTTTATTATAGTCTTAGCAATATTAAAGTAATGGCTTGTAATGTTTTTTATATCTAACTTATTAAACAGATTTTTTCGATAACGAACTTGGATATACATATTGTCGGCTTTATCTGAAATTCTAATTGATAAGTGTCTTCTTACTTCAGCTGAAGGCTTAACGGGTAAGTTTGATACTTTTATTCCGTGAAACAAATTTTCATCATTTTGTTTCTCATAATCAAATAATATATTGAATAGTTCCGTTTGGTTTTGTGATTGAGCAAACAGTGCTTTATATAGATCTTCAATAGTTATAGATGAATTAAGAATATTAGAAAGATTGTTTAAGGTAATGCTTAGTAAGTTATCAAAGCTTGCCACTTTAGCAAAGTCTATAGGTGATACGGCCTGTTCACTGAGTGGGCCAATCATTTTCGCCCACTTTTGATCATTTCGTTTCGAGAGGTTAATACCAATATTAAATTCTTTTTGTGAATAGAGCTCATAAAGACATTGTTTTAATATTGTCAGCAATAATGGGAACAGTGTTATTCGTTTATGCCTAGCGTAACCCTTAAGGTCATCAGCCAGGGTGGGTGGAAACGGAATACGAATAAACCCAGCGGCCATGTCAACGTCATCTGTATTTTTAAAATAAATCAACCATTTCTTATTGGATAGCCTGGTTCTCCATTCATTTAAATTCGCTAGATATTGAGGGCGTTTCTTTTCCTCAATTTCATAGTTAGTATAATCCATGAATGTAATATTTTGAGCTCTATGGTCAATAACTAACTTGTTAAGCAGACAATGGTAATTGTCCATTAAATTTTGTATCACTAAAACACCAGAGACAGGATCTGAAATGAGGTGGTGCATAAAGATATACATGACAAATGAAGTTTCACTGCACTTGAAAAGATTTATTTTTAATAAACTATCTGATGCCAGTTGTATTAGTTGATTATTGAGAGTTGTCTCACAACTATTTAGTTTATCTAACTGCTTAGAAGGTGTTAATGGGGATAAATCAACGAAATTATAGATATCGTTACGGGCTGGCGATAGGGTTATGTAATGATTGTTAGTCTCGTTACGGTGAATGTTAATGCATAATAGTGGTTGCTGCTTTTGCAGTATAGTGATAGCTTCACCGATTAAAATAGGATTAATTGCTGAATCTATTTTATAGGGCATGACGATATTGTTAATGGATAAACTTTTTTTTGCCATACGCAGCAACCATGCTTGGTTATCACTCAATGGCCATTGGTGTTTTAATGTCGTTATCACATTTTGCGAAAGCTCATTGCCGGTTTTTTGCTGGTATTGTTCACTTAGGTGAACATAAAAACTTTCAAGTGTTGGGTGATTAAACAATGAGATGACACTCAAATTTAATTTGAAGTGGGTATTGAGCTTTCCAATCAAATCTAGAGCATTGAGTGAGTCACCTCCCATGTTAAAAAAATGATCTTCAGGTTTGATTTCGCTTAAATTTAAAACTTCTCGCCATAAATTCGTTAATAAGCTCAAGTTACTGTTTTCCAATGCAACTTGATTGGCAATATCAGTTTCTGCTGTGTTTTTATCAAGAGCCATTTGTTCACTCATAAGTTGGCGTAACGCTTCTTTATCAATTTTCTGATTAGTAGTGATGGGCAATTGCTTCAACACAATGTACTGACACGGAAGCATATATCCGGGAATAACTGTTTTTAGGAAATCTTGTATTTTTTGTGTTGCGTGTAAATCGTCAGCTATTTTCGGGACATAAAATGCCACGAGCTTTTGAATGGCATCATTCTCATTCTGCCGGTAAATTAAAACACAGGCGTTTTTTACGAAGCCAGAGTTAAGCATATGGTTTTCAATTTCAAGAAGCTCTATACGAAACCCTCTTAATTTAATTTGGTCATCAGTTCGCCCCATGAAGAGAAGGTTACCGTCAGGTAGTGCTTTGGCTAAATCACCTGTTTTGTAAAGACGGGCATATTTGCAACTATCTGTAATAATAAATTTTTCCATGGTGAGCTCTGGTTGATTGATATAACCAGTGCTAATGCCAGTCCCGCTTAAACAGAGTTCACCAATATTTCCTACAGAGACTTCATTATCATTTTCATCTAAGAGCCAGGCTTTCATCTGTCCAATAGGCTTGCCTATTGGCACTTGATTTAATTCATTTATATTGACGCCAGCAGATTGCCAGTAAGTTGCATGAATGCTTGCTTCCGTTGGGCCGTATACATTGCATAATTCACAGTGAGGTAATTGCTCTCTAAGTGCTTTTAGGTCCGACACTTTCCATGCTTCCCCACCACCAATAATAAGTTTTAGACTGTGACAGCTATTTATAGTCACCTGATTTAGTAATAGTCTGAAGAGGGTAGGGCCCGCATGAAATAATCGAACTTGATGGGCAGTAATTAGTTGACAGAGTTCGTAGGGAGCTTTGGCTAATTCACATATAACAACACTTGCACCAATAGATAAGGGCCAAAAAATCATCCACACCGAAGGGTCGAAGGCTAGTGACGTATTTAATATAACTTTGTCCGTGGGCAGTAAAGAAAAAATATTTCCCATTTGGCTCACTGTGTTATATGCACTTCGGTGTTCGATCATTACACCTTTCGGTTTGCCGGTAGAGCCAGATGTGTAAATAATATATGCGAGGTCATCATCAGCCACTTCGATTACTGGTATTACCGTTGAATAGGAATTTAACTTTTGCTTAATTACATCTAGGCTAATGGTTTTTGCTTCATATTTTAAATTAGACGCCAGATCCTTTGTCGTTAAGATGAATTCAGCGCCACTGTTTTGTAACATATATTTCATACGTTCACTCGGATAGCTTTGGTCTAATGGTAAGTATATTGCACCAATTTTTAAAATAGCGAGAATGCTGATGATTTGCTCAAAACAAGGACCAAGATATATCCCTATAATAGAATTTTTTGCTAGTCCATGTTCAAGTAGATAATGTGCTAACTGATTCGCTTTTTTATTTAACTCCTGATAAGTCAGTGTCGTATCTTTGTATATTAAAGCAATTGATGTTGGATTTTTTGCAGCAACCTCCTCGAGGGAGCCTTGTAAGAGTTGGCTGTGGTACATGTGCATGTCTACTCCTATATTGAGAAAGGATTTCGCAAGTGCTAAACGAAGCTCTCATTTAGATATGAATAAATATTTGAATCAATTTTATTTTTTATTTGCGTAGCAATAATATTTTCCACTAACTGTTCTTCTGATGAGGCACCGATGATCACAGAGCTGACATTTTTATTTTTTAAGCACCAGGCAATTGATAATTGCGCAGCTGTGCAACCCAACTCATCAGACATGATTTTTAATTTAGCAGCCTTATTAATTCGTTGTGCAAAATCTTCGGTAATAAGCCGCTTTTCAGTTGCTAGTCTTGATTCAGCAGGGATGCCTTGAGTGTATTTTCCAGTGAGCACACCTGATGCGAGAGGGCTCCAAGTGGTAAGCCCCATGCCGTATTGGGAGTATAAATCACTATACTCATCTTCAACCCGATTTCTTGTAAAAAGGTTATATTCAGCTTGTTCCATGCTTGGTGGGATACAATGCATCTCTTTTGCAATTTCGTAGGCTAGTTTAATTTGTTGTGCGGACCATTCAGAAGTGCCCCAATAAAGAGCGTGTCCCTGACGAATAATGGTGTCCATTGCCAGCACCGTCTCCTCGATAGGCGTGAGGGGATCTGGGCGATGACAAAATAGGAGATCAACATATTCGAGTTGCAAGCGACGTAAGGAATTTTTTGTGCCCTCTAATAGATGTTTACGAGACAAGCTTACATCATTAATGCCAGAACCACCCCAGTACAATTTGGTGGTAATCACTAAGGATTCTCGGCGAAAGCATTTGATCACTTCACCCATTAGACACTCAGCCATGCCTTCAGCATAACGCTCAGCATTATCGAAAAGATTAATGCCATTATCATAGGCTAAACATGCCATTTTTCTAGCTTGTTTAACGCTTAAGTGCTTACTAAAGGTTAACCATGGTCCTAAAGATAACTCACTGACACGAATTCCTGCTTTTCCTAATTGTCGATAGTCCATAGAGTGCTGCTTAATATAAAAGTAGTTAAAATATATTCATGACACAGAGCATTTAACGTATGTTAATTTTGACGGAACTATGTAAAACATGTTCTGGCTAGTTACAATGGCAAACTTAACTGTACGAAGATTAACAAAATTAAGGAATACTGACAATGAGTTTTATCATATAAAAACCATTAACAATCTCGTTGTAATAAACTGACCAAAACAGCTCGTTAAATCCATTTGTATCATTTAGAATGTTGTTTGGGGAACACTAATAACGAAGGAACGCAATCAGATGGCAGCAGAAGCATCACTACCACAAGAAGGGCATTATCTCAGCACTTTGGATCAATCAGTGCGACTTGGACCAGACAGGCCTTTTTTTAATTATGATCTTGGCTTAACAGAATCAGAGAAACGCGACTTAAAAGCATTAAATATAGATAACACTGGACATTATGAAAATTATGGAGCATTGGAGTTTTTGCCAGAAGAGATTTACCGTTTTTTAATTTCACTGGCAGCAGATAATTTTGATTTGGCTGAGTCGGTGGCGGGCATAGTCATAAAAGTAATAGAAGCAATACTTGAATACACCAAACAAGAAACTGCTTGGATAACACTAAGAGCTTTTACACCTGTTGCGGCTTTTAAGCAGCCGCGATGGCATGCTGATAGGTATGATTACCCACCCTCTGGTGAGCAGTATAAAGCTGCGGTGACATTGAAGGGTCCTGGCACGTTATTTTATAATGCCTCTACAGCAGAAAGAGCAAGATTGGAGAGTATTAAGCTCGACAAAACGTTCCTGGATAAAGCTATGGATAAATCGTTATTAGTGTCGGCTGAAACAGGCCAAGGTACAATATTTTCTGTAGGTGCAAGTCATGCCCCCATTCATTCTGAACCTGATATCAGAAGTACCAGGTTATTTCTTGCAGTAATGCCGGGAAGTAAAGCCCAAATTGAGAAAGTTTATAGACAAACTCCAGAGCAGATAATCATGCCTTTATTCAATGCTCAGGACTATTACTCCTATTTTGTGGGGCCACACATTAAGGATACTTTTATTGCCTCACCCTATGAAGATACTGAAATTGTAATTTTTAAGTTAAGTTATAAGGATAATGATATTCTAGAGACCATTTCTACTATAGTTCACTCACACAACCATGCGATTCGAGTAGAGCCTGTGACTGACGCACCATCAAAGGTTAAAGTTACTTTGCCAGAGGGCGGCGCCATCATTGTAAATGATATATCATGGTTTTTTTCAGAGAAACGCTCAGAAATTAAGTCTGAGGATGATGTTCATCTAATACTAAAAAAGTATGCTGAGTTTGTTATGAATGCCGGTAAAAGAAAAAAAGATTGTCTAGATGGCGGAGTAGTAATTGCAACAGATGAATTGGTAGATACGAACATATGTGCATCTGAACTACCTAGAGCTAAAGCGGGTTGCAGATACGTGTTTAACACAATTACGGGCAAGAATACTTCTGGGCTTTTTAAGCCGTATTCAGCGAAACAGCTTTCATCATCAGGTGCTACTGAAGCAGCAGCTAGCTCAAGTTGTTCGTCGCATTTGTGTATGTAAGAAAAAATGAATTAAGAAATGAAGGTGAATAATGAAACTAAGCAATATCGAGATAGTTGAGCACAATGCTTCTTGGGCAATATATTTTAAAGAAGAAAAGCACTTAATTGAAAAAAAAATAGCGTCTTATATAAAAATAATTCACCATATTGGAAGCACTTCAATTCCAAAAATGCCTGCAAAACCGATTATAGACATGTTGATAGAAGTGATTAATTTGGATGACATTGAGATTATTGAATCGAAACTTAAAGTGCTTGGCTATAAAGCCTTGCATCGTAGTGTTATGCCAAATCGTAGTTATGTGACTAACAAACAAGATAATAATGTTCAATATAATTGTCATATTTATGAAATTGGCGATCCCGAAATTGCTCGTTACTGTCGTTTTCGTGACTATTTAATTGAACATCCAGCTGATGCTTGCGCGTATGCGGAATTGAAAAAAAAGTTGGCTGATGGAGTATTAAACAATATCACTGAATATGTTCATGGTAAGAATATTTTTGTTCACGATATTGATGCAAAGGCCAAAGCTGACGCAGCTAATCAACACAAGAGTAAATACCTAACAGAACAAAATAAGGGAAATGAATTGGCGCTATGGTCTAACAAAAAGATTGTCAAGTCAATTGGTGCAAACTTCAATCTTTGTAAAACTTATTTTGCTCAGTTTGTTACAAAGATTAACTTCATTAGAGTGCCTGGCTATGTTTTAGTAGACTCAAACCTAGAGGGTGAACATTTTAACTATATTCTGGATAGTCATTTTACGGAGGAAGAAGTAGAAGTAAAAGTGGAACAACTGATTGCTTATTTTCGAGATAGGAATTTGCATTTTACTTGGTGGTTAGCACCAAATGATACGCCAATTTATTTGTCACAACTATTATCACAACATGTTCCTGTGCGTCAAAAAAAATATATAAGCCTTTTTTTTGATCTTGATCAGTTGTGCTCTGTGGCAAGTTCATTAGAGTATACAATTAAAATAATTAGTACGAACTCAGAGCTTGAAAATTGTATATCGGAGATACCAAAAGGGCTTAGCGAATTGAAGAATTACCTTCGTCTAATATTAGATGTTTATGCTAGTGACGACCCAGTGAAATTTTATATTTGTTATAGCAATAATTTACTAGTTAGCTGTGGTTTTCTTGCCTTATATGCACAACTTGCGGGTATTTATCCATTTTTTTATAGCGAGTTTTCTTCTGAAGAATCAATGGTTGCTACAGAAAACTATTTACTGCAGCAAGTAAGAAAAACAGGTTACCACCTTGCCACAATGCAGGTGGATGAAGCAGCTCTACCAAAGTACTTTGCGCACGGCTTCAAACAGGCTGGGGTATTTGAAAAGTTTATCTATAACTCATGATTAATTGCAGCTTATTGAAGTTATAAGTTGGCTTTAAAGGATATGATTTTCAGTTTCATGCTGCTGTAATAAAAGCAGAAATGAGTTGATAGCATCTATTAGGTTTACATCGATCATAATATGTTCCGACAATAGGAGTTCTAATTGCTCCTGATAGTAATGAAAGATAATAGCGCTTTGTTTGCAAGGAATATGTTCCAACGATATTAGCAACTGTGGGAAAATAAAATCACTATTAAGTTTTGGATAACGCCATTTTATATCAGATTGTATGAGTGGCAATTGTGATAGCTGCAGTTGAGTTGATTTATTTAGCTCGTCAAGTGTCGTTGATTTTGATATGTCAGCACAAATAAAGCTGTAGGCTAAGAAAAAATCTTGATATTCTACTTTAAAGGATGTTGTTCTATTCTGGATTGGCACAATTACGCTTGGCTGCTGCATATGCTCTGCAATAAATCTACAGAATACAGCAACAAATTTACTATTAGTTAGCGTCAAGTTTGATGAGTGATGGACTAAATATTGTCTATTTGCTGGTTCATGAGTGTTTGCCGTTATCCCAATGTTTGCCAAACGTTGCAGTTGTATTTGCTTAATAAGAAACATTTCATCAGCGTAGTGCTTTTGCGAAATTTTTTTGTATTCTTTTAACTGAGGCTGATCTCCAGATGCAAGAGAATACCCTAGGTGTATTTTTTCTAGTTTAATAACTTCATTCAAGTCGAGCATGTTTTTGAAATTAGCCACTTTATTTATATTTAAATAACCCTCTGCAAAGGCAAAGATAATTGATTCTGGTGTTATTTCTGTAATAGAACCAGGTATCACATTATGATTATCAAAAACACACTGGGCCTGCAATAAAATATAAAAGTTCTGTCCAATTTTAATTTTCACACTATAAAAATCATTTGCTATATGTCCAAAATCAGCTGCATTGATTAAACGACTAATCGTTGTTAATGTCATATCGGCGGTAATTACACCATTGTTTTTTGGCTTGTCCGCTTTATAAAAAAAATTTTTGGGTAACGGCTGTTGCGAGTTTAAGGTTAAAGGTGGATGGAGTAATTTTTTTATTAATTCAGGCAACGAGCTAATTGCTGTTTCGAAGCATTTGATATTGAGTGAGAAAGATGTTTCATTGGGACGAACACTAAATTGCTTATTAAGAAGAAGATCGCCGCCGTCTATACGGTCATTCATCGCATGCCAAGTAATGCCATGAAAATTTTCACCATTAAGAACGGCCCATGCTGTCGCGTGTACACCGGCATAATGGGGTAACAGTGAGTCATGATAATTGATGGAACAGATCTTTGCCAGTTCTATGATTTTTTGATGCAGTTTGTTTTCATTTATAACGCATATAAGATAATCAAAATTTTCTGCTTTCAGTTGCTGGTAATAATCATCCGTTGATTTTGCGAATGGTATGTTGTTCTCACTACACCAAGCTATAAGTTTTTTATGGCTAGTGATTATGATATCAATTATTAAAGCACTTTGCTCCAGAATTTTAGCACAAGCCAGAGTTAAATTTCCTTCTCCAATCAAGGCACAGTGGTATGAGCTTGCCGCAGTGCAATGGTTGTCTGTGGAAAAAGCGTTCATTGAGCGCTGATTCTGATAGTTTTATTAGAACACGATTCATCTGTATCTTCTGGTAGTGAACACGATGTGCAACTCGATCGAGGTTTGAATAGGCCAAAAGTATTTTTTCCTAAAATAGGGTGAAGTTCTAAATTTTTCTCTTTTTTTGGTAACTTGGCAGTTTCATCTGCAGAGTCAGGATTGCTTGCGATGTGTGCGGCAATCTCCATTTCTGATGCTTCTCTGTTACAAGCATAGTTTTTTAGTGTGGTAAAGATCATATCGTCTGATCTATTTTCAGATATATGATCCGTAAACATTCTAGAGATATTATTTAGTGTGATTATAGCACCATGAGAAAAATTGAGCTTAAATAAAGTAGGGTCTTTAGGAAATGCTTCAACCTTAATATCAGGGCAGTGTAGTTGAACCAGCTTTGTAATAGTCTCTAAGAATTCAGGAGCGAGTCTGTCATTAATTCTAAAGATAATGATTTCTGTATCTTCATAAGGGGATGCCCCAAAAGTTTCTTTGATACGAGGTCCTACAAAATAGCAATAAATATTATGTGATGTTAATAGTTTAATAACTTCTCGTTCCGGCGTTTGCTTGTGAAGCGTTTTGATTTGAGCATTGCTGCCGGGAATCATGGATAAAAATAAGCGCTTACCATCAATATTAGGCTCAGAATGAATGGGTGCATGGTCTGAGCCAACAATAAAAATACTACCTTGACCAAAACTAGGCGAAATAACCCGAGACAGGTCAACGATTTTAGTTAGTTCACGCTTGTTTTGACAAATCGGCTCTAAAGTTTTTCTTTGCTCTGATGCTATGTCATAAAATAAAGTTTGGGCTCCATGTAAAGTGATAGCAACTTTATATTGTTCACCCGTAGGTGGATAATAATGACTATCAGAGTGCCAACGTGGCTCTTTAAAAACTGTAACAGGAGTGAAGGCTCTCATCGTGACCCAAGCAGTTTCTTGATCAAGAATAGCCAATACTTTTTGCACAAGTCTGGGAACTAACTGTGCTACAGTTTTAGCGATTGCAATATTAGAATCTGACAATGAGGTAATAAAATGTTGAAGCTCTTCAGCTAATAATTGCAAATCACCATAATTTTCATAGTGGCTAGTATATTTTATATCTAATTTTTCTAATGCTTCTCGTTCTTTTTCTGTTAATTCAAGATCAAAGAAAACAAATGGCTGCTCATTTATCAGTGTATCCGTAGTTGTAAAGGTACTACTGTTAGCATGTGGGCTGATTAGGTTCTGCCCATTTGCTGGTAATTCTTCCGCGGCCATAAAATATTTCTCCTTGCTGATACTTAAAGCTCCACATGAAAAACGCATAATAAATTATCTAGCTGACATTAGCGAGTAGTTTTCTAAGAATGTGTAGAGTAGTATGATGTCGATACCCTATGTCGGCAATATAGCGTGCTACTGACACAGATGTTCGATATCGTTGACAAAAACAATAAAATCTGTTTAGTTTACTATTGTGTGATCATCAAAGGCAGAGGTTGCTCATTTTGCTAAGTTACCTTTGCTCTTTACATGATGCACAGTTAGTTTTTAAAAGAATATACAGCTAGGAGGAAACATGAAAGAAAAAGAACAGGTACCAGAAAGATACCGTAATTTAACATGCAATGATGTTGTACAAATTCTAAAATATTTTTATCAAATTCACGACCTTACTAGAATTGATCTCCATAAGCAGCCTATACTTCCCTGGGAGATGGTTCCGTGGGAAAGGATAGAATTAGATGATGATGAGCCTCCCCAAAAACATAGTCTGGACCCTGCTGTATATCGTTTCTTTCAAGAAAAACACAAGCAATGTCTTGCTCGAGAAAGTGTTTCTGGGAATTTAGAACAAGGGCCTTTAGCAAAGACTTCAAATCACAAATAGAGCCGATGTGATCTTGATCCACTAAATCGAAGACATATAAAAGCCATCAAACTTTACATAATTGGACTCAAAGCTTTAGGGGGCGTAGTTTCCTAACCCTGCGTGCTTAATTATTTTCTGAAATTCAGGCGCAGCGATAACTTTTAGGCATGCCGAGGTGAGTCATTTTATTAAGAATGCCACAGCCAATGAAGGCTTCATTCTTTTGCCGAGAAAATTCTC
>JAJFKI010000047.1 GCA_021773295.1 Gammaproteobacteria bacterium | reverse complement strand
TATGTTTTTATTTGTTTATCAAAAATTTTCTCGTTCACCTATTTTGTTTTTTTAAATTTTTTTTTATTTTTTGGCTAATAATTTTTTTGCTCAAAAATTCGCGTCTTTACTGCCGTTTCTAGGTTTAATTATTCGAAACTTCATAATCTTAGCGTCGCTTGCGATCGGCGCATGCCGTTGAAGATCCCTTCTGAAATATAGGATGGGAAATCGCTCGGTAATTCTTTTGAGACAATCGAGATAACATTATCTACCTTAGCCGTCACTTCTTCAATGATGGCGGCTGATCGTTCCATCGAAAAATTGGCTGCTTTAGCTGTTGAGCTAAAATGTCGTCTGCACAGTGTATCCCATCGATAATGTTTATTTTTCCCTATTAATGCCATCGCCATCTTTATTTTTTGTGCTTGTAATTGTTTCTTATCCAGAAGTGGGTGTGCTGAAATGATATCGTAAAAAGGGGTTAAGTGATAAGTTCCTCTTGCATTGATAAAAATACTGAAATTTTTGGCATGACCATCGATGGCCGCCAATAAATAAAAGATTAATTGCGAATGAAAAAAGTTTTCTCTATCTTCAAGCGCTTTGTCAGAATTAAGCAATAAACGCATAATATCAACAATGCCTGGACCACCATCCATTTCATACTTCAGATTCGGCGAGTATCCTAGCGCTTGACACATATCTTCTTGCGGTAAGCGTAACAACCATTGTTGGTTGCTCGCCCATTGTCTATCAAATCTTGTTATGACAATGGCTTTTATATCTTCAAAATGCTCGATTGAGGTTTTGGCAACCGGTAATCCAAATGCACTCAAAATTCTTGAACACAACCATTCATTCTCACAACTGTCTTTTAAATCTATTTGTTGATGTTCTATCACGCCAATAGGCAATTTGAAAATATGTGTTGTTGGCGTTGCACCTAAAGGTCTGTACCACTGATTGTTATACTTTACTAAAGCCGTTTTATCTTGTACACCGGCGATGGATATTCTAAATTCCGTATTTTCGCTACTCATACCAAAAGGCTCGTAATGACAATGCTTAAGAATATTAGCGATCGTTTTTTCATTCACTGGCTCTAGCTGTAATTCATCACTGTATTCACTTTGCGCTTTACACAATTGAATCGCACCCACACAATCTTTGCCAACGTATGATAAGAGATCAAAAGGATGGTTAGATGGAATTTGAAAGAGTCGTTGTATGCGCGTTCTTATTTGAGGATTATCTGGTAATAAATTATCGAAAAAATGATAGACTCGCTCACCACTATACACGTGCTGTGCTAATGGTAGTGACAGTGAGATGGGTCGTGCGCCCGCTTGCTCTAACCACGTTTCATCATATTGAAACGAAAGATTACCATTGACTTGTTTTACCAATTTTCCGACAAGATAACCATTCATTAATGCCATTAACGTCTGCGACTTTGCCATCTTTACCACTCCTCAGGCCAATCACTAGGTGTCTTTGCAGGCGTTTTAGGGCTGATATGTAATTCTAGATCCGCTGCCGACAGGATCCTAAATAAGGTATCAAGCTTAGTGGCTTCTGGTTTATTTTCAAAGCTGGAGATGGTGCCCTGTTTTAAGCCTACCAAATCACCCACGTGCCATTGGCTGAGTTTGGCTGATTTTCGTTGGTTTTTTACCATCATCGCTAATTCTTTTGGGTTATTAATTAACATTAGACGCTCGTTTTATCCTCTATAGGGGTTATTTGTTAGTTTAGCCGCTATAGGGGATAAATCAAGTTTTAGCCGCTATAGGGGATAAAACGATAGGATTTATGGCCGGATAATGTCGCCAGAGATGAGATCGATGATGCGAGTGGCTTTACCTAGCTTGCCGATGGTGCCAAAGAGGATGTAATCAAGATCATCGTTAAATATGGCGTTGACAGCGTCTGCCGTGGTTGCTGGCTGTTGGCCTTCTTTATTGGCGCTGGTGGAGACGATGGCGCTACCAAAATGAGTGCAAAGGGCTTTGGCTTGTGGGTGTTTGGTAATGCGAATGGCAACCTTGTCGCGATTACCCGTTACTTGTGACGATAGTAATCTTGAAGCGGGTGCAACCCAGGTAGTGTTTTCACTGTTTAAAATTAATTGTAAATGCTGTGGCAATAAAGGTTTGATGTAGGGTTGTGCTTGTTCTAAAGAGGCAGCAATTAAAATTAATCCTTTGTTGGGATCTCTTCGTTTGAGTTGTATCAAACGCTGCAATGCTTGTTCATTGTTAGGATCGCAACCTAAACCGTAAACGCCTTCAGTAGGATAAGCAACGATGCCACCTTGGCGTATGATGTCAACGGCTTGTTTAAAATCCTGAAGGCTTGCTTCACGCTTCTTCGAGAGGGACACAGTAATCACACTCTTGTTGTGGACAAAGCTTTTGGCTGCCTTTAGTTTTAGTGATTTTCAAGGTTAAAATCGGCCATTGGCATTTCGGACACGGTTCATTCACGGGCTCATTCCATAAGGCATATTCACAATCAGGGTATCTTGCACAAGAATAAAAGACTTTACCTTTGCGAGATTTACGCTGCAAAATCGTACCTTGGGTACACTTGGGACAAACCACTTCGGTGTCTTTTGGTTTTTCCAACGGTTCGATGAAACGACAATCAGGGTAACTACTGCAGCCAATGAATTTACCATAGCGTCCTTCGCGAATAATCAATTGACTTTCACATTTCGGGCACGAGCGGCCTTCGACAACTTCGGGCTCAGCGGTTACGGCATCACCATCTACGTTGCGTGTATAATCACAATCTGGATAAGCCGTACAACCAATAAAGCGACCTTTGCGTCCCAAACGAATTGCCAAGGGTTGCTGGCACTTAGGACAAGCTTCATCGATGACTTCTTGCGTCACATCTTTTCGATCCACATTTTTATCAACATCGGTGACTTGCTGTTTGAAGGGATCCCAGAACTGCTTCAACAGGGGTACCCATTGTTTTTCACCACGGGAAATTTCATCTAAATAATCCTCTAATTTTGCCGTGAAATCATAATCCACATAGCGTGTGAAATGACTAGTTAAAAAACGATTCACTACACGACCAACGTCCGTTGGGTGAAAACGCTTTTTCTCTAATAAAGCATACTCACGTTGTTGTAGCGTTGAAATAATCGAGGCGTAAGTCGATGGACGACCAATCCCAAATTCTTCTAAGGTTTTAACCAGCGAGGCTTCAGAGTAACGAGGCGGTGGCTCGGTGAAGTGTTGTTTTGTTTCAATGCCAAGTAATTTTATTGTATCGCCTTCTTCCATTGGTGGTAACACCACTTCATCTGAATCTGTGGTTTTCGCATCATCCATGCCTTCTTGATACACTTTGATAAAACCAGGATTGGTGATCACAGAGCCGTTAGCACGGAATATATTATCGTTACCACACAGCATGTCTACTGCAACCGTATCAATAGTAGCGTGTACCATTTGGCTGGCTACGGTTCTTTTCCAAATTAATGAATAAAGCTTAAATTGCTCGTCCGACAAAAAGCGTTTAATTTCATTGGGGAAGCGTCGCACTGATGTGGGGCGAATCGCTTCGTGTGCTTCTTGTGCGTTTTTAGATTTGGTTTTGAAAACTCTTGGTGATTCAGGACAATCGTCTTTACCGTATTTTTGCCGGATATACTCTCGAATTTCATCAATGGCTTCTTTCGCCATGTTTACAGAGTCAGTACGCATATAAGTAATCAAACCCACAGCACCATCGCCAGCATCAATACCTTCATAGAGTTGCTGCGCTACCATCATCGTACGCTTAGCGGTAAACCCAAGTTTACGTGAAGCTTCTTGTTGCAGCGTTGATGTGATAAACGGCGCAGTTGGATTACGCTTACGTTGTTTTTTGTCGACTTTAGTAACTTGTAATTCGCCATTGGCTTGTACCAGTAAGTCTTTTTCAATGCCTAAAGCTTGTTCTTCATTCACCACAGTGAATTGTTCGACTTTATCGCCTTTATATTGCGTCAAACGCGCCCCAAAACCTTGCTCATCTTTTTCAGCGTTAGCTTTGATGCTCCAATATTCTTGGCTGACGAATTTTTCAATTTCTTCTTCGCGCTCGACGATTAAACGCAGTGCTGGGCTTTGCACACGTCCAGCAGATAATCCGCGGCGGATCTTGCGCCACAATAAAGGCGATAAATTAAATCCGACCAAATAATCTAAAGCGCGTCGCGCTTGTTGTGCATTGACTAAATCCATGGATAATTCGCGAGGATGAGAAATAGCATCATTAATTGCACTTTTGGTAATTTCATTGAAGACAACGCGTTCGACAGATTTATTTTTTAATTTCTTTTTGTCTTTTAGTAATTCGTATAAGTGCCAAGCGATGGCTTCACCCTCTCTATCAGGGTCAGTTGCGAGAATTAAACTGTCGGCATAATTCAATGCTTTGGTGATGGTATCCACATGCTTTTTATTGCGTTCAATGATTTGGTATTTCATGAAAAAATCATTATCAGGATCAACAGCGCCTTCCTTTGGTTCTAGGTCGCGGACATGGCCATAGGAAGCCAATACTTGGTAATCCTTACCCAGGTATTTTTCGATGGTCTTCGCCTTGGCGGGAGATTCAACGATGACTAATTTTTTTTCCATTACATCTCTTAAGCTATTTCAAAAAACCAAGAGCAATTCCCGCAGGAATTACTCACCGTCCCCGATGGGGGATTCTTAAGGGGAAGAATCAAAATTCTTCCCCTTAAGTGCAAGCGTGGACTTGTGCCGCGCGTAGCATCTATAAATTAGAAAGCAGTTCCGAGCGGGAACTGCTGAAAAACGCATTAAACCGTAGCTCAAGTCTTAGTGCAAGGTTTCTCTGGCTTTTTCTGATAAGAGCAACTCTTGAATCATGCCAGTGTCCTTATCATTTTTGCTATGGGCACCGAGCACCATGACCACGATTAACTTTATCTCTGCTTTCTCTATATAGTCAATATCTAAAGCTAAAGCTCTATCAATAATTAACTCGCGTAAGTGGCCATTAATGATGCATGAGTTTTCTAACATGATTAGAAAACCACGTGCTTCTGGGGATAAATGCGTTAACTCTGCCGGGGCAAATACTCTTATGGTGCCTTCTTGTGGTTGTTCGATGTCAGGTAAGGATGCTTCGATGGGATCAGATAATTCCTTTAGCCATTGGAAAGCTTGGACAATATGATCGCTGCGAAAGCCTGCATTGCGCAAGGTTTCCGTCAAATGAGCCGGAGATGTTTTTAGATTGATTTGACCTAATATATACGATTCAAATAGATACATTAATATGTCGAACATAAACTCTCACTTATTGTCTGTAATATGCGCCGTCCCGTGCGCTAATAAAGCCTTTCAATTCAAGCACTAGCAACATAGAGGATACTTCCTTTGCCGTCAAGCCTGTTTTCTCAATGATAGTGTCCACCGATGTCGGGGCGAAGTCAATGCATTGTAACATATCTGCGTAGTCTTTGGCCAGACCTGTTTTCTTTTCCTCTTTAAATTCAATAGGTTGAGCTTGTTGGGATGTGAGCTCGCTAAAAATGTCATCCGCTGATTCTACTAACTTTGCCCCTTGTTTTATTAACTGATGGCAACCTCTGGCTAGCGGGTTATGGATAGAACCTGGGATAGCGAAGACTTCCCGGTTTTGCTCATTGGCAAAGCGGGCTGTGATTAAGGAACCACTTCTAACCGCGGCTTCTACGACCAAAACGCCAAGGGATAGGCCGCTAATAATGCGATTGCGCCTTGGGAAATGTGCTTTTTGGGCGTTGCTACCTAAGGGAAACTCAGATAATAGTAAACCATGATCAATTACCTTTTTAGCCATAGAATGGTGTGCTTTTGGATAAACAACATCAACGCCTGTACCAAGCACAGCAATGGTGGGTTTGCCTTGATCTAATGCGGCTTGGTGGGCAATTCCGTCGATTCCTAATGCTAGACCGCTGGTAATCACCCAGTCTTGTTGACCAAAATGCTGTGCGAATTGGTAAGCATTGTCTTTGCCATGAGGTGTGGGATGGCGGCTGCCGACAATGGCTAATTGTTGCTTTTTTAACAAGCTCACATCACCTTTTGCAAATAAGCTTAAAGGGGGGCTGGCGATTTGCTTGAGTTGTTCTGGGTAATGGGGACAATCAAGGCTGATAATATAGTGTCCTTGGGCTTCTCCCCATGTTAAGTGTTGATCAACCAGTCTCCAATCCGGTGTGCGAATGGCATTGACACTTTCTTCTGCTAAGCCGAGTGACAGTAAGTCAGCACGAGATGAGCTAAATATTTCTTCAAAATCTGGACAAAACTGTTTAATGACATTAAATTGTTTGGCGCTAATGCCGGGGGCGAACTGTAGAGCGAGCCAGTAGGCTAGCTTGGTGTGTTGTGTTTTCATAATAGAGCAATCCCTTTTGTGCATACTTTTATAATTCATTTTAAAAATATGCTATTATTTGTCGACAGTCAACAGAGGTAAGATTAAATGGCTTTAATGAACGTATTGATCTATCCAGATCCTCGCTTGCGCAATAAGGCGAAAGAGGTAACCGCATTTGATGGCGCATTAAAATCCATCGTAGATGATATGTTTGAAACATTAGATGCGCATAATGGCGTTGGCCTGGCCGCGACGCAAGTCAACGTGGATAAACGCATTATTGTCATGAATTTATCCAGAACCGACAAACCCGAAAAGCGAGTGTTTATTAATCCTGAAATTCTCAGCAGTCATGGCTCGACAAAATTTACCGAAGGCTGCATTTCTGTTCCTGGCATTTATGAAGACGTGCTGCGCGCTGCAAGCGTCAAGTTTAAAGCCCAGGATATTGATGGTACGGTTTTTGAGGAAGACTGTGAAGATTTACTCAGTAATTGTATTCAACATGAAGTTGATCACTTAGATGGGATACTCTATATCGATCGCTTATCCTCTTTAAAGCGGCAGAGAGTATTAAAGAAACTTAAAAAACTACAGCGTCAGACTTTGTAATGGTAAATTCCCCGTTAAACATTATTTTTGCTGGTACGCCCGGTATTGCGGCAACCGTGTTAGAGCAATTAATCGCGAGCCGTCATACAGTTATGGCGGTGTATACGCAGCCTGATAGGCCAGCTGGGCGTGGTCGAAAATTACAAGCAAGTCCCGTGAAGCAATTGGCCTTGCAACATCATATTGAAGTACAACAACCAACCTCTCTCAAAAACGAAGAAGCGCAACAAACCCTCGCAAGTTATCAGGCAGATTTATTAATTGTTGTTGCTTATGGCTTGATCTTGCCGCAGGCCGTGTTAGATACTCCTAAGCATGGTTGTATCAATGTGCACGTGTCATTATTACCGCGCTGGCGCGGTGCGGCGCCCATTCAACATGCTATTTTGGCGGGTGATAAAGAAACTGGTGTCACCATTATGCAAATGGATGCGGGCTTAGATACTGGGCCTATTTTATTACAACGCTCATGCCCCATCGACGCTACTGATACTAGTGGCATGCTGCATGATAAATTAGCGGTACTTGGTGCTAGTAGCTTATTAGAAACCCTAGACTTACTCTGCCAAGGCAAGTTAGTGCCACAAACGCAAGATGATAGCCTTGCAAGCTATGCCGATAAAATTTCTAAACAAAATGCTTGTATTGATTGGTCGCAACCTGCTGAAAACATCATGCATGCTATTCGTGCTTATTGTCCCTGGCCTGTTGCTCACACTTATTTTACTAAAAAGGTTTTAAAAATTTGGGATGCTGAAATTATCAATGAAGATAACACAGCGCCTGTAGGCAGTATTGTTTCTATTGATAAGTCGTTTATCGACGTACAAACGGGTAAACATGTCTTGCGACTACTAACCGTGCAATTGCCCGGCAGCAAAGCCATGCCAGTGCAAGCGATGTTAAATGGTAATGCTGATTTATTTCATGTAGGTGATCAGTTTGAAAATCAGCCCTAATGCGCGCGCCAGTGCTGCACAAATTTTATTTGCGGTAATGGAAGATGGTGTTTCTTTAGGGGATGTGATTAAACCATCCTTGCCTGATAGAGCCTTGGTACAGCAATTATGCTACGGCTGTTTGCGGAGCTATTTTTTACTCTCTTCTTTATTGCAACCCTTATTATCTAAGTCAATAAAAAAGAAAGATCGTATTCTTCATTATTTATTACTCGTAGGCATTTACCAAATTCGTGATTTGAATATTCCAAATCATGCGGCGGTGAGTGAAACGGTTGCTGCGGTTAATATTATTAACAAATCTTGGGCCAAAGGTTTGGTTAATGCCGTGTTACGAAACTACTTGCGTCAACAGGATGATTTAGTAACACGGGAAAATGAAGAAGTTTTGTTTAATCATCCACAATGGTTAATTGATAAAATTAAACTTAACTTTCCTTTGCACTGGCAAGCAATTCTGAAAGCAAATAGTGAACGTGCGCCAATGTGTTTGCGGGTAAATGCGCGTCTGTGTCAACGTGATGATTACATCTCACTATTACAGCAACATGACATTCATGCAACACCTCATCCTATTGTAGATAGCGCTATCGTGCTTGATGCACCTTGTGATGTGAAACAATTACCCGGCTTTTATGATGGCTTGGTGTCAGTGCAAGATGCATCGGCACAGTATTGTGGATTTTTATTGCCTTTGGCGGATAGTAGTGCTGTGTTAGATGCTTGCTCAGCACCGGGGGGAAAAGCCTGTCACTTGCTCGAGCGTTTTACTGACTTAAGATTAACAGCTATTGATATTAGTGAAATACGTAATAAACTCACACAAGAAAACCTTTCTCGTTTACAGTTATCGGCGCAGTTGTTGTCTGCTGATGCTTGTGATCTTGATACCTGGTGGGATGGGGAACGTTTTGATGGCATTTTATTAGACGCGCCCTGTTCTGCCACCGGTGTTATTCGCCGTCATCCTGATATTAAGTTTTTACGACGTGAGAATGATTTTAAAGCGTTGGCAAACACGCAGCTAAACTTGCTACAACATGTATGGCAAACACTAAAACCCGGCGGCCATTTACTCTTTGCAACTTGCTCGATCATGTCTGAAGAAAACGATGGTGTCATCGAAAAATTTTTACAGCAACAATCGAGTGCCATGCTTATTACACTTAAGCTTAATATTGGTCATGCTACAAAACATGGTTGGCAGATCTTGCCTGGCGAAGAAGACATGGATGGATTTTATTATTGTTTATTCCAACATGAGTGTCAATAAATGAAAGCAGGTATCGCGGGGGCCGGTTTGATGGGGCGATTGATTGCGTGGCAATTAAGCGAACTCGGGTGGTCAGTAACCTTGTTTGATAAAGATATCAAAGGACAGCAGAGTGCAGCTTTCGCCGCGGCTGGAATGCTGGCGCCCTATGCCGAGCATGAAGCAGAACCGATTATTTTTAGGATGGGGATGCAAGCTGTTGCAAGCTGGCAAACACTAGCAGAAAAATTCGATGATTCCTCTTGGTTACAGTTACAGGGCAGCATTGTCACAGCACATAGCAGTGATCATTATCATTTGGAAGAACTCATTGCTCGTCTTCAACAAAAAATTCCCACACCAGATTTTTCTTTATTAAATGAAAAAACCGTAAAGGATCTTGAGCCCGGTTTACAATGCAAAAAAGCAATTTATTTAAATAAAGAAGGGGCCATTAACTCGAGACTATTATTAACGCTATTAGAGCAACAATTAACAAAAGCGGGCGCAAAGTGGCAGGATAAAGTAACTGTCACCAGTGTCAAACCTCACACGATATCAACCACTGAAAACGCTTATCAATTTGACTGGGTGTTTGATTGCCGTGGTACGGGTGCTAATAATAATTTTTCTGACTTACGTGCAGTGCGTGGTGAAGTCATTCGTTTATATGCACCAGACGTTAAAATAACCCGACCGGTGCGTTTATTGCACCCCCGCTATCGCTTATACATTGTTCCTAGGCCCCAGTCAGTCTATGTCATCGGTGCCAGCGAAATTGAAAGCAACGATACATCTGCAATTTCCGTGCGCAGCTGTTTGGAACTATTGTCTGCCGCTTACAGTGTTCATAGTGGTTTCGCTGAAGCTAGGATCATTGAAACACTGAGCGCATTGCGTCCTGCGCTCTTGGACAATTTGCCAAGAATTATCTATCAGCAGGGAATGATTGCCGTTAATGGCTTGTATCGTCACGGTTTTTTATTAGCGCCAGTATTATTATCAGAAATTTCAAATTTGCTATATAATGCCGATAATGTCAGTGCTTATCCTGACATTATCAAATGGGACTTATAATTATGCTGAAACTTTTTTTAAACGGTGAGCCGATTAGCATCGAAGCACCCATATCCATCCAACACTTTATTGTTGAAAAAAAATATTCTGCCAATGCCTTTGCTGTTGCCGTTAATGAAACGTTCATTCCCCGTCGACAATATGGTGATATTCTCTTAAATGAACATGATAGGATTGAAATTGTCAGTGCGATGCAAGGAGGTTAAGCATGCTTGGCATCGGCAATGAAACGTTTCAATCAAGATTATTGTTAGGGACAGCTCAGTATCCATCGCCCGCTATTTTAAAACAGGCCATTGAAGCATCACGCACTCAAATCATTACCGTATCTTTACGACGACAAACTCCGGGCAACCAAGATAATTATTTTTGGGACTTACTAAAAAGCTTACCTTGCAAATTACTACCAAATACGGCGGGGTGCGCCACAGCGCAAGAAGCGATTACCACAGCCAATATGGCAAGAGAATTATTTGATACGAACTGGATTAAATTGGAAGTGATTGGCGATGACTATACCCTGCAACCTAATGTCTTCGAATTAGTAAAAGCTGCGGATGAATTAATACAGCAAGGGTTTGAAGTGTTACCTTATTGCACGGAAGATTTGGTCGTCTGTCAAGAACTAGTAGAGTGCGGTTGTAAGGTATTAATGCCATGGGGTGCGCCTATTGGCAGTGGTCGCGGATTACATAACCCTTATGCCTTAGCGTTACTGCGAGAGCGTTTTCCTGATTTAACCTTAATCGTTGATGCTGGCATTGGTAAACCGTCTCATGCGGCACAAGCAATGGAACTTGGCTTTGATGCTGTATTATTAAATACGGCAGTTGCTAGAGCTCACAGTCCTGTAAAAATGGCAAACGCATTTTCTCTAGCGGTTACTAGTGGACGTCAGGGTTATGAAGCCGGTTTAATCAAAGCCAGTCACTGTGCACAAGCCAGCACACCACTAATTGATAAACCTTTTTGGAATTTAAAAGTGAGTAAAGCAGAATGAATAATAATAAACTAATTTTTTTGGACTGTGGTTCTACCCCATTGGGTTTGTATCCTATTGTTGAAACAGCTGAGTGGGTTGAGTTTTTAGTGTCACAAAATGTGATGACGATTCAATTGCGGATTAAAGATAAGCCGCTTGAGCATGTTGAACAAGAAGTCATAAATAGCATTGCGGCGACTAAAGGTACTGATGCTCGATTATTTATTAATGACTATTGGCAATTAGCAATTAAGCATGAAGCTTATGGTGTTCATTTGGGACAAGAGGATTTAGAAACTGCTGATCTTAATGCCATTATGCAGGCAGGTATGCGCTTAGGGATTAGTACACATTGTGAAAAAGAAGTTGATCGTGCATTGTGTGTTACTCCGTCTTATATTGCTTTTGGACCAATTTATCATACAACATCTAAAGAAATGACGCATGCGCCGCGTGGCTTGGGGCATCTTCGCCATTGGTGTGACGTGTTGGATTATCCGGTAGTTGCGATCGGGGGTATCGGGGTTGATAATTTCGAAGACGTATTAGCAGCCGGCGTCAATGGCATTTCGATGATTTCTGCGATTACCTTGGCAGAGGATCCTGCTCTTATTATCCAGAAATTTTTGTCTAGTTTCGTGTAATAATTATTAGCTACGCTATTCCCAATGCTCTACGTTGATTAGTATATGGAGGATCGATGCCATAAGGCGTTACCCACGTTGGAAGTAGGAATTGGCAGCCGTTTACGGCGGGGTTTTCAACTTGCATTGGGAAATACATCAAGCGTGCATGTTGGCCTTTGCTGAGGCCACTGTCGATAATGATGTCTGGGGGATTAAAGCAAGTTTGTAAGCCATTGTAATCTATTTTTGTGATGTGAAAATAGGTACCTCTGTGTAAGTGAGCTAGTTTTTTATTAACGGCGCAATAGTACGGTGCGAGACGTGGTTCTTCAGGACGGACTTCGTAGTAACGGTTCCATGGCCATGGTTTGCAAAGTGTTAAGTGCGCATCTTCGGTGAATACGAGGGGTTGATTAACAAAATCGTGGATCTGTGGTTTGATGGGCCCTTTGCAGGCTGCTAAAAATATAGCTATGATCAGTATTCCTATACGAGCTATGATTTTATTTTGATCCATATTTGTCAGCTGTCCTTGGCACTAATGTGAAATATCATAGCATATCTGAAATCCCAGTGATATTACATATTGTCAGCTACTTGTTTACACAGTCTTATGGTTTAGTATGCCTTGGCTGGTGTTCCTTTAATTTGTTGCGCGGCTTTAGCGTTAGTAACAATAACACTGCCGGCGGCAGCGTTTGTCCATTGGCCCAAGCTTATATTGGGGATAATGCTAGATCCTGTGCCTACAAAACAACCCTCTTCTAAGGTCACATGGCCGGCCAACGTTGCGCCTGGCGCAATATGACTGAAGGCTGCGATGTTGCAATCGTGATCGATGCTGCTGTTGGTGTTGATAATGGTGTGATCACCAATTTGGGTGCCGGCATTGATAACCGCACCCGGCATGATGCAAATGCCTTGGCCCAAGATAGCGTGTTTTGAGACAATAGCATGTTGACTCACCGCATTAATAAATTGAAACCCCATGGTCGTTAGTTTTAACGCCATGGTTTTGCGGCGTTTGTTATCCCCGATGGCAATTAAGGCATGTTTTACACCCTGTTTTATTAAATCAGGCAATTGTTCATCACCACCTAGGATAGGTACGCCTAGTAATTCTTTTTCCTGGCTTTGTGAATCTAACAAAGCGATGATTTTGTATTGCGGCATTGTAGACAAACTATCCACAATAACTTTAGCGTGCCCGCCCGCGCCAATAATAACAACGTTTTTAATATCCATTATTTTAAAACCTTTTGTAACCATAGAGAAATGTCTTGAATTTCATCCGCGCACACACTGTGCTCCATCGGATACTGATGCCATTCTACATCATGGCCCGCATCACGTAAATCCGCCACAGATTCTTCGGCGAAGTGCATTGGGATTAAACTATCATGACGACCATGACAAAATAAAATCGGTGTAGTTTTATTGGCTTCATGGGGGGTGATGACATAATAATCTTGATGGGGTATGTAAGTTGATAGCGCCATAATTCCTGCCAATTTCGTTGGGTATTGCAAGCCTGCATACAAGGAAATCGCCCCGCCTTGCGAAAAACCAGCAATCACAATTCGCTCACTCGGGATGCCCTGTTGAGCTTGTTGCTCAATAATGTGTTGCACCGCTAAAGCAGATTTTTTCACGCCTTTTATATCAATGCCTCCCTTGCGGTTTAATTCCGTCAGATTAAACCAAGCCGGCATGGGCATATTGAAATTCATGGTCACAGGAATAATCGGCGCATGAGGAAAAATAAACCGCACATGATCAAAAGGCAGGCCCAATTGCGACACAATGGGCACAAAGTCATTACCATCGGCTCCTAAGCCATGTAACCAAATCACACTCGCTTGCGCTTTGGCGTTTGGTTCTATGGTGATATTGTCTAGTAAGTCGGTCATAGTATACTCTCTTTCGCACCCAGATTCTGGGAAATTCTACGTTGTTTAAGCTGCTAACTCAAACCATAAGCAAATTTTTTGTGTGAAGGTGTTATCCACCACATTCCCAAGAATCAAGACAATTGCTATAGTAGGTGCAAACGCTAGAGGAGCAAGGTAAAATAATTTAGTGAGCTTCATCACAATATCCTTATTATTAAGTTATTTATACCCATCACAGAATGTGGTCGGTATACACCAAATCAACCCTAAGTAATATTACGGATAGAACTTATAACCCGTAAATCGCATAATGCATTTTATGAATTAATGTTACTTGCGGTAAGGGGCTAATCTTATGAATATCATTGGCATCAGCGCTAATTTTCATGATTCTTCCTGTTGTTTGATGCAGTCAGGAGAATTGGTTGGTGCTGTTTCTGAGGAACGGTTTTCTCGTATTAAGAATGATGCGCGCTTACCACTGCGAGCCTTTCATCATTTACTGAAGACTGCAGGGCTTAGTATTACAGACATAGATTGCATCGCTTACTATGAAGACCCCTTTGAGAAACTGTCACGGCAATTAGCTTCTAATCATAATAATGCCTTTGATACTAATTTAGATTGGTTAGATCCTCATAAACCGTTTCGTCAAATTAGAGAGGTGATGGGGTATGAAGGAGAGATTAAGTTTTATGATCATCACTTATCTCATGCTGCAGGCTCTTATTTTTTCTCTGGGTTTAATGATGCAGCTATCTTAACCTCTGATGGCGTTGGCGAATGGGCCACGACCACCTTTGGCCATGCTTCTGATAAAACGATTAATTTATTTAGGGAAATTCGTTACCCTAATTCTGTTGGCCTTCTTTATAGCACCATCACCAACTTCTTGGGTTTTAAAGTATTAAGTGGCGAATATAAAGTCATGGGGCTTGCACCTTATGGCAAGCCTAATTATGTCACGCAACTGCGTGAACTTTTCAGTATGCCAACGCCGTTTGAATTTAAATTAGATATGAATTATTTTGATTTAAATCAAACGAATCGTATGTATACCGAAGCGCTTGCACCTATACTAAAACTTAATCCTCGCGTACCAGAATCTGCCATTGAACAAAAACATAAAGACTTAGCGCGCAGTCTGCAAGTTGTGTTAGAAGAAATATTGCTCGCGCAAGTTGCAGGCATTAAAGAAAAAACTGGTTCTAACAATTTGTGCATGTCCGGTGGTGTTGCTTTGAATTGTGTGGCAAATCGCGCCATTAGAAAACAGGGGTTGTTTGAAAATATCTATGTTGCCCCCGCATCGGGTGATGCGGGATCAGCACTCGGCGCTGCTGCACTTGCTCATATTGATTTAGCGGGGGAGCGTCACTCTTATCAAACACAAGAACATATGTATCTGGGGCCTGAATACAGTGATGATGATATTTATGACTTGTTGGCTTCATTAGAAGTTCCTTTTTTTGATTTCAGAGAAGACCAGGCCAAACTGCTAGAGTCTGTTGTGGATCACATCACCGATGGCAAAGTGATTGGCTGGTTTCAAGGGAGAATGGAATTCGGCCCACGCGGTCTTGGCGCTAGAAGTATTCTAGCCGATCCAAGAAGCCCACACATGCGTGATCAACTCAATTTATCCGTCAAGAAACGTGAAGCCTTTCGGCCATTTGCACCTGCCATTTTGGAGGAGCATATGGCCGAACATCTTGACTTAGCAACAACGTCCCCTTTTATGTTAGAAACCTGTGGTGTTAAGTCCAAATTGAATCTCCCTGCAATCACCCATGTCGATGGCTCTTGTCGGCCGCAGACGGTGTCTAAAAAAACCAATCCTAAATTTCACGCGCTGATCGATGCGTTTTATCAACGAACACAATGTCCAATCTTAATAAATACGTCGTTTAATGTACGAGGCGAACCTGTGGTTTGTTCACCTCTGGATGCCTTACGTTGCTTTGGTAATTCTGGAATTGATATTCTCGTAGTTGGGAATTTTTTAATTGATCGAAAGCAACTGCCCGAGTTATTCATCACCATGGCGGAGCGAGAGTCTATCAGAATAAAGCCCAGCGACTTTTTTAAAACAACGCGATCAGAAGCCGTGTACACATTTATATAAAAATTTGAGAGGAGCTAGTTAGCTGATGAAAAATTTAATTTCAGACACTATATCAAAAACCTTATCCCGCGGTGATGAGGCTGCCTTATCGGCCGTGCGCTTTTGTCAAATGCAATTGATGGCTGACAAGGACAAAGCTTTTGAAGACTCCATGTTAAGTAACGCACCCAATACAGTGGCTAATGAAACAGGTTATTATTCCATTGGAGTTTGGGAACCCATGTATCGTGGCAAGGAAATTGTTTTTTCTCGCAATATGAATAGAGGTGACTTTTTTCTTTGGGAAACGACGCGGCAAGAAATTAAGTTAAAAAAAACTGGGGGAACAAAACGTGTTTGTTTTGTTGGTGAGTCCACGGCAGCTGGTATGTTTTTTACACCGCATATCACGCCGGCGCTTGCACTTAAAGATCATTTGTCAAAATTACAGCCTGAGTCTGATTGGGAAGTCATCGACCTTACTCGTATTTCGTTAAATGCAGTGGGGTTAGTCGATCTTAGCGAAGCTTGCTTGCAGTTAGAGCCCGATTATTTAATTATTTTAGCCGGTAACAATTGGTTCCGCAGTGCCTGCTTTGAACATGATGCAGCGATAAGTGAGCGCGTAAGCTATGCTGATGTCCTAGAAAAAATCGGTGTTCCAGGTATTGCAAATGCTTATAAGACAAAGGTAGAACAGCATACAGACTTCATCTTTAAATCATTATGTGGCGTGTTAGAAAAACATGATACTCAAACTGTTTTCCTCTTACCCAGTTCAAACTATGAAGATTGGGAACGCAACTGCCCTGTGCCATGGTTAGGCGAGAAAAAAACGGCACGTTGGCATGAAGTTTACGACAACGCTTTGTCTGCGCTCGCATCGGATGAATTTCATCAGGCATTAACGCTTGGGCAAACACTACTGGAACTTGATGGAGGAATATATCCATCATCGAATCGCCTCGTTGCAAATAGCTTAATTAAGTTAGAGCGCTTTGATGAAGCGTACCCCTATTGTCTTGCAGAAGTGGATTATGCCAATGTATTTACGAAGGTAACGTCTATTCCTGGCATGCCCTCCTTTGCCAAAACTAGAATTTTAAAGGCGGATACGCCCAAGAATATGAAGATCATTGATCTTGATCCTATATTGAGTGAAAGTTTGGGCAAGAAGACTTTGGATAAGTCGCTCTTTATTGACTACTGTCACATGACACCAGCAGGTTTTTATGCGTCTATGGTGCCTGTTGCTGCTCACTTGCTACGTGCACCTAGTAAGAAATTTATTAATACGGAAATTAAACCCAGTGTCGATCCTTTTATTTTAGCCATTGGTCATTTGTACGTTGCGCTTTATACCATCCATGTGAACCAACCCATTGCGAATACTGTTCAGTTAGAGGAAGCCGTTGTGCTGTTTCAGTTAAGTGTTGATTACTCGGATAAAATATTGGATGCGATGGAGTATTATGTTAAAGCGAGGGCAATTTTTCATGAAGACAAAGCCATATTTTCTCTGAGTCAATGTGGTCAACGCTTATTTGAATTAGTTAATTCACCCTTTGATTTTAAAGTTTCACAACACACGCCAGGGGCGGTTGATCCCATAGCCATCGAAGCTATCTGCAGGTGCTTAGAGAATAATGGCCGGCAAGGCTTACGTTTGTTGTCTGATTACCAACAACGGTTTATTCGTCTGCTAGATAAAGGCGTTGATTTATCGGAGCCACAGTTTGTTGAGCGAGTGAATCAAGTGATCCGCTTATCGACGGATGCTGAGCTCAGTACCCGTAGAAGATTACCTTTTTATAAATCCTGGTGGCCTAGATCATACTTTACGCTAGTCAGTGATAATACAACTGATTTGGTCGCGCAAGTAACATGTCGTATTCTTAATGGTGCCGAAAAAGATGTTTCGCTTTATATCAATAAAACCTGTATTAAAACCTTCGTTGCAGGTAAAACTTGGCATAAGTTTGAGGTAGCCATTCCCAAAGAGACTCTAAGCGCAGGTTTCAACCGTGTCTGTCTAAAATGGCCCGCTTTACCAACGCAAGAAAATCACATTATTAAAGAACTATCCCAGCGCTATGCCGAAGGGCTAGAACTTGATGCCTTTCCTGTCTTTGGTGAGGTTTATTCGATGGTAGTGAAAAGGGCTATAGGGTAGTTTAATCGCGCATTTTGCCGTATAGTAACTTCATTCACTTAATAGATAATCTCAATAAAAGGACGTCACCGTGAAAAAGTTAATGCTAACCCTATCCTTATTAATCTGCTCAGCAATTGGCACATCACCCTTATGTTATGCCGATCCCTCGCAAATGGTACTCAAAGGCTTTACCGAGCAGCAGCAGCAAGATATCACCCCACAACAAGCGCTGACTTTACTCAAAGAAGGCAATCAGCGCTTTACCAATGATCAATTGCGCAATTATGATTTTGCATCCATCAGAAAAAAAACCGCCGACAGCCAATTTCCTTTCGCGGTAGTGTTAACCTGTCTTGATTCAAGAAGTTCTCCTGACATCGTGTTTGACCAAGGCATTGGTAAAATCTTTATTGGTCGTGTGGCCGGTAATGTGGTCAACACCGATTTATTAGGCAGCATGGAATTTGCCACTGGTTTGGCAGGTGCTAAATTGATTGTCGTCATGGGCCATACTAGTTGTGGTGCAGTAGCCGGTGCATGCGCAGGTGCTGGCACTGATAATTTGAAAAAGCTTCTCTCTAATATACAGCCTGCGGTTAATACGGTACAACAAGCGAAAAAAGGCAGCTGTGAAGATATGAAAACGGTAAATGCCATCGCCAAACAAAACGTCATCAACCAAGTCAAAAAGGTTTACCAAGACAGTCCCGTTATTAAAAGATTAATAGACAAACATCAGGTTTTATTAGTCGGTGCAATGCATAATCTAGCAACGGGTAACGTTGATTTTTTCTATCAGTTTAAGCCTGCAGCTATTACTAGTTAAGTTAATGTCCTATTTCAGTAATATATTAATAGGAAATGACAAATTATATTTTTAGCATGCTAATAACTTTTCGACACTGCTTAACAACCACTTGTTGAACTCTTTGCAAGGCAGGGTATGCGCCATTGTCTTGTTCAAATCTATCTTTAACGATATTAACATTCTCTATTATCGTTTCAGCCATTTGTTCGATAAGTTTTATTAAATATTGATAGCGAACATCACATGACCCGGCCAACTGTTTCCAGTGCTTAATCGACACACTACTCGGATTAAACTCATCACCAATTGACATGGCAAGCTTCGTATCTATCCTTGCTATCGCCCTTGTGCAGACTAGATCATAAAACGGTGCGAGTGTAACTTGCATGTTTGTATCGTATAACAAGGCAAGATTTTTTGCATGGCCATCAGAGTTGCCAGCAAGATAATTAAATATTTGCCATTTGAGCAAGTTTTCTGTGTCTACAATAGGTTGTGTACTAATGCTTTGGATCAACTGATAGCAATCTGAAAAAGAAGGGCCGCCACCGAGTTGGTATTTTTTTTCATAACTGACTCCTAAAGCCTGACAGAAATCTTCTTGATGTAACCGTTGGATATTTTCATCACTATTTATCCTATCGTAACGCTCCACTAGAAGGTACTGAATGTCTTCAAATTTTTTAAATGTACTATTTACTGTCGGCAAATCAATTGTACTAGCGAGCTTTGCGAGAAAATACTCGTACGCAGGCACGTGTCGGTATCCTTCTATTTCAAATTTTAAGATGTGGGTCGAGGGCGCTGCATCCTCTGGTAAGTAGTAACACTTTCCGTCAAAAAATATAGGACTTTTATCTTGTGCACCTGCCAAAGAAAGTCTTGGTTTATCTTTTTCAGCAGTAAAGCCTTTCGTGTTACCCTTTCTTAGTAACAAAAGTTTAAATTCTTCATCACTTAATAGTTTGTAGTTCGGAATTTTCTTGGGGTTTTCATCAATTGGCAAAATAGATAATGCACCCGCACACTCACCACCAATTGCTTTTAGTAATTCAAAATCACTGTTCGTGATTTTTAAATCTCGAACGATATGAATTCTTGCTCCTGCCTCCGGGAGTAAGTTTACAAAAAATTGATTGGCTTTATTTTCAGCTGGTTCATAAATCGTTTGAGATAAAGGTAATTGCTGTGAGATAGAAAAACCATCCGTCAGCCAGTCATTATCATACTGAAACCCTAACTTGCCTGTGGCATCCCGCCAGAGCATGCCAACCAACAGCTCTTCATACCAAACATTAAGACTTTCAGTATTTGCTTCACTATCAATCCTCATACTTCACCTTTAGTGTTTGCCCTAACCGCTTATCATATCCTCTCGGTTGAATAATAACTTCAAGACCTAGTTTGTTAAGCGTCGACAATGCCTTACCAATTTCCGCGGTTTCTTTACCTCGCTCTAATTCGGATAAAAACCGCATGCTTATGTTCGTTAGTCCGGACACTTTTTCGAGTGTCAATTGCTGGTTCTTTCTGAAAGCACGCAGCAATTCTCCTAGCTCACTCGTGGTTTTAATTTTGCCAAACTTGGGATTGGGTTTATTTGCCATCATCTCGCCTGTTTTTTTATCGTACGATAAAAATAGTCGATATTTTAGTCCTTGTCAAAGTTTTTTTATCGTACGGTAAAATATTTACTAACTAGTCTGTCTTTCATGATTAATTTTACCGTACGATAAAAAACAACACTAACTAAGGACTATACCCATTACAGATGAAAATGCGAAATTAGGGCGATTTGATTTTTGTTCCCGTGCAGGCTTTGAAATGCAGGTAATAGCCGGTCTATTGGCAAATTTCTAACGTTCAAAGGGGGCAAAAAGCAATAGCATTCATTTCGCATTTTCATCTGTGATGGGTATAGACCCATCACAGATGAAAATAAAGTACTGTAACTTGGTGCAATTAGCATCATATGACTGTCTTTACCAAAATAAGTTGCAAGGATTCACATTGAGCTTATAAGTGTGTGTTTTTTTGACAGCCAGATGTGTTGTCTGTACAATTCGCTAACATTGAGAAATCGGAGAATACTATGAAGATACTGTCTTTTAAAAAAATTCTTTTGGCTGGTGTGGCCGTAACGCTAGCATGTACAGCGCTATCCGCCTTTGCCATGAGGTGGCAATTTCACAATACTACTTATCTTCGATTACCAAAGAATGGTGTTAAATGGAAAGCCGCGAGCCAAGGAGGAAACGGTGCTTCTGCAATAAAAGAATTTGTTCCCCGTCATCAGAGTATTAATAATTGGCATGATTTGATCACGATACAAGATATATCGTTTGCTAGTTCTCAGTTTAAGGGTAGTGCTTTGCAATTCGTACAAGCGTTAGAAACCATGGCAAAACGCTCTTGTCAAAAAGTCGAATGGCGTTATTTAGCAAAAAGAAGCAATAGTGTTACCTATGAATGGCAAGGGTATGGCTGTCGTATCGGCGGCAACCAACACGAGATAGCAAGGGTCATGACAGACAAACAAGCATTTCACCGTGTGGCTTACACAACGAATCACAAACTTAGCAGAACGGCTAGAAGCCAGTATTTACGTATGATTAATTCTGCATTCTTAGGCAGAGCTTAGGTAACGGCACAGAAAGCCGCCTTGAGTTCAATTGGTCAGTGCAACAATTGTGTATCATAACAGTTATCTGGGTTAACTAAATAGGACGATTAAAGATGAGAAGTAAGGTAATTGAAAAATACGTTTATGTGGGTCTTGGTTTTCCCATTGATTTAGAACATGTTGAAATGCTCAAAGTTGACGGTGAATGGACGCCAAAGATTGATGTGAAAAAAGTTGCGGATGAAGCCATTAAAGCACTTGTTACACAAAGAGAGTCACTGACCGGAAATCAAATTAAATTTATTCGAGCATACTTTTCAATGAATCTTCGTAACTTTGCAAAGATTGCAGGGGTTACTCACACTGCAGCAAACAAATGGGAAAAATGTGGCAGTGAAGCGACTAAAATGCATCCTAATATCGAAAAAATGTTACGGCTTTATATTTACGAAACCGTGTGCCTGAAGACGTCTGCCCAAAAAAAGAAATTTTATAAGGTTTATTTAGCCGTAAGAAACGCGCCTCTTGGTAGAGGTAAAGCTAAACACTTAAAAATTTGTTATGCTTGAGGCTGTGAATTTTTCAGCATTATACTAAAAGGCAAATAAATGAAACTGTATATTAATGCACTCATCTTATTAAGCACCATCCTTTTAACGGCTTGCGGCCAAGCCGGGGATTTGTATTTACCAACGCCTGAGCAACAAAAGACGCACCCTCATGATACTTTTATTTTGAAAGATAAACTCTCAGACGCCGAAGCCAAACAACGTTAAAACGAACGTTGTTAAATAAATGACGGGGGGAGCCAGGATTTTTCCCAGCAAACCAAGTGCGAGTAAGCCGACTAAAATAAAAAAGCCGTAAGGTTCTAGGCGGTTGTAATAATAGCCTGCCTTGGGTGTTAGAAAGCTAGTAACCACTCGGCTGCCATCGAGTGGTGGTATTGGGATAAGGTTTAAGACTAATAACACGAAATTGATCATGATACCGGCTTGTGCCATGTAAACGATGGCGTAAATGGCACCGTTTGGTGTACCACCCCCAAATGTAACGGCGAGTCTCGCAACAAACCCCCAAAATAATGCCATAGCAAAATTTGCGCTCGGACCTGCGGCGGCCACTAATGCCATATCGCGACGTGGATTGCGCAAGTTGCGCCAATCTACCGGCACTGGCTTTGCCCAGCCAAAGACAAAACCACCGATGAACAGTAAGATTGCAGGGACTAAGATTGTGCCAATGGGATCAATGTGTTTGATGGGATTTAGCGTTAAACGTCCCATCATTTTCGCGGTTTGATCACCAAACTTGCTAGCCACCCAACCATGGGCAACTTCATGCACGGTGATAGCAAATATGACAGGAATAGCAAAAACGATGATTTTTTGAATTAAACTTAGTTCTGGCATAGATCTCTTCTGATTGAGTTAAAGCCGTAAGGTACCGACATTGTGGTTAAATTTCAACTTAATAGATCACTGTGCATCGTATCTATGGGATTTTAAAATAGAACTGCTATATACTAACCCAGTTAATCACCATAAAAAGAGACCACAATGGATCATTTTAATTATCAACACGGTGAATTATTCGCCGAAGATGTGCCCGTTTCAATGATTGCTAAAGAAGTCGGCACGCCTTGTTATGTCTATTCTCGTGCAACCTTTGAGCGGCATTGGCATGCTTTTGATAAATCCCTTGGACGTCATCCCCATGATATTTGCTATGCTGTAAAAGCGAATAGTAATTTGGCGATTCTTAATATACTGGCGCGACTAGGTTCTGGGTTTGATATTGTGTCCGGTGGTGAGCTTGCTCGTGTACTAGCCGCAAGAGGAAAACCTGAAAAAATTATTTTCTCAGGCGTTGGTAAATTACGTCATGAAGTCATTGCGGCCATCAATGCTAACATTGGTTGCTTTAATGTTGAATCCGTTGCGGAATTGCAAATGATTAATGACATCGCGCGTGAACAACGTTGTGTGGCGCCCATTGCCTTGCGCATTAACCCAGATGTCGATGCAGACACTCATCCTTACATTTCCACCGGCTTAAAAGAAAATAAATTCGGCATCGCTATGCATAAAGTAATGGATATTTACCAAGGGATGCAAGAGCTATCAAACATTAAAATTAAAGGCGTCGCTTGTCACATTGGTTCGCAGCTTACTAGCACAGAGCCTTTCATTGCAGCGTTAAAAGAATTATTGCAATTTAGTGATCATTTAGAAGCTGCTAATATTCAACTAGAACATATCGATATCGGCGGCGGCTTAGGCGTTAAGTACAAAGATGAAAAACCACCATTGCCCGATGAGTACGCCAACGAAATAAGAGACGTGTTAGCCGATAGGGAGATAAAAGTGATTTTAGAACCCGGCCGTGCCATTGCTGCAAATGCGGGCATCTTAGTCACACAAGTGCAATTACTCAAACACAATCTTCATAAAAACTTTGCTATTGTTGATGCGGCAATGAATGATCTAATGCGTCCGGCATTATATCAAGCTTGGCATGACATTATCCCTATCGTACCCGCCTGGAAACAAGAAGAACGGATTTATGATGTTGTCGGTCCTGTATGTGAGACGGGAGATTTCTTAGGAAAAGATCGCGCGCTTTCCATCAAGGCCAGAGACTTACTTGCCATTCGGTCAGCTGGAGCTTATAGTTTTACCATGAGCTCAAACTACAATACCAGACCCAGAGCAACAGAAGTGATGGTTGATGGCAATCAATATCAAGTGATCCGCCCTAGAGAAACCGTGCAACAACTTTTTTCAACGGAAACCCTGTTACCATGAGTCAATCCATCAAATTCACAAAAATGCATGGCCTTGGCAATGACTTTATGATCATTGAAACCATGACCCAGGCTGCTAACGTAACACCAGCGCTTATAAAAACTTGGTCTAACCGCAAAACCGGCATTGGGTTCGATCAGTTATTACTGTTGGCCCCTTTTGAGAAAGGCGATGCTGAGTTTAGTTATCGTATTTATAATGCCGATGGTAATGAAGTTGAGCAGTGCGGTAACGGAGCCCGTTGCATTGCACATTTTTTATTTGACAAAGGTTTTGTGAAACAGCCTACTGTTAAAGTGAATTGCCTTGCTGGTGATCTTCAGTTATCAATTAAAGATGAAAGCCTAGTCACTGTTAATATGGGCCCACCAAGATTTTCACTGGAAGACATTCCCTTCATGATTAACGGCGATATTAAAAACTCACCGCGCTTACACAATGTTGAAAAAAATATTGGAACGATAGTTTTTTCTGATAGAGAGAATACCTTCGTAACGCTTTCCATGGGCAATCCTCATTGTGTGTTAACCGTCAGTGATTTAGAATCAGCGCCGGTGCAAACCCTAGGGGCGCAATTAAATCAACATCCACAATTCCCTGAAGGGGTTAATGTTGGTTTCATGCAAGTCATCAATAAGCAACACATAAAATTGCGCGTCTATGAGCGCGGCGCGGGTGAAACCGCTGCTTGTGGTAGTGGCGCTTGTGCGGCAGCCGTAGCAGGGCAATTATTGGACTTACTCTCTCCCGAAATCACCGTTCAGTTAGGCAATGGAGATTTATTCATTGAATGGCAAGGTGATGGCGAACCCGTTTATATGACAGGGCCTACTGCTACGGTCTTTGAGGGTGAAATTGCTTCTAACCACAGTTTCTAGGATAATGACGGCTGTTTTACCAAATATAGAGCCTCACTATGAACATCATTATCTTAGGTGCCGGACAAGTAGGCGGAACGCTTGCGGAAAATTTAGTCCTTGAAAACAATGATATCACCTTAGTCGACACCGATGGAAAACGTTTGCGAGAGTTGCAGACGAAGTTGGATATCCGCACCGTGGTAGGGAAAGCCTCCTATCCTTCGGTACTTGAACAAGCCGGTGGCCCGGATGCTGATATGCTGATTGCGGTTACCAGCAGTGATGAAGCCAATCTCACTGCTTGCCAAATTAGTTATCAATTATTCAATACCCCTACTAAGTTAGCACGCATCCGAGCGCAAGATTATTTAGAACGGCAAGAAGTCCTCTTTGGTGAGGGCGGTTTTCCCATTGATTACTTTATTAGCCCCGAACAAGTCGTGACGGACTATGTTAGGCGTTTAATTAAATTCCCCGGCGCATTGCAGGTGCTTAATTTTGCCGATGGGGAAATTCGCTTAGTAGCGATACGGCCTTACTTTGGTGGACCATTAGTCGGCAAAACCTTGTCGAGTTTGAAAGAATATATGCCCCACTATCAAGTTAAAGTCGCCGCTATTTTCCGGGGTAATCGTTCCATCCCTCTTGATGGTTCTACTATCATTGAAATTGGTGATGAAGTTTTCTTTATCGCACCCAGAGAGCACATTCGTGGTGTGATGGCATCACTGCGCCGTCTTGATAATCCTTACAAACGCATCATGATTGCTGGTGGTGGTAATATTGGTTATCGCTTAGCGGCTGCCATTGAAGAAGATTATCAAATTAAATTATTTGATCATAATCCTGATCGCTGTCGTCACATTGCCGAGTCTTTGAATAAAACCTGCGTGTTGCAAGGTGATGCCTCGGATCGTGAATTACTCATCAGTGAAAATATTGAATATACCGATGTCTTTTGTGCTGTAACTAATGATGATGAAGTGAATATCATGTCTTGCTTACAAGCAAAACGCTTAGGCGCCCGGCAAGTAATGGCTTTAATTACGCGCACAGCGTATGTGGATCTCATTGAAGGTAGTGATATTGATATTGCCATTTCACCGCAACAAGCGACAATTGGTTCGATACTCACACATATTCGCCAAGGTGATATTGTCAATGTGCATTCATTACGACGCGGGGCAGCGGAAGCGATTGAAATCATTGCCCATGGTGATAAAGAGACTTCAAGCGTGGTAGGTCGTACCATATCAGAGATTAAATTACCAAAAGGTGCAACCATTGGCGCATTGGTGCGTGGGGAAGAAATGATAATTCCTGACGAAGAAACCGTCATGGAGCCTGATGATCATGTCATTGTCTTTCTTGTCGATAAAAAACATATACAAGATGTTGAACGCTTATTTCAAGTTAATGTGAAATTTATTTAATTATGCAAATCACCTCTATCATCCGCATCATTGGCATTTTTCTCATGGTCTTTAGTCTTACCATGGTGCCACCGACTTTGATGGCGTGGCATTTTCATGATGGCGCTCTTTATTCTTTTATTTTAACGTTTTTTATTTCATCAGTTGCCGGCTTTATCGTCTGGCTACCCTTTAGAAAGGAAATTTATGAATTAAAAACCCGTGATGGCTTTTTAATTGTTGTTTTGTTTTGGGGTATTTTAAGTATTTTTGGTGCTATTCCCTTTGTTTTAGCACCCGTTCCTCATTTAACTTTTACCAACGCCGTGTTTGAATCTATGTCCGGTCTAACCACCACTGGTGCAACTATCTTGCCAGGGATCGATTACTTACCCCATGCCATTAAATATTACCACCAACAATTGCAATTTTTAGGTGGAATGGGAATCATCGTTTTAGCCGTTGCTATATTACCCATGCTTGGCATTGGGGGTTTACAACTATACCGCGCAGAAATACCTGGCCCCGCCAAAGATACCAAACTCACCCCCCGCATTACACAAACCGCTAAGGCATTGTGGTTTATTTATGTAGGTTTAACGATACTATGTGTCTTGGCTTATTGGGGCTCTGGAATGAGTTTGTTTGACGCCGTGGGAGAAAGCTTTGGCACGATTTCCACTGGCGGTTTTGCGATGCATGATGAAAGCTTTGCTTATTATAATAGTTCTTTGATTAATACCTTTGCTATTTTGTTTATGATCATGGGCAGCACTAATTTTTCTTTGCACTTTTTATCCTTACAACAAAAATCGTTAAAAACTTATTGGTACGACAGTGAATTTCGAACTTATATCTTTTTTTTACTGACTAGCGCTATCATCACCACGGTGATGTTGATTTCCTATCAAGTGTATAACGATCCAACCGTTGCTGTCTTTAAAGCATTTTTTAATGCGATTTCTATTGGTACCAATACTGGGTTTTTAACCGCGCCTTTTCAAAGCTGGCCTACCTTTGTGCCTCTAATGCTAATCTTTGCCGGTATGATTGGCGGTTGTGCTGCCTCTACCAGTGGTGGCATTAAAGTTATCCGTATTCTTTTGCTGTATAAGCAAGGCATTCGCGAAGTTCAACGCTTGATTCATCCCAATGGTACTTATCCGTTGAAATTAGGTGAGCGCATTTTACCAGATCAATTAGCACAAGCCGTGTGGGGCTATGTTGCCGTATTTGCTACCGTCTTTATTTTATTATTAATTGTGTTAATGGGCATGGGCCTTAACTTTGAAAGTGCCTTTGGTGCCATTGTGGCTTGTTTTACAAATTTAGGATTAGGGATAGGTAATGTTGCAGACAACTTCGTAAGTCTGGATAATGCAACGAAATGGATTTTGATCGTCACCATGCTTGGTGGTCGATTGGAAATTTTTACATTATTAGTATTATTCACACCCGACTTTTGGAGAAAATGATGTCTGAGGAAACTAGTTTACCCCTTCTATCTTGTATTGCTTTAATAATTGGGATAGTAGGTCTATTTATGTTGCTGATTGATCAGTGGCATATATTGTTCCCTGAAAACAGAACATTAGTAAGGCGACGAAGAACGGTTTCCGAAATCAAACGCCACCTCAACTACAGGAAATGTTAAATGTCTCAAGAAACGCAAAAACCATTTATTGTTATTGATGGCTCATCTTATTTATTCCGAGCCTTTCATGCCTTGCCGCCACTGACAAACTCTAAAGGAAAACCCACCGGAGCAGCCTATGGTGTGATTAATATGCTAAAGAGTTTGATCAATGAATATCAACCAGAACATATTGCCGTTGTGTTTGATGCCAAAGGTAAAACCTTTAGAGACGATTTGTATCCACAATACAAAGCCAATCGCCCACCGATGCCTGACGATTTAGCCATGCAAATTAAACCCTTGCATGATGTGATTAAAGCCATGGGCTTGCCATTAATTATTGTCGATGGTGTTGAAGCAGATGATGTGATTGGTACCTTAGCCAGGCATGCAACAGAACATGGTTTGAAAACCATTATCTCTACCGGTGATAAAGACATGGCGCAATTGGTGGATGAGCATGTCACCTTAATTAATACCATGAGTAAAACCCGCATGGACATTCAGGGCGTTGCCGATAAGTTTGGCGTGAGACCAGAATTAATTATTGATTACCTCGCATTAATTGGTGACACCGTTGACAATGTCCCCGGCGTACCAAAAGTAGGCCCGAAAACAGCCGTTAAATGGTTAACACACTATGGCAATCTCGATAACATCATGGCTAAAGCCGATGAGTTTTCTGGCAAAGTAGGAGAGAACTTACGCAACAGCTTAGATATGCTGCCCTTATCAAAGCAGTTGGTAACGATTAAGTGTGATGTTGAGTTAGACTTTTCACCCGAAGAGTTATCCATAAAGCCCATAGAAAAAACCACACTAACTAAGCTCTATAAAGACTTAGAATTTAAAAAATGGTTATCTGAATTATTAGATGCCAGTGCAAGTAAAGAAACGCCCACCGAAAAAAACTATGAAACAATTTTAACAGAGCAACAATTAAAAACTTGGTTTAAAAAATTAAATAATGCCGAAGTGTTTGCCTTTGATACTGAAACCACTAGTTTGAATTACATGCAAGCTGAATTGGTAGGCATGTCCTTTGCTGTTAAGCCCCATGAGGCTGCTTATTTGCCCCTAGCACATAATTACGTGGGCGCGCCGGAACAATTAAATCGTGAAAACGTATTAGCACTATTTAAGCCGCTATTAGAAGATGATGCCAAGAAAAAGCTTGGGCATAACTTAAAATATGACAAGCATATTCTTGCGAACTATGACATTAATTTACAAGGCATTGCCTTTGACACCATGCTCGAGTCTGCAACGCTTAATAGTGGCGGCCGCAATGATTTAGACACTATTGCTTTAAAATATTTGGGGCATAATAATATTCATTTCGAAGATGTCGCTGGCAAGGGTAAAAAGCAGTTAACCTTTGATCAGGTTGATATAGAAACGGCAACACCTTATGCGGCAGAAGATGCGGATATTGCACTGCAACTGCATCAACAGTTTTGGCCACAAATTAAAGCGCAAAAAACATTAAACACCGTGTTTTCTGAAATAGAAATGCCGTTATTGCCTGTTATCTCTACCATTGAACATGCTGGCGTATTAATTGACGCCGATCAATTAATTAAACAAAGCAAAGAATTGCAAATAAGAATAAGCGAGTTAGAAGAAAAAGCGTATAAAGAAGCAGGTTCTAGTTTTAATTTATCTTCGCCGAAACAATTACAAGAAATATTATTCGAGCAATTAAAATTACCTGTTTTACAAAAAACACCAAAAGGTCAGCCATCAACAGCTGAAGGGGTATTGCATGAATTATCCCAGGATTATGCCTTACCTAAAATTATTTTAGAATATCGTTCTTTAGCGAAATTAAAATCCACCTATACGGACAAATTACCATTACAGGTGAATCCTGCGACTGGAAGAGTCCATACGTCTTACCATCAAGCAGGCACAGCAACAGGACGTTTGTCTTCATCAGATCCAAACTTGCAAAATATCCCCGTGCGCACAGAAGAAGGCCGCCGCATCCGCCAAGCCTTCATTGCACCAACCGGGTATAAACTTTTTGCAGCTGATTACTCACAAGTTGAATTACGCATCATGGCACACTTATCGGGGGATAAAAATTTAATTGCTGCGTTTCATAATGGCTATGATATTCATGCCGCCACGGCAGCCGAAGTCTTCGGGCTCCCCATCGATAAAGTCTCTGACTTACATCGTCGCAGTGCCAAAGCCATTAACTTCGGCCTCATTTATGGCATGTCTGCCTTTGGTTTGGCACAGCAGTTAGACATTGATCGCAAGTCAGCGCAAGAATATGTTGATTTATATTTCTCCCGCTACCCAGGCGTTAAAGACTACATGGATAACATCCGCGCCCTAGCCCATAAGCAAGGTTACGTGGAAACCATTATGGGCCGGCGTTTATATTTACCGGAAATTAATTCTAAAAATAAAGCCCGCCAAAGTGCGGCCGAGCGCACAGCTATCAATGCCCCAATGCAGGGCACCGCGGCTGACTTAATAAAAATAGCCATGGTGAATATCCACAACTGGCTCACAAAAGAAAACATCGACGCTAAAATGATCATGCAAGTACACGATGAACTCGTCTTCGAAGTCGCTGAATCCATTTTGCCAGATGTATCTAAACGCATCGAAAAAGAAATGGATACCGCCATAGAACTCTCGGTCCCTATCGCCGTCTCCATCGGCATCGGCAATAATTGGGATGAAGCCCACTAATCCTTTGAGATTTGGCCTCTTATAATTATCTATACCCATTACACTTCAAAATGCGAGATTTAGGCGAGTTGATTTTTGTTCCCTTGGAACCTTTGAAATGCAGGTAATAGCTATTCTATTGCCAAATTTCAAAGGTTCCAAGGGGGCAAAAAGCAATAGCATTAATCTCGCATTTTGGAGTGTGGCGGGTATATAC
>JAJFKI010000046.1 GCA_021773295.1 Gammaproteobacteria bacterium | reverse complement strand
CGCACCACCATGGTGGTGGATTTCATACTCACCATCACTCGTTAGTAAAGCTACATCGATGCCATCCATCGAGGTACCGCTCATTAAGCCAATTCCTTGATAGTGCTTTTTTTGCTGAATTTTTATCATGAGTATATGCTTTCCAAAGGTGCAAAAACGGTGAAAATTTGCTATGCTGCCCAGCACATCATAATAATGGAATCAATCAAGCAATGAAAGGCATAATTCTCGCTGGAGGCTCCGGCACACGCTTACATCCTTCAACACAAGTGATTAGTAAACAATTACTACCTGTCTATGACAAGCCTATGGTGTATTATCCACTGACCACGTTAATGCTTGCGGGTATCAAACATCTATTAATCATTTCCACACCCCATGACATGCCCTTCTATCAAGAATTATTAGGCGACGGCAGCCAATGGGGTTTAAAGCTCGACTATGCTATCCAAGCCAAACCAGAAGGCATTGCACAAGCCTTCATCGTTGGCGAAGACTTCATTGCTGATGATCATGTGGCATTGATTCTTGGGGATAATTTACTGTACGGCCATGGTTTTGGTGAAGCACTGCAAAAAACTGTTGAGAATTTTAAACAAGGTGCGACTGTGTTTGGATATTACGTTAATGATCCAGAACGTTATGGTGTTTTTAAATTTGATGCCGATGGTACAGTCATCGACATCATTGAAAAACCACACGTGCCACCATCTAATTATGCAGCCATTGGTTTGTACTTTTATGATAATCAAGTCATTAACATCGCAAAACAACTAACACCTTCAGCGCGCGGTGAATTAGAAATTACGGATGTAAACCGTCATTACTTACAACAAAATCAACTGCAGGTGAAAAAAATTGGTAGAGGCGTTGCTTGGCTAGATACAGGCACTCATGATTCATTGTTATCAGCAGCAAATTTCATTCAAGTCTTAGAGCAACGTCAGGGTTTAAAGATTGGTTGCCCTGAAGAAGTTGCCTGGCGTAAACAATTCATTTCTACCCAACAATTACAACAAGCCGCCAATGGCTTATTAAAAAGTGGCTATGGGAAGTATTTATTAAAATTACTCGAGATCCAATAATGAAAACTATTTTAATCACCGGCGGTGCTGGTTTTATTGGTGCTAATTTTATAAGGCATTTAAATCAGCAGTCAAATTATAAGATAATTAATCTTGATAAATTAACCTATGCAGGTAGCATGGATAATTTAAACAATTTGCCTCATCCTCAGCAACATCAATTTGTCAAAGGCGACATTTGTGACAAAGCCTTGATAGATGAGTTAATGCAAAGCTATGAGATTGACACCATCATTCACTTTGCCGCCGAGAGCCATGTCGATCGCTCTATTGCAGATCCTAACGCTTTTATTACCACCAACATTGTCGGCACGTTCACCTTACTAGAAGCTGCAAAACAACATTGGAGTTTAGGCAATATTAATCAATACCGTTTCCATCACATTTCTACCGATGAAGTTTATGGATCACTAAAACAATCAGATCTAGCATTTACTGAAACGACTGCGTATCAGCCAAATTCTCCCTATTCTGCCTCCAAGGCAGGCTCGGATCATTTAGTCAGAGCTTATTACAAAACTTACGGCTTACCGATTACGATTTCAAATTGCTCGAACAATTATGGTCCGAGACAACACGCTGAGAAATTAATTCCTACCGTCGTTCTAGCTTGTAAAAATAAAAAAACCATTCCCGTTTATGGTGATGGCAGCAATATTCGTGACTGGCTGTTTGTAGATGATCACTGCAAGGCTATTGAAACTATCGTGACTCAAGGCAAGCTCGGTGAAACTTATAATATCGGTGGGGAGCAAGAAGTAAGTAATATTGATCTTGTCACAACACTCTGCGAATTAATGGACGACATAAACCCTTGGGAAAAATCACACACAAGCCTTATTCAGTTCGTTAATGACCGTCCGGGTCACGATTGGCGTTATGCTATCAACAATAAAAAAATCCAAACTGAACTAGAATGGCAACCGCAGGAAACTCTCATATCCGGTTTGCGTAAAACTATCTCTTTTTACTTATAGCGCTTAGTTTTATGGCTTTTTGGCTATGGATGAATCAAAAATTGCGCGATAGCGGTGGTATTTTTCTTTATTAGCAGCTTTTTTTGAGAATTTTAAACTTAGCATGCGAAAACGTGCTTTACGTGATTCTTTTTTGAGGATGGTGTTGATATCTTCTTTACTGTAATGCTTATGAATAAAATTATGTAAGCCTTTTTGCTTTCTTATCCAATAATCATAACTGGTCGCTTTGACTTCACTGGCACCACCGATGTGAGCAACTGTTACATCATCAATATAGCCTAACTCAAAGCCAGCTTTGCGAATTCTTAAGCACAAATCGACTTCTTCTCCATACAGAAAAAAGTTTTCATCAAAACCATGACATTGCTCGTAGGCCGCTCTGGGCAAAACAACACTCGCGCCCAGGTGCCAAGCAATATCACCAGGCAAATGATTAAAAGATCCTTTTAAATATTTTTCATAAGGATACGTATAACGCGGCAATACTTCTTTATCATCTTCACAAATCCTAGTCCCAGCTAATCCCCACTGTGGATTCTCACGCATTGTTTTTACCATCCGCTTTAAACTCTTTTCATCCTGTAAAAAGGCATCCGGATTTAATAAATAAATATAATCACCTTGCGCTTGCTTCGCCGCCAAATTACAAGCGGCACCAAAACCAAGATTTTTATCACTCGCAATTAGTTGCAGCTTATCTTTAAATGCCTCCATGTGAGATAAAGTGTCATCAGCACTATGATTATCAACAATGATTACCTCAAAAGAACAATCCTGCTGCGTAAAAACTGCGTCAAGACAGGCTTTTATTTCATTGCTACTGTTGTAAGTCACAATAATGATGGATAGATCATGCATGACCTTATTTCTCCACTAAAATATCTTCCATAATCAAATACTGTAAATCTGATCCATAAAACATACTAAGCGCATCTTCAGGTGAACATACCATAGGCTCACCTCGGCGGTTTAAGGACGTATTTAACAAAACACCATTGCCTGTTTTTTCCTGCATGGCTTGCAGCAATTCATGGTATCGTGGATTAGCATCTTTCGTCACAACTTGTGCACGGGCCGTTCCATCTTCATGCACAACTTCTGGCACTCTAGACTTCCAGGCTTGCGCTACATCAAAAGTAAATGTCATATAAGGTGAGGGATGCTCTGTCTGCAGTAATTCCGGTGCCACTGTGTCTAAAATACTTGGACAAAACGGTCGCCAGCGTTCGCGGTATTTGATTTGCGCGTTAATTTTATCTGCGATACCCACCGCACTGGGGTTACCGATAATGCTACGATTACCCAGTGCCCTGGGACCAAACTCCATGCGGCCTTGAAACCACGCAATGGGATTTCCTGCTTCTAAAATTTCTACTGCTTGAGCAATGGTATTGTCTAACTTGCGCCACTTAGGTGATTTCTCATGTTGCTCACAGGCTGCGATGCATTCCTCAACGCTATAGGCTGGCCCTAAATACACATGTGGTAATTTTTCAATGGTGTCGCCATGCTCTGCAGCCACATATGACGCAGCACCTAAGGCAGTACCTGCATCATTGGCTGCAGGTTGCACGAATAATTCTTTCACATGAGGTAAATTAATCAAACGTTGATTGAGCTTAACATTTAAAGCAACGCCGCCAGCATAGGCTAATTTACCCGTTTCACGTAAAATATCGCCAAGGTAGTAGTCCACCATTTTCAATACGATTGTTTCTAATAAATCTTGCATACTCGCCGCATAGTGAATATAAGGTTCATCGATCTCATCGCCTTCGCGTTTAGGCCCCAACCAATCCACTAATTTTTTACTAAAATAAAACGATTCGCCGTTTTTCTTATAACGGCGCAAACCAATGGTGTTTACTAATTTAGTATTGACTTTAAAACCATCCTCACTAAATTCAATCAACTTGGATAAATCAAATTTTTTCGGATCACCATAAGGCGCCATCCCCATGACTTTGAATTCACCATCTAACATTTCAAAACCCAAATATTGGGTTAAGGCGCCATAAACCCCACCCAAGGAATCCGGATCATAAAATTCTTTTATCTTATGGATTTTTCCATTTTCACCGTAACCGAAAAAAGTGGTAGCATATTCGCCTTTACCATCGACACCTAGAATAGCTGTTTTTTCCTTAAAGCCACTAAAATGGTAGGCGCTGCTGGCATGTGCCAAATGGTGTTCTACCGGTACAAATTTCGTTTTATCTGGATCAATACCTAATTGACGCATTAATTCAATGGACTTTTTATGGTTGCGACGAAAGTGGCGGTTACCATTAAACAAAGCGTCCAAGGCTCTATCAGGTGCATACCAATAGCGTTTAGCGTAATGCCACCTTGCTTTAGTCTGTAAATTAATTTTAGCATAAGGAAACGCAACAACATCAACCTCCTTAGGATCAATCCCAGCAAATTGCAAACACCACTTAGCACTATGGAAGGGAAATTTGTTTTTTGCATGTTTATCACGGATAAAACGCTCTTCTTCTGCTGCTGCGACGAGCTTTCCGTCAATGATAAGCGCAGCTGAAGCATCATGAGAGACTGCTCCTGAGATGCCAAGGATAATCATATCAAGTCCTCCTTAGAAAGTTGTTGTTGTACAGTTTCAAAAACTTCTGGTTCGCTTTCCCAATTTTTCAAGAATCGGTGCATGTCTTTTTCCCAACGCTGCAACCAATGCTTCTTATTAGAATGGCGTAGCATTGAATCCAAATCAATTAATGTCAATTCCTTTTCATGGGCCATGATGAAGTTATCAGCTTTCATATCGCCGTGCGACACATGGGCTAAGCACAAGTCATTAAATAAATCTATTAATTGATCAATTAAATGCAGTTGTTGATCGCTGTTTCGTATGAATTCAGTTAACGGTGTACCCGGCAAATATTCACAAATATAATAAGCTTGTCGCCGCCAAGGCCCAAAACGCTTTTCTATGAGGGCAATAGGCTCGGCTGTTCGTACTCCTAAATTTTTTAACATATGTGCATTCTGCCATGAATAAGCTGCTCGACTCTTCCTAAATCCACGTTTTAAACCATGCCACAGCGATTTGATGTTATAGCGTTTAATCACAAGTTCTTTGCCAATCATGTTTGTTTTTACCAAAGTACATGTGTTTCCCTGTTTTAAATATGCTTTGGCATTACTAACAAATTCATTTTCAGGATTTAACAGCAATTGTTTTATCCCATCATAATGCTCACGCTGACAAATAATTTTTTTGAAAAATGTATTATGGACATTAAACTCTGTGCAAGAACGAAAAACCTTTTTTTTACGATTCTTGTAATGATTAAGTCGTGCTTGATAGATCTCATGGCTTGCCAGAGTAAGAACTTCTTTATTTAACGACCAACCTCTTATCCCGCAATAGCGTTCAAGCAACCGCTTTAGCTTAGCATCAACTTTAATCGGCAAATGAGCAAATAGCGTTGCTAAATTTTCTAAACTTTTTTTCAGCGGTATCGCTCTTTCATATTGCTTTATTTCATCACCATCAATTGTATAAATTGTTCCATTTGCTAATAAAAAGTTATCTAGGTGCAAATCATGATGCACAATATTCGCACCATGCAATTGCGCTATCTTTTCCACGAGAGCCTCAACTAACTTGTTATGCTCATCCTCGGTGTTAGTCACATTAAGTGCATCACGTAGATTGATTGCCTCTGACAAATACTCATAGAGAATAAAATAAAGACCCGCTATAGATTTAGAAGATTGGTATAATAATTCTGGCGTTTCGATGTCATTCAAAACAAGGGCATTAATTCCATAAGCATCTTGCATACCATACTTACGCCAGCGCTTCGGATGGTAGAATAATTTAGCTATCACTTGTTTGCCTTGCCAATAGGCTAATGCTGTCAAACGCTTCCCAGGTAAAAGCCGTAAGGGTTTAATTACTTGTATTTCATCATTCGGCAATGCCAACGTAAAGGGTATAGAGAGTTTACGTTTTGCAGATTGTAATTGTTTAACACTAGTAATTACTTTCATGTCTTACCTTGGCCTTGTTGCGCTTCAACTTTCTTCTTGCTCGCTTCAACACAGCTGCAATATCTGATTTCACACTATTATTCATGCGTTTCAAACCAAAATAATAAAGAGAGAACTTCATTCTTGCTGTATTAGAGCAGGCCGTGTGCTTATACATCGTTGCTAAATCTCTGATCATTCTATGGCGGGATCTTAATCTTGGTTTAGCTTTTTCTAAATCAATGATTTTAACCGAAACATCTTTATTATCGATGACTTTTAAAAACAAGTGTTTTGCATATAAACATCCATGCCTAAAGCCAGCATCATGCACTTGTTTAATAGTGTTAGCAGATGCCTCGATGACTTTGTTACGAAGTGGTATTGCCAATGGTGTTTGTTGCCACTGTTGCAACCATTCATCCAAACTAAGATAATCCGTTAATTCTTCCGTTGCTAAAATCGCTTGCCGCCTTCCTTCCAAGCTACGCTCACTATAATAAACAAGACTTAATGTTGGAATTCCCTGCTTATTAAAGTTTAAAATATTATTAGCCTCTCTACGAACCGTTGGGATACCACGAATAGGATTACGTAGACTTCTGCTAATGTGGTTTTCTTGACGCTTAATGTAAATTATCTTGTGGGATCCATCATGAGAATTTAAAGTATGCTTACTGACACCACTCCAACCACCGCGGCGAAAGTTAGGCTCTTCAACCCAACCAGCATCCAATTGCCAAAAAGCTTCAAAGTTATCTAATTGGTTTGCCTTTAATAATTGCTGCCATGGTTGTGAGATGTATTGGCTCATTACTTCTCCGAAAAAAATTGGTTTATTTTTTTAATATAGAGCTTATCGCCTTGGGTTAATTTTTTAATATTTCGGTATTGCAAATAAAAACGTAAGCGATCAGTCTTACTTAAATAAAGCATTGCCCATTTTTCAAGAGTTGCTAAATCTTTCATATAACCACGCTGCCCAGAGCGCATCACTCTATGGCGCCCTAACGGGCAGTCGAAAAAGTAGACCAAAGGCTCATCATCTAAGGTGGCTAAAATATTTCGCCACTTTAAATCATTATGACTAAACCCTTCTTCATGCAATATTCCCGTATAAGCAGCTACTTGCTCTATCACTTGTAAGCGCCATTGCCTGCTACGAAATTGCGGCATATTATCTTTAGCGATAGCTTCAATATCTTTTGCATTATCAACATTTTCAGTAATCAAATAACCTTTGTCATACATTCCAAATTTCTTGCATTCCCCATAAGCAACAATATTAGGGGTACGGATCCCAAGGCGATGGAAATAAACTAAGTTTTCCCATTCGTTACGTACTCTGGAACGAGTCAATTTCCTTATCCATGAACTACCGGCTTTATGATAGCGCTTAACGAAATATATTTTATCGTTATGAGCATATCGAACAACGTTATTATAAGGCCCCGTACTTACTAAGGCTTGCTTGCTATCAATGATTTTATCAATAACATCAACCGGGTGCTCCTTATTAAAGCTGATATAATTGTCGTTACTCCACCAAATCTTACTCATGATAATTACCTCTCCACTAATTCAGGAAATTTTTTATTGGCTTTATTGTAAAGATAAACCCCTCTTTGTCGCACTAAATTCCAAAACACTTTATCTTCTTTAATAATATCTCTAAGTGACTTTTTCTGATAAAGCTTCATAAATCTAAAGATATCTTTAACTGTCAAGCCCACATTCATTACAGAAAAATATAAGCTACCTGTATCTTTAACAATCCAGCGATAAGGTGTTTGCCGCCTGACTTGCACCCGATGTAAATCAATGAGAAATACTTTTAAATTCTCAGGAGTGACTTTATCAACACCCGATGAAATGTCTAATAAAAAATGGCAGATGTAAAAATCCCTATGATTGACGCCATTAATATGCAACGCCCGTGAAATTTGTGCTACTTTTCTGATTAAAGCTAATTTTAATTTGAAGCTGGGAGGCTTAATGGCCCAACTGGAACAAAAGTCTTCTAAACTAATCGTGTTTGGCAACTCATCCGTCACGATAAATGATTTCATATTCGCAGGATTAATCCCGCGTTTACTAAAGGCGACCACATTCATTGTATCCACATTTAATTGCTTGAGCCGAAGGATTGCTTTGTATTCATTAAAGGCTCCAAGCACTGGTAAACGTCCTTGGTACAAGTTTTTAAGAATTTCAGGCCAGCCAACACCGTAATGTATTTTGGCAAAATACGCTTTATTTTCATGCTCAAAGCGCAATGTTTTTCGCCCATCCAATTCTCGATATACTTGGCCTTGTAATTGCAAGATTTTTGGGAAATTTTCTTCTTTAATCAAATATTGTCTCAGTTTAAGCCTCGAGGTTTGAGCGCCAACCGATATAATCTCCTCCAACAAATCAACCACTACTTCCGGCATATTAAAGAAATTTTCATTATTACAATACTGAATCCCGTTCTGTGATAATTCTTCATTATTACTAGCCGTTAATAACTCATACAGCGTTTGGTTTAACGTTTCTTGATTAAATGGCGATGGGATTAAAGACCCTGCTTTCGCATCTATCACGTGGTGTGCGTAGCCACACACATCGGTGACAATGCATGGTAATCCAGCAGCAGTAGCTTCTATGATAACAATACCGGCTGTTTCTGAATAGGCAGGATGCACCATGATATCAGCTGCAAATAAAAAATTTGGAACGTCTGTTCTGCCTTGTAAAAAAGTAATTTTATTTTCTAATTCTAATTTTTTAGCTAAGGTCATAAAGGGCTGTGGCTTATCTTGGCCAATGACTAAGAAATGTGTTTTATCCCTAATTGACAACGGCAAGGAGTGTAGTGCGTGTAAGGCTCTATCTAAACCTTTTGTTTTAAAACCTGAGCCTATGAGTAGTAATAAGTAATGATCCTGTGGGATATTAAATTCATCTCTTACTTTTCTTCTAACCTCTTTCCAATTTTCTGGCCTAATCCTATCTCTTGTTATCCATGGTGATAATAAATAAAATTGTTCGCGCAGCGTTCCGTGAAAGGACATTAAGTCATTTATTTGCTGCTTGGTAATCGCTAATATTTTAGTATTACTGGCTTGCTCGAACACGGCTCTTTCAAGTTTTAAGAAGTAGCGATAGCGTGGCAGCCAACGATACCAAGCACTACGTACTCTTTTAGCCATGGCCATATAACAAGGATCCGCAGCAAAATAAATATCTAAGCCTTCCGTTTTATTAAACCCTAAGACGATATCATAATCCTGCTTTGAGACGTGATTTTTTATATATTTAGAAAAATTCCAATAGCGTCTATGATTAGTAAAACCTTTTGCCTTGACGACATGCACGTTAAACCCTGGTGGAATATCTCCTTGCCACTCCAAGGTATAAATATCTATATGGTAACCTCGTTTTAAGGCCGCCTCCGCTATGGCTCTAAAGTCCCGCTGCAATCCACCGAAGGGAAAATATTTAAATAAGGTAAATGCTATGTTCATGCTGGCACCTGTTCTAAAATGCTGTTTTTAACAGCGTGCCATACTTGATTCGCCGTTACCGTATCGTAGCATGGTGGTGCTTTATCCAAATGTTTGTTTAGCTTACACTGTTTTAAAAAACACGGTGAGCAATTAAAGTCAGCACTAATATGAATTTGACCCGGACCAAACGTGCCGGTTAATTTTGCTGATGTAGGACCGTAAACAGACACTGTTGGCCTGTGCAGGGCACACGCCAAATGACCTAAGCCCGTATCTACAGCCACAATTGCTGCGGCGTTTGCAAAAATTGCCGCAAGTTGACTTATATTTGATTTAGGTAACACGTTAATTTTTAAGGGTGCTACACTGGCAATTTTCTCGGCTCTTAATTTTTCCGTATCATTGCCCCATGGAATCAACACTTTATAACCCTCATCCGTCATACACTTGGCTAACTCGACCCAGTTATTCGAAGGCCAATGTTTAGTTTCCCATGTCGTTCCATGCAGCAAAACCATGTACTCTTCTTCACACGAAAAAAGTGGCAATGCAGATAAGTCGATTCCATAGTTTGGTAGGCTGCTTGGTTCTTGGTAATTAAATATTTGCGCAAACAGCTTTCTTACTCTTGATACCGCATGATGCTCCCAACTGACATCATAGCGATGATTGTATAAAAACGTTGCCAGCCATTCCCGCGCCGAGCCTATGCCCAACCCGTGTCGTGGTGCTTTAACCATGCGTGTTATAAAAGCACTTTTCACTAAGCCTTGCACATCAATCACTAAGTCATAGTGTTGCTCTTTAAGATCCTGACGAAAGCTACGCCATAAGTCGTTCGTTAAGGTTTTAACAGGATTACGTATCCAGTACCTTAAGTTAACCGGCAGTACTCTATCTACCGCCGAATGCCATCGCGGTATTTCTTTAAAAGAATCTTCCACCACCCAATCAAAGCTAATGTCTTTTATCATTGCTTTCGCATCCGTTAATGCGGGCAAGGTATGGATGACATCTCCCATGGATGAAGTTTTTATTAATAATACTTTCATTCAATTGCTAATTCAGTTATTGCATTTAAGACTAATTGTGGTTGTAAATCCTTAAGGCATTTTAAATGTTGCCAAGGACACTCTCTTTTAAAACATGGACTACACTCTATTCCCAGACGCACAATTTTTACTTGCTCATGTAAGGGCGGTGTAAAACTTGGATCAGATGATCCGTAAATCGCTACTAAGGGTCGACCCAATGCTGCGGCAATATGCATTAATCCAGAATCATTGGTCACAACGCAATTTGCTAAGGATAATAAATCAATCGCTTGTCCTAAGGAAGTTTTCCCCGTTAAATCAACACACGCCTTTTGGGTCAATTGCTGTATTTTCTCTGCTACGGGCGTATCATTTTTGGAACCAAAAATCCAAATTTGATAACCTGCGCGCAAATACTCATTGGCAACCTTAGCGTAATGTTCTTCCGGCCAGCGCTTTGCAGGGCCAAACTCCGCACCAGGACATAAGGCTAAAATAGGTTTATCAATCTGTAACTGCAACTCTGCCACCGCTTGCTGACGTGATTCATCTTCCACTCGTAACGCGGGCTTAACATAAGGCTTTTCCAAAGGCGCATCAGCAGGTAAAGCTAATGCCATAAAGCGTTCAATCATTAGGGGATATTGTTGTTTATCAAGATGACGTACATCATTTAACAAACCCCAACGCATTTCTCCTAACCAACCACTGCGTTTTGGGATCTTTGCCATAAACGGAATCAATGCTGACTTCCAAGAGTTTGGCAAGAGGATGGCTTGTTGATACTTTCTTTGTTTGAGTTCTTGTGCAAGCTTGCGCCTGGCTGTTACGTTAAATTCACCGTGAGCAATGTTGAGAGAAAAACCTTGGCGAACTTCAGGCATACGTTGCAATAATGGCTGACTCCAAGGAGGCGCTACCACATCGATTTGGCAACCAGGGTGTCGCTGCCCTAATAATTGATACAAGGTTTGCGACATGACCATATCACCCACCCAGGCAGGTCCAATGACTAAGATGTCAGTTAATTCATTCAGCTTGATTCGTCTCCCGCTCTACTAAGGTAAATTCTGCCTCACAATAAGGACAGGTAACTGAGCCCTTTTCCTTGATGGGCAAGTAAACCTTCGGGTGCGCATCCCACATTCTCATATCCGGCATTGGACATGACAAGGGCAAATCAGCCTGTGTCACTTGATAATGCCGTTTCATGCTTGCAACTTCTTGCTTATTTTCCATGTTGTCCTCTCGTTAATGATGCATTTTGCGGGCTAATTATACAGTTCTATGGCGCAGATTGACAGCCGTGACATCGATTTCCTGCGATAAACACTTATGGGGATGCATCAGAGAGGTGGGTAGGTGACTCTCCAAGAAATTTTTCCCATATTTTCAAGATGTTGGCGCTATTTTGGGCCCAATTCTCTGACTTGTAATAGCTATCATGTTGCAACGTTTGTTGGTGTAGCGCATCGTGGAAACTGTGATAAGCCCTCGAGATTTGCTCACCTTCGGTGGCAGACAGTAACTGCTCTTTTACTAAGCACTCTAAAATGAGCAAATTATTGGTAGATTCTGCCAACTGAGGATATTGATGCGCCCAATGCAAAACGGCATATTGGAGAATAAATTCAAGATCGATGACGCCACCAGGGCTATTTTTAATATCAGCCGTCATTGCTGCCTGTTTATGGTTGAGCATCTTAGTACGCATCTCTAACAAATCCTGTCGCAAGGCATTATTATCCCTTACACGTGCTAAAATTTTCCGGCGTAAATGGTTAAATTGTTGCGTCAAGCCTGGTGAACCTAAAATCACGCATGCTCTTACTAAAGCTTGATGCTCCCAGGTCCAAGCTTTGGTAAGTTGATACGTTTCATAGGCATCATATTGACTCACCAGCATCCCAGCATTCCCTGATGGCCGTAAGCGCACGTCAATTTTATAAAGCACGCCCGATAAGGTGCTCGCGCTGAGTAAATGAATGATGCGCTGACCCAAACGAATATAAAATTCACCATTACTAATCGGATTGTGACCATCCGTCATCAGGGTGCCATTGCCACCGTGGAGGAACACTAAATCTAAATCCGACTCATAAGTTAATTCTTGTGCGCCAAATTTACCATATGCAATAATGGCAAAGTCTAAAGACTGCGAAGGTGCCGACTCCCCACTAGGACGACCATGACGATTTATCAAGTGTGATACTGCCAAACGATAGACTTGTTGCACAATGATCATGGCTATCAATGTCAAATAATGGCTGATTTCACTGATAGATAACAAACCTAACAATTCATAAATCGCCGCGCGCACTTCATGGCTATGTTTAAATTGCCGCATAAATTCCATTTGACCTTCTAAATCATCTTCAGGGAAAGTCAAAAGAATTTGTTGTAATTCATCGGCTAAATATTTTTGCTGAATTCCAGGTTTTGATTTATAAGAAACTAAAACCTCATCCATTAATAAAGGAAATTGCGCTAAGCGCTTTGCAATCCACGGGCTAGAGGAACAGTAAACAATTAAATGTTGCAAAACTTCCGCATTTTCAGTTAATAAAACCACATAAGCACTACGCTTAGCAATAGCACCAATGATGGGAGATATTCTTGATAACAGCTCCGTTGGACGTTGCTGTTTTAGAATTGTTGCCAATAACAATGGCATTAGTGCATCCATTCTGTTTTTTGCACGTTTACTGGCAGACTTCAACTGTGCACCCTTTCGCAGCTGTTTCAATTCGTCTATAAAGTTTTTCACTTCTGCTTCATCTTTTAAAATAGCAGCCAACTCTTCTTGTTCTTCCTCATTGGTTGACTTTTTCCAAATAACATCACACAAAGAAAAATGCTCGACAGGCAGACGCTTTTCTTCAGGCGTTGCTATTGTAAACTGAAAGTGTTTTTTTACGTTTCTTCGATGAGCTTCTAGAGTTTGATACAATTCATCCCACGACTCATGCTGCATAACTAACGCTAATTTCTCTTGCTCTTCTTTAGACTGTGGTAACTGTTGAGTTTGTCTATCTTCTAACATTTGCAATCGATTTTCCAAGACTCGCAAATAACAATAAGCTTGCATCAACTCCTGCACTAAATTTTTAGGCAAGCCTTCAAGGAGGCGAATACTGTTGAGTGCATTAATTAAATGATTTTCTTGTAAGTAAGGTTCTTTACCACCACGAATAATTTGGAATGCTTGCACCACAAATTCCACTTCACGAATCCCGCCAGGTCCTCGTTTAATATTATCTTGCAAACGTAAACGCTTAGTTTCGCGATCTAACAACGCTTTTACTTCTCGCAACGATTCAATCACGCTGTAATCAACATATTTGCGATAAGTAAATGCTTGCAAAACAGCAGCCAGGGAATCCTCACCAACATTCTTGCCCACCACAAAACGCGCTTTAACTAACGCATAACGTTCCCAGTCTCTTCCTTGTAATTGATAATAATCTTCTAAGGCTTTTTTCGTTAAGACGATAGGTCCACTGTCCCCATAAGGCCTTAAACGAATATCAACCCGAAAAACAAAGCCATCTTCTGTTATCTCACTAAGGCATTTAATCACATCTTGGGTAACTTGATTGTAAAACTGTTCATTAGAAATCGTGGCACCACCTTCTGTATGCCCACTGTCTTCATAGGCAAACATTAGATCCACATCAGAAGAAAAATTTAATTCTTCACCACCTAATTTTCCAAGCGCTATCACATAATACGCCGCTAACTGACCATTCGTTGTCATGGGCTTACCATAACGAGCATTGTGCCACTCAATGATTTTCTCAGCAGTAAATTGAATAATAATATCGGCAAGAGCCGTTAATTCAAATAAACTTTCATTAAGCTTGGCCCAGTTCATTAAATCACGCCAAGCGATGCGTAGCATTTCTTGATTACGAAAACGTCTTAATGTTTGCATGAATGTGGGCATGTCATCACAGCCACCGCATTCCTTAGCCAGTTTTTCTTGGAAATACTTAGCCCCTTGGGCATTCACCATCACATCTGTTGCGAATAATTGTTTTATTGACTCAGGATACTGCGAACAAACTTTTTGACAAAAGGCACTAGCGCCAATCACACGGGGGGCTGACTGGAGAAATAAATTATTTTTAGCCAGTGTAGCGGCCACCTCAGCATCAAAAGCTTCCCAAAATAATTGAAATTGCCGCTGCATGGACTGCGGTAATACACTTAATTGCTTGTCAAAAATTTTCACTCCCCCCACCCTAACCCTCCCCCGCAAAGGGGAAGGGAACTCGTATATACCCGCATCGTACTTCAAAGAGTGATGGGGATATGGTAAATTCATCCTCAAGTCTAACGAAACAAAAGGGTTACCACAATGTCAGATAAAAATATCCGAGTCGAAGCCGATAGTATGGGCAATATTAACGTTCCTGCTGATCGTTATTGGGGTGCGCAAACACAACGCTCACTACATCATTTCAATATTGGTCACGATTTGATGCCTAAAGAATTAATTTGGGCTTTCGGTATCCTGAAAAAAGCAGCCGCCCTCACTAATAATGAATTGGGTAAATTAGACGATGAGCGCTTAAAGCTCATTGCCCAGGCGACCGATGAAGTCATAAGCGGCCAATTAAATGAACATTTTCCCCTCCATATTTGGCAAACGGGAAGTGGCACCCAAACCAATATGAATAGCAATGAAGTCATCGCCAATCGCGCTATCGAAATTGCGGGCGGACAAATGGGTAGCAAAGATCCCGTGCACCCGAATGATCACGTAAATATGTCAAAATCTTCAAACGACACTTTTCCAACGGCAATGTATATTGCCAGCGCTAACACCATTAAAACGACATTGATTCCAAAAGTATCTGTATTGCGTGACACACTCGCACAAAAAGCCAAAGCTTTTAGTAACATCGTAAAAATCGGCCGCACACACTTGCAAGATGCAGTGCCATTAACACTCGGCCAAGAATTTTCAGGCTATGTTGCACAACTCGATGAAAGCTTAGCGGCTGTTGAATTTAGCCTAAAGGGTTTATTCCAACTCGCTATTGGCGGCACGGCCGTTGGCACAGGTTTAAATACGCATCCAGCATTCGCCGAAAAAGCAGCGAAACACATTGCGGCATTAACGGATTTACCGTTTGAGTCATCTGCAAATAAATTTGCCTCCTTAGCCGCACACGATGCCATTGTCCATGCCAGTGGCGCTTTAAAAATGTTGGCCGGCGCCTTAATGAAAATCGCTAATGATATTCGTTGGCTCGCATCAGGCCCTCGTTGCGGTATTGGTGAAATCCATATTCCAGAAAATGAACCCGGCTCCTCCATCATGCCAGGGAAAGTCAATCCCACACAGTGCGAAGCCATAACCATGGTGTGTGTACAAGTCATGGGAAATGATGCGGCCATCGGTTTTGCTGGTTCACAAGGTAATTTTGAATTAAATGTTTATAAGCCGGTGATGATTCACAATTTAATTCACTCTGTGAACCTCATTGCCGACTCATGTCATAGCTTCAATGAATTCTGCGCCGTCGGCATTGAACCTAACCAAGCGAAAATCGATGAATATCTTCATAACTCACTGATGCTAGTTACTGCCTTAAACCAAGTCATCGGTTATGATAAGGCGGCGAAAATTGCGAAAAGAGCCTTTGCGGATAATACCAACTTAAAAGACGCTTGTGTGGCATTAGGTTTCTTAACGGCTGAAGAATTCGATGACGCCGTGAAGCCTGAAGAGATGACTAAGCCTAAATAAAAGATTGCTCCCTGCTCCTTATCCACGTGCTTTTTGGCCCCTCCCTCCTTACGGGAGAGGGTTAGGGTGGGCGGGATAGCAACCCTCAACTAAACTCAATAAACTCCACAACACCTTCATTGTCATTCATCTCTATCACGAGATAATAGTCACTCTCTTGTAGAGCCTCACATGCTTTTGTTGGCGCAGTTTCAAAAGAAACCGCCATGCCAAGCTTTTGCTGCAAGACAACCGGTGGCGTATTACCACCATTCGATGTCATTAAATCATTGGCCCTGACAGCACTAAGACCTTCAATAAACACATTGGGTGAACTCGTTAAAAAGCTGGCTTTACCACTCACCGTACCAGAGTAAATACCACCCCCAGTACCCGCTTGGTCACCATAGCTCCTGGCAAAATAAGAGTGTGCATGGCCTATAGGGTAACCATTAACAAACACAGTCTTAGCCGCATTAGTAATATCTTTAGAAAAAGCAGAGCTAGGGTAAGCTTGCGGTGTTTGCGTGACGCCGGTGTAATTGACACTAATAGCATTGATGACACCAGCACTCGCCGCATGCACGGCCGTGCGGCCATTAATATAGACAGACATAACAAAAACTCCAATTAAACAGCGTTATCTAACACAGTCGCATTGGTCTCTTTAATGAAATTAACTAAGATAGCCGCTAAAATCAGCAGCCCAGGAATGACGCTTAAAGAGTAGCGATAATCCAGCGCCGAATAGACATGGACATTATTCACCAAGGTGCCATCCCAGCCAAAATCTAAAAAGCCGCCGATAGCCGGTTGGAAAATAACACCCCCTAACATCACTAACATATTGGTCACAGCAAGTGCGGTACCTGCCAAGTTAGAAGGACTTAATTCACGCCCAATGGGGAACACAATGATTTGGCACCCAAAGGACATGCCAAAGAAAAATAATAATACATATAAAACTTGGGTTGGCAAATTAGGGATATAAAGCACTAGCGTAACTAATATAGCGGCAAAAATAGAGCCAAGAATCATTGGCGGCTTGCGTTTGCCAATATGATCAGACCACCAACCAAACAGTGGCCCGCCAATGGCAAAGCCTAAAAACACCAGTGAAATCCCCGCCGCAGCGCTGGTGTTACTTAAGTGATGGGCGCCTTGTAAATACCCTTTACCCCACAGCTCAGCAAAGGCAGAGGCTGGTAAATACAAAAGACAACCAATGATGCCATTGAGCCATATGTGTTTATTTTTCAAGATTTGCCAAAAGCCCAGACAAATTCTAGGAATATCTAAAGGTTCATGACTGCCTTCACTGACTTCACGGTGCTTTCCATCTTTCACCACAAAGGCAATGACAACCGCTAAAATAACACCGGCTGCCGCCGTGATTGTCACTGTCTGGCGCCAGCCAATATCCTCCACTAATCGCGTCATCGATATTTCACCAAACACGGCACCCACCGCACCCAACGCTGAGGTAAAACCAGAAATAGCAGCAAACTTATCGGGCGGCAACCAAATCGTTGCTAATTTTAACACCCCGACAAAAGCAAAGGCGGAACCAAAGCCCACTAAAAAACGCCCTAATCCAGCGACGCTGAGAAAATGGGAACTAGCAAATAAATAAGAGCCAACGGCACAAAATGCGCAAGCGACTGTTAACAAACGTCTGGGACCAAAACGATCCATCAAAACACCCACGGGTAATTGCATGGGCGTATAGGCATAATAATAAAAGGCGCTTAAGTTGCCCAAAGCAATACCGTTGATGTCATAGTACTGCATTAATTGTGTACTCATGACATTAGGAGAGATACGGAGGATGTATTCGTAAGCGTAAAATAAAGCACTAACAGCACAAATAACCCAGGGCAGTATGCCTATGCAAGCACGTACCTTTCCTGATTTACTGGTCTGCGTTTCGTTACTCATTTTTACATCAGACATATAAAACCTCGTTTTGCGCCATCATCATGTTGCGTTGCTTCACAACGCTAGGTTTGTACAAACCTTTGACACCATCATGACTGGGGTTTACTTAAGCCAACCCTTCATTCAGCTCGTCATCATAATAACGGGTATTCCCGCGAATGCAACTTCCGACAAGCACTCTGAAAGCTAATTAACCACCCCCCCCTATACCCTCTCCTTGTAAGACAGGGCCACGACCAGCTCCCCCCCTTGCGGGGGAGAGATAGGGCGGGGATAAAAAAAGAAATAAAACTACTTAGTCGGACTTATCGTCAGCCTTATCAGCTGCTTTAGCCGCAGGCTTACGGCGTTCAAATTTCGCCTTGAATCGCTCAACACGGCCAGCCGTATCAACGATTTTCTGTTGACCGGTATAGAAAGGATGGCATTTGGAACAGATGTCCAATTGTAAATCTTTATCTAAGGTCGTATAAATTTCAAACTTCTGACCACAGCTACAAGTTGCGATAACTTGTTGATATGACGGATGAATATCAGATTTCATAGTCTTATTTCCTCGTTTTGGCTTGCCACGCCCAGCCTGGGGCGCACAATACCACTAAATTCAAAATAGGCGCGAATAATAACCAAGATTGCCCTTAAAATCAAGCTGTTTTTAGTTAACTAAAGCTTCGTATGGAGTTCCTTAAGGGTCAGCGGCGCGCTAGCATTATCATTTCCAGCATAACGACCATTGCCAAAAAAACTAGGCTCAGTAGAGCTACTAGCGCTGCTACTCGTTGAAGCATCGTAATAACTTACGTGAAGCGACCTCGGGGCGTACCCTCCGGGGTTGGGCGATAATAGCCCCTGAGTAATCTCATCATCTGACGATGATATTTGCACACTGGCTGTACTTGAACTAGAAGACGATGCGCTGGCTGCATGAGATGATGAGGGCTCGCTTTGTGGGCCTTCACACTGTAACGTTATGCTACTTTTCTTGGCCTGATACATTTCTAGTTGCGTTTGATAGTGACTAAGAATGCTATAAAACGTCGAGGTGTGGCTTGAAATACCAGGATGTTGAAGTCGCATCTTAGACGCATCTTCGCTTAACCTCTTGAGCAACACACCCGGGTCATTCATCGTCTCAAGCACTGTGCGTAATGTTTTGGCGGTCGTTTCATTCATTGGATCACGTCGTGTATTGAGTGAACTTAAATAGAAACCCAAGCGTTTTGCTAAGTCTTTTTTGATCACACTAAACTGCCTAAGATACTTACTTTTCTCATTATCAAATTTCTTTAGAGTGGCAAACTCCGCCTTTTTCTCAGCCACTTTTGCTTTTAGTAAGCTCCGTATCTTGTCCGTCGTTTTAACAGTAAGCGCCGGTACTGGATTAGCGCCAATCTTTAATAAGCACTCAACAACCTCTTCCTTTTCTTCACTTGCAGCAGCTAGCAATGGTGTTGTTTTCGCTGCTGGATTACCTTCAATGTCTGCGCCTACCGCTAATAAAAACTTCACCAAATGCAATTCACCCATATGGGCTGCAATATACAACGGTGTCTTTTTGTTGCGTGCAGGTGCATCTACCACAGCACCGCAATCTACTAATGCCATCGCCGCCTCAAGTTGACCAGATAGTGCTGCTATAAAAAGCGGCGTTCTTGAAAACCTGGTATGAGCTTCAATATTCGCACCACTCTCTACGAGTAGCCTAATAACATCGACATGATTCTCTACCACAGCGAGGTGCAAAGCTGTCGCTTCTTTAGCAGTTTTATTCGCACGAGTTACGGGTAGATCAATGGACGCACCACCCTTTTGCAGTGCTTTTACGGCCTCAGTATAGCCATTCATTGCCGCGGTATGTATCGCTCCGAAGCCATCGTGGGCAGGGATGGCTGAGTCAGCACCGGCTTTTAATAACAAAGAGATGCAAGCAGGATGGTTAAAATGCGCAGCGATAAATAATGGTGTTGCCTTATAATTATTAACGGCATTGACACCGATGCCTTCTATTTTTAACAACATAGCAACAATGCTAGCATGGCCTTCTTGACTTGCCACAAATAATGCGGTGCATCCTGTTTCGTTTGCAGCATCGTGTCCTGCGCCATGCTCTAATAAATAAGTGACAATTTCCTCACGCCCGCAGAGTGTAGCGTATACCAATAAGGTTGTGCGCTCTACAAAATCCGGTATTTTGTATAAGGCATCTAAGTTAAGCACCATCTCTGCAGCCACGGCTGCTTGTTGCAGGGGGGTTAAAATCTTTTTAAACGCATCAAGTTGGCCAGTTGTGATATGAGCCATTAATCGCCTCATGGCCCATGTTGGTATCTTGGCTCGGTTTTGTCGACTGGCTGGCATCATAAATCTCCTCATTTCTGTTTATCTCAAATTATCTTAGCTATACCCATCTTACTTCAAAATGCGATTTTCCACCGGGCGCTTTTTGCCCCCAGGAGCCGTTTGAAACTTGCCAATAGAATGGCTATTACCTGCGTTTCAAACGGCTCCTGGGAACAAAAATCACCGCGGCATAAATCTCGCATTTTGAAGTGCGATGGGTATATACCCATCTTACTCCAGATGGCGAGATACTGTACAACATTTGTCCTGAAAATGCAATATAAACAGCCAAAATT
>JAJFKI010000045.1 GCA_021773295.1 Gammaproteobacteria bacterium | reverse complement strand
TCTCCTGACCTTATCATCAGCGCAGGTACCGCTGGTGGATATGCTGATAGAGGTGCTCAGATTGGAGATGTTTATCTCAGCAAAGGAATTGTTTATCATGATCGTAGAATCCCATTGAGTTCGTTTTACGAAGCTTACGGTCATGGTAATTATCAAACGCTTGATGTCAGCCTTATAGCAGAAGAGCTTAATTTAAAAATGGGGATTATCTCAACTGGCAATTCCATGACTATCTCAGATTTGGACCAAGAACAATTACAGCGCAGTGGCGCAGTTGCTAAAGAGATGGAAGTTGCTGCAATCGCTGAAGTGTGCGCTTTATATAAAACGCCAATCTTGGCGGTTAAAGCCATTACCAATATTGCTGATAGAAATGCAAAACCTGGGGAATTATTTTGGAAAAATCTTAACATGGCTCGTGATAGTCTTTCGGCTAAGTTGCCATTGGTGTTAAAAGCAATACTTGGAAAGAAAATTGAATCTTTAGCAAAAACAAAAAAGAATCATTCCCCTAATACTCCTTCCATAATGAGTAGATTAGAGAAAGGCAGCTGATTAGTTTTTTTTTTTGAAACCGAGGTAGTAAATGGCAGATAATCAGATACACAATGATTTAAATGCAAACTGCTTCATCTGGGATTCAGAAGTACGAGGCTATGAGCTAGATATGCAGGGGGTTGTTATATACTGCGTAGTATATTAAGAAAATCATCAGTGGCTTTATTTATATCTTGAAAGTACTCTTGTCTTTTCTCTTTAGATTGTGGGCTAAAGCTCAGTCTAATTGCGTGGAATTGTTCAAATCTATCTACAATATAGAAGTCATGAATAGAGACACATAAAGATTGCTTATAGGTTTGATTTATTTTGTCTGCACTAGGAAGCAATATTTTTCTTATTTTCTCATACTCATTTTCATCGCGGCCAATTAGCTCTACATGACGATGCCTTAATTCTCCATTATGAAAATGTCCCTGACAGCTGCTGAAGCTAATCCAGCCCAATTCTTTTGTCAAGAATAAAACCAAGGCTTTGATTTCTTTTTCTATGACTTTTTCAAAATCAGGATGCCAAACTGTGAGCATGTCTGCTGAATTGTCATTTGGATCTCCTGTATTATTGATGTTGCCAATTTGACTGGTCCTTAAGTGAATTGGTTTTCGGTTGTTCTCGTTCCGAGGGTCAGACCAGGCCTCTATAAAAGCTTTAAAATTGGTTATTCTGTATCCGATAGATTTTAATATTTCATCATCAATATATTCAGGTATGTCAGCTTTTAATTGATTTTTAAGCTCCCATAGCTTTATATGCTCAACAATTGATTTAGGAATGCTGATGTTTTTAAAGTTGAACTTAGAGACTTTTTCAAAAAAAATATCTAGTTGCTTATTTAGCTTGGATTTAAAGTTTCTTCCATCTGGAGTAAAAAATTTATCATCCAATTGGTGATGATAAATTTCAAGCTGATAAAGACTTTTTAATAGCATTGTCTTTATTAAAGAAGTCTTGACTTTGTTTTCGTAACAAGTGATATAAAAATTTACAATACCATGCATTACATACAGTGCATGAAAAAAACCTAAGAGTGGCCGTGGATCATTACGTAATGGAGAATATAAAATAGCGTTTTCTGAAGCGCTAGAAAATAACTTTTTATGCCGTAACAGTAAATTAAGCTCATTATGGTGAAATTCATGAATAAGAAGTTCTGCTGTAAAGACGGGTTCGTCGGGTGAGCACATGAAAATTGTTTGTGGCAGCGCTTCATCAGTGAAAGAGCGAAGTTCGTGTCGGCCATCCTCTACGCCATGGTTAATTGGTACTATTAAATTAATTTCATTGGCTATATCGGTATAGGAATCGGGATCTATTTTTTTTAATATATTCATTCCTTCGGTGACAGATATTATTGTGTTACGCAAATTTTTATTATAGTTGTAATGGATGTCGTTAATGAAATATTTTTTCTCTCCAAGGACTCTTGTTAAGAACGGTGTACATGCTATGGAGTAAAAATTTAAGTCAGTTTTTTCTGTGATTTTATAAGCATTGATTTCTTTATTGTTTCTGTATATTTTAAAGCAATTGTTTTTCTTTGCAAAACTGATGTGCTCATTGCTGCTACATGGAACAATAATTCCCATAAGCGGAAAGTAAAGGTTAGTCTTTCCGGGGTTTCTTATGTTATATTTATAGCCGTCTGGTAAGCTGTTAATAAAGGTATCTATAGTGAATATGATTAAGTTTTCTAGCACCTTAATAAGCAATGATTCACTGTTTTCTTTATAGATTTTTTTGAATTCCGTCCAAAAAAATGGACTGGAATTCATAATTATCTTATTGAACTCCATATAATGGATCAGTGATTTAAAAACGTTGCTTAGCTCGCTTATTCGCTCCTTTTCAATGAATTCACCAGTTTCTAAATAATCTAGGAAGGTTCTTACCAAAATTTTTTTCTCTTGTTTATCTAAATCATAAACATCTATATTAAAGCAATCAATTATTAATTTTTTCAACTTTGGCCTCCATATAAAAACGGCATAAATTGTTAATTTTCAAACAAGTGGTGTCTTATGGTGTTTATCATACAACACGGGGAGGGGTGTTAATAAAAAGTTACTGTATTAGCTTTCTTGCAAAACAGTATTCTCTATAGATAAGTTTTTTTCAATTCTATTAATATCAATCCCAGCATTGACCAGATAGCCTACCACCTGTGGATATATCTTTTTCATAGATTCGCAATAAATGGTTGGGTTATTGAATCCCTCTTTCTTGGAGAATCTATTGACTAAGTGGCCGCCACAACAAGACTTTTTCCAAATGCATAATTGACACTCTGAAGGTAAATTATCTTGAGCTAAGCTCAATTCCTTGAATATGGGATAGTTCAAAAAAGAGCTGAGTTTTGTATTGAAAATGGTTGTGTCTTCATTGAAAATATTTGGTTTTGTTGAACGCAGTTCATCTACAGGAGCCAAGTGTCCATCACTTGAAATAGTGATTAGTGGAACTTCATTCTCATCTCTATCGTAACCATAAACATCATGTCGACCACCTAATAAGGTTCTGATAATGGAGTCAAAAAATCTAATTTCAATGCCTTTGTCATCATCTTTTACCCACTCTTCGAATATATCAAGCAGATAAGTACTGTATTTTTCTGCAGGATAGGGTGATTTCACGAGGTAGTTATAGTCAGGCAGTAGAAAGTCCATATGCTTAAAGCCTAGGTCTACTAAATGTTTATAAATGACTTTCCCATTAAATTCAGGGTTTATAACAGTGAGAGCACCTATATTATTTCCACTTTTAGTAAGGAGATATTTTTGAAGTAAGTTAATGCCATCAACAACTCTATCGTATGTGCCTTTGCCTCTCTTATCTATGCGATACTTATCATTGTATTCTTTAGGACCGTCAATGCTTACACCAAGGCCGACTCTGTGCTTTCTTAATAGGTATAACCAATCGTTATTTACCAGCATTGCATTAGTTTGCATGGTAAAAGTGAGAGTATCCAGATGGGGCTCTAGTTTATCTCTAAATTGAGTGCACATAAAATCAAAGTTATCTAACTTCTGCATCATAGGTTCGCCGCCATGGAGGCCTATAGTTAAGTCAGTGATCCCAATTTCTCTTACTCCCTCAAGTAAAAAATCACAAAGCCTATCAATGACAGGTGTGCTGATATATGGAGAGTGTTTTTTAAAGCTGTCATCAATTCCGTTAAAAAAATAGCAATAAGTACAGTCTATATTACATCGCTCAACTGTTTTGAGTACAAGACCAAAAGACTTTTTTATTTTGGGTTGCTCGGGCTGGTTATGCATTTCTATTTTATCCATATGGAAGTAAATTTCTTTTACCTTGCGGTCATGATGCATTATAAGCTTGTCTAAATAACCACTTCTATTGTGATTGACATAGCGAACTTAGAGCGTGCTTCACGCAGGGATGAAGTGTTGGGTGGTGCCTCAGCGACACTAAAGGAGGCACGACCCTTTTTAGAACCTGGTTTATCTTGAAAATCTTGGACTTTCAGGTAAGTCTTCTTGGTATTCACCATCCTGCTCTGTTCTTGAGCAATTTTTATGGTCGTTGTGAGTGCATCCTCGGCTGTGCTCCATTGATCCTGAAGTTGCTTCAACTTGTTCTTCAGCGCGGCTAACAATCGTTGATGCTTGGCTTTCTGAGTTTAAGCCTATACCCGCTTCCTCTAGGTGTGTCTTTAGGTTTTCAAAAAAAGTCGTAGCCATTTATAGTCTCCTTATTTTTTCATAACAACAGCTAAAAAGCTTTAGTTCACGCCAATAATTAATCTCTCAACTGACGCGCTCACAATGATAGCCTCGATCTAGTTATAGTGCAATAGCAATTCTCGGTGAATTGTTGGTAACATGGTGTACGTCTTTGGTCAGCTATCACGTGCTAACGGACAGTTCTTCAAGCTGCTTATTTCCTGCATGAAACTCTTCAGGAGTCTTAATTTTTGGAAAGTAGGTGCCCTTATGTTTTTTCACAAACCTCATAAAGCTGGTATACACTTTGGGACTTGTAAACTCTGACTCCTTATATGCTTTTAACACCAGTCCGTTATAAAAATTGCCTTCCTCCTTTAAGTTATTAATCCAAGCACCTAACAACGTTTCTTTTACTCCGCTGTTTAATGCCTCATAGTGATTAAAAAACTGTTCTCTTTGATATTCACCGTATCGTTGTGTAAGTTCTTCCTCTTGGCTTTCTTTGCTCTTTTTACGTTGAGCTTCAATATAATTAGCCTTATGCTTATTAGCTACGGCTGATATAGAATTCTGTCCTTGCTGGTAATTCTTCTTAATGGCTGAAACTAAATATCCCGCAACATCTTTAATCGTCCCTTTTTTAAACGCTGCAGATACGAGTACCAGATTAATTTTCTCCTGAAGATATTCAGTAGAAAATTCACTGATCAGCGACTCTGAAACTTGTGGGTTAACACCAAAATCTTTCGTCAATTGATGTTTTATAATATTGTGTTCCTGCTGTTCAGAACTGCTATTTTTTGAGTTATCTTTAAACGCCGGCATTTTGGGTCGCTCTTTAATTAAAAATTTCACTGAAACTACCTTCCGCCCTGCCCTTCTAATTTCTGGCTCAACTTTTATATCGGAATATGTATTTATTTCATCAACAGCTTTTTCTATCACTCTTCTCTTAAAATCTCTGAAAACTTTATATTGTTCCTCTGGCACACCCATCAATTTCCGAAACTCATCGATGGCAAATGCCTTCGTGCCTGGTAAACCACGGTATCGCGCACAATTTTCATACAAAGCTAAACCGTAACTTGACTTGAATCTTGATTGTACAATCAGGTTGATTTTTCCATAGATACTGGGGGAATGTAGTAGGTTTCTCATTCGTGGTGAGTATGCATAATAGCAAAGGCCATTTTTTATACTGACGCTCGCCAAAATAGTAGTGGCCGTCCAGTCTTCTTCATCCATATCATCATTCACTACATTCCATTCTAAGACTGTCTGCACCAGTGCCCTTAAAGCATTTTTTAGAGCCTCGTAGTTCCTTGTAGTCACTCCAAGGATTTTACAGAGAATATCTATGGTGATTTCATGCTCTTCTACTTCATTCAAGTTTGGATAGGCATGATAAAGCAAAGCATTACTGATTTTTCTTTGCAGCAATGTCAATGAGTTTGCACAATGAATGACTGCTGAGTGCTTTTTAAGTTCCTTTTTCTTCATATTTTCATCCTAAAGTGATGAGATTTTTGTGCAACCATCTGCCACTCTGCCTTCACATAGGCGTCACACAAACGTCGCACTTCCTTCACACAAGTGTCACAAGTTGGTTATTCCAATACTCTAAAATGGAGTAATCCACGCTTTATTTTATGCTAATAAAAACCTTTTATTTCCCTTTATATTCAAGCAGTTACGTAAATCTCCGCCGGCGGAGTTTCGTCAACCATTCGCTGTAATATGCTGGAGCGTATGATCTTGCTTTTGACGCCTTCGATCGCCGGGTATTCTTTTCTCACAGTAATGAGTGAAGAGCTTAGCTGCTCACAAATATCAGATGGAATACGTATTGTTAAGATATCTGTGAGTTCTTCAAAATCATCTAGTTCATCTACAAGGCTTGGAAAATAATTGAGTTCCAGAAAACTTTCGATAGCCTCTTTCACCCACTTGCTCTTCCCTCGCATACCATAACCATCTGCTATTACCTGCTTTTGCAGCTGTTGGTGAAGCGATTTTGCTAACTTCAAAGAGATACTTTTGGTGTCTGTCATGCTTCTGCCTCTAATAATGTTAATAGCTTGGAAAATGCTTCCGTTGCACTGTCATAACTGTCCCAGTTAACTTTACTAAAGTCTCGCTTATAGTGGTCAAACTGAGGTAGAGCAATGACAGCGCCAACGAGTGTTTGAACTACATGAGGCTTTTTGGTTTCTCCTAGCTTAACTCGCGTCTTCTTTTTACCTTTTTTAGCTGGCTGCTTTAGTGAACTCTCTGGTTGTTTTAACTTTTCAAGGTTTGCAATGATCTCTTTTGCTTTGCTTGGTGTTACTCCGTCCTGGAAAAGCTCTATTGCTTTCGCCCTACTTTTGGCTGTTTTACATTTCGCTACGATTTCAGCTACTTTCAGGTTTGTAACCCGTCGCCCTTCTATCGCTTCATAGACATCCTCTGGTCCCTTCAGGACAGTAGCGTATAATGCAGACTGGGTTTTAGACATTCCAATGAGCTTTTCGATGAGCACGCCTGTTATATCTTTTGGAAAATGGATATCTTCTTTTGACGCTAATATGTTTTTTACATTCTCTAGCTTTTCAAATAGCGACAGATCTTCTCGATTAGTATTCTCAAACCACTGGATCAATTTCAGCTCAAAATTGCTGGGTTTCTTTTTAAAAACCCTTGCATCAATCTCTGTTTTACCTAACATTAATGTTGCTAAAAAGCGGCGTTCTCCAGCAATAATTCTATAGGTATCTAGGTGCTTATAAACGGAAACAGGGTTAATTAAGCCTGATGTCTCAATGCTGAATGCTAACTGCTCCAGCTCATCTAGCTGTTTTTGCTTCTCTTTAATCTTGGAGTCTGTCGTTACTGCCTTATTTAATACCTCGTCAAAGCTCAATAAAATATTCCTAGGATTCTCCGGATCTCTTTCAAGCTTACTCATAGGCATGCGGACATTCCGATAAATGCCCTCATCATTCTCAACCATAGCAATGGTATCTGAGAAGCCTTGACTTAATGATTCTGAAATTCCAAATTTTTTTCGTTTACTCATGCGAATACCCTCTCAGCAATTAATTCACAAGCATCTAATGCTTCCTGTTTGGCTTTGTTGTTATCCGGAAGATTAAAAACTGACTTAACCGGATAATCACTCGAATCAACTTCAGCGAAGGCAATTCGTTTTCCTATTGTTAATGGCATTACATATTTAGACATTTTCTCCTGATTTTTTAGACTGCTGTAATAGTCTTTATGCAAAGATGTCTTGCTGTCATAAAGATTTGGCAATATTCCCAGTAAGGAAAGTGCTTCTTCACCATTATCATTACGTCGAATCGACTCTGACATCCATAGATTTATCATCCCATACGCACCTTTAATGGGCTTATCTTCCATGATACAGGGAATTATCAGGTGGGTTGCCGCACGAATCGCACTTCTTGTTAAAGGACCTTTAGAAGGGGCCGTATCAATCACTACTAAATCATAGCTTTGCTTAACCTCCGGTAGAGAAAGAAATTGATACATACGATCGTGGATCTTCTCTACCACTTCATTTTTTCGTACTTGCTCTGCATGAGTCAATTGTGCCGCATGGCCGGGACAGATTTCCAAATTATCTATGGCAGTAGGGTAGGGCACCACTTCCTGCCCATAAAATATATTTGCTATACTGCTACGTCCATCCCAATCATGATCAATTAGTGGATCATAATCCGGGTGAATAGGGGGAAGCCAACCATCAGTAAATGATGGATCAGGTTCCATATCCAAATATCTTTGGGAAAAGTTACATTGGGGATCTAAGTCTAAACCCAAGACTTTCTTTTTCAGATATATACATGCGTATTCAGTGAAAAGGGCGCTCGTAGAAGTTTTTCCTACACCGCCTTTGTTATTTGCGGGAACAAAAATTTGCATTGGGTATCCTACCTCTCTTGTATTACCGTAAAGCTAATCATATCAAATATATTCTAATAGTAAAGTTTAATTATTAAGATAACAACAACCCTATGTTGTTTAAGTTTATATAATTGTTTAGATCTGTTTAAGGATTGTAACTTATTGTTTATTCGAGGGTAATTTGGCTTAAGTGTGACAGCTGTGTGATGAAAGTGTGACGCCTATGTGATAAAAGTGTGACACTTATGTGAGGAAGGTGTGACGCCTATGTGAAGCATGTGACATTTGTGTGAAGCTCATGTTAGTCTGAAACAAGAATCTCATTTTCCTCAAGCTTGCGCTTTAATTCATCATTGTAGTCACTTGATGCATTATACAGGCTTTCAAACTGATCAGCTTTCCTTTTGTATTCTGTCGCTTGCAACTTTGCGTGTTGTGATTCTGTGTATAGTTTAGCTAACAGAGATTTCAGTTGTTGCGAATCATCAGGCAAGTTCCGTATGGCTTCAGGCAAAGGCGTCTTCAGAGATAAATCAGACTTAAAGAAAGAAGGGGAGAGGATCTTAATTTCTTCCTTGAGTGCCTCTATTTGCTCCTTCAGGGCGAAGAAATCATGTGTTACCCCTGAGGTAACTTCATCAAAGACAAGGGCGCGGGCTTTCGCCATTCGACGCCGGATATCCCAAGGTGCTTCAAATTCGTCTGCAGCAGCTTGTACGAGTTCTTCGAAGCGCGCTTTTGCTTGGACATCGACCTGTAATTCATACCTGACCAATCCTTTTTTGCGTTGAGAAGTTCGATACATTTTGTGTTTATTTTGAGACGGTTTTGTTCGTAATTTTTCCATATGATTTTTCCCTCTGTCACCGGAGACGTGTCGCCGGAGACTATTGTACTGTATTCTGAAACAAAAATCCGCTAAAATCATTACTAGCGATTAGGAACTTAATCACTACTAATGTATAGTATGAACAGGCCGAGATGCGTTGTGTAAAAACATGACAAAATATTGGTGTGAATGAAAATCGCATGGAGAGGGCGCAAAATGGCATCATTACCCACAGAACCAAACGATAACGCGTTG
>JAJFKI010000044.1 GCA_021773295.1 Gammaproteobacteria bacterium | reverse complement strand
CATCACGAAACTCAACTTCCAACACATATGAGCAAGCACTCATCATAAGATGAAAGGTTAAATCAAGTTTTGCAGTTCCCAAGTCTAGAAACGAAACCTAAGAGTCACAATCGGATAAATTAACATCCACATTTGTTGCATTTTGAAATACAAACAATGTCTGAAAATATGGATGATCATGACTTTCTCTGTCAGGATTACTATGTTTTATTATTGTTTCAATAGGAATGTCTTGGTTTTCTAAGGCATGAGTAACGATTTGTTTTGTGTTTACAATTATATCTTTTAAAGTTTTTTTAGTCTCAACATTAAAACTCAGCACCAAGGTGTTCATGAGACAACCAAGCACTTCTTTGACGTGATCATTAATACGATTTGCAACTGGTGTGCCTATATTAATAATATCCTGTTGCGAGTATTTATACAGCAGTATTACATATGCCGCTAATGAAACAACATAAGGCGTCGTATTACATAATTTTGCTGCCGCCTCGATAGTATTAAACAATTTGTTAGGAAGTTGTCTTAATAGTTTCTTACCAGTGAAGAAATTATTTTGAGTATTATTAGGCACAGATATATACGGTAAGTCAAGTTTAACATTTTTATCTTTGAGTGTTTGCTTCCACTGTTCAAGCTTTAAATTAAAATTACCCTTATTATAGTGTTCTACTTGCCATGAGGCATAGTCGATAAATTGAATATCAGATTTCTTTTCTTGTAAATCAGTATTCATCAGCATACTGTTGTAATCATTGGAGAGGTTTTTAAGAAAAATACTTACCGACCAACCATCAAAAATAATGTGGTGAAATACAAATAGTGCAATATACTGATTATCCACAAGACGGACTATATAAGGTCTAAATAAATAATCTCCCGGGATATCAAATGTCTTGGATGCAAGTTTTATTAGATATTCATCGATAATTTGCTCTTGATCATACTTTAAATCAAGTTTTTCTATTTTAATTGTATCTGAAGAACCAATCTTCTGCTTCGGCACACCATTAGAGGTGACTATTTTTGTTCTCAACACTTCATTTTGCACAATTTGTCGTTTGATCGACGCTTCAAAAATATCTAAATTCAGCTCACCTACTATTGTGAAACGAACAGGAATATTATACGTAACATTATTTTTATGTAATTGTGAAAAATACCAAAATTTTTCTTGCGACAGCGCAAGAGGATAGAGTCTATCAGTCTCTCTCTTAATTTTTTGTATTGCGTTTTTATTTTTTTGTTTTAGCGTTAAAAAGAGCCCTTCTAATTCATCATCAGATAATAATTCTACTACTGACGTCATTATACGCCTCCAATTTCATAAACTAGCCCCAGTGTTAATAAGCTACGGTTAATGGCTTCAAACTTATAAGAATGATTTAGCACAAGACTAGTCGTCACGCCATTATCAGTATAATTAACGGGTGCAACATCTTTATTTTTTATAGTGCCATAATTACTATATAAATATGCAAGCCTTAACATTAGGCGATTTTTCATCCTAAAACTCATACCAATACCAGCAGTCGGAGCATATTTTTGTTTACTAAAATTATGAGTATATGGTGAAGCTTCATAATATGAATTATCACTACGTAACTCCTTCCCCCATGCCTTCACATTAGCTTTAAACTGAGCGCTATCAATACCTAGTAGTGCAAAAACCTTCGTGAAGTCAGTTGGTTTAAATCCAAGTTTTAGTAATAAGGAAAGCGAATAATCTGATTTAAACGTTAATGTATTAAAGTCTTGGCTCACTACTTGCTCTGAGTTATTCATAGTTAGATAGGTTGTGCTCGAGCCATTATTTTTCATTTTAACAGGTGCATAATGCACCTGTATTTCTGCACCAATTAAATAGTGGCTATCACTTTTAGATAATAATTCTTTGTCGAGCCCAAAAATTAAACCTGCGGCATAATTATATGCACCTATATCAGTACCTGAGTGATCGACAATATGCGTTTTGGGTGAGCTTATAGTGATATCGTCAACAAAATGATATTCTGAAGCTAAGTGCGCAATGCCTAAATCAATGCCGAGGTACTTATTGGCGAAACACGCATGGCTCATTACCATTACAAACGTTAGTCCGATATATAAGTATAAATGCCGCATAACTATCCTATCTTTATAATGCTAGCCATTAATGACTCTCAAACCTAGCCGAAAAAAATGCCATATACTTGCTCATTAAATCATGATCGATAGCGGGACATGTCCAAGCCTTTTTTGTTAATTTATTTACTGTTTCGTCTGCATTGATTTGTAACATCTCTGACATATTTTGCTCCCAGTCTTTTGTGATTAAAGGTACAATACCATTTATAGGTGCCACTGGATTTTCTTTTGCATATGTAATGAGTTTTGTGTGCCATTCGCTAAATGCGAGCAATTTAACCTGATAACCAATGTCATTGATTAACTGAATTAAAGCTTGCCATTTAATTGGTTTTGGATGAATCAAGTGATAAATTTCTAATTCAAACGCTGGTTCTCTTGAAAGCTTTAAAATTGCTGAGCTTGCTCTATCCGCAGGAATTACATCAATGGTTGATTTTATGTTGGGTGCACATCCTAGCTTGATGCATACATCGATAATTAACCATAAAAAATCACTACTCTGACAGGCTCCAATCTGACTATCACCCCAAATTCTGCCTAAGCGATATATTTTTAACGGCAATCCTTTGTGTGCAGCATTAATTAACATACGCTCTGCTACCCATTTACTTTGCGTATAGCCTGAACTTAAACTATCTGGATTAGATGGAACTGTAGACTCATATAAACAGTCATCAACCGCGTCTTTTAAAGAGAAGACATGGGTCGTAGAAATATAATGAATGGCTTTATACTTACCCATATTACACAGTTGAATGACAAAATGAGTACCATCAACGTTAGCGCCTCTATGCTCATTATAGGGCGCTATAAAATTTACCATACTTGCATTGTGGTAAACTTCATCAATGTTATCTGCAAGACCTTCAAACTTAGAAAGTTCCAAACCAAAATAGGGTAATGATAAGTCTCCAAGGAGTATTTCAACTCTCTTCTTAATAAATGGCTTCCCATAATTATTTAAATTTTCTTTAAGGCGCTCAAAACCATGCTCTATTGATTTTGCCCTAACTAAGCATATAATCGTTGATGTTGTTCTTTGAAGTAGCATATCCAGAATAAATGCACCAAAAAAACCAGTGGCTCCTGTTAATAATACCGTGTTGTTAACGAGATTTATTTTATTAACATTAATCTTTCGAAGATTAAAATTAAGTGTTGATTCTTTGTAGAAATCAATCTTATTAAAGTCGGACTCATGCATCTTTGTTTGTTCAACAAGATTAGATAACCATGCAATATTTGGGCGTTCAAACAGATGGTACAATGGTATTGACTTATTAAATGCTTCTTCTAATTTAAAAATCAATTGCGTTGCTAAGAGTGAATGACCACCAAGATCAAAAAAGTTATCATAGATTCCAATGTTATTAATACCCAGTAACTCTCCCCATATCTCAGCTAGCTTTTTCTCAATATTAGTTTTTGGTTCTATATACTGCGTATTTAAGTCCGGCCGTTCATATTCGGGTGAAGGCAAATTGCTCATTTCAATTTTGCCATTAGCAGTTAAATAAAACTTTTCAACTTTTATTAGTTTATTCGGAATCATATAGCTCGGTAATGACTCCTGAAGGTGCTTTTTTAAGTTTTTGGCAAGACCGTGATCAATACTCTTTGGGGCGTTTGCATAATCATCTAATGAATAGCTAGTTAAAAGATTTTCAAAGGGACAAAGTTCAAAGTCCATTATAGTTTGGCCTGCTTTAAATAGGGCAACATTATATAAGTGTTCATTGCCAGGCCCTGCCCAAAGTAATTCATAATGATAACCACACCGGTTTGCAAGTTTTTCAAACTCAAAGGGATCAATAGAATTGTTTATATTTTTAAGCTTACTACTAATATTATTTAATCTAGCGTTAGGAATATCTTTCACCCATATTATGGTTGGCTGCATTTTTTTGAGATAGGTTTCAATTTCTACTATTGTATTAATACCCGTATACTGCTGCGGTTCAATTGTCTTTTTTTCAAAGCGATTACCCAGCCTTAAATGCACATCGTATCTAAAGCGAGTTAACTCATTGCAAAACTTTCCTTTTTTCAATCTTATTTGCACGCTATCAATCTTATTGATATGCTTTTTGAGTAGGAGAAACAGCCCTGGATCAATAATTAACTCATGTTCATCACTTATCCGTTTTTTCACACTTTCATCTATGCTTGATTTACCATTACACTGTGGTGACGTTGCTTCAATATCATAATAGAAATCTTCTAACAGAGGCAAACTTCTAAGATCGCCGATAAAAACTGTTGAATTAGCTTTTCCAATCTCCGAAATGCCACTAAAAACTTTTACAAAATAATTTATATTAGGAAAGTACTGTGCAACTGAATTTATTATAAATTTATTGTAGTAATTATTTGCCACACTACTTAAATTATCGGCCGCTTGTTGTAGAAAATCAATGTGTTCAAAGTCTGCAAAATCCTGCTTTAACATTTCAATTGCCACTTGTGAAATATCTAACCCTAAATAGCATTTAGCATAATTCACTAACTTATTAACTATTAAACCAGTCCCGCAGCCAAGTTCTACAATGTTTTGGTTCTCCCCTTGGCATATCTGTTCTACAGTATTATCTAGCCATTCGGACATTTGCTCAGATGGAATGGGTTTTCCATCATATAAACTGTTCCAGCCAGAAATATTAAACTTTTTATCAATGATTTTATTTGAATTTTTATATGTTTGGTCAAAAACTTCTTTCCACTGATCTGAATTAGCCACCGTTTCTTTTTCAGTGTAGTATGCTAGCAAGTTTGCATTACCGTATTTATCAAGCATTGTTGATACCACTGCTTCACGTATCCCTGGATAGCTTTTTATTGCATACTCAATCTCTGCTATTTCAATTCTAAAACCTCTAATTTTAACTTGATAATCTTGTCGACCAATAAAAGCAATACTTCCACACGGCAAATACATACCAATATCACCAGTTTTGTAAAACTTATTTTGTGTCAACTGTGAGCCATATTCTAAAGGGCAAAAGCGTTCTTCTGTAAGCTTACTACGATTATAGTATCCACGAGCAACACCTGCTCCTCCTACCCAAATTTCTCCTGGAATGCCAATTGGTAAAATATTTTTGTTTTTATCTAAGATATACAGTGTTAAATCATCTAATTTTTTTCCGATAATGCTATGCTTATTACCCATGTGAGCCTCTGTAATTTCACAGTGAGTAACATGAACTGTTGTCTCAGTAATGCCATACATATTAATTAGTTTTGCTTTTCCTTTTAAATGGCTAGAAAACCAGGGTGCTAGACTATTCAGCTCCAGTTTTTCACCTCCAAAAAAAACATAACGTAATGAATGTATATTTTTGTTTTTTTTAGCGCTCTGGATTAATTGCTTAAATGCCGACGGGGTTTGACTCAACATTGATACGTTTTTTTCACATATTTCTCGGTAAAAATCTTCAGGTGATCGCGATAAATCGTATGATATAACTAATAAGCATCCGCCGTGTAGCAAAGCTCCCCAAATTTCCCACACTGAGAAATCAAAAGCATATGAGTGAAACAAGCTCCAAACATCTGTGCTTTTAAATTGATAGTATGGATTAGTAGCTTCAAATAATCTCATAACATTCTCATGCTTTACCAAGACACCTTTAGGCATACCAGTCGAACCTGACGTATAAATTATATAAGCTATGTTATCCAATTGGATGTCTGTATTTAAATTATTAATTGATTCTAATTGATATAAGTGACGCTCTTTATCTAATAACAATAATGAAAACACGTCGGGAAGCGAATACTGCATCCTGCTTTCTGAAATCAGAAACTTAAGGTTAAGATCATCTATAATAAATTCAATTCTATTTTTAGGCCAGTTAGTATCAAGTGGCACATAAGTTGCACCCATCTTGAGAATAGCAAGTATAGCTATTACAATATTTTCATTTCTAGTTAGAAATAATCCAACAATATCACCAATGCCGATTCCCTTTTTAGTTAAATAATGCGCTAACTTATTTGATTCATTATTTAACTCCCCATATGACATTACTCTGTTATTAACTTTTAATGCGGGTCGCGTTTCATGTTTTTGAACGATAGCTTCAAAACGAGAAGCAATTGAATCTGTTAATTGATAATTTGACTTAACATCAGACCAATTTTTTATTAGCTTCATTTCGCTACTCGTCATCATCGTTACATTTGAAATTGGTAATGATAGTTCTTCAACCATAGCGTCTAGTAATCGAGTAAAATGTTGGGTTAAGTACGTAATGGTACTTTCATCATATAAGGCTGTTGAAAACTCAAAAAAACATTTTAGCTCAGCGTTTACTTCAGTGATTGAAAGCAGTAAATCTAATTGCGATGTTTCGTTATGTACTTCAATTGCATCCGCTACTAATTCTGAAATTCCCACAGAAACTGAAGGTGTGTTCTGCATGACAAAACCAACATTGAATAAAGGAGACATTGATAAGTCTCTTTCAGGATTTACAGCATTAATAACTAACTCAAATGGTAGCTCTTGGTTGTCATAAGCCTCTAATAATGTCTGTTTTACTTGTTCAATGAATTGGCCTACGCTAAGATCCTCTGATAACTCTGAACGAATCACTAGAGTATTTACAAAAAATCCTATAATATTCTCAACTTGCTTTAGTCTCCTATTAGCGATCGGGCAACCCACAGCAATGCTGTGAGCACCAGAATAACGAAATAGTAATAATTTTAACCCAGCTAACAGAACCATATATAAACTAGCCCTGTGCTGTTTAGCAACAAATTTTAATTTAGCTGTAAGTGCTTTACCTATATCAAAATAGTGCCTTGTTCCATCATAGCTTTTTAAATCATGGTTCACCGTAAAGTCATGTGGTATATACGTGACTCTCTCCAAATCATGCAACTTTTCCTTCCAGTATGTTAACTGCTGATTGTACTTGTTACTCGCTAGCTGTTTTCGCTGCCATGTTGAGAAATCAGTATATTGAATTGCAAGCTTATCTAAGTTTGGTCTTTGACCGTCAACATATGCCTGATATAGATGTACCAATTCTTTTTGGAAAATACTCAGTGACCAACCATCAGCAATAAGGTGGTGAATAACAAAACAAAAAAGATAATCATCTTCGGCTTGTTTGATTAACATTGCTCGACACAATGGTGCATTCTCAATTGGAATTCTTGTACATACTAATTCTCGTATGTGCGGATTGACTTCTTCACGTTGCAAACATTCATCATTAGTTGAGGACACATCCAGGTATTGTATTGTTATTGGTGAATGTTCCACTAACTCTTGGACAGGAGAATACTCCATGACCTTAAATTGCGTCCTAAATGCAGCATGTCGCTGTGTCAAATAATCCAGGGACTTTTTGAAAATTGGTACTTGCAGTTCTCCCTTTAAATGAACAAGATAGGGTATGTTAAATACGGTTGTGTCTGGGATCAATTGCTCTAAAAACCATAACCGTTGCTGAGCAAATGATAATTCATAATATTCTTGAGAATTGACAGTACTGATAGCACTACCATCATTGTTTTTTAACCATTTATTTAACAGTGCGCGTTTTGTTTCAGAAAGAGATGTTTCTTTGTCTGATTCTAAGCTTGTACTCACTCCACCAACCTTCGGTAAATATAACTATCTCGAACACCCTAATGATTGTTGACTTGGTTCTTCAGCGCTCGTACTGTCCACAGAATTTATTGAGTCTTGATACTTATTCATCATACGCTGAAAATCACCACCTTGTGTCATTAAGCATTCAAACGTTCCTTTTTCAACAACCTTGCCGTCTTTTACGACGAGTATGTTATCAGGGTTTAAAGATGGAATCGTATTAAGCCGATGGGTAATGTATATAATTGTCTTATTAGTATTTTTTCTACCAATATTTTCAAGTATTGACATTTCTGTTTCTATATCTAATGAAGATGTCGCCTCATCAAAGATTAATACCGGTGAATCCAGCATTAGCATTCTCGCTATGGATAAACGTTGACGAATACCACCTGATAACTTAGCACCATCTTTACCAATTTCTGTTTCCATGCCATCAGCATATTTTGTAATGACTGTGTCTAAGCCACTTTGTTGGAGGACATCATCTAACTCTTCTACTCTTGAGTCATTTGTACCATTTAGACCATAACAAACGTTATCTTTAATTGTGCCATCTGTAAGCAAGGGATTTTGAGGGGCAACCCCTAATAGTTTTCGAAGTTCTAATATATCTGCTTCCTTAATATCCGTGCCATTAATAGAAATACTTCCCTCACAATCATAAAACCTCAACATTAAATTAATAATAGTAGTTTTTCCAACCCCACTAAGGCCAACTATTACCGTTTTTTTACCGCTAGGAATTTCAAAACTAGCATTATCAAAAATGACTTCTTCATCTTTATACTTGAAACTTACATTTTTAAAACTAATTGAAGGTGGCTCATCTAAATTTATTTTTTTAGGGTGCTCTGGTGAAGAAATACTTGGATAAGTATTAATAAAATTTTTCACTTCTACAAAGTCGCCTTTCGCATCTAGGAAGTCAGAGTATGCGCTTGCAACTTCTTTTAATGATTGCATAGACATTGTTAAAAAATATAATACTAAGCTTAACTCCATCGGCATGATGACTCCAGCTGCCATTTTTTGGAAAGCATAAGCGATCATACCAATACTACTAGCTGTTATAATAAAGGATTGTTGAAATGCAAGATTAATATTAATTTTTATATTTCTTGATCTCTCCTTGGTTTGTTCTGCTAAGTCACGCTTATAAATATTGACTTCTTTATCTGCCTGAGCAAAGGTATTAGCTATCTCATAAGAATTTATTCTTTGCAATGTACTACCAAAAATTTTATAGATACTCGCCATAAATTCTTCTTGCGCTTTCGCTTTGTTTCTCTCACCACGCGTGGTGACATAAGCTAACAATGCTGTAGAAGCTGCATAGCCTGCTGCAATTTCAGGACTTACCACAGATAACCCCGCAGTTGCCATCACAGAATTAATGAGTGCTGGTGATAAGCTACCATAAATCGTGTTAGGAATTCGATAGACTGAATTAAATGATTTAGCAAAGTATTGGTTTATTTTACCTAATGGATCAGTAATCACCTGATCACGCGGTAAAGTAAAAAACTTTTTCATAGCATCAATTGCCAACCCTTCAGCAAATTTTGGACCTATTTTCAAAGTAAGCATTTGATGCAAAGATGGGTAAATCATATGGATAGCCCAGCCAATTCCTATACCGGCATAAAATGTTTCTGGCATATCCGCATAAAAAGCAGCAAGTGGTGCACCGTATTTAATAGTACTAGATGAAAAACTACTGGCAGTTGCTAGACGAATTGGCCACTTGGTACTACGCACTTCTTTAATTGCACGACGAATATCTGAGTATGTCCATTCCTTCTTTGGAGAGACTCCATCCTCATTTGAATCTGCTTGTGTAGACTGGCGGCGCGCGACGATACCAGTATTCTGCCTCATTTGAACTAAACTTTTTCTTACTAAAAACATACTTGCATCTCCTACCGCAATGTTATCACTGTCTGTGGTAACAACTTATAGTTGTTGAACTTTACACTCCTCACAGTAATAGCCATCCTACTTTCCGTATGATGGCTGTAAAACTCAATTTTTAATAGTTATAGCTTTCTGACATTCTAATAACACGCTCAAACGATGCCGCTTTAATAAAACATATACGATTGTTTGAAATTATTGCTCACGATGGCAGGTTTCACACAAAACAGCAAAGCCAAATCGATGATATAGAATCAAACGCTGAACTTTAGCTCAATTAATGATATAGAAGCTGATCAAGCATTTCTACCTGGGTATTTAACTGAATTTAAGCTATTGTTCTCATTATTTTGAGTGTCATCACACGCTTCTACGATACGAGAGCATACAGGAGTATGGTAGTCATCAATCTTAACACCACCCAACAGTGAATTTCTTATTAATACACGACTATTGCATGTATTATCTATGTCACCAGATTTTTTAATGACTCTCTTATTACCTGCTAAAAATCCTTCTGGAAACCTTGCTTTTACGTCACCTAGACCCGTCACCAGTTTAATGTTGCTGCCGTTAGGAACGTCATCAAAGAGTATTTGTATATCACCCATTTGCACGTGTGCTCTAACATATTGGCTGCGTAAGCCGTGTAGCCTAATATCGCCCGCAAACACTGATGCATTGACTGACTCAGATGAACGAGCATAGCCATGAATAGTGCCACCAGTAGCAATTTTTGCAAATAATTCTCCTTCTACATTTTCAAGATAAATTGTTCCGGCTGTCATTTTAATATCTATATTCAGTCTTGCAGGCACATGCAATTCAATAACATAGGCTTTTCTTTGTCCGACAAAAGGCTTGATTGCTTGAGCACTTAATCTAATTGTATCACCTTCGAGTTCTAGCTTAGGTATCTCTTGTGGTGCACAGTCTTCTTGCCACTGCACTCTACAGGTTGCCGTTTCGTCGTGGCTATTTAGCACTACTAAATTCCCGCCAAACATAGTTGCTTTAACATTTTTTGCATGAGTCACATCATCTACATAAAATTCGTGTGTCGGTGATGTAACCCTCTCCTTTTCTCTCTTGGGAGGTTTGTAGATAGGAACGGATGTGCCTAGTGTCACCAATTGGAAAAATCTAGCCACATTCCTATATTTACTGTGCTGAAAGTTGCTACTGCCAAATTCCCTTTTCACTTCATCCTTGAACACCTGCTGATTTGCTTGGCGATTTGTTTGACGACTCATAAGATTAAATAAAGTTTTTATATTATTATGCATTGACATAGAAATACCCTTTAAAATAACGTAGTCTCTCATTGTGGAAAGTATGCTATCACTTTTTTCAGTTTTATCAAAAAAATTTACAGCGCCACTAATGTCCTCCACGTCCAGATACACGTAATACCCTGGCCGAAAACGCTCTGGCTGCTGATAAAATAAGGAAAATCGAGCGACTACCTACCTTCGTGTTAAATGTTCCACAATGTGCAGATAATTTTGCCATCGTTTAATTCTACTTTCGTAGAGGTGTTTAATAGTATTTTATAAATTCCATTTTGTCAAAATTTAGTCTTGTCCAATGCAAAATGAGCCTGAAATGAAGCCTTGAATCCAATGCAAATGAGCCTGAAATAAGGCTTAAAAAGGGCATTCAAGGCCAAAATAAAGGTACTAAAAATAAAGGTACTATGATTAAAATGAACGATACGACCTTGGATAGCCCGAGTGCTATCAAATCATTTATGGTGGGCACTAGCAAGCTAGATTTGTCAGTTTCTAAGGAACAACGTTATACCTGGATAGGGGGAACGCTCAAGCGCACCCGATATTTCAGCTTAAGGAAAAAAGAGAAATCGATAATACGGGAGTACTAGCTCCGAGGCAGTGGGTATTCACGCGCCCAGCTTACGCGACTGATTCAACAGTATAAACGTCATCATTGGATTGGGAAAAAAATCCCGGTAAGGAATGTATTCCCAACTCGCTACACGAGAGAAGACCTATTGCTGTTGATAAAAACAGATGAAGCACATCAACAGCTGAGTGGTTCAGCAACAAAGAAATTATTTGAGCGCGCCTACACGATTTATGGTGATAAAGGCTATGAACGCTTATCAACGATTTCGATTGCCCATATTTACAATTTACGCAAAGGCACATTCTATCAACGTCAACGAAGACATTTTACCAAGACACAGGCAACCGCTGTTAATATTGGTGAGCGGCGTAAGGCAAACCCAAACGGGCAACCAGGGTTCATTCGAATTGATACCGTACATCAGGGTGATCAAGATAAAATAAAAGGGGTTTATCACATTAACGCTGTTGATGAAGTGACGCAATTTCAAGTGGTTGCCAGTGTGGAAAAAATCAGTGAAAACTACTTAATTCCAGTGCTGGAACAGATTTTATCGGCATTTCCTTTCACCATTATTAATTTTCATAGAGATAATGGTTCTGAATATATTAACCGGATGGTTGCGCGGCTTCTTAATAAGCTTCACATCGACTTCACCAAGTCGCGAGCAAGACAGTCAAATGATAATGCATTGGTCGAAAGTAAAAACGGCTCTGTCGTGAGAAAATATTTAGGCTACGTACACATTCCCCAGCAATGGGCACCATTTATGAATGAGTTTAATCAAAAACACTTATCGCCTTACTTAAATTATCACCGGCCATGTCACTTTGCTGAAATTAACATAAATGCAAAAGGCAAAGAAATCAAAACGTATCCCTATAAAAATATGATGACGCCTTATGAAAAATTAAAATCATTAGATAAAGCAGAGAAGTATCTTCAAAAACACCTTACCTTTGGTAGCTTAGATGAACACGCCATGAAAATGACCGATCTAGAAGCGGCACAAGCATTGCGATTAGAACAAAAAAAATTATTCCAAACTATCTTTAAAAAAGATAATGTATCTATCGATAACATGTGACCAAGCTGATGGATAACCTGGCACAGCAAGCTGCGCCGCAGGTTACCCACAGCTATGCTCACACGTTACCGACAGATGAGTGAATTGAACCCTACAACAGGTTTTAAATAAGATATTGATGGGCACTAACGTGCCCAAAATAAACCTTCTTTCCGCTATTTCACGCAATGAAAGAAATTTATATTTATTATTGCGTAGATTTTTGCTAATCTAGCCCCTCTTTGATAACTTATCGATTTCGGCCTATTTCAGGCTCATTTCTGGATTAGAAAATACTTTAGAATGTGAAATTAAATCATTTAGTTATGCTCAGATGAATGCCATCTTAATCTAAGGAATTGTTGTTGACGCATGCGAATGCGAACGACAGATTTCGCCCTATATGTCAGAATAGCCTTAATTCAAATGGTTTATTATTTTTTTATTGCCTTGCTCGCTGTTTCAAAAATCGGTGGTGTTAAATCATTGATGGCCGAGAATATGTTGCTACGCCAACAGCTAATCACACTGAATAGAAGCAGAAAAAGAGGACCTAAATTAACGATGATGGAGCGACTAAATTTTGCATTTTTGACAGGGCTTATTAATCCAGATCGATTAAAAAATATTGGCATTATTATCAAACCATCTACTCTGTTCAAATTACATAAGGCACTGATAAAAAGAAAATATCGCCGGTTATTCTCAAATAAATCAGCAAAGAAACCAGGCCGCGAAGGGCCTAATCAAGAGCTCATTGATGCTATTATGGCAATGAAACAACGCAATCCTCGATATGGTTGCCAACGTATAGCCATGCAAATTAATAACCTCTTCGGTTTGAATATTAATAAGGATGTTGTTCGTCGTGTACTAGCAAAATATTCTCACCCAAGCTCTGGTGGCGATGGACCGTCATGGCTAACCTTCATTGGCCACATGAAAGATAGCCTATGGTCTGTTGACTTTTTTCGAACAGAGTCTATTGTATTAAAATCTCATTGGGTTATGGTAGTAATGGATCAATTTACTCGACGCATTATTGGGTTTGCCACTCACCAAGGTGACATCAACGACATGGCTGCTTGTGTCATGTTTAATAAAATCAGATCAGCGAAAACACCACCAAAGTACCTTTCATCAGACAATGATCCGATTTTTCAGTTTTCTCGCTGGAAAGCAAATTTAAGAATTCTGGAGGTCAAAGAAATTAAATCACTGCCTTACCAGCCTAGGTCACATCCTTTCGTAGAGCGACTCATTAAAACTTGCAGAAATGAGCTATTAGATCGTACTTTTTTCTGGACTGAATTAGACTTGCAGCGTAAGCTCGATCAATTTAAACAATATTTCAACGAACATCGAACACATATGGCTTTACAGGGAAGGTGTCCTAAAGATATTGATGGAATTCAAAAAACAAATGTCATTGATATTAATTATTTCCAATGGAAATCTCATTGCCGTGGACTTTTTCAACTGCCTAGCGCTGCATGAATTAGAACTCGCCTAGCACACGACAGAACCTTATTCTTGGAATAAATGACGGTTACGTTTATCATAAGATTTGGCGTCAGCAGCAGTTATCCGGAATTTCCGGCCAACTGAGTTTTCGTCTAGCTCAGCCTCATTGGAGGCATATAAAGATAAACCTCAGCTGAATAAAACTCTCTAGAAGAAAAGGGTAAAGCGACGTGATCTGAACCTAATTTGCTCGTAATTTAACGAGTACTAAGTTATTAAACTAAAGAAAACAATCAATTGAGAGTGAGTGAATGGCAAAAAAGACAATTATTATTTCAGGTGCAACTAGCATGATTGGGCAGGCTGTTAGTCAATACTTATCAGTTAATGATAATCAGCTTATTTTAATCGGAAGGACTCTATCTAAGCTTAAACATTTAGCGAAGTCGTTATCCGGGACAGCGAAATGCTATGCTGTAGATATCAGGCAGCAGAGTGATATTTTAAACGTCATGTCTGAAGTTATTCATTATTATAAAAAAATAGATATACTAATAAGCAATACAGCAAGTTACCCACAAAGCTCCATTGAGGATACATCTTTGGGAGATTGGGAGCATGTGATATCAACGACATTGACAGCGCCATTTCTTTTAAGTCAACAGTGTATCCCTGTCATGAAAAGACAGTGTGCAGGAAAAATTATTTTGCTTTCATCGATTGCTGGTGAAGTCATTGGCCTGCCAAATATGGCGAGTTATGCTGCGGCCAAGGCGGGCCTGAATGGTTTTATGCGCTCTGCATCGATTGAGCTTGCAAAATATGGAATACAAGTTAATGCGATTAGCCCGGGTAAAATGTATGATTCTGCGGGCTTATCAGATACAAAATTGCAGGAAAAAATAGCACCTATCCCACTCAAAAGATTAATAAGACCAGAGGACATTGCTGAAATGGTGTGTTATCTAGCTAGCAGCAAAGCTGACAATATTACGGGTCAAAATTTTATAATTGATGGCGGCCAAACAATTGTTGGTGAGCAAGCACATTTGGTATAATTAACGGTGCAATAAGCGAGTTGCCGTAGTTTGATTCTCTGTGTCAAATATGAAGTGTAACCTATCTAATCCTCTTTATGCTTATATGTCACCTTATACTCACCAAAACTTCTCAAGCCTTCCACGCCACCTTCGCGTCCTATGCCGGATTGTTTGACACCGCCGAAGCAGGCGCTGGGGTGTGATTCATGAACGGTATTCACCCAAATGGTACCGGAGTGCATTTGTTTAGCGACTTCATAAGCTCTATTTTTATCTTGGCCCCACACACTACCGGCAAGACCTACATTTAAAGCATTGGCTTGCCTAATGGCATCATTAATATCTGTATATGAAATTAAAGGGAGTACAGGACCAAATTGTTCTTCATCAATAAGAGGGTGGCCTTCGGGAACGTTAGTGACAATGGCGGGATGGAAAAAATATCCAGGTCCAGCTACGGGGCCACCGCTCCAGATTTTTGCGCCAGATGCTTTGGCTGCTTCATAGTAATGTTTTACGTTATCGTATTGCATTTGATTATTGAGAGGTCCAATTTTAGTGGATTTGTCCATACCATTGCCGACGACAGTTTTTTCAGCGAGTGCACTTAATTGTTTAGCGAGGGCTTCTAATTTCGATTGCGGTACATATATGCGTTTAATGGCCGTACAGATTTGTCCGCAGTTAGAGAAGGCGCCTGTGTGTCGCGATTTCTTAATTTTTGTTTAAATTCAGTTAGCTATCGACTGTATGAATTGCTGCTCATCACTGCGTGAATTAGATTTCGCCTAGCACAGGCTGTTGAGTCGACTGGCGGAGCTTCTCCGCCAGCCGCTCGCAAGTAGGGTCGAGCGATGGCGCGGTAAAGTTCTAGGATTTGGCTTGTCAGTTTCTACCGTATTATGGATTGGTTTAAGTAAGTTGCATAACTTCATTTGTCAGCTCATCCGTCCATACCTTGAAACTTTTCAGTGTGTTTGGACCAAACGTATTGCTAATTGGAACATCAGCGGCATCACGACCCCGAGCGATCAACACCCGGCCTATACATGGCACGTTGTTTCGAGCATCAAAAGTGTGCCAATGACCGCCAAGATATACCTCAAACCAAGCAGCGAAATCCATCTGGCCGTATGGCGGCGGTGCACCGATATCACTCAAGTAACCAGTACAATAGCGTGCAGGAATGTTCATACAACGGCAAAATGCTATGGCTAGGTGCGTGTAATCACGACAGACACCGCTCCGCTCATTGAAAGCTTCCCAGGCTGTCTTTGTGGTGCGGGCATGCTCATACCCAAAAACAACATGCTGATGGACAAAATCACAGATAGTCTGGACACGAGCCCACCCAAGAGGCGATTTTCCAAATAGGTCCCAAGCGACTTTAGATAGCAGATCGGTTTCGCAATACCTGCTTCCCAAAAGAAACAGCAAAGCTTCCTCTGGAAGCTCTTCAACCTGATGCTGGTAAGCCGTAACGTCGACTATGTCTGGCTGACCCGTATCCTTCACGACCGCATCAGCTGAGATCTTGATCTCGCCCCTAGGCGCAACGATTCGGCTGCACCAGTTACCAAAGGTATCACGATAAGCAATAAGCGGGACGGACGGTTTGGTGACGAGGTGATCGGGAACAATGATATCGGGAATACGCGTAAAATGGATGTGCAATGTCAGTATCATCGGCACCTGCTGAGGACAGTCATAAACTAACTCATACCCAACTCGAATCTGCATAATTATCCCCTCTCAGTAACGACCCAAATTTGCACACCCGTCTTTCTCTTACGTAGTGCCTCCCTTGTTTTTATAATATCATCAAAAGCATGACTTTGTTGCAACAAAGTGGGAAGCGCGAAAAGCATGGCGAGTCTTAGGTCATAGTGGTAAATTTTTGAGATTAATCACCCGTTAGACCCGGCCTAGCCTCTTAGCTTCAGATTGTCGGCAGCACGGCATATGTCCGGTATAGCGCTCACGAAGAGCATGGCAGATGCGGGCTCTAAGGCTGGAACTATTTTGCATACTATTCGTTACTTAGGAAAAAATAATCTGTCCGATATCGTATTTGATAAATTAGCCGGCAAGCTTAATTATGCAGATAACCGAATGTTAAAATCTATTGCTCGCTACGCATCTGACTGAGCGAAATCAAGCATCAACGACGGTAACATTTACCGCTTGCAATCCTTTTTTACCTTGCGTTACACCAAACTCAACCTGCTGTTTTTCTTGAAGTGTTGTTCGTCCAACGATATCATTGTGATGCACAAAAACATCAGCACCTTGATTACGCTCGATAAACCCAAACCCTTTCTCGCTGTTAAACCATTTAACACAGCCCTTTTCTACAGCCATCATCATTGCTCCTCTTTGTTGTTAACATCTTATTTTAAAGATGTTTATTATAAACTTGTTTCCCGATTCTCTCAATCACCCAATAAAAAATGCATTATTCGGTATCTGGTTACAGGGGGGAATCAGTTCTCTCCCCTGTTCCAAAAAGTGGCCAGATGCATATTCTACGTGATACCACCCACTGATTCCAGTTTAATTTGCCAACGTTAATCGCGCTCGCGCTAACCAAAGGCGTTGCTTCCTTAGTCAATAACCGAGCAAAAGTGGTTACCTAATATGATGCTCTATAATCAGGGCTAACGCTCATCACGGACAAGGAAGAGTCAGAATGCCCAATCAATACCCCGAGAAAAAAGGCTGGAAAGTCCCGAAGCAGCGTTATAAAGTGAGCAACTGATCTGATTATAATGCGGCATTATGCCAGCGGGGCCGTCTTGACCTCTGGGTGTCAGACGAAGTTGCTGATAGTTGGTATGAGGAAGAACGCATTAACGATGGCACCGGCGCGCCAAGAGTTTTTACTGACGCAGCCATCATGACGTGCCATGAAGTAAGGCAAGTTTTTCATTTACCTTTAAGACAAACCCAAGGCTTCATGAGCTCTCTATTTAACTTATTTGAGTGGCTTAGGTCTTAAAACGCCTGCTCATAAAAATAAAAAGTTGATGGATAATGACGTTGCTGCTCTCGCATTGACTCTACGGGGTTGAAACGATTTGGCCGAGGTGAGTGGCATCAAGAAAAGCATAAATTATCGGGAAAACGCAGCTGGAGAAAGCTTCACATCGCTGTAGATAATCATCACGTCATTCAAGCCAGTGACTTAACTGA
>JAJFKI010000043.1 GCA_021773295.1 Gammaproteobacteria bacterium | reverse complement strand
GGCGAAAATCAAGTCGCCTTAATTCCGCATTTTCATCTGTAATGGGTATATATGCAGCCAAATCTTTTTTCAAATTTCGATTTGGCTGTACATAAATAATTATAAGCGGCCAAATCTATTTGCTTATTTCGATTTGGCTGCTTATAATTATTTATGTACAGCCAAATCTAAGGAATTCTGATGAATCCAGTTATCGGCAGAGAAGAAGAAACAAAACTATTACAACGCCTATGGAGCTCCAAACAAGCGGAATTTATTGCCGTTTATGGGCGCAGACGTGTCGGCAAGACTCATCTCATTCGCTATTTATTTAATCAAAAAGATCGTTATATGGAAGTCACTGGCTTAAAAGATGGAAGTACTAGTCAGCAGTTAACCAATTTTGCCGCGAGTCTATCTCTCGTCTTCTTTGGCTGCGCGCCGATTCAAATCCCTAAAAATTGGCAGCAAGCATTTGCCATGCTGACTGAGCAACTTAAAAAGCTTCCTAAACAAAAAAAGCTAACCTTATTTCTCGATGAGCTGCCATGGCTAGCAACAAAACGCTCAGGCTTACTGCAGCAATTGGATTATTATTGGAATACCACCTGGAGCCAATACCCTAACTTTAAACTGATCGCCTGTGGCTCCGCAGCGTCATGGATGTTAGATAACTTAATTAATGCAAAAGGCGGTTTATATAATCGATTAACGTATTCCATGTTATTAAGGCCTTTTAATTTAAGGAGTGCGCAATTGCTTTTAGAAAGTAGAAAGGTACGCTTGTCCACAAAACAACTATTAGACATCTACATGGTCACGGGCGGAATACCACACTATCTCAACCAAGTTGCAAGAGGGCAATCTGCCGTACAAACCATTAATCAGCTTTGTTTTAGGGAAGACGGATTGCTCTATGATGAATTCCCCCGTTTATTTAAAGCATTGTTTGATCAGTACGACACTAACTTGCTGATCATTGAAAAAATAAGCCAATATCGTTATGGAATTTCTAGGGAGCAATTACTGAGTGAACTTAAGCTCTCCTCTGGGGGAACCTTCAATAAACGAATCGCTGAGCTTGAAGCGGCTGGGTTTATAAAAACCTTTATCCCTTATGGCAAGGCCATTAAAAACCATTACTACCGGACCGTTGATGAATACACACAGTTTTATTTAAAATGGATAAAACCTTTTTCAAAAACTTTGCGAGCACAAAAAAATTATTGGCAAACCCAGTTCCAAACTGCTGGCTTTAGTAGTTGGGCAGGTTTTACTTTTGAAACCATTTGCTATCAGCACCTTGATGAAATCATCCAACAACTAGGCTTAGTCCATATTGGCTGCCAGGCAAGTAGTTGGCGTTACCAAGCCAAAAACAAAAGTGATGAGCAGGGTGCGCAAATTGATCTATTGCTCGATAGAGATGATGGCGTCATCACCCTTTGTGAAATGAAATACTCAAAAAATCTGTTTTCTATCGATAAAACCTGCGCAATGAACCTGATTAAAAAAATCGACATATTCAAGAAAGCCACCGGTACAAAAAAACAAATCGATCTTGTACTGATTACCACCGAAGGCTTAAAGGATAACGCTTGGTCTGAAGAGTTGATTGACAAGGTTGTCACGCTAGAGCATTTAGCTCAATGATGTTTTGTGATATACCCGTCACACTTCAAAATGCGGAATTAAGGCGCCTCGATAACCCTAAACTGTCAAGTTTTTAACAAAAATTGCCTTCCTTCCTGAGATATGTGATACAATTCTTATCAAATTTTGAAGAAAGACGTCGGCTTTTTGGGAGGGTTAGAAAAATGTTTGAAAATCATGATGTTAGCTTAAAGTTAATGGAGTTGCTTATCAAAGAGCCTGCTGGAGCAAACTTAGCGACTTTTCTGAGTGGCCATGAATTCACCCAATACGCAAAGAAAAAGGGTATTTTTGGCGATTTTTCCCTATCCTTAGGGCTTAATTATAGTCTCCTCTCTACACCAGAACACTGTCATGCTTTGCAGCAAATAATAACTCGTCTCAAGCAACTTTTACCTGAGAAACCTACCATGGTGCAATTATTTATTTCCGCTGATCGCCTAAATGAGAGGACACTGTTTGTTAATTACAGCCAGCTGCTAGCAACCGCAATAAATCAGCCAACCGTCGAGGTTAGTCAGTACATTCAGCGTGAGTTCCAAGCATTTACCAAGCTTAGTGATGAAAATAATCTAATTTTGTTACAAAAACTCTTACTTAATGCGATCGACTTTAATGAAGAAGCGTTGTTTTTATATCTGTTAGACAATGCACCGTCACCCAAGGACCTTGCGCAATCATTGTGGCAGTGGATGTCTGATCATCCTCGTTACCAAGATAAACTTGTTAGAAAAACTGTGTTTCTCGAAATGCTACTTGTGCTCGGCGTCGAAATAAAACAAGAAGACTTATTAACTAACACGTCACCCGATGACCTGTATCTACCACGTCTTGAACAGACGTTAAGTTTTTGTCAACGTTTTAATACGCTTGCCCCCCAAATATTTGAAACAACATCCGCGCTGAGTATGGCTGAAATTAAAACCAGCTTAAAACAACATATGGATTTGTTTGGCATAATAGACGCTGTGAAAAAACCAAGGGGGCTAAATAGAGCATGGAGTTCCATCAAAAACTATAAAGGCAAGGCGTTGACTACGCTGATGAAACGATACGCCGAGCTTGACCAAGCTTCATTAAGCCAATTCATTAGGCTATCACGGGAAAGAAGCTGTTATAGAAAAAAACTCAAAGATCTGCCCTGTGAATTTACGGAGATAGGAAACGCAGCCACAAATATTAACAACGAGAAAGATCCTGCGAAAGGGCCAGGATTTTTCCAGACGCCATCACCAGCTGCGGCATCATCAAGTGAGGACTCTTCTTTAGATGTCACCTCGTATCAGGATGGTTGTTGCCTCTACCATTAAACCCCTGAGGCAAATGAGTAATGATATCTTAGCAATCTGCCCTGTGTTACATTGAGCTTAAAGCTCTTCATATCACCATCTTAGTGCTTGCCCTTTTAGATAATGCAGTGTGGGGATCATTCGCACTGGTTAATATTATCTTAACCTTGACCTGTTACAATGAGCGCTATTTAAAAAATCATGGTATGAGGATGTATTAATGATTAATGAACCTAGTGCAGCATCAAGTAGCTCAAGCTCTAATGAACAAAGAACGGAACATTTAAATAATCTGCTTAGACGTTTGGATGACTCCAAATTTTTAAAAAAATATTACAGAGAGACAAGGGACGATAATAGTACCCCTGCTGCTCCACTAACAGCTAATGAAGTAGGTGGTGCAGTCGAAGCGTTTGCTAATGAGATTTCAGTAAATAATAACCAGTGCCTGGTTGATTACATCGATATCAACGCTCTTTATATCTTATTAAAACACCATGAAACGCCCCTGGTCCAAAGCTTGGTGAACAATTTAATCCGTAACGATAAAGAAACTGACAGTAAACCAACCCAGCTTAATAAAACTTTTATTAATGCTTTCAATGCTGCTATTTCTCAAGAACAAGACTCTCTTCCTACAAATGAAGATAGTACCCCACAACCAGAACAGTCTATGGATGAAAAATTTTATGAAGCTTACGCAGAATTTTTACATTCTTTTCTTCTTTCCCTAAGTGGCTTTATGTCTTATTCCCTAAACAAATATATGTTTGAAGACACAGATTGTGATCCTGTTTATCAAAAATTTAAAAAACTTAAGAAAGAAGCTGAGGAGTTTATCAAAAATGACAAAAAACCTGTTTTAGCTAAACTTAAAAAAATATTACTTGCAATTAACCAGTTCAAGGAACTGCTCACCATAATGACTAACTTATTAGAAAAAGAAGGATTAACGGGAGTCGTAAAAAAACCACTAGAGCTTATAAGGTCTTTGTCCGTTGAACTCAAACACTTCTACCACCTTCTAACCCACAATACTCTCAAATTAACTTTAAACACTTTTAGCAAAAACAACGAAATCCTTCTTCAATTATTAATTCTAGAAAAAAAATATGGGCTGCACACCGAATTATTAAGTATTTTAAAGTCTAATACATTCAACAATCCCTTCCGACTTATCACTGAAAATGAATTCGAGAATGAATATGCTGACGCTAGAGGCGCGATCGAAAGAGCAATCGATTGGATAGGGTCGTACCCTAATACGGATGAAAAATCAGACGAAGCTGCGAACACACACAATGCCACCCCTAAAAAAACTCAATCGCTAGCTGAAAAGCTCCATCAAACTATTTCTAATACACTTTTAAAAAATAGTTTTGAGGAAATAGCAAAATACATTTCGAGAACCCTTTCTGAATCTGAGGGTAGAAAAAAGTTAGAGGGATATCTTTCTGAGTTGAATCAACAGTTAGAAGCAATGTTAAAATCCAATGGAAACTCACGTACACCTTCTGGAGAAAATTATTATACCTCCCCATCAACACATAGCACCAGTCAAAACCGAGCCACCGCAGCATCTAGCTCCAGTGCCAGCTCTAGCTCTAACAACGAAGCAACTTATGAGGTTCCGGTTGATTTTCCTACACACTCCCAAGTTCCGGTAAATTCACATATAGAATTTTTTAATTACCTAGCTAAAGAAACTTTTCTAATGATTTCAGACTCAATACTTAACTTTCCCGTTCCTACTCCAAAAATTTTAGAACGTGTAAGGGAATATCATGGAAATTTGCTTGAAAGGGTGGTGAAAGGTGATTTTGTAAAATCAGGTTTTCCACTTGAGCCATTTTATGTGTTTTTTGGGTTTGTATCCGGTGAGCTCGCTGATTTAATTGTGCGAATGTTTGGCGCGTTTAGAGAGGGGGCAATTGGTATATCGAACACTCATGGTGGCTACTCGCATACGTTACAGGTATGGTTGCTTATCAAGCTGATAGATAACGATAAAACTATAGAAGAAATTATACAAAATTGTTGGGAAGATGAGCTAACCATTTCTTTATCTCGAGATGAATTAAATACACTAAAGGCATTGCATCCGACGACTCACAGTGACGCTGAGAATAAATTTTATGGAAAATTAAAGGCCCTCAATGAAGAATCCCTATTCGATGAGTTTGATGATGAGGTCGATGTAAAATTTATGTTACCAGATGTCCTCATCATGCTTAAACTTTTGGGTGCTAAAAAAGAACATGCGTCCGGCGTAAAACTTCAAAAGGGCCGTATTGCGCATTGGTTTATCTATAATCTTGCTAATAAACACAAGGAAGCAAAAGAGTGGATTACTGATATTTGGTCCCCATTGATTGATTTGGCTGGCCATTTCTACACGACTGGTATTACCTCCTGGGCTGAACCAATCAATCTACATTCAGATTTTCTTTCTAATAAAAAACTCATTGAAAAATATCCTTATTTGACGGGAGTGCTACGCATAGCATTTTTCCAACAACTAGATGCCTTCCATCAAAATGCGATGTTAACTGATCCGAATATCACAATAGAGGCTTGTCTTCACTTAATTGTACTCGCACGTGTAGACTTTTTTGATGCTCTTCTGTCTGAGATATCCGATCCTAAGCGGCAAGCAGAAAAAGCATTTAACGACGGCCGCTATTGTTCATTAAACACTCTAAAGACGCGCTTTGGTGAAGAAATAAAGGATTTTAACATACAAGCTCCAATGTTTTTTAATGAAAATATGAAAAATATGAATAGACCCTCTGTGAAGAGAAGCAAATCGTGCGGTGGAAATAACATTGCTAATACAGATAGATCTCTCCCTAGAAGACCTATCGGTAACACCCAATCAGCTCCTACCCTCACCCTACCAACATCAAGCACAGCGGGCTCATCAAGTAAAGGCAACACATCGCCATCAAACAACTGATTACTCTCCAACCTACGAAATCATCTTGTATCTTCCCCCTTTTGCGGGGGAGGAAACAGAAATTCTCGCACTTTAAGATACGATAGGCACATAACTCACTGGTGCTTTCCTTGTTACCTGCTATCCTATGAAATCTGAGTGACAGGCACTCAATTTTCACAAAATGACGAAATTATCCCTAAAAACACCTAAGGCTAAGTTAAATGATTGCGGTGCGCGGTGATGATTGTGATCGTGGTTGTGTCCCGTGTGTGCTCCTGTGTTTAAGAGGACTTAGGTTTCAAGTTTAACATGTTTTAACCAATTAATAAGCGAGCGAATGTGTAACCCATTGGGATAAGTCTTTTCACGCTTTAAATTCTTTACCAATTGCAAACACTGAATACCATTAAAGAATTTCGAGAAATAATTAAATCCAGAGGCAGGTTCTTCATTCCCATGCTTTACCTCTATTAAATGCGTTGGCTTACGATCAAGACAGACTAAAAAGTCCAGTTCTTTCCCATCTTTAGTACGAACAAAGTGTAAAGCAACCTCTACGCCCTTTGTATCTTCCAAATAATGCAACTCCTTCAATAAAGCGCAGGCAACAATATTTTCTAATCTAGCACCGGTGTCATTTTCAGCATACGTGTGATCGTAAAAATAATATTTTGGCTCTTTTAGTAACGATCGAGCAATATTCCTATGGTACGGCGTTATTTTGAATATAATGTAAAGATTTTCTAATAATTCTATCCAGCGTTTAATCGTCTTGGAATCTCTTTGCAAATCTCTTGCTAAGTTTTCGTATGATACACAACTGCCAACTCGTCCTTTTAGTAATTGTACTAAAGTTTCGATACCTTTTATGTCCCTGATAGCATACAAATCAATTAAATCTTGTCGCAAAATTATGTCTAAATGACTACGCCGCCAACGCTTATAATAGGTGCGATCACCCTTAACAAAAGGCTCAGGGAAACCACTACAATCCCATAGCCTTGAAAATAAATCATCTTCACTTCCGCCATAACTCGTCATTGCCTCTTTTAAATCTAGGGGGTGCAGTCGATAGGAAAAGTAACGGCCTGCCAAAGAGTCACCTACTCTTTGATAAGTATCTAAGCGTGCGCTACCTGTTACTAATAACTGTGGCGGAATACCTTCTGTATCATAAATACCTTTTAGCCAACGCTTCCACCCTTTGCGCTTATGTAATTCATCAAAAATAATTAATTGCTTTTGCCTATCCCACGACTTATTCATTAAAGCCACCCTATCTTCTCCAGCGTCATAATTGTAATAGTCATAATCTTGGGTCAGTTGTTTAGCGAGTGTTGTTTTTCCACATTGTCTTGGGCCTGTGAGTAAAATGATTTTCTCTGGTAAGTCATTTAAGACGTGCTGTTCGATATATCTTTTCATAAAGACAATTATGGCACCAACTCCAGAATAGTCAAGACTATTCTGGAATAGCCTCCAGAATAGTCTTGCTTAACTTCATGTTTTTAAATCAAAAAACCCTTTTTAGGTGTATTTTTCTAAATTACCGTCATTATATTTTGAGATGTAACCGTGACTAACCTACAAATTTATTTAGCATCTACTGTTTAACACTGGTTCTTTTTTATTGTACCCGGCGCACCTGAAACACGATGCGTTTTTTTAACCCTTCTCAACAGGTTCCATCTTGCGGACAAGGGTGCTCACTGTCTTGCTCCACCTGCAATGTTACGTGACTGATGTTAAATTGTGTATTCAAATCGTCGTTGATTTTTTCATAGACTTTGTTAGAAAAACTTTGGCCTGGGACGCATAAGTGTGCCGTCATGGCAATTTCTTTAGTGCTTAATCCCCAGACATGTAAGTCGTGTACCGCTTCGACACCGGGTAATTGCATTAAATACGCATGCACTTTTTTAATCTCTAAGCCGTGGGGGACGGCATCTAGGATTAAATTAATCGAATCGCGTAGTAAGCCCCAAGTGCCAACTAAAATCGCTACGACAATCAATAAACCAACGATAGGATCCAGTGGCATCCAACCCGTGTAAAGAATAATAATACCGGCAACGACAACACCGAGAGAAATCCCAGCATCTGCTGCTAAGTGTAAGAAAGCGCCTTTGATGTTTAAATCATCTTTACTACCACGAATAAACATCATTGCCGTGGAGCCGTTGATAATGATACCGATGGCGGCGATGATGATCACCGTCATTTCGTTAACTGGCTGGGGGCTGAGTAGTTTTAAAATTGATTCATAAGCGATAATGGCTGACGTACCCACTAAAATTAACGCATTGACGATGGCAGCGATAATACTCATGCGCTTATAACCATAACTGTATCGCTGGGTCGCCGCTTTTGTCATTAACCAGCTGGCCACCCATGCTAAGACTAAGCCCAGCACATCTCCTAAATTGTGCCCCGCATCTGCAAGCAAGGACATTGAGTTTGCTGAGATAGCATAAATAGCCTCAATCAGTGTAAAACCTAAGTTCAAAAAAACGGCTAAGGCAAAGGCTAAGTTAAATGATTGTGGTGCATGCTGATGACTGTGATTGTGACCATGTCCGTGCTGGTGTCCCATATGTGCTCCTGTGTCTATATTTGACGTTTATTATACCCATCCTACCTCATAACTCTCGCATTTTGGAGTGTGGCGAGTATATGCATATAATTATTGCAAATTAAGACCGTGGCTGTATAATATGAGCTCGCTAAGCGAGTACTTAAGCAACATAAGCCAACGCTCGCAGATTATGAGGTAACCTAACATGCGCTACAGATCCAGTGAGCCACGCATCTTCGCTTTGCTTAGACCGCTACCAGAACTAGACAATAATTTATTTAAGGCTGCTGCTACCGGAAACCTAGCGGCAGTGAAAGAGGCTATTGCCAACGGGGCTCGATTAAATTGTCGCGCGCCACAATACAAAAAATATGAGCTCGAAATAAATGGCGAAACTACCAGTAACAGTTATTTTAATTATACGCCCTTAATCGCTGCAAGCTTACACGGTCATGCCGACGTCGTTCAATGTATTTTAAAAGCCGCTGAAAAAATACAAGCCACTGAAAAAGTCACCAGTGCTCGAACTTATTTTAATAATAAGCGAAATACGGCCTCTCACCTTGCAGCTTACAATGGCCACACTGCGTGTTTAAAATTATTAATTAAAGCTAATACATCAACATTACTTGCGCAAAATGATGATAATGGTTTTACACCACTGCATTTTGCAGTGCGTAATGGACATGTGAGCAGTGTTATAGAAATCATTGACACTGCTAAGGTTGATAAAAGTCTCCTCTTTAAGTTACTGACGACCACGGATAATGATAGTAAAACTGCGCTAGAACTTGCTTTTTTCCAATATAACAATGAAACATCCTCAAGCATGAAGAAGAAATATTTAGCCCTATTTAACGTCATTAACACTCATTCTGATAAGGCTATTTTTAAAATTGATACTACAACTCAACGATCCAATAGCGTTGTAAAAATATTGTGGCGAGGTGATTCTAACAATAAGCGAAATCTACTGACTGCAGCCAATAAGGGTGATTTTCCAGCGCTTGTTTCGGCATTAAACAATGGCGCCAATGTTAACGCCGTTGCAACGGGTCGGCAATATGGCAACTATACTGCCTTAATCTTTGCGAGTCGTTATGGACACGATGGTATCGTGAGCTACTTACTAGAACAACCAACTATTAATACACGTCTTCGTACCCATTTAGGAAACCATTGTACTGCTCTGCACTGGGCGGTGATAAATAATCATTTCACGATTGCCAATTTACTCATTGCAAAAGATCCCGGTTTGTTGGGCATCGTCAATGAAAACCGTGATTATTTACCCATACATTACGCTGCAGAAAACGGTAATATAGAAATAGTCGATCTGTTACTGATAAAGGGATTAATCCATATTAATGCAGTGACTCATGACAATGTGTCAACACCTTACCGATTAGCACTGAACCATGGAAAAAACGATGCTGCTAATAGGATACTCTATTATTTAGCACAGCTTTCTGATAAGGGTGCAGCGTTGAAAACAGCTGAGCGTTACAATTATATGTATCAGAAGATCAATATGATTAAGAATCCTAAACAAAAAGAACTTGCCCTCAGTCGTTTAAAGACGGCCACTGATGAAGAAATTCATCTTTTGGCTGATATCATTAATTTACTCAGTGCCGCTAAAAAAGAATCGATGTTTAATGAAATTTTAAATGGCGCACATATCAAGATTGATGACAAGGGTGTTTTTTATAATAGATGGTGTAAATTCCTCGGTAAGACCCCTCGTCAATCGAGTCATGCCTCATTATCACAACAGTTCTCTATCCAAGGCTCTCTCATCCGAGAGTGTTTGTTTGGCGATACTCAAGATGAGGATGGTACGCGCTATACCTGGCTCCAGCTTGAAAGAAATCCTACGGGTCTTCTTTATTTTTTCCAACACATGGGGAATTTCGTTGAATACAAAGCAACGCTTGAAAATATTGGACCACTCGGACGATCGAAGTATACGGATGCTAATCCTTTTATTTTAGAATATTACCCGAGTGCTGATGAGGTATTGGCCGCCTCATCTTCAAGTACCTCTAGCACTGCTACGCCTCTTGAGTCAACAGCGCTTGCAACGATGCCTAGTTCTGATGCTGTTACCCCTTCGAATTATGATCCTGCTTTTTGGACAAGTTCGCCTATTAGTAGTGCTGATTTTACAGCCATAGCAGGCCCTAGTTCCTCCAACGCCGATTTAGAGCACGAAGTATTTACACGTTAATCGTCTTCTCACCCGCCTGCCAATTACAAGGACAGAGTTCATCGGTTTGTAATGCGTCTAGTACGCGTAATACTTCTTGTGGGTTACGGCCAACATTCATGTCGGTCATCATGCTAAAGCGGATGATACCTGTCGGGTCGACGATGAAAGTTGCACGATTGGCTACCCCTTCTTCTTTGTTTAAAATCCCTAAGGCTTGTGATAATTCACGTTTGATGTCAGACATCATTGGGAAAGGTAAATCCTGCAGGGTATCTTTTTGTTGCCGCCAGGCGAGGTGTACATACTCTGAGTCAGTGCTCACGCCTAAGACTTGTGTTTCTCGTTCTTTGAACTGATCATTCAAACGACCAAAGGCGGCAATTTCTGTCGGGCAAACAAAAGTGAAATCTTTAGGCCAAAAGAAGACGACAAGCCATTGGCCTTTGTAATTGCCATGAGAAATATTTTTAAAGGCGTTTTTCAAGTCGGTATCAACCACCGATTTTAATTTAAAGTCCGGAAATTTATCTCCAACTGCTAACATTTTTTTCTCCTATCATGTATTGTTTACACGTTAATCATAGTTGTTTATCTTTGATTTATCTAATTGATTGTTTTTATTGGTATGATAGTTTATATTTATTGATATTGGAGGCAAAATGAATATTCGTGATTTAAAATACTTAGTTGCCGTAGCAGATACCTTGCATTTTGGCCAAGCAGCCGATCATTGTTTTGTAAGTCAGCCTACGCTGAGTATGCAAATTAAAAAGCTTGAAGATGAACTAGGTGTCGCTATTTTTGAACGTACTAATAAACAAGTATTGGTTACACCTATTGGTGAAAGGCTGATTGCACAAGCTAGGCAAATCTTATTTGAAGTCGACAAATTAAAATCTATCGCGGAGCAAGCGAAATGTCCACTTTCTGGGGATTTTCGTCTTGGGATAATCCCAACCCTTGGGCCTTATTTATTACCGATAATGCTACCGGCTATTCATAAAAAACTACCTAACTTAAATTTGATTATTACGGAAAATAAAACCGAGCACTTAGTAGAACAATTACTGCAAGGAGACATTGACGTAACCATACTCGCATTACCTATTAACGAGCCTAGCCTCAAACAAACCGTATTATTTGAAGAACCTTTCTATTTAGCGTTACATGCAAGCCACCCCTTGTGCGCCAAAGATAAAATCAGCTTAAATGATTTACGCGATGCTGATTTATTATTATTAGAAGAAGGGCACTGCTTAAGGGATCAAGCCTTAGAAGCCTGTCAATTTGTAGGAGCGAAGCAACAGCATGGCACACAAGCTACTAGTCTTGAAACCTTGCGCCATATGGTAGCTGCAAATTTAGGCATTACCTTATTGCCAGAGCTTGCCATTAAATATACCTTTGCGAATAAAAACATTAAAACGAAAGCCTTCAAAAAACCCTCACCAAAGCGCGATATTGCAATGCTGTGGCGTGAAACGTCAGCATTAGAGGAATGCTGTACGACGATTGCTGATGTTATAAAAGCAGTCGTTAAGCTATAATGCCATTATTTAATAGGCAAAAAGGAAGTTAACATGTCCATTAGACAATTATTCGATGCAGAAACCCATACTTATACATATCTAGCTTTCGACAAAGCATCAAAACAAGCTGCGATTATCGATCCCGTTTTCGAGGAACTGGAGCGTGATTTAAATTTGTTACGTGAATTAGGCCTATCCTTAGTTTACGTACTAGAAACCCATGTGCATGCCGATCACATTACCTCAGCTTATTATTTTCGTGAAGCTACTGGTTGTCAAATTGTGATGCCTACCAATTCAAAAGCCACTAATATTGACATTGAGATTCAACATGGTGATACCTTATCAGTGGGTAAGCTTAACATTAGAGCTATCGATACCGCGGGCCATACCGAAGCACATATGGCCTATTTAGTTGATAAAACCATCTTAACGGGCGATGCACTACTCATTCGCGGTTGTGGTAGAACAGACTTCCAAGGGGGGTGTCCAGGTCAGCTTTATGACTTAGTGAAAAAGAATCTTTTTTCTCTTCCAGATGACACCCTTATTTATCCTGGCCATGATTATCACGGTAGAACCAGCTCAACCATTGCTGAAGAAAAACAATTTAACCCAAGGTTTAGTAAATCTCGCGATGAGTTTATTGAATTAATGAAGCATTTGACATTGCCGCAGCCAAGGCGCATGAAATATGCCGTACCCGCCAACTTACGTGCCGGCTATATCGTCGTCTAGGATGGCTTTCTTTTTCGCGCTTAAGTGTCGCTCTCTTAGTTCGATATCGATATAACGATCCGTCGTGGCACTGCTACTGTGACCAGCATCGTCCCGAACATGCTCTCTAGGGCGATGTTTTACATCATCAGAAATCCCGGTGTGGCGTAGCCAATGCACCGTTGCTTCGTTTAAGGTTTCAGACTCTTCAGCTAAGCCATCTTGCTTTAATTGCTCAATTGCTTGATCAAAACAAAACTGCACAACGTCACGAATATAATTCGCACTTTTTATCGCACCATGCCCTCTGGATTTTGGTAATAAAGGGCTGGTGTCTGCTGGGGAAGGTAGTGGTGATAAGTTTAAACATGCTCGCCAACGTTTTAGTGATGCTAACATGGCGTCACTCACAGCGATTTGTCGCTCTTTATTTCCCTTACCAACAGTAATAAACCACCATTGCCCATCGTTATCTTTAAAAAAATCATTCATTAAGGGCGTCCAGCGTTCACTGGCCACTAATTCTGAAATTCGTAAATACATGGAATAAAGGGCTGACATAATAAATAAACTGCGCTCGTGTTTTTCGGGATCGTGCTCAGCAAGCGCTTGTACGGTTTTAATCACATAGTGCCATTGCAACTCTGACAAGCGTCTTATTTTTGCTTGGCCTTGGGATTTGCGAATGAATTGGCTTTTTTGGCGGATTAATAGGACAGGATTTAAACCAATATACTCTTCTTGCAGTAAAAAATTAAAAAAGCTACTTAAGATAGCAAAGACTTCTCGTAATGAACCTTGTGATAATTCAAAGTGTTTATCGTCTTCCCCTGCACCACGGCGACGCGCTGCTTTTGAAAGTTTGGCAATGAAAGGGCGCCACGTTTGATTCGGTATTCTCGCGCCATCTCTTACAATAAACTTCGGTGGCTTATTGGTGCCTATCCAGTGCTTCGGTGGATTTTGGCAAAACTCAAGATAATGCTCCATGTCTTCACGCCCTAAGGCATCTAAGTGTTTATTGCTGATTGTGGCACACCAGTGTAACAAGCGCTCGATTTCGCGGCGGTATGAGTTAAAGGTACCCTGACTACCCTTATAGGCTTTTAAAAACGCTAAGCCTTGTTGAAGATCTGCCAAAAGATAACGCTCATCCAGATAACTAAAATCTGATTGCTTCGCAATATATTGTACGCTATCAAATAAGGGAGGGGGTGCTTGTTTTTTTTCCGCCATGTTGTCTTCTCGTGCGTTTTTACTTAGACAGCATAGCGAACTTAAGAACGCTTTGCACCTTTATTTTTAATGAGCTTTTAGATAAGCATTTTAATTAAAACACAGCCCACCAGGTTTTTTTGATTTTATTTTTGCATTTATTGAGCTGTAAATGATAGCGATAGGCCCTTGATTGCACTTTTTTAGCAACGTGCAGCAACCACGCTTTGTGTTTATAAGTCCCTCGAATATAACCGCCGCCACCTTCATGGTAGGCTAAGTAAAGGTGGTAGGAATCCCAGAGTTTAACGCCGGCTTTTTTGTGTAAGCGATTGCTGTACCAGCCAATAAAATCTGATGCATCGGCAAAGTCATTACGATTAGCCCCCCCATTGTGGGTTCTTTTTTTGTAATTATCCCAGGTGCTTCTTAACGCTTGGGAATAACCAACAGCTGAAGTGGGTCGTTTCCAAGGGATAACCCATAGGACGCGTTGTCTTGGTGGCTTGGCCGTACCGTTAAAGCGAGATTCTTGATGGATGATGGCCATTTGCGTGCTGATGGGGACACCCCATTTTTTTTGTGTTTTTTTAGCGGCCCAATACCAGTTAGGGTACTCTTTGAAAATGCTGCAGATGTTATCTAAGTGTTGTGGTGGGGCGGGAGTACAGGCTTGGATAAGGGTAATGACTATTGTTATGGTGATGATTAATTTTAATAACTTCATACTAGTTCCTATACTATAGCCATCGTACTTCTTGATTTATATTGTTATTTTACAGGTATAACAAAAACTTGGGCGTTTTATTCCACTGTTACAGATTTTGCTAAGTTTCTGGGTTGGTCAACATCCGTGCCTTTTATGATGGCGACGTGGTAAGCCAGTAATTGTAAAGGGATTGAGAAAACGATGGGGCCGATGAGTTTATCAACGCCGAATAACTCAATGACCGTGATTTGATCGCTATTACTAAGTTTAGCCTTATGATCGGCAAAAATGATTAGCTGACCACCTCTTGCTTTTACTTCTTGTAAGTTTGATTTTAACTTTTCGAGCAAATCATCATTCGGCGCAACCGCAATGACGGGCATTTCATTATCCACTAACGCTAAGGGCCCGTGTTTTAATTCGCCGGCTGGGTACGCTTCGGCATGAATATAAGAAATTTCCTTTAATTTTAACGCGCCCTCCATTGCAATAGGATATTGCTCACCGCGACCTAAAAATAAGGCATGCTGTTTTTCCGAAAAACGTTTGGCTAAGGTTTGGATGCGCTCATCTAATTCTATCGCCTCTGCTATTTTTTGTGGTAACTTTCGCAGTTGCTCAACGATACGCTGTTCTTCTGCTGGTTTAATTTTATTATGACGCCCAATAGCAACCGTTAACATTAATAAAGCCGTTAATTGCGTCGTGAAGGCTTTTGTTGATGCAACACCGATTTCAATGCCTGCACGCGTCATGAAGGTTAGCTCAGCTTCTCTGACTAATGAACTTTCTGGCACATTACAAATAGCCAGGTGAGCCAAGTAATTTAATTCTTTTGCCTGACGCAACGCCGCTAAGGTATCAGCAGTTTCCCCTGATTGGGAAATAACCACAAATAAGGTACCTTTTAAAATGGCTTTTTCACGATAACGAAATTCACTAGCAACCTCTACTTGGCAAGGAACACCCGCTAAGCCTTCTAACCAATAGCGCGCCACTAAACCCGCATGAAAACTCGTACCGCAGGCAACAATTTGCACGCGTTTTACTTGCCTAAAAATCTCTCTGGCATTAACACCGAAGACTTGTGGCAACACGCTTTTGTCACTGATTCTGCCTTCAAGTGTTGCGGCTATCGCTTCGGTTTGATCATAAATTTCTTTTAACATGAAATGGCGAAACTGACCTTTAGAAATTGTTGCCATGCTGTGAGTAATAATTTTCTCTGCGCGCTGTTTTTCTTCTCCATGTTCATCATAAATTTTATAATTTTTAGGGCAGATAACGACGATGTCGTTTTCTTCTAAATAAATAAATTTCTCAGTGAGTGGTGCCAACGCCAAACTATCAGAAGCAATATAATTTTCATTTTTTCCCAAGCCTATGACTAACGGGCTGCCTTTACGCACACCGATGATAATATCTGGATGCTTGTCGTCCATAATGGCTAAGGCATAAGCGCCTTCTAATTGTTTAATAGCGAGTTTGACTGCTTCGAGAAACGTATGCTTTTGCTTAATATAATCATGAATCAAATGAGCAATGATTTCACTATCGGTTTCTGTCGCTAGTTCATAGCCCTTAGCAATAAGCTCTTCACGCAATCGTTCATGATTTTCAATGATGCCATTATGTACTAGCGCAACTCTTGGGCCAGATATATGCGGATGAGCATTGACTTCACAGGGTTTGCCATGAGTAGCCCAACGAGTATGAGCGATTCCCGCGTTACCTACCAGTTGTTTTTTTTGCAGTGCCTCTTCTAAGTGACTAACTTTACCTAAGGTGCGTAAACGTTGAATGGCATTATTATCATCAAAGACGGCTATCCCTGCTGAGTCATAGCCGCGGTACTCTAAGCGCTTTAAGCCATCTAGTAGCATTTCAGTGATATTTCGATGCGCTGTTGCCGCTACGATCCCGCACATATTATGCTTCCTCTTTTTTAACCGGTCTTTGCCACGTATCAATATTGGTTTGTTTAACTCGGGAAAGTGTTAACGTCCCGGCGGGCACATTTTCTGTAACCGTTGTACCAGCACCAACGGTTGCATTCGCTGCGATAGTAACAGGTGCCACCAAGGATGAATTCGAGCCGATAAACGCATTATCTTCCATGATCGTTTGATTCTTATTAACACCATCATAATTACAAGTAATAACACCGGCGCCTATATTTACATCCTTGCCAACTTGGCTATCACCAACATAAGCCAAGTGATTTATCTTGGAGCCTTCACCAATCTGTGAGTTTTTAACTTCGACAAAATTGCCAATGCGAGTATTCGCCGCAAGTTTCGCTCCTGGGCGTAAACGCGCAAAGGGGCCTATCGTCACCTGATCGGCGATGACTGCTTGATCGATCACGGTGTTTTCTTTTATAGTAACATGATCGCCGATGACGCAATCGCGCAACACGACATTAGGACCAATATAACAATCTTGACCAACAGTTACATTACCTTCTAGTAGGACGTTAATATCAATAACGGTGTCCACACCCACATCTGCTTTTCCGCGGACATCTAAGCGTGCAGGATCTTTAACAATAGCGCCGGCCAACATTAAATTGTTAGCGCAACGCAATTGATATAAGCGTTCTATTTTTGCTAATTGTTGTTTGTCATTAATCCCTAAAACCTCATCCGGATAAAAGGCCGTGACCGTTGTCACCGTTGCGCCACCTGCTAAAGCAATGGAAGGGACATCTGTTAAATAATATTCTTGCTGTGCGTTTTTATTATCGACTTGTTTTAAGTATTTTTTTAATAAGCGCGCTGGTATTGCTAGGATTCCTGAAAAAATTTCTTGGATTTTTTTTTGCTGTTCTGTCGCGTCTTTTTCTTCAGCAATACCTTTAAAAAGATTATTTTCATTGCGAACGATGCGGCCAAGCCCTGTAGGATCCTCAACATTAGCGACTAGCAAGCCTAAACCATTACTTGGCGTAGCAGTTATTAAGGTTTGTATCGTTTGTTGTGAAATTAAAGGTACGTCACCATAGAGCACAATCACCAAATGACTATCGGGAATCTTATCTAAGGGCTGTGAAACTGCATGAGCTGTTCCCAATTGCTTTTGTTGCTGCACCCATTGTACATCAAGATGGGATAAGGCTTTACAGACCCGCTCACCGGCATGACCATAAACCACAAAAACTTGATCGGCATTAATATCACTCTTTGCCGTAGAAACCACATGTTCTAATAAGGTGCGTCCGCCAACTTTGTGGAGGACTTTGGGAATATTGGATTGCATACGCTTGCCTTTCCCTGCGGCAAGGATTACAACAGATATTTTCATTTGGCTGCTCTTTTATTTCTTTTCACGCAAAGCGCGAATCGCTTTCAACTGTGCCATTGCTTGTGCTAGTTCTGCCAATCCTTTTGCATACTCCATTTGAGCAGACTTTTCGGCAAGCACATTTCTTGCTTGTGCCACGGCTTTTTGTGCTTCGGCTTCATCTAAATCCTTCGCACGTTCCGCAACATCAGCAAGAACAGTTACTAAGCTAGGTTGTACTTCTAAAATTCCGCCAGATACATAAAAAATCTCATCAGGATGATCATCGCCTATTTTTAATCTGACTTGCCCGGGCCTAAGAAACGTTAGCAAAGGTGCGTGACCGACTTGAATACCCATGTCACCTATTTCACCACTAACGGTAACGGTTTCTGCCGAACCAGAGTAAATGGTTTTTTCAGCACTCACAATGTCTACATTAATGGTAAATGCCATAACTTATCTCTTATAAAACTTTTGCTTTAGCCACTGCTTCATCAATGGTGCCTACCATATAAAAAGCTTGTTCTGGTAAATGATCGAATTCACCGTCAAGAATTGCCTTAAAGCCACGAATACTTTCTTTTAATGGAACGTATTTACCAGCCGAACCAGTAAATACTTCCGCCACGAAGAAGGGTTGTGACAAAAAGCGAATAACTTTTCGCGCACGCATCACCGTACGCTTATCTTCGTCAGACAATTCATCCATACCCAAGATGGCGATGATGTCTTTTAATTCTTTGTTTCGTTGTAAAACTTGTTGTACTTGTCTTGCCACTTGGTAATGCTCTTCACCAACGATGAGCGGATCCAATTGACGGGAAGTAGAATCAAGCGGATCAATCGCGGGGTAAATACCTAATTCCGCAATTTGTCTTGACAGTACTACCGTTGCATCTAAGTGAGCAAATGTCGTTGCAGGTGATGGATCGGTTAAGTCATCAGCAGGCACGTAAACGGCTTGGATTGAAGTAATCGAACCTGTTTTTGTAGATGTAATCCGTTCTTGCAACACACCCATTTCTTCGGCCAAGGTTGGTTGGTAACCCACCGCCGATGGCATACGACCTAATAGCGCGGACACTTCTGTACCCGCCAAAGTGTAACGATAAATGTTGTCGATAAACAACAAAACGTCACGGCCTTCATCACGAAATTGTTCTGCAATGGTTAAGCCGGTTAAACCAACTCGTAAACGGTTACCAGGAGGCTCATTCATTTGTCCGTAAACCAAGGCCACTTTATCAAGGACATTAGACTCTTGCATTTCTAAGTAGAAGTCATTCCCTTCGCGGGTACGTTCACCAACACCAGCAAACACTGAGTAACCACTGTGCTCGATAGCGATGTTGCGAATTAACTCCATCATATTCACAGTTTTACCAACACCAGCACCCCCGAAGAGGCCGACCTTACCACCCTTAGCAAAGGGGCAAATCAAGTCAATAACTTTTACGCCAGTTTCTAATATTTCTTCATGAGTTGCTTGTTCTTCAAAGGAGGGCGCGGCTCGGTGAATTGGCATTTTTATTTCCGCATCAACAGCACCTTTACCATCAATCGGCTTTCCGAGCACATCCATGATGCGACCCAGGGTTTTCTTTCCCGTTGGCACGGTAATTGGCTGCCCTGTATTCGTGACTTTTAAACCACGACTCAAACCATCAGAAGGTCCCATGGCAATGGTTCTAACGATCCCGTCACCCAATTGCTGCTGCACTTCTAGAGTTAAACCGGTTTCATCAACTAATAAAGCATCATAAATATTTGGCACAAATTCCGGATGAAATTCAACGTCAATAACCGCGCCGATAATTTCAACGATTTGCCCCAATTTAGTCATTTGCTCCGCTTGTGCTGCGCTCATTAAATAGACCTCCAACAATATTTCAAATTAACTATGCTGCAAAGCAGCATTAAACTGCTTCTGAACCAGAAATAATTTCTGCGATTTCCTGTGTAATCGCAGCCTGTCTTGCTTTGTTATAAGCTAAGTTCAATGTATCAATCAACTCACCGGCATTATCGGTTGCGCTCTTCATAGCAACCATTCTTGCGGCTTGTTCACAGGCAATATTTTCCACGACGGCTTGATACACTTGTGATTCGATGTATCGTTTCAATAGCATGGTGACGACATCCTTGGCATCAGGCTCATAAATATAATCCCAGTGAAAACCAGCTGTTTCATCTTCCGCATGTACCAGTGGCAATAATTGCAAGACTCTTGGTTTTTGTGACATGGTATTGATAAATTCATTTTCTGCGATGAATAAAGCATCCAAACGGCCATTATCAAAATTATCTAGCATCACTTTTACCACACCAACCACATCGGTAACGCTGGGCGCATCACCAAGATGCGTGGCAGAGGCAATCACATTACCACCATTAGCACTAAAGAAATGATTCGCTTTGTTTCCAATTAAACATAAATCAACTTCAACACCTTTTTGCTGCCATTGATTGATCTCAATCAATGCTTTTTTCAATAAGTTTGTATTTAAACCACCACATAAGCCACGATCAGTACTAACAACCACAAAGCCTACGCGTTTAATGGGACGTTCATTCAAATAAGGATGCTTATACTCAGGGTGCGCATTGGCTAAATGACCAATAACATTGAGAATTTTCTCTGAATACGGCTTGGTCGTTGTCATCCGTTCTTGCGCTTTACGCATTTTACTGGCTGCTACTAATTCCATCGCGCTGGTAATTTTCTGCGTTTTCTTAATAGAGCCTACTTTGTTTCGTATTTCTTTGGATCGAGACATGCTACACCCAGGTTTGTGTTTCTTTAAAAGATTCTACGACGGTTGTTAGTTTTTGTTGTATCTCGTCATCGTAAACAAATCTGCTATTAATATCTTCCATTAAATCTGCATGATGAGCATTGATATAACTTATCAATTCGTTTTCAAACGCGACTACTTTGTCGCAGGGCACATCATCTAAATACCCTTTCTCTGCCACAAACATTGAGACAGACATATGTGCGACTGACATCGGCGAATATTGCTTTTGTTTTAAAACTTCCATGACGCGTTGGCCACGTTCTAATTGTTTTCTAGTTGCATCGTCTAAGTCGGATGCAAATTGCGAGAACGCTTCCAATTCACGAAATTGCGCTTGAGCGATACGAATACCACCGGCCAATTTTTTCATGATTTTCGTTTGCGCAGCACCACCTACCCTTGATACGGACAAACCCGCATTAATCGCCGGTCTAAAACCTGAGTTGAATAAATCAGACTCTAAGTAGATTTGACCATCAGTGATGGAGATGACGTTAGTAGGCACGAAAGCAGATACGTCACCAGCTTGGGTTTCAATGATTGGCAATGCGGTTAATGAACCCGTTTTACCTTTTACCTTACCGCCCGTTAATTCTTCAACGTAGGCTTCATTAATTCTTGATGCACGCTCTAGCAAACGTGAGTGCAAATAGAAAATATCACCAGGATATGCTTCACGACCCGGTGGTCTTCTTAATAATAATGAAATTTGTCGATACGCCCAGGCTTGTTTCGTTAAGTCATCATAAATGATCAGCGCATCTTCACCTTTATCACGGAAATATTCACCCATAGAGCAACCAACATAAGGGGCAATGAATTGTAAGGCTGCTGATTCGGATGCATTTGCTGCCACGATGATCGTGTGTTCCATGGCGCCGTGTTCATGTAGTTTATTCACAACCGCTGTCACGGATGAAGTTTTCTGACCGATAGCAACGTAAATACATTTTACGCCTTTGCCTTTTTGGTTAATGATGGCATCAATGGCTATCGCTGTCTTACCGGTTTGTCTATCACCGATAATGAGTTCCCGCTGGCCACGTCCGATGGGCACCAAGGCATCTATCGATTTTAAGCCTGTTTGTAAGGGTTGTGATACGGGTATACGGTGAATCACGCCAGGAGCTACTTTTTCAATGGGTGAAGTGCCTTCATAATCAATCGGCCCTTTACCATCAATGGGTGCACCCATGGCATTAACGACTCGGCCTAGTAACGCTTCCCCTACTGGGGTTTCTAACGTACGACCGGTACATTTTGCCGTTTGCCCTTCGCGCATGTCTTTGTGATCGCCTAATACAACCGCACCCACACAATCCCGCTCTAAGTTTAGAACGACGCCGTATTTATCTTCGGGAAGCTCTAACATTTCATAGGACATGGCTTCTTCTAAGCCGTGGATTCTTAAAATACCATCTTTATTGCTGACGATTGTACCTTGGGTGCGCGTTTGCGCCGAAGGTTCAAAAGTCGCAATGCGTTGCTTGATGATTTCACTAATTTCAGAGGGGCTAATTGTTTGGCTTACAGACATAATCTTTCCTTCGCGTTAAGATAATTTTGTAATAAGTTAAGTTTACCCAAAGCGGTACCGTCGATGACTTTGTCACCCATTTTGATGAGCGCGCCGCCAATGACGGCTTTATCCACTTCTGCGTTAAGTTTCACATGGCAGCCATAACGCTTTTCCAATGCTAACTTAAGCTTGTCGGCTAATTCGCCGGATAATGTGAAAGCAGACACGACCTCGACTTCCACCACTTTTTGGTATTCATCTTTTAGTTTTTCAAAGAGTTGATGAATAGGGGGTATAAATTCCATGCGGTCATATTCTGCTAATAACTTCACAAAATTTTTGCCATATTCATCGAGATGTTTTCCTACAACATCAAAGGCAAGATTGGCAATATCGTTACTATTGTACGTTGGATCCAACAGTAAGCTTTGCACGCCAGCATCTGAAATAACGAGCGCCAATGCTTGTAACATGACACTCCACTGCTCTAACTGTTGCTTATCAACAGCGTAATCAAAGGCTGCTTTCGCATAGGGCCTGGCAATTTGGTTTGCTTCACTCACCGCCAACCTCTGCTATTAACTGGTTAATCATATCGCTGTTGGCTGGCTCATCGATTTTGGAACCCAAAACCTTAGCAGCACCCGCAACAACGATGGCAGAAATTTCTTGTTGCAAATCAGCCTTCGCGCGCAATTTTTCTTGCTCAAGATCACCTTTAGCAATTTGCAGTAGGCGTTCACCTTCCTTGCGAGCTTGTTCCTTTGCATCTTCAATGATTCTAACGCCGCGTTTTGTGGCCGTATCTGCGATTTGGGCGGCTTTAAGCTTCGCATCTCGCAACATTTCTGTCACTTTGTGCTTTGCTAACTCCAAATCACGTTGGCCTCGCTCCGCTGCGGCTAATCCATCGGCAATTTCTTCTTCACGTTTTTGCATCGCCTTAGTAATCAGTGGCCAGACAAATTTCATGGTGAAGATAACAAAACAAGCGAATGTTAGCATTTGACCTAGCAATGATAAATTTAAGCTCATAATTGCACCTTGTTATCGATAGCTTTTTTCAAGCTATGTTGTTCCTGTGTGTCACTTTTAACATCATTGGCATTTACCGCTTTTCGTTCTTGCAACCCTTTGGCAATTACAGGCCACACAGTTTTCATAACGAAGAAAACAAATACTACGAACGTCAACACCAAGCCTAAGGTTGTTAAATCAAAGCTCATAATGACACCCTATCAAACAACATTAGCTACTATGTTCTAGAATGTATTTCCCAACAGCTACCGCAAATGGGTTCGCGAAGGTGAAATACAAAGCAATCGCAACACCAATCATCGCGATCGCGTCAAGCAAACCTGCGACAATAAACATTTGCATCCGCAGTACGGATAACATTTCCGGTTGTCTTGCAGTACCTTCTAAGAATTTACCACCTAAGACACCGAAACCAATCGCAGTACCCATGGCACCTAAACCAATCAGTAATGCCACCGCGATGGCCGTATAACTTTGCACCGTTGCAATAAGACTCGCTGCTTCCATTTTTCCTCCTCAGTTATTACTCAGCAATTCCTATGAGAAATTGCTCCCGTTAATTGATGTTGTTAATGACTTTCGTGCGCCATACTCAAGTACACGATGGTCAACATCATAAAAATAAAGGCTTGCAGGGTAATAATTAATATGTGGAAAATAGCCCACATACTGCCTGGTATCCACTGCATCCACCAGGGCAATAAAGCAATCAAGATAAAAATTAACTCGCCAGCATATAAGTTACCGAAGAGACGCAAAGCGAGTGATAAGGGTTTTGATATTTCATGCACGATGGCGAGTGGCAAATTCACCATGAATAGCCACGGGCCGAAGGGGTGGCAAGCCAATTCTTTGAAATAGCCGATGGGGCCTTTGATCTTAATGTTATAAAACAAGACTAAAATGAATACGGTGATCGACAAACCAAAGGTTAAGTTTAAATCCGTGGTCGGTACGACTCTTAAATTATGCACGCCGATGGCCGTGCCAATACTTGGTAATAAATCCACTGGGATTAAGTCCATGAAGTTCATCAAGAACACCCAAACGAAAATCGTCAGCGCTAAAGGTGCGATTAACTTACTTTTACCGTGAAACGTTTCCTTCACTAAGCCATCAACGAATAAAACTAACACTTCTACTAAATTTTGTAACTTGCCTGGCACACCAGGCGTTGCTTTTTTAGCCGCCAGGCGGAAGAAGATTAAAAACCCAACGCCTAAAATAACGGAGAAAAACAGGGTGTCCATATTAAAGGTGAAGAAATCACCATAATTTTGCCGCCAGGCATCCGGATTCCAGGTCAGGTTCATTAAATGATGCTGAATATATGCTGTTGGATTCGACGGGTCTGCGCTCATAACTCGATCACTTTCCTTGCTTGTACAATTAATGGTGAAAACCAAAACACAAAATAACACAGGGCATAGCCCACAATGAAGGGTAAAAACGCTGCCTTTAACAGTTTAATGGCGAGTAAGGTCAGCGCAATGGTGATTAAAATTTTGAAGAGTTCTGCTTTAACAAAGGCTTTGGCGAACTTCTTCGCGACACTTCTACCTTTGATGCTGAATAATTTACGCGCAAAATAGAAGTTTGCTGCCATGGCAGTCAATGCGCCTAATAATAGGGAAAAACTGCTTTCGGGGGTGAAGGCAAAAAACGCCACCACAGCCGCAGTCATGGCAATGACTCCCTGCCACAGTACGAGCTTATACGCTTGATGTCTTAATAATTGTTCTCTCTCAACCATATTGGTGTATTTTTTTCCTAAAAACGTCATTATTTTATCCAGAATTCTCTGGTGCTACCGCCTTTATGGCATAGCAATCCCCCTCCCTAGCAGAAGATTGGCGAGAGTATATAGGTAAACAATCATGAGTTCAACGATTTTGCACTTGAAATAAAATAGGTGCGTTGGCTCACACTGTGTAAAGCATAATAACCGCGTCCATTGATAATTAATGAGCTATAGTTAGTCAGAGGTCAATAAATTATCAAAGAGTAAACTTTGGGAGCTAAAACATGAAGATAATATTAAGCCTGATTGGGGTTTTGTTCATACTGACTTTTACGCCTGCAGCTTTGGCTGATAACCCTCTCAAAAGTTGCAAGTCGACTGGAGTGATACCAAGTGGTGGTCAAAACTGTGTTAACGTATGCTGCGTTGCTCGCTGGGAAGCTTGCTTAATCGCTATCTCTGCTGAATATGTTGTAGGTTGCAAGACCAGCATCCACCAGAAGAAAAACATTACTGCAGCTGACGTGGAGCAAGCAAGGGTAGAGATGCAGAAAAACGTGGCAAGGGGTAGTTGTAACGATCAGTATGCGGTCGCTTATGACTGTTGCATGGTTGGAGCCATGTTTTGTACAACTAAGTGTGGTCGCTATGAAGGATGCGTGACAAATAAATGTGGCGGCGATTTTACTAAAACAGACTGTATAAAAGACAACTGCACGACGCCTGACTACAGTGCCTACCCATGTCAGTAGCACGCCTAAATCTCGCATTTTGAAGTGCGATGGGTATATACCCATCGCACCTCAAAATGCGATTTTCTGCCGGGTGCTTTTTGTCCCCAGGGCCCGTTTAAAACTTGCCAATAGAGTGGCTATTACCTGCGTTTTAAACGATCCCTGGGAACAAAAATCCCCACGGCATAAATCTCGCATTTTGAGGTGCGATGGGTATAGTCCGAGAAGCGACTATTTTCAAACCGACCATCGAATATATCCAAGTAAGCGACTTATAAATTTGAAAAGCCGACACATGTTGGCTTTCATTGTGTTTATCTTTGAAAAATATGCAAACTTGACTATAATTACCCCTAAAAATATGCAAACTTGAAGAAAGTAAGGGGGTAAAATGTTCAGAGCCGTCGAAAATGACTTAATTGCGTGGAAAAATGAGTATCATCGCAAGCCTTTATTAATCCGGGGCGCAAGACAGGTGGGCAAGAGTTATGTGGTTGAAAAGTTTGGCCAAACCCATTTTCCACACTTATTAAAGATTAACTTCGAGCTTGAGCCACGCTACCAAGCCTGTTTTAACAGCTTAGATCCCACAAAAATAATCAATAGCTTAGAAATATTATCTCAACAAGATATTATTGCTGGAGAAACGCTATTATTTCTTGATGAAATTCAGCAATGCCCCAAGGCGCTGGTAGCGCTACGCTACTTTAAAGAATTAATGCCTGAACTACATGTCATTGGTGCCGGTTCTTTTTTAGAGTTCACACTCAATGACGAACACCTGCAACAACCTGTCGGCAGAGTACAATCACTTTATATGAAGCCATGCTCATTTAGAGAATATTTGTTGGCTACGGGACACCAAAGACTGATTGATTATCTAGGAGGGATTCGGTTAAATGAAACTATTGAACCACCGATCCATGAATTGCTGCTCGAAAAGTGTCGTGAATATTTTATTTTAGGCGGTATGCCTGAAGTCATTGATTTTCATATTACAACTAATAAGTTTTATGGCTGTGAAAAACTACAGGCAACACTGCTAGAATATTACAAGAGAGATTTCTCAAAATATGGCGCAAAAGTTAACGTAAAAGTGCTCGAAAAAATCTTTACTAAAGCGCCCAGAGTCATCGCAAAGCATTTTAAATATGTTGATATCGATCCTGACATCCAAGCAAGAGATCAAAAGCCAGCCTTAGAAGCATTGATTAAAGCAGGGATCTTGTATCCCGTTTATCAAACATCAGGAAATGGTTTGCCTTTCTCTGCTGAAAAAAACGAAAAGAAATTTAAGTTATTATTTTTAGATATTGGTTTAGCTAAGCATGCAACAGGACTTGATACTGAAACATTATTTTCAGAAAAATTAATATTACTGAATCAAGGCGCATTAGCAGAGCAATTCGTAGGACAAGAATTATTAGCTTATGCTGAGAATTACCAACAAGCAGAATTATACCACTGGATCAGAGACAAAAGAGGCTCTCAGGCAGAAGTGGACTATCTTATCAATGTTGGCCCCTCGATTTATCCCGTCGAAGTAAAGTCAGGTGCCACGGGCAGAATGAAATCATTGCAACTATTTTTAGATGAAAAAAAATTATCACTAGGCATTCGAATTTCTCAAAAACCGTTTTCACTCAATCATCGAGTGCTCTCAATTCCTTTCTATATGATTTACGAACTCCCGCGCTTGCTTAAATCGCTATGACAG
>JAJFKI010000042.1 GCA_021773295.1 Gammaproteobacteria bacterium | reverse complement strand
TTGAGCGAGATGCAAACTTTGCTGCCGAGTTACAAGACGCAGAAGTGCGAAACTACTTGAGATGTATTATGAGGTCATAACGATTAGCTAACACCAATTAGAGATATTAATTATGACTAAGAAAGAGATTAAATTAAGATTGCAGGATGTTGTGTTACTGTGCAAGGCGGAAACTGAAGAGATATGGCTAAATTTGTCAGAGATTTTTGAAAAAATTTCTATGGTGCGTGCAGCGCTAAAGACTAATCGGCTGAGAAATGAGTTAAAGAAAAAGGAGATCAATGAATTATTACAGCAACTAAAGGAAACAAAAAAAACACTTTATTATGACTGGAGCCAAAAGCTTAACATTGAAAATAATATAAGCGCCGAGGTTAATGAAAATTATCGTGTGACGATAGACATAATACGTAGCACAGAAAAAGAGTTGCGATATTTGTTGAGCTAAGATGTAAATTATAAGTTAGACGAATCGTATGCTCGCGGAAACAGCAGGCAAGACCATTAACTCTTGTATTTCTGGATCAGCTTCCGATGTGACTATATCTTTGTAAATTCCAACAATGATTTCGGCTACTTCGTCAGGGCTTGGTTGTTTGGCTGTATGCTCTAAATGTTTTAACGTTTCTTTTATGATTGCAAGCAACAGAGGTTCTGCCAAAGGCTGGGCTGCAGAGCGAATGGATTCTTGTAATATTTCAACTTCATTGAGAATTTTATGACTCTTATTGTTATCGCTAATAACATCATCATAAGGCAATCCAGCCCCGTCCTTCAACCATTCAAAATTAACGTCAAAAAGCTCGCAATATTTTTTTAGCACTTGCTCACGAGGTGCCACAGAACCAGATTCGTGTTGCGAGTAATTTGATTTGTGCAAGTGGTGTTCTTCACACATTGAAGAAAGGCTTTTGTATCCAGCTGCCAATCTGGCTGCTTTTAATCGAGTTTTTAATTGAGTCTTCATATAGTCTGTTCCGTTAGGAAAATTGTCCATAATTTTGCTAGTTCAGACTTATTTTAGCCATTAAATGAAAAAAATGCAAACAAACGCTTGCAAAACACAAACGTTAGTTGCTATAATGCCATTAGTTAACAAACATTAGTATATAGAGCATGGTTTGTTTGAAAAATTCTAATAAATGTTAGCTATTAATAGCCAGTTAGGCCAATCGACCAAGAAAACCCTAACTGGCAGACGTATTTGCCCAAAGGCAGATAACCCGCACATCTTATCATGCGCTGGTGCCTGCTCAAAGTGTAGATACGACAGGAAGTAGGACGGCGCTTTTAAGGACATAAGGTCCTCATGTCTTCAACAACAAGACAAAATCGCCCTCCTATTTTGTTAAACCATTAGCAGTGGAGCTGATCACATGAGTAGGATTCGGCGAGCGCGTCATCAAAGCGGGTTTGTTACCACCTCTAACAGTATTGCCCAATCAAGCGAATTAAGCTTGCGCGCCAAAGGACTGTTTCTTTATTTAATGAGCTTACCCGATAACTTTGAGATACGGGTTAACGTCCTCATTCAGCATTCAAAAGAAGGCAGGGACGTTATTCACAAAACGTTAAAGGAGCTACTGTGTGCTGGCCTGTTAGAGCGCCAAGAAAGGCGGGAAGAGAACGGGCGGATAGCGGCGCCTGACTACATTATTTATGATGAAGTACAGCCCCATCTTGTCGAAAAATACAAGCAACCATCACCGTCTTCTGACCATCAGGACACGGAGAAATGTGTAAATACTGTCCCGAACCCTAAGTCCCCGGATACGGAAAACCCGCACCCTGAGTTACCGGATACGGGAAACCCGCCACATAAAAATAAATATAATAAAAATAAATATTATAAACAAAAACAAGCAGCAGCAAGAGCAAGCCCAGCGCAAGAACCCACAGCGTGTGAAAAAAAACCACACCTTGCTGCCGCCGCTTTTCCTGAAAAACTGATTGGGGAAGCCCTGACAGCAGCACAAAGCACGTGCGTCAGGCAAGTGGCAGAGGCGTACGGTACGCAATACCAAGTGCAGCTCGGTGGCAAATCGGCGGAAGCACTGTTTCACGAGCTATGCCATGACATGCAAAACCCAACATCCTGGCGCAACTGTGGCAATGACTTTGCGAAAAAACTTAACACGCTCAAAAAAGCTATCCGACAGGGCGCGTGGAAAACACCCACCTCGATGTTGCAGGCACTGAGTCGAAAATCGGGAGGAGAGACACACGTTGATACACCCTACACCGGCAAAATAAAAACCCTCGTCGCCTCCTTTCACGAACACCTCAAAGCGCTGAACGGTCACGTGCAAGCCGAGCAAGGATTGCTAGCCGAATGTCCACAATTTGTCACACAAGAAAAAGAAAAAGCAGCGCAGTGCCGCGAAGTGCTCGCCTCACAGCAACAAAAGCTGAAGCAATACGGTGTGTGGGAGCACACGAGAGAGAACACAGCGCCAGATTTATTGCGGCTTTTACCGCCGCAACACGAACAACACAGTACCGAGGCTGTCACGTCGCTATCAACAACGGCAGAGCGTTCATCCTTCATCAACCCCATAGAGGAGACAGCAGTATGTTAGTCCTATCACGACGTATTGGAGAAGAAATTTACATTGGCGATAACATTCTTATCAAAGTTCGCGACATTGACGAGGGTGTGATTGATATTGGCATTGAAGCACCTCGTGCTATACCGGTTCACCGTGGTGAAGTGTATCACCGCATTCAACGAGCGTCACTAGACGCATTACGACAACAAAACGCGGTTAACGATGTTAATCGCTAGTCACTTAAGCGCCTTGTGCTCAAGCACACCGCGTTTCATCGCGCGATGGACCTTGCGGTCAAGCAGGGCAGGTGGCCTAAAACAGACTTTGAGGAGATTACTATGAGTATAGAAAGCGACTTACAAGAACGCGGGTTTTATGGCAGCTTACTGATTGCCAAAGACTTTAGCGAATGTTTAAAACGATTAAACCATGATAAAGGCCGTAAGAAAATCAGCAGGTTGCCTCTGGAGCAATTTATCCGGGTGATAGAAGTAATGGTAAAGCTGCATTACAACCAGTTTTTTGCGGCTGAGTTGCAACCCATGCTAAAAGGCACACGGGATAAGCGTAAACACAATGTTAATGAATTCTTTGATGCTACCTTTGGGAAGGAGCGCTTGCATGAGCTCTTTTTAAATGAGCGAGACATCATTGTCGACGGCAAGGACGAATTGCTGCTAGGGTTACGGCTCGCGGAATTTGTGGGTGCTATCCATTCAGAAAAAGCGAATCAAGCGCGCACCATGAGCGTGCTGGGCAGTCACTTGAGTCAGTTGTTCTTTAAGCGACTGGCCTATAAGAAGACTGAGATTGTGGCGGACATGCGCGCGATACAGCGAGAAAAAACCCACGCAGATGACGCATTAGCAGTGGCCGATGCTGCTTTAACGAAGACCAAAGCGCAGCTGTTTGATGCCAAGATACAGTTGATGCGCGCCAAGGCGAGTTGCCAAGCACTGGAGGACGCCAGCGAAGAACGCGTCGCCCGTATTGTTGCACAAGAAGAAACGATAGCGCGCTTAAAACAGCTCACCCTCACGCATAAAGCCACCACCCAGGCATTAGAAGAAAAAGCGGAGCAATTAACCCAAGAAACGCTGAGCTTAACGGTAGAGCGAGACGCCCTTGGTGATGATTTGACCGTTATGCGTACCGCCTTTAAAGATTTCGTGGCGCTGGATGATGCGTGCATGAATGCGCTGCGCGTGCAGGCCGATGCCACACACGAACAGATTACCTTCTTGTTGGGGCAGCTTGAGCGCTCACTATCACGCTTTCAAGACACCGTGGCGGAGCACCTCGCATCACCCGAGCCCATGGCGGCGCCCGTGTTGCAAGATGCCTTAACCCTTCATCTGGCGAACCTTAATTCGACGATGCGGATGATGGGCGCGTTGCAACACCGCAT
>JAJFKI010000041.1 GCA_021773295.1 Gammaproteobacteria bacterium | reverse complement strand
TCCACGTCGAAACATACCTGTACTACGCCATTATGATCGGTAGTCTCTTTATCTTATGGCGACGTTTTTTTAATTGGGTGTGCTGGACACAGATTGATAGAATTTGCCACAAATATAATATTCCACGGTACGATCAAAAAGAATTAATGGATCGCTATGAAGGACAAGACAGCCACTATGGCGAAAAAAAGAAAGTGTACGCAAATTATCAAGAAGCGATTAACTCTGAACAATCAAGTTAAGTGATGTATTATGACGGCTCATAAAAAATCAGCGGCACCTCGTCCTGTCCCCTTGTTTGATACCCTGGGCTATTTAGAGGATTCAACACCGGTTCATCTCTTTAGTGAAGAAGACTATTACTTTGCAAAGCAATTTTTACTGGCTTATAAAGGCAGTCAAGCAACCTTTAATACCTATCGCCGTGAAGTTGAGAGGCTCATGCAATGGTCGTGGCTAATTGCCAAAAAGTCACTGAAAGCACTACGAAGACAAGAGTTAGAAACGTATATTGAGTTTTGCCGAAAACCACCTAAGCATTGGATTGGCACTAAAAAGCCCCCTCGGTTTATTGAGAAGGAGGGTCTTCGTGTGCCCAATACCGAGTGGAGACCGTTTATCGTTACCCTGTCAAAGGCGGCACATCGTGATGGTGAAACACCTAGCATTAAATCGTTTGAGTTTTCAAATGCTGCCATTAAAGATTTATTTGCGGTGCTTAGCACCTTTTATAACTTTTTAATTGCGGAGGATTATACAGAAGTGAATCCTGTGTTACAGATCCGCCAAAAAAGCAGGTTTATTGAAAAAACACAAACTGAAAAGAAAATAAGGCGATTAAGTGATCTGCAATTGAACTATGTTATTCGTGCAGCAGAGCAAATGGCTGAGAAAAATCCTGAAACTCATAGCCGAACCTTGTTTATTATGAATGCACTATTTGCGATGTATCTCAGAATTTCAGAACTCGCCGCAAGTGATCGTTGGGTGCCACAAATGTGTGACTTTCATCGTGATCATGATGAACATTGGTGGTTTGTTACCGTGGGCAAAGGTAACAAGAAGCGAAACATTGCAGTAAGTAATGCGATGCTGAAGGCACTTAAACAATGGCGCAAATCTTTGGGGCTCTCTGCCCTTCCCTCTCCCGCTGATAAAACACCTTTGATCCCAAAGACAAAAGGTAAAGGTCCTATTACAAGCACAACTTATATTAGGCGGTTGGTGCAAGAATGTTTTGATAAAGCAATGAATAATTTGTGTCGTGATAATAAACCGGAAGAAGCTGAGGCTCTCTTAGATGCAACTGTTCACTGGCTACGCCACACGGGGATTTCCGAAGATGTTAAAACAAGGCCGCGGGAGCATGTGAGGGATGATGCTGGCCATAGTTCTAGCGCCATTACCGATCATTATATTGATATTGAGTTAAAGGCAAGACATGCCTCGGCAAGAAAAAAGCCCATCAAAACACAAAAAGATTAGTTTTGTGTCTCGGAAATTTTTCTTGAGGCTGAACTCTAGAAATGTCGCCGGACCCAACAATGAGAATTGACTTGGCAAAAAATGTTTTTCAATTACATGGTGTAGATGCGAGTGGGCAAGTTGCTTATAAGAAAAAACCTCTCGCTCTAAGCTATTTGAGTTTATACCAAGAGCTTCCTATGCCCCATTTCGTCCCTATATGTCAGAATAGCCATGATTAATCTGTACCATTTGTGCGGCCAGCGACCAATTTTTTAAATAGTCATCAGCGTCATAGGCGCCTAAGATTTGCGATTACACTTAAAACTGAGTTTACCAAAAAAATATTATCTTTTGTGCTAATTCAGAAAAATATTCCATAATCACCTAAAAAAATTACATCGACATCACTATAAAGTTAACCGGAATTATTGTATCATCAAAAATTCGCAACCATGTGATTACAATACTTTACACGATCTAAACACTCTGATTACAAGCAAGCACTATGCTTTCTAATAAGCAACAAGTGTTTTTGTGGTTGCCCCCATTTATATTAGAATAGTGGTTAAAAGAAGAGATACTTGGCGCGCCGTATAAAAAATTTCCGGGTATGGAGAATGTCATGGAAGTTGAGCGTATCAAGATAAACAAAGCAGCCTCTACAGATGGTACGTAAGGGGCCTCACTATATAAATTTGAGACTGACGGATATGAAACAGGAAGCACCCCACTGCATTATGCCGCGTATTACGGCCATATTGAAGTTGTTGAACGGTTGATTTTAGCCGGGGCTGATGTAAATAAAGCTGTTGACATGCGTAACTTCACACCCATTTTTTCTGCTGTCAAACAGGGGCACCATCAAATAGTAAAGGTTTTATTATCGGCAGGAGCGAAATTTGATATTCGCACTGCCTCGCGAACACAGTTAATTGGTTATGCGGTTGAAAAAGGTAACTTCAAAGTAATAAAAGCTTTATTAAACGCAGGCGTTTCTTTAAATGTTACCACAAGCCTAGTAATATACGACACGCCACTGGCAATTGCGGCAAGAAGCGGCCGCATTGATATTATTAGGGCTCTTAGAGGATATGGTGCAGTAGCCACCAAATTAGCTTTATCACAGTCAAGAAATGCTGAAACTAGAGAGATTGTATTAAAATTAAAAAACATATGGAGCCGCCGCATTCATAGTGTCTACCAATTATCGTGGTTACGAAACCCCGTTTGGAAGCGCTCACTAACTGATTTAGAAGAACAACCTTTTGAAGGTTCCTTTTCCCTACAAGACTTAGCTTGGTTAGCGATAGCTTTAAAACCTGGGCTTATGGGTATTGCCAGAGAGCTGCTCCCCCCTGTTGTTATTAGTCAAAATGAGCAGAAACCTAAGCTAATGCTTGTAAGCAAACAGCGGTCTGATGAATATAGGCCAATTCGAGGTTACTTAGGGTACATGCTTATGCCTAAATGATAAATGGGTTTAAAGATAGCGAGCTTCCAGTAGGCGTGTACTTGTCGTCTTAAGCCATCGATATCAGCATCTTTTGGATTCATTGCATGTTCCATGGGTTTGCTCTCCACAGCCCATAAACGCTGCCTCCCCCCGGGGTTGGATAGCGGCCCCACCACAGCTTCGTTATCTTTGGGCCATTAAGATTCCGGCCGGACCTCTCTTAGGAAAATGTTGCCGGCCCCCTAATAGCGATTAAAAAAAGTGCTTATGCTTTAAGGGTTAAGAGGCTGCTGCTCTAGATCGCCTGTTTCGCTATTACAACAACACCCTCTACCAGAACACAAACAACAGATGCACAAATAAAACATTAGAGATAATACAACGACTCCTGACATCGCACCAATACCAGCAAACATTAAAGTTCGGGCAGCATCAGGTGAAATTTCATCTGCCATATCATTATCGAGATTGCACAAACCGAACAACAATAATATCAGCCCAGGAACTTCCATAGTCAGAAAGAAACAACATATTTTGCTGAAAGAAAAAAACATGTCGCTGTTTTCCCTTCCTTCAAAATATGCTACTGGTTCAGTTGTATAGCCTGCCATATCAACTCTCCTATGTTCAGAGCCTATTTTTTTTGTAGTAATCCTGCCTTTACGTTCGCATATCCTTCTTCAAACTAATTACGAGTCGTACCGGGATCACTGCCATTGAATTAAGCGCTTATTGTGACTTTTCCCCTCTTAAGATTAAATAAGGTGGAGAATGCCATTCTGTTGTTTTTTCCACATTAGTTTTTCGATAGATTTTTTTTGTTGCAAACCTTTCTTGAGGCAAATGTTTTAAAATAGGCGCTTGTAAGTTAATATTAATATAACCGCTGTTTTTACACATGCCTAAGTATGCTTCCTGTGACCAATAACAACCTTCTAGTACTAATTTTCTCCTGTCAGGTAAAAATAACCATGCAGGTCGAGTGTCAGAATCGTGATAACCCGCATTAGGTAATCCAGACTGAAAGGTTGTAAAAGATAAACCCGTGGAATCAGGGTGAGTATCTAAGATAACACAAGGAGCCCCAGGCTTTAGTTTATGTAGTATAGTTGACAGTATAGTTTCTATCATTAGCCTTGACTTTAAATTCAATAGAACAAAGCACAGCATTGCTCCATTTAATGAGTTATCAGGAATGAAGGGCAAGTCATTATCTTTGATGAGCTTGTAGTCTACAAACGGATTAGAACGTACTTGATTAGCAATATCAATCATGCTTTCTGATTCATCGACGGCATAAAAAAAATGTTTACTGTCTTTTGCAAAGCGTGCCGCCACTTTTCCCGGACCGCACCCGTAGTCCAACCAGGTGCCACCCTCCTGTGTATGGGTTAAGCCTAATGCTTCATACACATAAGGATATCCCAACAAGTTTTCTAGGGTATCATCGTATGATTCGAAGCCACCGACTACGCTTTCTTCATTCCACGACGTTGTCATTATTAATGCTCCTTCTAAATAGTAACAAACTAGATGCAAGGATCATAATAATACTCGCGATTAAGAGTGGAGCTGCTGGATCAATAGCGCCAAGCACTCCACCAATAATTGTAATGATGGCAATATTTAACACTCGCAACGATTGCGTAACCCCCATAATCCTCCCTTGCATAGTTGCGTCTGATGAGTCAGAAACAAGAACGGCAGTATTTGTAGAACAAAAAGCTATACTGATTCCAAGCAATGGTAATACTAAATATAGTGAATTTACAGCATTAGGAACAAGCATAGCTAGCATGACAATGCCCACTATAAGCCCGGCAATTTTCAGTGTCGTTATAGGGTTAGAACGTAGACCCACATAGGAAACAAAGACCCCTTGAGAAAGAGCATAAGGTAATGTGTAGACAACAGAAAACAATCCGATTTGCATTGGAGTGAAATTCCATCTCCCTACAAAAAACAAGGGGTAAAATTCATAGAACAAATCAATACTTATGTAAAATAAAAGAAAAATACCAACTGAATTTCTCACGGACGCTATTTTGATAACTTCCTCAATATTTTTCTTCCCCGAGGTTACATGACGCATTAATTCTAAAATTATATTTTTTGCTTGACTCTCTGCGCCTGTTATTAATGTCTCCTTAAAAAATATTAATACAATCAAAATTGAGATTGCTACAAATGCCGCCGCAATAAAAAAAGGCAATGTATAACTAAATAAAGAGTCATGAAACAGCCAAGTTGCAATCCCCCCTAGTAGAGGCCCCAGTATAAAAGCAATGGCTATTGACGCATTGATCATGCTAAAACTTATCGATTTTGGGAGTGTTGGCGACATATCTGCAGCGGCGGCTTGTGCCACGGCCACATTTCCTTCACATAAGCCGGTAAAAAGCCTTGAAAATAAAAGTAGCTCATAAGATGAAGATAAAATAGCAACACCTGAAAGGAGATAACCTACTAGCGTACCTGCCAATGACAGCGATAGCGTTTTCTTTCTTCCCGCCAAGTCAGAAAAAGAACCCAAAATTGGAGATCCTAAAAATTGTCCGAGTGGGTAAGCAGATAACAGCAACCCTAATAATATAATTCTGATATTATGTTCAGGTGCCTGGCCAATTATATGGTTAACATTATTAATAATCATGGGGGTAAAGAGTGGGTAAGGCAGCGAAATACCTAAGAAACCTAGCCCTACCACTAACGTTATAATTGTCAGTTGTTTCTTGGTATAAAAATTCATTAATTATCCAACTAATTCTTTTGCAGTTTTCCAATTTTGTAGCATATCGTCGAGGTTCACTGAGCCGCTCTTGTCCTGCACTCCTGTTAGCTCTTGCATTTTAGCATATCGTCTAGCAAACTTTTCCACTGCTTGTTCTAAAACCTGATTGTGATCCAAACCCAAATGTCTGGTTAGGTTAATAGATGCAAAGAACATGTCTCCTAACTCTTCGGCGACCTTATGTATATTGATTTCATCCTCGGCGAACTCATCTTCTAGTTCAAGAAACTCTTCTTTTATTTTCTTAAAGGCACATTTTGGTGATTTCCAATCAAATCCCTCTAATGCTGCGCGTGACTGAATAGCACAGGCTAAGTTTAGAGATGAAAGTCCATTTAAATTCTCGGTATCTTGTGACAATTTATAATGTGTATTTTCCATAAATAAATGCGATGCTTTTTTAACGAGTTCTATAGCTGCCGCCGAATTATCTACAACGTGAAACATTTTCATTACATCGTTAAAGAGAAACCCTGCCTGATTCATGGTTTGAAGCGTAGCTAACAGGCCATCCCAATACCCGTCTGTATTAACTAAAATGATGGTTTTCCTATGTAAGTTCAAATTTTTCCATGTCAACACCTCAATAAACTCATCCATCGTCCCAATGCCTCCAGGCAAAATGATAAAACCATCTGCTAAATTATACATATACTCCTTTCTTTGATGCATATTGCCACACACTATTACTTTCGTTGCTCCATGTGTTTTATCTAAAGTATCATTCCTGCTTACCATTGTTCTCGGTATCACACTGGTTACACCAACTCCTTGTTTTATTGCTTCATGGGCGACAGCGCCCATTATGCCAGTTGTTCCTCCACCGAATACCAAAGTACAATCAATTTCACCTAGCATACATCCAAGATTTCTTGCTTCATTAACATATTCTGGGTTATTGCCAGTGTTGGTACCTGCAAAAAGACAAAGGGAGAACAACTTGGTTTTTTTATTCGATGGCATATTTTCAACCCTCCAGCGGTATAAATTGACTTACTAATACTGTTGTCTTTTCATTTATGCTAATATCGCGCAGACTTTCAGGTAAAAAGCAGGGAATCCCATCCAATATTGGATAAACAGCGCTACAATGCTCACACCTTATTATTCCTTCTTCAAATTCTTCATCATCCATAACATTTTCTGGAAATATAGACAGTTTTTCTTTCTCACATTTTATACATTTTAAGTAATTTAAATAGTTCTTTTTCATGATTCTATGCTCCCTATAAGGTATGGTTTAGTTTTAATATGTAATGAGCCATTTTCCCCGCTGACGCCCTAGTAATGCTATCGCTAGAGTCTAGGGGTGAAACATACTCTACTGTAAAGCCGGATTTTTTGGCGTCGCCAACAAATTTATCAACTGTACGGTAATTAGAGAAGGCACCATGTTCATATTTAAAGGAATGAAAGTTATCCACCAACTTTGATACTATGGGCAAGGTTCTTTTTGTTCGAAACAAATCAACTATAACTACGGTAGTATCATTGTTTGTTTTTAAAATACGACGCAATTCATGAAAAAACGTTTTCATATTCATTGCGCTGTGAGCCATAAAGGCAGAATATACATACTCTAAACTACCCGAACGAAAAGGAATAGTTCCCTCCGCATCACATTGAAACAAGCTTTCATATAATCCTATTTGTCTAGATTGCACAAGCATTCCTCTTGATATATCGCACCCCAACACATTTAGATCAGTTCTTTGAGCTACAACTTCTTTTCCTAACACGCCTGTTCCAACCCCAATTTCTAAGACCATGGAATTGAGTTTTGGCTCTAAATGTGAAAGTATAATTTCAGATAACTTTTTATAACTGTATCCCCGCCTACTTAATTTAGGTATTACATCATCACTATATGTTGGAGACCAAACATCAAACGCATTAGCAATTTTTTTCTTTATAATAGATTTGATAATATTTGGCATAACTACGTTTCCTTATGTACAGGCTTTTGAGCCAAGATGGTTATATAATGTCCGCGCAATGTTAGGCTTCCATTATTTTTTAAAATACCTTCTGAATCTAGCCGTTCTTTTAAATTACATCGATAACTATCCAATGGTTGATGATACTTATGTATTCTGTGGGCAGAACCTATCGATAAAAGAAAATTGAAATAATTTTCAAAAGACTCAAAAGTAAAGGTAAAATAATCATTTACCAAAGTTCTCAAGCAAAATCCAGAAGTAGTAATATACTCTTTGATCTCGTTATTGCTTACCCTCCCCAAAGGATCTTCAGTCATCGTTGTATTGGCATATGGAAATATTTTGTTTTGATAATCTGGGCCAACCGTCAATCCTAGAAAATACCCTCCTGGTTTTATAACGCGAAAAATACTTTTAAGTGCATTTACTGGCTCAGATAAATGATGTAATACTTGTTGACACGTAACCATATCAAACAAGTCAGATCTCAAGCCTAATTTTCCCGCATCACTCAACATACAAAAAGAATCACCCAGTTTGTCCTGTACATTCTTGAGCATCGATAATGAAATATCAATGCAAACAACTTCCGTGTTCCTTAGCTTTCGCTTTAAATAAATTCCAACTTTACCCGTACCACAACCAATATCTAGCACCCTATCTTTCTCATTTATTACATCATCCAACACGCGAAAAAGTCTCCTGCTTTCGCCATCCTTTTCTGCTATAAATTTTACTTTGCTATCCCAATCTTCCACTCGATTATTAAAAGTTGTCAATACTCGCTTTGTTTCAAATTCTATCTTCATAATTATTTCCTTTCTCGACCTTTACCCGCTGTGAGCAATGGGGTATGAATTGTTACCGCAACCGAATCAGCTTCCTCATAAACATCACGCCCACTAACACAACCACCTTCATCCAGATCCCCACTTTTTTTACGCCCAGCACCATCACTTTCTAGTTTCGCGCAGCTGGATGAGGATGAGCTGTAAGCAGATGAGGAACTTGCGTGACTAAAATAACCATGAGGGCTACGAGCAGCTGATGTCACACCAGTAATGCCTCGTTCTTTCCTTAAGAAGAAATCATCAAGATTAACAACCTGATCAACTTTAATATGTCTAGTTAGCGTTTCAAGATCATGAGTCACAATGATTACGGTGCTTCCTCGTGAATGAACAAGATCTCTCAAATGTTCTAAAACCTCAGCTTCAGTTTTCGGATCAAGTGAAGCAGTGGGCTCATCTAGGACTAAGTATGGCGCAGTTTCTCTTAGATACGCTCGCGCGATTGCAATACGTTGTTTTTGGCCACCAGAAAGTTTTCGCCCTCCTGATCCTGCTGCATCATCTAACCGGTCAGAATCTACGAAGTCGCTTAAACCAGCATTCCTCGCTGCCGCAATTAACTTGTCATCGCTAGCATCTAGGTTGCCATACTTAATATTATCTAATATAGTCCCCGGAAAAATTGCTGGGGACTGCGGAACAACGGCAAAATTATTTCTTAACGCCGAAGAACTGAAATCCGATAATGCATGTTTGCCCAGATATATCTTTCCACTCGATGGAAGATAAAACCCCATAAGTAAGCGAGTTAACGTTGATTTTCCTGCCCCACTTCGCCCAACAATCGCCGTTACAGTACCTGGTTCACAGGAAAAAGAGACATCACTTAAACTGTTTTTTTCAGAATCATACCCAAAGCAAACTTTATCAAAGATAATACTTGACTCAGCTCTGCTTATAACCGTATCCATTCTACCCTCATACGCAGCAGGATGCTCTTCATCAACATAGTCTAATAACATTTTAAAGTTTTCATAATTACCTACAATTTTGTTTGTTGACTCTGAAAAACTTCTTAATGAACTACCTGTTTGCAACAAGTATAAGGTTAAAATAATTAATTTATCTAAACTCAAAACTTTTTGGCTAAATAGGGACACAGCATATATTAATGTGCCTAAAAGACCCGCGCCAAAGGAAAATGTTAAAAAAGAAGATGTTTTTGCCCTTGATGATAGCGAGTGGTTAAAGTCTTCCCCAAGCCTACGCATGGCACCATCTGACCGTTCTATCTCAGTCTCAACATTACCGTAATAATGTGCGTTCTCATATTGGTCTAGTTGAGTAATGATAAGCTCATATCCCTCAAACAAGCTCCCCACATATTGATTTTGACTAATACCTATGTATCTTGCGCCTATAATGGCAAAAATAAAATATACGAAAATATTTGCTAAAAAGGCCAAGCCTAGAAAAGTATGCTCACTTATGATGAGAGAAAACATGACTAGCGCTTCTAGAAGGTAAGGGGCTGCCTTCCCAATTAATTCAGTTATAAAGGTAGTCCCTAAATGTTCATATGATGAACCAAAGTGCTGCACTGCTGGTGCATTTGTATTTGAAGTACGTGCTTCCATTGGTGAAGCATAGTAAGTCTCCATAACTTCATGTGTTAAATTAAATGATAATTGCAAACTCGGGCTAGCGAGTAATTTTTCCTGGAAATAGGGCAGCATTTCAGAAAATGTCAACAAGATAGCATAACCTATAAACCATGGCACTAATGCTGAAAACTCATTTTCATCATCACCCATCTCGTCAAGGCCCTTCAGCAAAAGAAGGGGGGAAATAGCTAAAGAAGAAATGCGAGCGAGCATTATCAGGACTGACAAAGATAGCCTAGCAGGCATAGAAAAAATCACAGAAGATATTCTAGACAGGACTCTGTTCAGATACCACATACATTATCTCCTAGAATTTTTCTAAAGGTTAAATTAATTCTGCTCTCTTGGCAGCTTTTAGCTTTGGGCAATCTGTGCTTCCAATATTTCTGAGTTTTGCCAGACATAACTAACAAACTTCCCGCATTCAATACCAAAGACTTTTTTACGTTTTTTTCTTTATGTTTAAGCTCAAATAACCGAGAAGCACCTAAGCTTATAGAAGCGATAACTGGGTTAGGACCAAGTTCTTTTTCACCATCGTCATGCCAACCTATGTAATCGTCTCCATCCCGATATAAGTTACAAAGCACAAAATTAAAATGTGTAGACAAGTGAGATTCCACCTGTTTTTTAAGTGGCAAGATAAAATTGTCCCAACCACTTCCTCTATGCTGATTACCCGAGTAACGATAATTCAGACCTTCATCTCCATACCAACTAATTAAGCGAGGACAAACTACTACCTTATTAAACATGTTAATTTTCTCTATGTTCCAATTAATCTTTTTTTTAAAAATGAAGAAGAGATTATCTGATACATTCTGATCAAGAAAATGGTCAAACAGTTTCACACTGCCGTCTGTTGGAAGCAAATTCATACCAACAATCTCCCAAGTTAGTAATATTTCACATAGTACATTCTAAGAACCTGTATGTGGCCTGGCGACCTAGGCCTCCAAGCTTTTCTCATACAGCCCCCTTTTTTGGTATAGCAATTAGCAAAACAATTTAAATAAGGACTTTAGACTGTTTATCATTTGCTCTCCCACTTATTCATATATATGTTTCATATAAATGCTATTGGCTCAAGATGCAGTACGTTAACATTTATAACACCTCCAGCGAGGTGACGCAATATAAATGGTGATTTAACCACACAGATGTATTTATATGGTTTTTTAGTGTGGTTTTCCACATAATTAGTGTTTAAATATTGCTGCACTTGCAATAAATGTTCAGATTAGCATATAATTAGCATTGTTAAATAAACTGGCAGGATAGAATGAATTACTCCGAAAATGTTGTTGCCCTAAAAAAACAACGTTCACTACAAGAAGTCTTACTACAACTGATGCAAGGCTCGCAGATTAATGCGACTCAACTAGCGCGTAACACAGGATTAGCAGGTACAACGGTAAGGCGGTTGTGTAACGACCCGGATTGCAACCCAACCATCAAATCAATCGAGGCAATCGCTCGATTTTTTAGTGTTACTACAAATCAACTGATGGGGATTGAACCTTTACACGAAGAGATTTCAGAACTGCAGCCACGCTATGAAAACTGGGTGAACATACCTATCCTCTCTTCTGAAGAGGCAATGAAGTGGCCACATAATATCGAAGAAGTAACATCCTCCACCCAGCGCGAATACGTGAAAATTGATAATGATTCTTCCGAAGAAACGTTTGCTGTGGTATTAAAAGATCAGAGCTTAGAACCAAGATTTTCACCTGGCTCAATCATGGTATTCTCGAGAGAGAAAGCACCTTACGATCAGTGCTACGCCATCATTAAATCTGAACATAAAGAGCTGCCATTTTATAAAAAACTTTTGCTTGATGGCGCTGATGTTTACTTTAAGAAGGTAAACGTTGAGCTACCAGGTGAGATAATTACTAGTATGAATAAAGATACGGAACAAATTTTAGGGATTCTTATCCACGTTAGAAAGGATTTTTAAGTACGGTTTCTTGCGCTTTACTTTATATATTAAGTGAATATCACTTTCATAAGCGTCTATTTGATCGACCTTTTTACAAACTATCACGGCAATATTTGCAGGTATAAGCATGACAATTGAGTAGATGGCTTTTGCCACATACATCCCAATAAAAAGGTTCATGGCTTTTGATAAACCTAAAACGGGCAGTAACGCAATCGCAACAATTATACTTGTTGTTATTATTTCACCTAATGCGCTTGCAAGAAAACTTCTAATAATAAAATATCGTCCCTTTGTATATAGCTTTGTTCTCGCAATAAATTGCGAACTAAAAATAATGCCAATCGATAATGCCACCGTATTAGAAAGAAACACTAACCATGTTGAGCCTAGCACGTATTGGTAAGCCGTATTATGTTCCCAGCCAGGAGGGTGCGGCATATGCAATACTATAAAGGCTATTAAGCAAAATAATGCCTGACCAACCAGAGTATTAAAGACAACCCTTCTGGTTAAACTCGGGCCGTAAACTTCTGACAAAATATCAGCGATAATAAAGGTAGCAGGAAAAAGAAAAATTCCGCCCGGCTCCACAAAAGGGCCAATCTGAATTATCCTGTAAGCAAGCACTTGCGCAGATATAACACAAGCGACATATATTATCGATAATAATAAAAAGCCTTTAGGCACGCTACAATCATGGCTCATCACTTGGTTTAAGCTCCACTATTTTTGATTTCTGGTTCTTCATTCGCTTAAAGTGACGCATTGCATCATGCTCAAATTCAATATCCTCAAGTGCCGCATAATATGATATCTGTACTAAATCCTCTTTAGAAAGCGAATTTACAATCTCTCGGCTGCTATAAAGCCGCTTAGCTGAAGCAGTAAGAATTCGCCCTTTGCCTATTTCCTTAAGCTTAATGATGTATTTCTGCTTTACAGCGTTAATGGGAATTTCAAATAGATAGTAACGCGGCAACGATTGTGTTCTCACGTACTCTTGAGCAATAATTTCCTGCTCACTAGGCTTAAATTGTGAGAGTATTTTGTAGGTGTCAACTATTTCTTTTGCCGCCATATACTTCGGCGAAGGCTGCGATTTAACCTTAATTGTAAAAATATAGGGTTCACTAGCATTTCGTGTATCAATATATTTTATTTGATACGGGTATTCTGGATTTAAATTTCGCAGTGCTTGTTTTACAGTATTTTTGACTAAGGACCCTAATTTTAGCAGCCTTCCCCTAACCCTCGCTAACATAACATGTCCCTTATGGTGGATTCTCATAAATAATCTCACATACTGATAGAAGATATTTTAATCAAATGGTACTATTTAGGCAACTTTAATTTTGGGTTATTAATAAATCTTTACTAATCATGGAGTTGTCATGTTTGAAACAGAAAAACTTATACGCTTTTCTCTAGATGCCTATAAAAATGGCTTGAAAAGCCATCACGGCAAAACTATCACCCAGGCTAAAAAAGCGATTTTAGACCAATTTGGGTTACAAATAGGTTGCGCAACACTACCGTGGAGCTTAGCGAGTTATCAGTTGGTAAAATCGTACGAATCCCATGGAGGCTCAACTGTTCTTTTCCATGGAGACAAAATATCGCCTCCACTGGCTGCGTTTATTAATGGTTGTTTTGGACACGGACAAGATTTTGATGACAGTCACATAGAGGCACAAACGCACCCTGGCTGCGTCATTATACCGGTAGCATTTTCCATAGGAGAAGCCTACCAACAAGCAGGTGACAAGGTTTTATTAGCGATTATAATTGGCATGGAAATTATGTTAAGGCTTGCTAGCTCTGTTTGTCCTGCCTGCATACAGAATGGCCACCATTCTCCCCCGACGATTGGCCCTTTTGCCGCAGCTATTACAGCAGGCTTACTAATGGGGCTCTCACAAGAACAATTGGTGAATGCAGCTGGTATCGCTGGTAGCTTTGCTGGGGGGCTTGTTCAATATACTGTGTCAGGAGGATCTGTAAAAAGAATCCATGGTGGTGTTCCCGCTGAAGCTGGTATCAAAGCAGCGCTTTTAGCAAAAAATGGCTTAACCGGCCCTCAAGATATTATTGAAGGCGAAAAAGGGTTTTGGACAGTCTTCGGCCGTGGCGATGAAGTGAAAGAGCGACTACTGGAAAAAATTGGTGAGAACTATTTACTGGATACATTAAGTTTTAAACCATATAATTGTTGCTACTTGATCCATCCAGCAATCGAGGGTTTTCTAAAAATATGCCATGACAATAAACTAAAACCTGCAGATATTATCAAAGTTGTTGTGGGTTATAGTAACTTTAGTATTTCACATGCGGGTAGTATCACCCAGCCAAAAGATGTGTTAGGCGCACAATTCAGCACTAGTTTTACTCTAGCATTGTCACTATTAAAAGAACCCCCTGTGTTAAGTACCTATACGCAAGAGACTCTTGAAGATAGTGATATTTTGGAGCTTGCGAACAAAATTACCGTTGAGCCAGATGCAGTAGCGGAGCATGATTTTCCAAAACACAATGGTTGTGTTGTAACCGTTTACACCGCGACACAGAAGATAAGCCTAAGGTTAAAAAAACCGACAGGAAGCCCACAAAACCCTGTTAGCACTAAAATGCTAGTTGATAAATTTTATAAAAACTGTCAGCTAAACTTGATGCCTCACGAGGCGAGGAAAATCATGGAGACGATTGAGCACATCGAAGATTTAAAATGCGTCAGTCAATTAACATGTCTGAGTATACCCAATCATTCAGTAGCCCTTAGAGCAAAGTTATAGAGTACGCCACATTTGCGAATGAAATTAAAATTTTGTCAATTTTATTGCTCCAGAAAAAAATCGCTGATAGAGTGCTAATTTTAGGAAAAGCCCAATGATCGATCATGTCACTATTGTTGTTAACGATTACGAAGCCTCGGTATTTTTTTATAAAAAAATATTATCGCCGCTAGGGTACAGTTTAGCTATCGAGACCCAAGGGTTTGCAGGTTTTAAATCAATGACCTCTAATGCCCCAATTGCCGATTTTTGGATTCACCAAGGCAATATTGAAAATGCAACGACTCATATTGCCTTCAATGCTCCCAATAGAAATGCTGTAGTTAATTTTTATCAAGCAGCAATCCGCGCTGGTGGTTGTGATAACGGCAAACCCGGTATCAGAAAAGCTTATCACGATCATTATTACGGAGCGTTTATATTGGATATTAATGGATACAACATAGAGGCTGTCTGTCACCAACCAGTGTTCTAATGCTAGAGTAACGCAAAAAACTATTTACACTTCAGAAGTAAA
>JAJFKI010000005.1 GCA_021773295.1 Gammaproteobacteria bacterium | reverse complement strand
ACGCTTAGCCAGTGCTGTTACCAGCACCAACTCAAGGCTCGGTACCTGATGTGCTGAGTCACACTTTCAGGGCAGAACTTTCATCTGCGAGTGCTGCAGGTAACACTACCTGCAGGCTCTATTGGCACCTCGTGGCGCACTAATTATGAGATTAATCACCAGTAAGGCAGCGCCTGCCTGCCCTTAACTTCAGATTTGTAGTACCGCAGAACTACTTGGCCTTCCACCAACAGGTTTTTCTTGTGCTTCTGGTGCTTCTTGATGAGCAAAAATGCTCTGGCTTGTTAGCGCACCAAGCTTACCATTATTACTTTCCTGCTGCTCATCATTATCAATATCACATGCTGTTTCCTCTTCGGGGCGCGATGGAGTCGATGACGTGCTGCTCGCAGCAGTCGCTGATTCTATCGCAGCTGGTTCTTTTTCTAAGGCCAATAACGCCTGCAAAGCTAAGCTTTGAAGTTTAACGTGACGGTGTCCAGTGCTAGAATCAGAACTTATCTTAACATTTTGGAAATTATTCACAAATAACGAAGAATAACGACGGAAGTCTTCTTCCGATAAGGTAAGCGCTACCATGAATGACCCAGGCGTTCCTTTGACATCATGTATGAATAGCCCCGTCAAATCATGTATTTTTTGAGTCACTTGGGCACGTTGCATGTCCGATAAGCCAAGCGCGGTACTTGATGCTGATGAACTTGCTTCAGAGGGCGTTGTTATACTTTCCATCGCATTTCTAATATCTGCTGCAATGCTTGGCTGGTAATGCTCTGCAAGCATGAGGGCATTCCGGCCATCAGCATCAACCTGACTCACTATCGCCTCCCGTGCCGCTGCCGGAAACTCCGCCATCGCGGCTAGCAGCGGTGCCACGGCCTCAGGCTGATACCGCGCCGCACACATGAGGGCATTCCAGCCATCAGCATCAACCTGACTCACTATCGCCTCCCGTGCCGCTGCCGGAAACTCCGCCATCGCGGCTAACAGCGGTGCCACCGCCTCAGGCTGATTAGTTGCTGCAAGCATGAGGGCATTATAGCCATGAGCAGTCACCTGACTCAATAAACATCCACGATAGTTTGTAGGCACTACCCCCAATATGTCATAAAATGCTTGGCGACGATTTAACAGGGTTTCAAATAAGTGTTGGTATGTGCCTCTATTAACAGGCACCAAGCTTGCAGCAAGCGCTGCACCTTCTAATGCTGTTTTAATCTGTCGTATAATCTCACCCAGGCTCCCCTCTGGGTTTACATCCTCAATTAAAAACAAGGCAATCATTAAATCCAGCATACCTTTTATTCGAGTCGGGGTGCCTACTGGCTGTCTCATTCTCTTGAGAATGTCATTGACTGATGCTCTATGATTAAACCGCTTAAACCAGGGCTTCCCACACCCTTCCAAGGCTTCCCTTGCGCCATTAAACAACGCTTGCTCTTCACTGCTCAGTGTCACTGATGCTTCTACCTCTTCATGGGAACTCGCTGCCATCTCTCAATACCTCATTGTCGTTAATTTTACGGTTTTTCGGGACAATCGTACTCAATAAAGTGTCAACTTTAAACGATTCTCGTCTGATTGTCTATGTTTTATCCGCAAATATAATGTACACATCCTGGTTGCCCGCTTATGCCACTAACCGGAAAAATCAAATAGTACATTGACTGCACTATCCTCAAACTGCCGCCCGGCTTCAATGTATTCAATCACCATTTTCGTACTTTTCCATCGGCCATGTTTTTTAATGGCGGCGAGTGGTGCGCCCAACCGTGATGATTCTGTGGCAAACCCTCGCCGAAGCGAATGCGCGGAGTACCCCTCGCCATTGGGTATGCCTGCGTCATGAATCACTTGCTTTAGGATGCGGCTCACGTGTTGAGCGGAGATGGCAGGCTTTCTGACGGTGCCCGTTTTAGAGAGCTGCCTGAACATTGGGCCTTCCCAAACACGGGAGGCTTTTTGCCACGCCAGCAACGCACGTACGGGGCAACGCAAGTCATTACCAAAGGGAATCACGCAAGGTGCGCCCTCGCCCACTTGATCGGTCTTCGAACGTTGCAGCGTGATGATCATGCCTTCTTTGACAAATTCCACTTGTTCCCAGTGTAGTGACACGAGTTCTGATCGACGCAAGGCACCGAAAAATCCCACCAAGATGAGTGCCCTATTCCGGATGGCCAATAACGAGTCTTGCTCTTTTAAATACTGCATAAGTTGATCGAGCACATCAAGGCGTAATGCCAAAGCTTGATGCTTGGCTTGACCATGCAGGCGAGCGATCCCCCTCATGGTTTTTTTGACCACCGGATCTTGGGTGGGATCGGGGTGTCCCGATAATCGATGCCACTGTCGCACATGCACCATCCGCTGCTCTAGCGTTCTGGGATTATGGCTCGTAGCTAATGCTTTTAAATAATTTACCACCATGTCGGGGGTAGCAGGCAATTCATTGCCCTGCTCCATGAAATGTTTAATACCTGCGCGATATGCTCGACGGGTGTTATCGGCAGTGGCTGCTTGTACATACGTATCATGCTCATCTGCTACAGGCAACTCATTCTCTTTCGATCCCATCGTCAATTTCGCCATTTAGCCCTCTCTCCTAAGCATTTTATCTCACACACACAAATTGTGACTTTTCTGAACATCTCGTCTCGACCTGTTCATTTTCTACATTAAGAACGATTAATTCCCTAATCACTAATAACGATTTTTAGTAGATTTTTCAGGTCCTAAGGAACATTCTACAAACTTGAAGTATCTATCATTGCATAATTTCATGGGTCGTAACTGGAAAAATATTAGACACTGACTATAATCATATGACTAATCGGATTTAGTATTTAGATCTCTTCGAACAGTTAAAGGATTAGGTATTACAGTGACATGAGAGCGAGGTATATCATGAGTGCAAGTGACAAAATTAATCGAGATAAAGCCAGGTTAGTTAAAGCTATTCTGAATGAATTTGAAGATGAGTTAACTAACGAAGAAATTGAAGAAGTTTCCGGCGGCTTTTGGCAGGATAAAAATAAAACCTTTGACCCCGGCGATATAGTGAGTGGTTCCTGAAACTAGAACTTTCGATCACTCCCAATAAAAACAACAACAAGCCATTCATCATTGCAAAGCTTGTTATTGTTTTACCCCACAAAAATCAAATCCACTCAAGCAATTTACCACCCAGAGACTATAATAAATCATAGGCACTCACAAAGGCGTGCTTATATATAAAGATAAAATAACATTAGCATTTACTTAACACGATAATAAAAAAGAGACGTGCGGATGGAAAAGAAAAAGCCCTTGTTTCGTAAAGAGGTCTTAGAACATATCTCCTCGCCAGAACAATTGGATCATTTAATTCATATTGTAAAACCACGGGGCTGGATTGCCTTAATTACTTTTCTTCTCATTGTGTTTTTCACTATCCTCTGGCTTATCTTCGGCAATGTTACCACCACCATCAATGGCCAAAGTGTTCTAATGAAAACCGGGGGCATTCTCACCATTGCTTCCAACGTTGGTGGTCGGATCAGTGATATCACGGTAACGCCCGGCGAGCTCATTGCCAAAGGACAAACCATCGCCCGCATTGAACAACCTGAATTGCGCAATAAGCTTTACTTAATGCGCGAAGAAGCCAAAGATAAAAAGGCGTCTTACAAAGAACAAGTCGCCTTATACCAAAAACAAGAACACGACCTTCAAGATAGAGTTTCTGACTTAACTGAGCGTTTTAATGTTTACTCCGACTTAATGCAGCGCGGCATTGTCACAAAGAAAGATTACCTTGATATTAAAGTCGGTTTAAAAGAAGCCGCTACAAAATTACATGAATTAAAAAACAAGCGTCTTAAAACCATGCAAAAACAGCAAGAATTTACCCGTAACTTAAACATCATGACGGATAAGTTAGATGAATACACACGTGTTATCAGCCCTTATAATGGTAGAGTCATTGATGTGGAAGTCACCTACGATACACTTGTAAAAAAGGGCACGCCACTCATTCACATTGAACCCTCAGGTCGTACGGTACAAAATTTAGAAGCAGTGATTTTTATCGAAGCCACCCATGGCAAGAAAATAAAGCCCGGCATGCAAGTGAATATTTCACCTTATGCTATTAAATCAGAAGAATATGGTTCTATGGTAGGACGTGTGACCAATGTCTCAACCTACCCTGCTACCTTTCAATCAATGATGAATGTGCTACGAAATGATGAACTAGTAAAGCAGTTATTGAAACAAGGCGTGCTAGTGGCCGTTAAAGCAACATTAGTACCAGACAAAAATACTTATAGTGGTTATAAATGGACATCACCAGGTGGACCACCGGTGAAAATCCAAAGTGGTTCTCTTGGCAGGGCAACGATTGTGACGAAGGAGCAAAAACCTTATACCTTGATCGTGCCAACCACTAAAAAAATTACGGGGTTATAACATTGGGGAAAAACGCTAACAACGAAGGTTTTGAACGAGTAAAGACTCCCATCATACTGCAGATGGAAGCTATGGAATGCGGCGCTGCAGCTTTGGGGATTATCATGGCTTATTATGGCCGTCATGTTCCCCTTGAGCGTTTACGTATTGATTGTGGTGTCAGCCGTGATGGTAGTCATGCCACCAATATTCTAAAAGCTGCGAAACGTTATAACCTAGACGGAAAAGCTGTTAAAATTGATATTAATAAATTACAACAATTACCACCGCCTTATATTGTTTTCTGGAAAATGAATCATTTTATTGTGGTAGAAGGGTTTAAAAAAGATCTCGTTTACGTCAATGACCCCGCATTTGGCCGCCAAGCTTTAACCGCTGAAGAGTTCAGTAATGGCTATACCGGCATTGTGATTGCACTGTTCCCGAATGAAGCGTTTAAACCTTGCGGAAAAACACTATCAAGCCTAGGATCAATATGGTCACGCCTCGGGCAAAATAGAAAAGCACTGGCTTATTTGTTTCTCGTCGGTCTGTGTTTAGTCTTGCCTGGTTTATTAATTCCAATTTTTGCCAAAACATTCGTCGATAGTGTGATTGTCATGAATGTAACGGGTTGGATTAAACCATTATTGCTAGGCATGTTACTCACCGCAATCTTTCGCATCGCATTGTTCTGGGTACAGAACTATTATTTCTTACGCATGGAAATGAAATTATCGATATACAATGAAAGTAAATTTCTGTGGCATTTAATGCAGTTACCCACTTTATTTTTTGGGCAACGTTTTGCCGGTGACTTAGCGTATCGCGTGCAATTAAATGACTCAGTGGCTTCCATACTCACACGACGTGTCACGCGCGCTTTTATCAACATAGTCATGATTGTTTTTTATTTACTGCTGATGCTTTATTACGATGTATTTATCACGCTTATCGTGACGGCCATCGCGGCCGTTAATTTCGGTTTACTCAAATATTTAAGCCGCATTCGCCGTGAAAATAGTCAAAAGCTTATTAATGAACAGACTAAGCTGATGGGTACTGCCATGAATGGAATAAAAATGATTGAAAATATCAAAGCTACTGGTGGCGAACATGATTTTTTTGTGAAATGGTCTGGCTTGCAAACAAAAATGATGAATATTTCACAACAACTCAATGCCAGCACTACCTACGTCACTATCGTGCCTAGCATTCTCAACATTATTACCACCGCAGTCATACTAGGCATTGGCGGTTATGCAATTATTAATGGTGGTTTAACGATTGGTATGTTAGTGGCGCTGCAAACCTTAGCTGCTAGCTTCTTAAAACCAATTTCAGAATTGGTTGCTATCAGTAGTGAGATTCAAGAAGTACATGGCGATATTAGTAAGTTAGATGATGTCATGAACTACCAACCTGATACTTTATATATTCCCAAAGATGAAAAGAAAGGCCATGAAAGTGTGATGGGCATGATTGAACTCAAAAATATTACCTTTGGCTACAACCCTAATGCACCACCTGTGATCAAAAATTTTAGCATGAAAGTAAAACCCGGCGAGAGGATCGCCGTTGTCGGCCGTAGTGGCTCTGGAAAATCTACTATTACTCATTTAATTCTTGGCATGTATCAACCTTGGGAAGGAGAGATATTACTCGATGGCAAACCATTAACAGACTATGATCGTGAAAAAATTACCACAAGCATTGGCATGGTGGAGCAAAACCATCATTTATTTGAAGGCACCGTAATGGAAAACGTCACCATGTGGGATAAAACGATTTCTGAATACGATATTACTCGTGCTTGCAAAGATGCAGAAATTCATAATGAAATAACTTCCCGACGTGGCTCTTACTATAGTGATGTAGAAAGTAATGGCAAAAACTTTAGTGGTGGCGAACGCCAACGATTAGAAATCGCACGCACTTTAGTAAGAAACCCAAAAGTATTAGTATTTGATGAAGCAACCAGCGCCTTGGATCCATTAACCGAAACCAAAATCGACCACGCGGTGCGCCGCAGAGGCTGCTCGACCATCATGGTAGCCCACAGACTAAGCACCATCAGAGATAGCGATGAAATTATTGTATTAGAGAATGGAGAGATAAAAGAGCGCGGCACCCATGACGAACTAATTGCACATAAAGGTACATACCATCAGTTAATTTCGACTGAGTAACGAGGAATAAACATGGAGAAAATAGCACACATTATCAATCTGGACAGCAAGGAGTGCAAAAAGCATTTCCCCCTGTCTGGTGACTATGTTTACTATGTCGTCTCAGGCGCACTTGATGTTTTCATCTGTAAAATGCAAAATGGGAAACCCTGCAGTCAACTAAAACACTTTTATCAAGCACTAGAAAGTGAAATTTGCTACGGTTTTGATATTAACCATGAAGATAGTACCTATGGTCTTTATGCATCATCCTTACCTAACAGTCATATCATTCAAGTGCAAAAATCAGATTTTTTAGAATTGGTAAAAAGTGATAGCTATATTCCTTTTGCGATGCAAATTAATAAATTAGCACTTAATGTTAATAAATCACTCTCGCTTCATCATGCTTTACATGATTACGAAGAGCCTGTGTTCAAAGAAGATAATAATTTTAAGCCAGGCACAATCATTAGTACACGCGCCTCCCTCAACTGGCTGAAATTAACAGCTGGCAGTGTGTCATATTATGATAATGAACAACTCATCATTACCGCTCCAACCATCATACCCTTATCAAGTAATATTTGGGTAAAAACCATTAGCGATGTTACGCTAACGACTCATGTTATTTTAGAACAAGAGGATTATGTACATGCCTTTAACAAATGGTTTGAGTTTATATATAATTATTCAATTATTCGTTATCGTTTATTATTACAACGCGAGCAACAAAGACTGGATAATTTACATAGCCTTGACCAATTGCAACTAAGCAACTCATTGCAAAGTTTTAATAGTTTATTTATAGAGAGACATGGGCAAACGTCAGAATACACGTCATCAACAATTTATAATGCTATGTCCATCATTGCACAACACCTTGACACTCCATTAACTATGCCGACTAATTTAAGTCAGCTTGAGACCATTGAAGGTAAAGTTGAAGCCATTGCATTTTCTTCAGAGTTAAAATCCAGAAAAGTGTCACTTCACCCTGGATGGCAGGAGCATCTTTATGGGTCTTTACTCGTTTTTGGAAAAACAAACCAAAGACCTTATGTCGCACTTTTAGAAAATAACGATGTGATATTATACGATAGTAATGGAAAAAAAATAGAATATCAGTCAGATGTCATTGAGCATTTGGAATTAGAAGGGTACTATTTTTATAAACCGTTTGGTCAAAAAAAATTAAGCTATCGCAAAATTTTTAATTACGCTTTACGTGAAATTAAACCTGACTTGGTCAGGGTTTTTGCCATGGGTTCTTTAGCAGGGTTACTCGCACTAGTCATCCCAATCGCGACGGGCATTACCTTTGATAGCATTATCCCCATGGCTGATATTATCGGTTTATGGCAAGTTGTATTCGCGATCATCGCTAGCGCAATTGCGATTGGTATTTTTGAATTATCCCGTGATTTCATCCTCCTACGAATCGAAGGAAAGCTAGAAAGCATCGTGCAGTCAGGCATCTGGGATCGCTTATTAAAACTGCCCGTACCCTTCTTTCGAAAATACACAGCTGGTGATTTAGCCGATCGAACATCAAGCTTTAGTAAAGCGATGAATGTTGTTTCTACCACTACAATTCAGAATGCTTTAACAGCCATATTTTCATTTTATAGCTTGATCGTACTGTTTTACTACAGTCACACATTAGCAACAATCTTGTTTTTACTGACCTTAATATTATCTGTTATTGTTAGTATCACGATTGCCATTAAATATAAGTCCGATAAAAAGTTTTTCCATTTAAATGGTAAAATTATCGGTGAGTTATATTCTTTCATTAACGGCATCATAAAAATTCGTGAATGTGGCGCAGAGTCAAGAGTGTTTTCCAAGTGGTCCAAAGATTTTATCGAGCTTAAGAAAACAACCTATCGTTCACAATACATCGAAAATATATTAAACGCTTTGAATGAAGGCTATTATCTGATTGTTCTCATCTTAGTATTTTTTGCGACGTATTACTTTTCACTGCAAGAACAATTAACTGCCGGAGATTTTCTAGCCTTCTATGCCGCTCTTAATATTTTCGTTTTATCATTTATTCAGCTTGTTACAACGACTCTTAATAGCACCATTGTGATCCCCATTTTAAAACGCGCAACGCCTATTATCGAAGCAGAGCCGGAAACCGATCTCAGAAAGTCTGATCCAGGCATTTTAAAAGGTGCCATAGAAATTGATAATTTATGTTTTCGCTATGCCGATGATGGTCCACTTATTCTTGATAAAATTACTATGAACATTGAGGCCGGTAAATTCGTAGCCATCGTTGGCCCCTCAGGCTCAGGCAAATCAACCTTGTTGCGTTTATTGCTGGGCTTTGAGGAAGCAAGTGATGGTTTAATTTACTATGATAATCATGACTTATCCGGTATTAATATTACTCGCCTCAGGCGGCAAATTGGAGTGGTACTACAATCCAGTGATTTATTACCCGGCACCATTTTTTCAAATATCGTTGGTGAAAGTACATTAACCTTAGAAAATGCCATGAGTGTCATTAAGCAGGTACACTTAGAAAATGACATTAATGCAATGCCAATGAAATTATTCACTTTCGTGGGTGAAGAAGGCGGCAGTCTCTCTGGCGGTCAAAAGCAACGGATCTTAATTGCCAGGGCCTTAGTCCACAAACCATCGATTTTATTTTTAGACGAAGCTACGAGTGCATTGGATAATGAATCTCAACAGGTTATCACAAAAAGCTTGAAACAAATAAAATCAACTAAGCTAGTGATCGCACACCGTTTGAGTACCATCAAAAACGCTGATACTATTTTTGTAATTGACAAAGGAAAATTAGTCGAACAAGGAACCTATAAAAGCTTGATGAATAAACAAGGCAAATTTTACGATTTATCCAATAGGCAGTTATTATGATTAAAAAAGCATTGTTACAAGTATTACTCTTACTACTTTGCTCACTCGTAGTGATTGCCTGCTCTCGCCAAACACCTTCAGAAGAACGTGATAATGAGGCAAAGGACAGTGATGGTCCTATCGTCATTGGTGCTGTTTGGCCTCACGATAGTTTTTGGCGTAACATGGGCAAGGGCATTGATATGGCAGTAAATGAAATAAATGCCAAAGGCGGCTTGTTAGGACGAAAATTAGAAATTGTGAAAGCCGATGATGAAGCCTCCGTTAATAAAGGCTTAGTTATCGCACAAAATTTTTCAAATAACTTAGACATGGTGGCCGTTATTGGTCACATCCATTCATACGTGTCATTAGCCGCTGCCAATACCTATGAGTTTAATGGCATAGTCATGCTATCCCCTGCGTCCACTGCTACCATTCTAACTAAACGTGACCACAAGCGTATATTTCGCATGATGCCTAACAACAGCCAACTTGGAAAACAAATAGCAAAATATATTAAAACGAAAGGTTATCAGCGCGTGATAGTGTATTACCCTCGTGGCGATTATGGCCGTGATTTGGCGAATTACTTTGAACAACACGCTAATAAATTAGGCTTGCATGTCGTCGATAGACGCAGTTATTTAGAAGATGTTACCGATCATCGAGACGATTTAGAAGATTGGGGGCAACTCTATCGCTTTGATGTTATCTTACTCCCAGGCTCCTTGCCTGAGGTAGCTCACATCATCAAACAAATCCGTGAGCTTGGTATGACGCAACCCATCATCGGTGGTGACGCCATGGATACACAAGAGTTGGCAAAACAAACTGGCACTGCTGGTGAGGGTGTTATTATCATCACGCCTTTTCATTTCAAAAAACTACATGCAAAAATACTGAAATTTATTAATGACTATCGCAAAAAACACAAGCAAGATCCTGATGCTGCCGCTGCTTATGGCTATGACGCTGTGATGTTATTAGCACATGCGATTCAAGAAGCCAAGTCATCTGCCCCCAATAAAATTGCCAAGTATTTACATAGCGGCCACACTTGGCAAGGTGTAGCTGGTAAATATTCTTATGACAAGCACGGCGATATCGTCGTGGATAGACTCTTTACAAAAATCATCAAAGATGGCAAGCTTGTCCCCTTTGATAACCAAGCTGTAGATAACATAAAATCTGCCAAACCTCGGAAAAAATAATCACCCATGGACACTTTATTCATAAACGGTCTAATGCTTGAAACCACGATTGGCGCATACGACTTTGAAAAACAAATTAAGCAGAAAATCATGTTAGATATTGCCATTGATTATGACAGCCAGCCTGCAGCAAAGAGCGACAATTTAAACGATGCGTTAGATTATGATGCCTTATGTCAAGGTATCATTGAAACAGCTAAGAACCAATCCTTTGCACTGATTGAATCTTTAGGGAATCATATCGCTAATTTTTTGGTGCAGACAACTCAACGCCCGATAACACTGACGCTTTATAAAAATAGAGCTGTCAAGAAAGCACAAAACATCGCGTTAAAGTTGTCAAGAACACCTGCTTGAGGGCACTTCAATACTGCCTCGCCACGCGAAAGTTTTGCCAAATGCCCAGTAAGCCTAAAAAGGTATACCCCACTAATGACCAAGCAGGGATGGTCAACCCTAAAAAGCGCCAGTGAACTTGAGCACACTCGCCAGTGCCTTGGAGTATTACCCTAATCGCTTCAGTCAATGGTAGCGCTTGTAATAAATAATTTAAACCAACTCCACAATTTTCTTGCACGAAGTGTGGCGTATTTTGCAACCACATATGGCGCAATGAAATGGCAGCACCAATTAACGCTATAATAAAAATTACATAACCATAGCCTTTAATTCCTCGACGCCCTGGATTTTGTAACATGGCAAACAAAAAAATAATACCTAGTGCCACAAACATAATCCGCTGCAATTGGCACAAGGGACACGGCTCTAAACCTTGATGTATTTGTAAAAACACCGCAAAGCCTAACATAAACACACAAGCTAAAAATCCTATTACGTAACATTTACGAGTCGTTGGTAATGTCATTTTTTCTTCCTTATCGCAAATAACTCATTACTGCCATCCGAGTAGCAACACCAAAGGTCACTTGCTGTAAAATGACAGACTGTGCACCATCGGCTACATCCGATGCAATCTCCACGCCGCGATTCATCGGCCCGGGGTGCATAACAATGGCATCTGGTTTCGCTAACGCTAAACGCTGCCCTGTTAAACCAAACTGATTAAAATACTCTTCCTCAGTCGGCAATTGTGGATTCGCAAAACGTTCTTTTTGCAAACGTAAGGTAACCACGACATCTGCCTCTTGCAACCCGCTTTCAATATCATGAAAAACTGTAACGCCTTTATGTTCAACATCTTTGGGAATTAAAACTTGAGGCCCTATGACCCGAATATCTTTCACCCCCAACGTCGTTAATGCTTGCAATTGCGAACGTGCCACTCTTGAGTGAAACACATCGCCCACAATCGCTACCGATAAATTTTCAAAGTTACCTTTATGATGACGAATAGTATACATGTCTAGTAATGCTTGTGTCGGATGAGCATTTGAGCCATCCCCGGCATTAATTACACTCACATGAGGCGCTACAGTCTGGGCAATGAAAGGTGGCGTACCACCGACATTATGGCGGACGATAAACATATCCGCCTGCATCGCTTGTAAATTATAAACAGTATCTAGCAGACTCTCACCCTTATGAGTTGCCGAGGTTTTAATATCTATATGATAATAATCTGCCGATAACCTTCTGGCTGCAATTTCGAAGGAAGTACGCGTGCGGGTGCTAGGTTCAAAGAAAAGGCTCATGACTGTCACACCGTCCAAACTAGCCATCTTTTTAAGCGCTAGCGTGTCTTTATCAATCATCGAGTCGGTGAGTTGGAATAAATGCTCAATATCAGAATAGTTTAAATCTTCAATGCTCAGTAGGTGCCGCGGCTTGTTTGCTGTGTTGGTCATTAATTATTTTTCCCCTGTTAATGCTGCCTAATTTTAATCGCCACTAGGGCTAAGAATCAAGGTTAATCGTCTAGCTCCGCTAGAGGAGTTGCTAAAGCCGTAATTGATCCTGGATCCCGGCTCAAGGCCACGATGTCGGTGGTTAACAATATTGGTTCAGCCAACTTTCTAGGATAATTTGTGCACTCACCGCATCCAAGCGTTGTTTTGGATTTTTATGATACTTACCCTGCTCTTTTAAACGCTCTACTGCCGCTGCTGATGACAAGCGCTCGTCCACGCCGAACACCGGCAAGTCATAACGTTGCTTGAGCTTGATGGCAAAATGGCGAGCGGCCATGGTAATTTGTGTGGTTTGATCATACATATCCAAAGGGATCCCAACGACTAAGGCAATGGGGTGCCATGCTTGCAGCAAACTAGAAATAGCCTCCCAATCGGGCTCATCATTAATGGCTTCAAGCACGGCCAAGGGAGTTGCTGTACACGTTACACTTTGACCGACAGCCACGCCTGTATAGCGTAAACCATAATCAAAGCCAAGAATACGGCCACTCACTGGGCGGGGTTCATCTAAACCAGAAAAAGCCTCATGCATGACCAGAATCGCTAGATAAATTCGACATATCAATGCCTAAACCTTGGGCGGCACGTTCCCAACGTTTATCAAAGGGGGTATTAAATAGAACCTCGGGATCAGCGGGCACCGTTAACCAAAGATTACTGCCCACCTCTTGCTCAAGTTGGCCTGCTTCCCAGCCAGAATAACCTAAGGACACCACAAATTCTTCAGGCCCTTGGCCTTGCACCATGGCGAATAAAATATCTTGCGAAGAGGTGACACCGATGTCATCACTGGTCACTAGCGTTGATTGCCACTCATTATTAGGCCGGTGAATGATAAAACCACGTTCGGGCTGCACGGGCCCACCTAAATACACTTCTTGGTTGACCAATTCTGATTTATCACTCTCAATGTTCAATTGAGCTAACACTTCACCAAGCTTTAAGTCAACGAGTGGGCGATTTATCACGATACCCATGGCGCCTTGGTCATTATGGGCACAAATATAAACCACAGCATGACTAAAATTGAAATCCGCTAACGCTGGCATGGCGATGAGATAATGATTCTGTAATGTTAAGTTTTCTACCTTCATACTTATAAGATTAGATGCTTACTCAATTTAAACAAGAGATTGTAACTGATCTAACCGCTAGCGGCTAGCAGGTTCTGTTCTCTTTTTCCCCCTCTCAGACCCTTTCTCACAACAGGGGAAGAAACACATTGTGCTGATCGCTAGACCCTAGAAATGTTCAAAATTTTTTCCAATAATGCTTGTGATCGGCAAAAAATGAGGTATGATCCGCACTTTAAATACTAACTTTTTAGGAGCTTTCTCCATGCAAGAGTCATTGACGAAAACCCAGGTCACTATGCATACGAATCTATCCGCCGATGAATTAGTAAAAAAAGCCATCGAACGGCAAGAAGGTGTGCTCTCGGCCAATGGTGCTTTTAGCGCGACCACAGGTCCTCGTACGGGTCGATCACCCAACGATCGTTTCATTGTTAAGGATGAAAATACTCAAGATCACATCAAATGGGGTGGTACGAATCAACCTACCGATAGAGAAAGTTTCAATGCGCTCTGGGATAAAGTCAACAATTACCTCGGCAACAAGGACGAGCTTTTTATTGCTAATCTACGTGTTGGTGCCGCTGAAGAACACTCCATTCCTGTCACCGTTACCACAGAATTAGCGTGGCATAATCTCTTTACTCGTAACTTATTTATTAGAAAACCGCATCAGGCTGATGAAACACCTTGGCAATTGATGTCAGCGCCTAATTTCAACCCAAGCCCTAAGCTTGATAACACCAATAGCGATGCAGCAGTGATGATCAATATCACTGATAAAAAAGTATTAGTCTGCGGTACTCACTACGCTGGCGAAATGAAAAAAGCCATGTTCACAATTCTTAACTACCTGTTACCATTAAAACAAGTGCTACCCATGCACTGCTCATCCAACATGGGGCACGATGGCGATGTGGCATTATTCTTTGGTTTATCCGGTACTGGTAAAACGACCTTATCTGCCGATCCAAATCGTAAACTCATTGGTGACGATGAACACGGTTGGGGTGATAGTGGCGTGTTTAACTTTGAAGGCGGTTGCTATGCAAAATGCATTAACCTCTCCAAAGCAAATGAACCGGTTATTTGGGATGCGATTCGTCACGGTGCTGTAATGGAAAATGTGGTATTAAATGCAGATAACACGCCTGACTATAGCGATGATTCATTAACGCAAAATTCTCGCGCCGGCTATCCACTAGAACACATTGAATTGCGCGTTCCCCAAAGCCGCGGTGGTCAACCACAAGCCGTGGTCTTTTTAACCTGTGATCTTTACGGTGTATTACCGCCTGTATCCTTACTCAATGAAGAACAAGCAGCGTATCACTTCTTAAGTGGTTACACCGCCTTAGTGGGCAGCACGGAAGTCGGTCAAACCGAAGCAATTAAAGACACCTTCAGCACATGCTTTGGTGCCCCTTTCTTCCCAAGGCCACCACAAGTCTACGCCGACTTATTAATCGAGCGCATTCAAAAAACTGGCACCCAAGTTTACTTAGTTAATACCGGCTGGACTGGCGGCGCCTATGGAGATGGTGGCACGCGCTTTAATATCCCAACAACGCGCGCGATTATCGATGCAGTCTTATCCGGCACCTTAGTCGATGCAGAACACGAAATCTTACCAGGCTTTAATCTGCGCATCCCTAAAGAAGTGCCAGGTGTTGATAGCAAATTACTGAGTCCAAAAAACACTTGGGCGAATCAAAATGCCTATGACGCCAAACTCGAAGTCTTGATGCAAAAATTCAAAGACAATTTCACAAAGTTTGATGTGGCTGAAAAAATCAAACAGGCAGGACCTGCTTAATCTTTACCCCCTACCCTACGCCCTCCCCCGCAAAGGGGGAGGGAATAAGAAGGTTTTTTGACCATTTCTCACAACTTTCTGAATCGCAACTATAATAAGGAAATGGGGAAATGATATGGAATACCTTCGGTTACTCGTGACTGTGTTGTCAATCACTGGCGTATTGCTAATTAATGCATTGATTGTTGGTCAAATGCAAGCGCCCGCGGAAGAACGCACGGTTACCACAAAAGAAGATCCGCCGAAAAAAAAGAAGTAAAGGCGAAGATATGATTTGGGGTAGAAAATCCTACATTACAATTTGTCTCATTTTTATTCTTACGCTGAGCTTAAGTGCTTGCTCTGGTGGGGATACTGATGACCCAGCTTTAGCAGTTACCACGACCACCGTGAAAACTCAATCCATTCCCGTTTATGTCGATATCATTGGCACCACGAAAGCCATCTCTACGGTCAATATCATGGCCCGCGTCAGTGGCTTTCTTGTTGAACGTAATTTCATTGAAGGGGATTACGTCAAAGAGGAGCAATTGTTGTATGTCATCGACAAACGACCCTTCGAAGCAGACTTAATGCAAGCACGTGCCAATCTCGGACAAAAAATTGCGAATATGATTTTCCAAGAAAAAGAATTTATTCGCATGAAACAATTAATTGAAAAAGCCGTTATTTCCCAGGAGCAGTTTGATTCGACGCAAGCGCAAATACGAGAATCTGCAGCCAATGTCTTAGCAGCCAAAGCACAGGTTGAAACCGCAAAGCTCAATTTAGGTTACGCCTCCATGTACTCACCCATTGAGGGACGTATTGGGCAGACAGAGGTAAATATGGGTAACTATGTCAATGGCAGTACCAACACAAAATTAGCCACGATTGTCACACTAAATCCCATGTACGTCATCATGAATCCCAGCAATGAAGACTATGCCAAGATTTCAGAACATATGGGAGACATACCTCTTAAAGTTGAAGCTAAGATCCCTAATACCAATAAAAGTTATGAAGGCACATTGAATTTTGTGAATAATGAAGTTGATAAAACAACGTCGACCGTCACTATCCGTGCCACTATTGACAATCCCAAACATACATTGCTCCCAGGTTTACATGTTGATGCCCGTGTATTTATTAGCACCAACCCTTCTGCCATATTAATTCCCCAGGCAGCGGTGCTAGAAACACAGGGCAACGACTATGTTTTTGTGATCGGAAAAAATAATAAAGCCGAAGTCCGACCAATAAAAACTAGCGGCACCTATGATAAGAAAACCATTGTGGATAGTGGCTTGCAAGTTGGTGATAAAGTCATTACCAATAATACACAATTACTCAAACCAGGAACACTGGTAAAGCCTATGCAGCAATCACAAGGAAGTAAAAACACGGATGATAAAGCTAGCAATCATTAACAAGGAAACTGCTGATGTTTAAGTTTTTCATCAGCCGCCCCATAGTCGCCATGGTCATTGCCATCTTAATGGTTTTAATGGGGGCTATTTGTATTGTGGTGCTACCCATTGCGCAATTTCCGCAAATCACCCCACCGCAAGTCCAAGTATCAGCTACTTATACGGGTGCTTCTTCTAAAGTAATTTCCGAGCAAGTCACTACCCCCTTAGAGGAACAGATTAATGGTGTAGAAGGCATGTTATACATGTCTTCTGCCAGTAACAATAATGGTAATTCAATTATCAATATTACGTTCAATGTTGGTTATAACTTAGATATTGCGGCAGTTGATACGCAAAATAGCACCGACATCGCAAAACCTTTGTTACCAGAAACGGTTAACCGTAACGGCATCACCATCAAAAAAATGTCAAACAATATGGTGTTGATCGTGAACCTTTCATCGCCCAATGGTACCTTTGATGAAGCCTTTTTAGGAAACTATGCTGATATCCATATTACCAATGTACTACAACGAGTTCCCGGAGTGGGTAATGTCGTGAATTATGGTTTGCGCCAATATGCCATTCGTATTTGGTTGGATCCAGATAAATTAGCTAACCTTAGTATAACAACAAGTGATGTAGTTAACGCCATCAATGAGCAAAATGCACAAGTAGCTGCTGGGATCATTGGTTCACCCCCTGCACCCACCGGACAAGCCTTTGCTTATCAAATTAACACTAAGGGTCGGTTGACCACCGTTAAAGAGTTTGAAAATATTATTGTTCGCCGTACCGACGAGGGTGCTTTGGTAAAAATAAAAGATTTAGGTACAGTAAATTTAGGTGGGCAAACTTATACAATTTCTTCTTATTTAAATGGCAAGCCAACTGCAAGTCTTGGTATTTACCAACTGCCCGACGCTAATGCGATTCAAATTTCAAAAGACATTCATAAAGCCATGAATGGCTTATCAAAACGTTTCCCTCCAGACATGAAGTACTCAATCTCTTATGACACCACTGACTTTGTGAAAGAATCTTTGTTAGAAGTTGTAAAAACCTTCTTTGAGGCATTGCTGCTAGTTATCTTAGTGGTGTTTATCTTCTTACAAAATTGGCGTGCCACATTAATACCTTGCATTGCAATACCGGTATCACTCATCGGCACCTTTGCTTTACTAAAAATATTTGGTTTCTCCATTAACACCCTAAGCTTACTGGGCATGGTGCTAGCCATTGGGTTAGTAGTAGATGATGCAATTGTGGTGGTTGAAAATGTTTATCGACAAATGGAAGAAAATAACTTGGAGATTAAAGAAGCTACATTAGTTGCCATGGAAGAAGTTAAAGGACCAATTGTGGCAACAACCTTAGTGTTAATGGCTGTGTTTGTACCGGTTGCCTTTATGCCGGGCATGACAGGACGGCTTTATAATCAATTCGCTCTCACCATCGCATTTTCCGTTGGTTTATCTGGAATTAATTCACTAACCTTAAGCCCGGCGCTTTGCGCCTTAGTTTTGCGGGGACCTCATGAAGTCGGCTCTAAATTTTTTATTCGGTTTAATCACTTTTTTGAAAACATCAGTAATCATTATCGAGCTTACTTGTATAAGCTTATTGACTCATGGAAATATGTGTTATTAGCTTTTGTTGGTTTATGTGTCATAACTTACTTTTTATTTCGCATTTTGCCAACTGGCTTTGTGCCCGAAGAAGATCAAGGCTTTTTTATCGTGAGCTTTATCGGCCCACCCGCCAGTAGCTTACAACGTACCGAAGTTACTACAAAAAAAGCAGAAAAAATTCTTTCACAATTGCCGGCAGTAAAAGATGTCGTCGTCATCAACGGCTTTAATTTGTTAGACGGTATTACCCAACCCAATTATGCCGTTGCCTTTGTCACGCTACAACCCTGGGGTGAACGTAAAGCCGCTGCTTTACATGTGGATAATTTAATGAAGCTGGCCACTGAGCAATTAAGCACACTCACCGATGCAAGACCTGCCGTCATGAATCCTCCACCCATCCCAGGTCTTGGCAGTACTGGTGGCTTTCAATTTGAAGTACAAGATATTGATAGCTTGGGCACTGACATTTTAGCTAAAGTCACGCAGCAATTAATCATGGCAGCCAACAAACGCCCTGAACTATCAGGTGTTTTTACTACGTTCTCATTGAATACACCAGAGATCTGGATAGATTTAGACAGAGAAAAAGCGAAAACCCTCGGTGTTAATATCGATGATATTTTCCAAACCTTACAAGTTTACTTGGGATCATTTTACGTCAACAACATTAATAAGTATGGAAAAACTTATCAAGTCTTAGTACAAGCCAAAGCAGACAAACGTAATAAACCAGATGATATTAAACGTTTATATGTCAGAAACAGCGATGGCAAGATGGTGCCTTTAAGCGCCTTAGTAACATTGAGTCACATTAATGGGCCTTATAACATAAATCACTATAATCTTTACACATCGGCAACCGTCAATGGTAATTCAGCGCCAGGCTATAGCTCCGGACAAGCGTTAAAAACCATGGAACAGTTAGCTCAACAGGTTTTTCCAAGTGGCATTGGTTATGAATGGACGGGTGTTGCACTACAACAAAAATTAACTGGCAACTTAGCGCCACTTATCTTTTTACTCTCATTAATTTTTGTGTTCTTATTCTTATCTGCTCTTTATGAAAGTTGGTCCATGCCGTTTATGGTGCTATTGTCAGTACCACTGGCATTATTAGGCGCGGCGACGGCATTATTAATCCGCGGATTAGAGTTAGATGTGTATGCACAAATAGGTTTAGTCATGCTCATCGGCTTAGCTGCCAAAAATGCTATTTTGATCGTAGAGTTCGCTAAACAAAAGCACGAAGCCGGCGAACCCATTGTCCAAGCAGCCCTCGACGCTGCTAAACAAAGGCTACGTCCTATCCTAATGACCGCCTTCGCTTTCATTTTCGGCGTCATCCCCTTAGCGATTGCCAGCGGCGCTGGCGCTGCCAGCCGTCACTCCATCGGTACAACGGTTATCGGTGGTATGTTCTTCGCTACCTTTTTAACATTAATTATTGTGCCAATCTTTTACATCTTGATTGAGAAACTGCGTGAGCGGAAAAAGCGAAGCTGAGGAATCATATCAATCCAAGGCGTAGTTTCCTAACCCTGCGTGCTTAATTATTTTCTGAAATTCAGGCGCAGCGATAACTTTTAGGCATGCCGAGGTGAGTCATTTTATTAAGAATGCCACAGCCAATGAAGGCTTCATTCTTTTGCCGAGAAAATTCTC
>JAJFKI010000040.1 GCA_021773295.1 Gammaproteobacteria bacterium | reverse complement strand
TTCAAAATGCGAGATTTATGCCGCGGTGATTTTTGTTCCCAGGAGCCGTTTGAAACGCAGGTAATAGCCATTCTATTGGCAAGTTTCAAACGGCTCCTGGGAACAAAAAGCGCCCGGCAGAAAATCGCATTTTGAGGTACGGTGGGTATATACCCATCGTACCCACTAATCAAAATTAACAATCATTGCTAAGTCAACCAACTGTTGTTGCGGGAAAATGCTTGTATTTTTAGTGACTGAGCTAAGAGGATCAAAGGTGCTCATTGAAACATCATGATAAAGTATTCGGCTGTACTCAACTCGAAAAGCAAAACGCTCGTTAATCTTTTGTTTAAACCCAAGACCGTAGAGAAAGCCATCAAGGCGGTTTGAGATATTAGTTAACGAGGTATCTGAAGTTGATACTTTAAAGTGTGTGCTTGAATAACCTAGTCTGCCATAAAACAATGTATTTTTCAGTATTCGATAACCAGGTAAGATAGCCACCCCATAACTGTTATTCATTTTATAATGTGTATCTGAAAAATTAGCATGGACCAATTCTTTATTAGATGATGAAAAACAACTTGAGCTGGCATTAGCATTCACTTCGCCGGCGAGGTACCATTCCTTATAAAAATGACCATAGCCCATGAAAACTATTCCAAAAATTCCAGTGCCCGATAAATTGGTTTTATTGAGAACATCAAAGCCAGCAGGTTTGAGAGCATCAACCCCTTTAGGTTGGAAAACCCGAGAAGTTTGCTTAAAATTTACCGTATCGGAGCCAAGTCCACCACCGATATAAAGGCCAGCATATGCAGGAAATGCTAAAAAAACCAATAAATTTACACTAACACTGAAAAGTCTCCTGAATATAATCATCAACTATCCTTTGTCTAAAAAGAACAGTTTACAACTAAAGTGTCATACATAAAAAGGTTAAGTAATAATATGGTAATGGGTTAACCCTTATGCGCACCTCTATACCTTACTAGAACAGCTCGCGGGGACTGCTAGATTCTCTCTCTTGAACGATCCAATGAGCTCCTGTTTCGTGCTGTCAGACCAGGATTTCGGATCAGTTTTATAGAAGTTAAGAATCATTTTCAATGACGACTTATCCGGATGGGTATCTGCTAACGCTTCACAGCACTCTTCAATGTTTCTAGCGATATCCTCTGCAGCAAGATAATCCTTAATTGTTAGTTGTTTATCAGGTATCACTGAGCTTAACCATTCCGCTATGAGCTCAATATGTGGCGATGCAGCTTCAGAGTAAAAATTATTGAAAATGACCCAAGCTAATTTATCAACTATTTCTATATGTACTATTCTTTGTCGGAAGGCAACGACGTCTTCATGAGCTTCATAAAACCTATTTTCACTCACTGGTTGCAGCCACTCAATTGCGTCATGAAAATTCTCATGCACAAAGGAATACAACGCTTTGCGGTTACTTTCCCGTTCTCTCTTTTTAATCATATTGGGCGTGCGTCCCATTCTTGGGTGAAAATCAGCAGGCGCAGGTAGCGCCTCTTTAACTTGTAACTCGAACATCACTAAAACTAACTGCAACAGGCTCACAAGGGTAGTCTGATGACGAGTAATAGGCGTATAAGAAGCGAAGGTCACAGCAAATGACTGGGTGCCTAGTTTCTTTAAAAGACAATAATCACTTCTAAGGGACGCTTCAAGTGCTTTCACAGCTAAGGATAAACGATGTTCTGGCAATTCAGCTGCCACTTGTAACCCCACATAAAAAATTATAAGGCGATCAGTCTAAGGGTTGAATATTAACAAAAAATTAATAAAAGCTGCTATTATCAATAAATTTTTGATTCGACAAAAAAAAATGCCAGGTCCGGGAGGACCTGGCATAATCCATTGAGATTACAGATATATGAGGTTGTTGTTTACTTGACGTAGCCAAGCAAACAACTACAGTATAGCGCCCAAATATTAAAAGGCAACCTTTATTTAAGATTATTTTAAGAAATTATTGATTTTTTTTGTAAAACCAAGTCGCAGACTAGCTAATCTGTTGAATAATAATAATTTTTTATTTTTAGCGCTGATAAAGAAATATTAAGGTTTTTTTAATGATAGCAGATAAACAGTAATATTAAGCGCCAGGCAGCTGATCTCTGAACTCTAAAATAACGTCTGTCAGCATCATTTTGGCGTCACCAAAAAGAAAAATAGTGTTGTCTTTATAAAATAAGTCATTATCAACACCGGCAAAGCCAGTGGCAAGACTACGTTTAATAATCAGCACCGTATTGGCTTTGTCAGCATCGATAATGGGCATGCCATAGATTGGGGTGTCCTTTCTATCTCTCGCCGCTGGGTTCACCACATCGTTCGCCCCTACGATGACGCATACATCTATATTCGGCATTAGCGGGTTCGCAGTGTCTGGTTCAACAAACTTATCATAGGGGATCCCTGCCTCGGCCAAAAGGACATTCATATGGCCTGGCATGCGCCCAGCCACGGGATGAATGGCAAAATAGACTTCCGCGCCATTGCTTTCTAGGATATCTCCTAACTCAGACAATGCGTGCTGTGCCTGTGCCACCGCCATGCCATAACCCGGCACAATCATCACGGTACGCGCCGCTTCAAGGCGATAATAAGCATCCACTGGGTTAATGGCTTTTGGGGTGAAAGCAACAGGCTTTTTGCTAGTACTAGCCTCTTGATGCACCACGCGTTTAGCGCCAAATAATACCGTGGCTAAGGAGCGATTCATGGATTTACACATAATCATCGTCAAAACGAAGCCGCTGGCGCCCACTAAGGCACCGCCGACGATGATCATATTATTACTCAAAATAAAGCCGGCAAGGCAGGCTGCAATCCCTGAATAGCTATTCAGTAAGGAAATGACGACCGGCATATCGGCACCCCCAATGGTCATCACAGCAGAAATACCTAGGATGAGGATCAAGGCAATACCGGCACTTAATAGTATCACTTGATAAGCTGGATAATATTCTATAGCTAAAAGGGCCGTGATACTGGCTATCAATAAGCATCCATTAATGACGCGATGTAGTGGCGCCACTATGGGGCGTGAAGGCATTAAGCGTGCCAACTTCAAAAAAGCGACAATGCTACCGGCAAAGGTCACACCACCGATAAGAATCGTCAAGGCAATCACAACTTGTTGGAAATCAGCACTGGCACTGACACGGGTACTCTCAGCCACGGCAACTAGCAAGCTGGCTAAACCACCCGAACCATTTAATAAACCAACCGTTTGTGGCATTGCCGTCATTTTTACGAGTCTTGCCACACCGAGTCCAACTAAAAAACCCAGGCCAATGGCGGTAAACACTAATTCATAATTTAATACGGTATATTGCATCATGGTGGCAACCATGGCGATAAGCATGGCGAGTGCCGACAAGCCGTTACCAAGCCGTGCATAATTTTGCTTACTTAGTAACTTAATGCTAATAATAAACAGTGTTGAGGCAATGATGTAAGCTGCGGCTAACATAATCTTCACCCACCTTTTTTATTTTTTGCTTTATCGTGCTGGCTATGCTTAAACATTTTTAATATCCTATCCGTGACGATATAACCACCGAACACATTAAAGGCTGCTAAAAATAATGCGATAAATACCAAACTCGCCGTCAGCCAGTTATCCATAACATCCACTTGGCTACACAGATACAGCGCACCGATTAAGATGATGCCTGATATGGCATTAGTCGCTGACATTAAGGGTGTGTGTAAGCGGGAAGGGATTTTTGAAATAAGTTCAAACCCTAAAAACAAGGTCAACACGAAAATAAATAATAATAAGGCAATATTTGCATCCATCGCTTAACTTCCTCCTTTATCCGTTAACTGATTGTGGCCATTGAGTGTGATTAAGGTGCTATTAATCAATTCGTCGTTTGCATCAATAATAAATTTATTTTGTTCCTGGCTCCACCCTTCTTTGATGAAATGATATATATTATTAGCGTAGAGTTTACTGCTATCGAGTGCAACTTTTCCTGGCATGTTTTTTATTGTCACAATTTTAACGCCATGTTTAATCACTTCACCATCAGGCAGAGCGCCTTCTACATTGCCGCCCGTATCGATGGCTAAGTCAATAATCATAGTCCCTGGTTCCATTTCTTGAATGATTTCATCCGTGATGATGATCGGCGCTTTGCGCCCAAAGATTTGCGCAGTGGTAATCACCACGTCGGCATCTTTGCATGCTTTACACATGGCTTTTCGTTGTAACTCCATTTGTTCTGGCGTTAACTCTTTTGCATAGCCTTGTTCTGTTTCGCCAGTTTCACCAATATCAGCTTTGACAAAGACCGCGGCGAGTGACTTCACTTGTTCCTCTACAACCAAGCGTGTATCGTATGCAAAGACTTTTGCACCAAGACGCTTCGCTGTGGCAATGGCTTGCAGGCCTGCCACACCAACACCAATGATAAAGACACGTGCTGGCAGCACAGTCCCTGCCGCCGTCGTCATCATAGGAAATACTTTATTTAATCTGTTTGCAGCTAAAATCACTGAATAGTAACCGGCTAAGTTAGCTTGGGACGTCAAGGCATCCATGGGTTGCGCACGAGTGATTCTAGGGATGTATTCCATGCTCAGGGCTGTCAATTGCATCCGACACATGGCTTCGACTAAATCTGGCTCTAAAGGTGGGTTAAGAAAACTTACATGGATTGTATTGGGCGTTGCCTGTTGCAACACTTCATCATCACTAGCTTTAACACGCAATATTAATTCTGCTTGTTTGATGATGTCGTTGTGGTTTTCAACGATCGTGGCGCCTGCATTGATAAATGCTTCATTTGAAATATTTAAGTGCGCGCCAAGGTTATTATCCACATAAACGTCTGCTTTTAAAGCCGCAAGCTTCTCTACAATGTCAGGGACAATTGCGATTCTAGACTCATTGGCATCTGCTTCTCGTGGCACGTAGATTTTCATTCTTTTATAGCCAGTTCATGTTAGAACGACTTCCTATTTTTATTGCTTTTTTCCCAATAGGATTATTTACTATCCATAGGTAAATTATGGCATAGTTTTTTTAATTTTAAACATAAAAAAAGTTAAGGGAAACTGAAGGGCGGTTATGGGTCCGCCCCTACATTAAGATTGAGGCTGTTAGGCTTCAGCTGTCTCTGGAATTTCGTTGAAGTCTTCTTCTTGTTGTGCTGGTCTGTCCATGAGTTCGATGATAGCCATTGGGGCTGCATCGCCATGTCTGAAGCCGCACTTTAAGACGCGGGTATAACCACCTGGACGCTCTTTATAGCGAGGGGCTAATTCGTTGAAGAGCTTAGTTACCATTTCACGGTCACGTAATCTTGCGAATACGATACGACGACGAGCAACATTGTCTTCTTTGGCTAAAGTGATTAAACGCTCGATAACGCCGCGTAATTCTTTCGCCTTTGGCAAAGTCGTTTTAATGATTTCATGGCGCATTAAAGATGCGGCCATGTTGCGGAACATAGCTTGTCTGTGACTGCTTGTTCTATTTAAATGTCTGCCACCTTTTCGATGTCTCATAACTTAATTCCTTTCCATTAAGATTGAGTACTGATTGTTGGGTTATCCATACCAGACTCGGAAATTTGGCTGGGAGGCCAACTTTCTAAATGAGTCCCAAGTGACAATCCATAGGATGCCAACACAGTCTTGATTTCAGTTAATGATTTTTTGCCAAGATTTGGTGTTTTTAACAGTTCAACTTCCGTGCGTTGAACTAAATCACCCACATAGCAAATACTCTCCGCTTTTAAACAATTGGTCGAACGCACAGTCAACTCTAAATCTTCAATGGGTCTGAGTAACACTGGGTCGAATTGTAATTCTTCTTTTTGAGGTTCTTTTTGCTCTTCTTGTTGTAGGTCAACGAAGGCTGCTAATTGCTGTTGCAAGATATTAGCAGAACAACGAATCGCTTCATCGGGCTGTATGGTGCCATCGGTTTCTAAGTCGAGTACTAATTTGTCTAAGTCTGTACGTTGCTCGACCCGTGCTCTATCGACAGTATAAGCCACGCGAAGCACTGGGCTAAAGCTCGCATCTAATTGTAATTTGCCAATTGTGGTTTTTTGGCTTACCAATAAATCGTCTTCGTCGTCTTTCACGATAACAACGGGTTGATAACCACGGCCACGTGCAAATGTAACTTGCATATTAATGGATGCTTTATCGGAAAGATGAGCAATGACGTGATCAGGGTTGATGAGCTCAATGTCGTGCTCTTCTGAAAAGTCTGCCGCTGTCACAGGACCCGCTGTACTTTTTTGGATGGTTAAGATGACTTCATCACGACCATGCATTTTAATAGCAACGCCTTTGAGATTCATGAGGATATCGATGACATCTTCAGGCACGCCGTCAATGGTGCTGTACTCATGCTCTACCCCTTCGATTTCGACTTCAATCGGGGCACAGCCGTACATGGATGATAATAAGATACGACGTAGGGCATTACCTAGGGTATGGCCAAAACCTCGCTCAAGAGGTTGCAATGTCACTTTGAAGTGACTGTCGTTTACAACATCAACTTCGATATTTTTAGGTGTTAAAAACTCTGTTACGCTCATTCGCCGTAGACTCCAAACCGCTTAAATCATTAACGAGAATAATACTCAACAATCAGATTTTCATTAATATCTAACTGCACCTGATCTCTATCAGGTACATATTTGAAGGTACCCTTCAAACTCTTAGCATCAACGTCAACCCACTCCGGAAAACCTAACTGCTGTGCAAACTCAACTGCGGCCTGAATACGTAGTTGTTTTTTGCTCTTTTCTCGGATTTCAACAACATCTTCAGGCTTCACCAAATAGGATGGTATGTTAACACACTTTCCATTGACTAACACACCGCGGTGATTCACCAATTGGCGTGCTTCAGCACGGGTGCTACCAAAACCCATGCGATAAACAACGTTATCCAAACGTTGTTCTAATAATTTGATCAAGTTCTCGCCGGTAGAGCCTTTAACACGGGCTGCTTCAGTGAAAGTACGGCGGAATTGCTTCTCTAACATGCCATACATGCGACGTAATTTTTGCTTTTCACGTAACATGATGCCATAGGTTGATAACCTGCCACGTCTTGCACCGTGAATGCCCGGCAAGGTATCCGCTTTACATTTAGAATTGAGTGAGCGGATTTTACTTTTAAGTAAAAGATCGGTGCCTTCTCTTCGAGATAATTTACATTTTGGACCAGTATACTTAGCCATCTACTCTAACTCCTTTAAACTCTTCGTTCTTTGGGATCACGACAACCATTATGTGGAATGCTGGATTGGTCGGTGATTGATTTAATCGTAAAATGGCTTCCTAATGCACGAATTGATGATTCACGTCCTGGTCCTGGACCTTTTACAATGATGTCTAACGCTTCTAAGTGATACTTTTTAACAATTTCAGCGACTTTCTCTGCCGTCATCTGAGCAGCATAAGGCGTACTCTGCCTTGAGCCACTGTATGACTGGCCCGCAGATGCCCAGCCTAACGCGTTACCTTGAACATCGGTAACCGTGATAATCGTATTGTTAAACGTTGCATTGACGTGTGCAATGCCGTCTGAAATTTTCTTCAATGAAGCCATATTAGTCTTTACCTTTTACTTAAATTACTTAGTGCCTGATTGCTTTTTACGCCCTTTACGGGTGCGAGCATTAGTCTTAGTACGTTGGCCACGTAAGGGTAAACCACGTCGATGACGCGTACCGCGATAACTACCAATGTCTCTCAATCTCTTAATATTAGTAGCGATGACGCGACGTAAATCACCTTCGATGACAAATTCACCCCCGGTGATGGTTTCCCGTAGACGCTCAACGTCTTGTTCCGCCAAATTTTTCACCTTACACTGAGGGTCAATCCCCAAGCGCTGACAAATAGCATCGGCCAGGCTACGACCAATACCGTAGATAGCTGTGAGACCTATCACAACATGTTTGTTTACCGGTACATTGACACCTGCAATACGCATTCAAATTCTCCAACGAATAGCATAAAATATTACCATTTCACCAAATAGCAGCGTAGAATACCGCTCTTTGGCGCTAAAATCAATAATGATCCTAAATCCTGCCCAGATTAACTGTTATAGCGTCTTAACCTTGGCGTTGTTTATGTTTAGGATCCGTGCAAATCACCCGCACCACTCGGTTACGTTTAATGATTTTGCAATTCCGACACATTTTCTTTACAGAAGCTCTTACTTTCATCTAAAACCTCTTTTACAAACCTAAATTCAGCAATTCCCGACTAAAATTAGCCCAAAAGGGAGCCGTAATATACACTGCTTTGCCCTTTAACGCAATAATCCAGCCCCAGGAGCGCCATTTCCGCGCATATTTGCCTTTTTCATCAGTGACTCATACTTATGGGACATTAAATGCGCCTGGGTTTGGGCGATAAAGTCCATCAGTACCACGACGATAATCAAGAGTGAGGTACCACCAAAATAAAACGGTACATTCCAACGCATGATGAGCAACTGTGGCAATAGAGAGACAGTGACTAAATACACGCCTCCCCAGAGGGTTAAACGCGTCATCACATTATCAATATAATTGGCCGTTTGCTCACCTGGGCGAATACCAGGAATAAAAGCACCCGATTTTTTCAAATTATCGGCTGTATCTTTGGGGTTATACACCAACGCGGCATAGAAAAAGCAGAAGAAAAATATTGCGAAAGTATATAACAACATCCACAGTGGTTGTCTCGGTTGTAACATAAAGCCGATTTCACCCAGCCATGACATGCCTGGGGTATTACCAAACCATTGCGCCACGGCCACGGGGAACATCAAAATGGCGGATGCAAAAATCGGAGGAATCACACCTGACATATTAATTTTTAAGGGTAAGTGTGTACTTTGAGCCGCATACATTTTTCGGCCCTGTTGGCGCTTAGCATAATTAACCGGAATACGGCGCTGTGCGCGCTCCATGAATACCACGCTGGCTGTGACTAAGGTCACTAAAGCCGCAATAAATAACATCACGAAGACTTGTATTTGTCCTTGGCGAACTTGCTCTAAGGTTCTAGCAATCGCTGCAGGTAGACCTGAAACGATACCGGCGAAAATGATAAGGGAGATACCGTTACCAATGCCACGCTCTGTCATTTGTTCGCCTAACCACATTAAGAACATAGTGCCCGTTGATAGTGTAATCGTGGCAACAAAATAAAAGGCTAAACCAGAATGCAAAGCAACGCCAGAGCTGGCTAAGTATTTTGACATACCCAAGGATTGGAATATCGCTAAGCCTAAGGTACCGTAACGGGTATAGCTATTGATTTTACGGCGACCCGCTTCGCCTTCTTTTTTCAATTGTTCTAGTTTTGGTGAAACACTGGAAAAGAGTTGGATGATAATAGACGCGGAAATATAAGGCATAACCCCTAGCGCAAATACGGTTAAGCGTTGCAGTGCACCACCAGAGAACATATTAAGATAACCAATTAAACCATCAGCATGCTGTGAAAATAAGGCGGCTAATCGTTGTGGATCTAAGCCAGGTACAGGAATGTGCGCGCCAATTCGATAAACAACAATCGCTAAGAATACGAAGAGTAAGCGCTTCTTTAATTCCGCCAAGCCCTTTGAGGCAGGGTTTAGCGCTGCTGCTCCTGGTTTATTAGCCATCTACTCCTCGACCTTTCCACCCGCTGCTTCAATCGCAGCTTTTGCGCCCTTAGTGACTTTAATATCATTGGCAACCGTAATTGCTTTTTTGATGTCACCCGTTGCAATCACTTTCACAAACTTGATGTAATTTGCAATTAAGTCAGCATTCTTCAATGCCTCTAAATTCACGCTATCAGTTGCTAAGCTCTCTAAGGTTGATAAACGAATCTCAGCTGAGAAACGCTTCTTCCAAGAGTTAAAACCAGACTTAGGCACTCGTCGGTGAAGGGGCATTTGACCACCCTCAAAACCAATTGCCACTTTACCACGGCCACGACTTTTTTGACCTTTGTGTCCAGAGCCACAAGTTTTACCTTTGCCTGAACCCCAGCCACGACCCACACGGGTTTTAGCTTTTTTAGCGCCCTTAGCTGGCTGTAAATCATTTAAATGCATGGCTACACTTCCTCAATTCGTAATAGGTAAGAGATTCTATCGACCATGCCACGAATACTTGGCACGTTTTCAACGATCACCGTTTGATTAATTTTGCGTAACCCTAAACATTCAGCACATGCCTTGTGTTTTGCTATTCTTTTATTCAGGCTACGAATTAATGTGACTTTTAAGTTTTTTGCACTCATTTGCCTTGCTCACCCATAATTTCTTCGACGTTCAAACCACGCTTTTCAGCGATGCTTTCAGGCGAACAAGATTCTGTTAAAGCATGTAACGTTGCTTTAACAACGTTGATAGGATTGGTTGAACCCATCACTTTCGCCAATACGTTTTTAACACCTAATGCTTCGAATACAGCACGCATCGCAGCTCCTGCGATAATACCGGTACCATCAGCAGCAGGTTTCATAAATATTTTTGTCGCACCACATTTTGAATTGATTTCATGGAATAAGGTATCACCATCTAATTCAATGTACTTCATGTTACGGCGTGCGCTTTCCATGGCCTTTTGAATTGCAACCGGCACTTCTCTTGCTTTACCGCAACCAACGCCCACTTTACCATTACCATCACCAACGACCGTCGTTGCGGTAAAGCTAAAGATGCGTCCGCCTTTTACCACTTTGGCAACACGATTAACATTGACTAAACGTTCAATGCCGATGCCATCACTTGTTGTTTCTTGACTATAACTTGCCATGAATCCTACCCTTTAAAAATCTTGTAAACCTGCTTCTCTCGCAGCATCAGCGAGTGCTTTGACTCTACCATGGTATTTAAAACCCGACCTATCAAAGGCAATCTTGTTGATGTTAGCAGCCTTTGCTTTCTCTGCGATTAATTTACCAACCAGTGCTGCAGCCTCGGCATTACCCGTATGCTTGACGCAGCCCTTGATGGTTTTATCTAAGGTGGATGCGCTAGCAACAACTTTTGTCTCACGCGCTAAGGCATCATACTGTAATAACTGTACATAAATGTGGTTAGGCGTTCGGTGTACTGACATACGAACAAGGTCTGCATCACGCATTTGTTGACGCATAATGTTGCTTCTTGTTTTCTTTGCTCGGCGGTCTTTACTGGTTCTTTTATCACTCATGCTCTAATTCCTACTTTTTCTTGGCTTCTTTGCGAACAATACGCTCATCAGCATACCTAATGCCTTTACCTTTGTAGGGCTCAGGTGGACGATAGCTGCGAATTTCTGCCGCAACCTGTCCTACTTTTTGTTTGTCGATACCCTTAATGATAACTTCTGTTTGGCTTGGGCACTCAATCGTAATGCCTTCTGGTATTTTGTGCTCCACGGGATGAGAAAGACCCAAGGTTAAACCCAAGACTTTACCTTTTAGCTGCGCACGATAACCGACGCCCACTAATTGCAATTTCTTTTCAAAGCCCTGGCTCACGCCAATCACCATATTATTCAAAATCGCACGAGCCGTTCCAGCCAGCGCAACCACATTGCTACGGCCATCGTTTTCAGTCACTGTAATACTCAGCTCATTATCATTTTGAGCAATGCCAATGCAACTCGGTAAATTAAAAATTAAGCTGCCATGTTTACCTTTAACCGTTACCTCTTGGCCAGACGCTTTAACTTCTACGCCTTGTGGCATTGTAATCGGTTGTCGCGCAATTCTTGATAACATATTAAACCCTTCTACCAAACTTTACAGAGAATCTCACCACCCAAACGTTCCTTACGAGCGAGTCTATCACTCATCACACCTTTCGATGTGGAAACAACCGTGATTCCTAAGCCCCCTAGAACATCTGGCAAGTCGTTACAACTTTTATAGATTCTAAGGCCTGGTCGGCTGATACGTTTAATGGTTTCAATTACCGGTTTATTACTATGATACTTCAGAAAAATAACGAGCGATGGCATTTTCTCATCACCTTCAACGTTATAATTCGTGATATAACCTTCATCTTTCAAAACTTTTGCAATAGCTATTTTTAATTTAGAAGATGGCATCGCTGTTTTTTCGCTGTTAACCATCTGCGCATTACGAATCCTTGTTAACATATCGGCTATTGGATCTTGCATACTCATTGCTTATAAAGCTCCCAAATTAAAACTTAACTTTACCAACTGGATTTCTCAACACCAGGAAACATTCCCATCATGGCTAACTCACGTATTTTATTACGGCATAATTTAAACTTACGATAAACACCACGTGGTCGACCGGTAATTTGACAACGACGCCGTTGGCGCGCTGGGCTAGAATTACGAGGCATTTTGTCTAGGGTGTCTTGAATTTCGGCAATACGATCGTAAGCTGCATTATGATCCGCTTTAGGATTTTCAAGCATCGCATAACATTCTGCACGTTCTTTGTATAACGCCGTACGTCTTGCTTTGTATTGAGCAACGAGTTTTGTTCGCTGCTTTTCTTTTTCGATTTTAGCCCTAGTTGCCATTAATCATTCCTCTTATAGTCTTTGAAGGGAAAATTGAATGCGGCTAATAGCGCACGCCCTTCTTCATCGGTTTTTGCTGTGGTGGTAATACAAATATCCATACCACGAATTGCGTCAATTTTGTCGTAATCGATTTCAGGGAAAACGATTTGCTCTTTGATACCCATGCTAAAATTACCGCGGCCATCAAAGGATTTAGGATTTAAGCCGCGAAAGTCACGAATACGAGGGATGGCAATATTCACCAAGCGCATGAAGAAATCGTACATTCTCGCTTTACGTAACGTTACTTTACAGCCGATAGGCCAGTCTTCACGAATTTTAAAGCCAGCAATCGACTTTCTCGCGAGGGTTTGTACTGCTTTTTGCCCTGCAATGCAGTCCATATCCCCAACGGCTGCCGTTAAGACTTTTTTGTCCGCAACTGCTTCACCCACGCCCATATTCAGCGTAATTTTGTCTAACTTAGGAACTTCCATCACATTCTTATAGCCAAACTGCTCCATCAACTTAGGAACAACTTGTTTGTGATAAAATTCTTGTAATTCTCTCATAGCCATTTCAACAATCCACTACCTTTAGCTTTCTAGTACATCAACAATTTCGCCATTGGACTTAAAGTAACGTACACGACGTCCATCCTCTAGCGATTTAATACCCACTCTATCGGCCTTATGGCTTACAGGGTTATATAAGGCGATATTCGAAATATGTATCGTACCCTCAATTTTCGCGATACGGCCCTCTTCGTTGGCATTGGGATTTGGTTTCATATGTTTGGTTAACATATTAATACCTTCTACCACTGCTTTATATCCACGCTTCGGGTTCTTTTTGTCTTTCATAATCTTAAGCACTTTACCGCGACGGCCTTTATCTCGCCCCGCAATAACAATGATTTCATCACCTGTTCTGAACTTTCGCATAATTTTCTCGCCTACAACACTTCTGGTGCTAATGACACAATTTTCATAAATGCAGCACTGCGCAACTCTCTAGTCACTGGACCAAAAATCCGAGTCGCCAAAGGCTGCTTCTGAGCATTCAACAGTACAACTGCATTGCCATCAAATCGGATGACAGAACCATCGGGGCGACGAACACCTTTTCGAGTACGTACGACCACCGCAAATAATACATCACCTTTTTTAACTCGCCCTCTAGGTATGGCCTCTTTCACTGTCACCTTGATGACATCACCAATACCTGCATAACGAGCATTACCTAATACCTTGATACACATCACTTTTCTGGCACCGCTATTATCGGCTACATCAAGCATTGTTTGCATTTGTATCATTTAGTTATCTCCAAAATCACTCACTTCCTGTCTCGCTGGGCGAAGGCGCGGAAGTATACCATGACTAAGGGCCTTTATTCAAAGCGCTTAGCCACAAACTGCTGAAACTATTTCGCTTTCTCGATGACCTCAGTCAACACCCATGTTTTCAACTTAGAAATTGGGCGGCTTTCTTCAATACGGACTGTATCACCCTTACGCGCCTCATTCGCTGCATCATGTGCATGATACTTCTTGCTGCGTGTAATATATTTTTTATACAATTTGTGAGGCACTCGGCGCTCTACTAAGACAACTGCTGTCTTATCGCTGGCGTCACTCACGACCTTACCCACTAAGGTCCGACGATTTACTACTTGTTCAGTATTAGCCATCTGTACTTACCTTTTCTGAATTTAATGCTTTTTGATGGAGTATCGTATTTACCCTAGCAATATTTCTACGCACATTCTTAAATAAGTGTGGTTTGATTTCCTGTCCACTACCTTTTTGCATGCGTAAGTTAAACTGTTCTCGCAGCAAGCTTTCCTTTTCCTTTTGCAATTCTTCAATACTTTTTTCTCGTAATTCTGCTGCTATCATCACATCACCGTTTCTATTTCAAAGACACATTTCACAGGTAACTTTGCGGCAGCGAGTTTAAACGCTTCTCTCGCTAAATCTTCAGCCACCCCTTCCATTTCAAACAGCATTCTACCTGGTTGAATGAGTGCCACCCAGCGATCTATGCTACCTTTACCCTTACCTTGACGAACTTCTAGTGGCTTTTTCGTTCTTGGCATATCTGGAAAAACACGGATCCAAATTTTACCGCCCCGTTTTATATGACGGGTCATTGCTCGTCTGGCTGCTTCAATTTGACGCGCCGTTAATTCACCACGTGTTGTCGCTTTCAAGCCAAAGGAACCGAAGCTGACTTTATTGCCTCTGGAGGCTAAGCCGCGGTTGCGCCCTTTTTGCTTTTTGCGAATATTTCTTTTTGGTTGCAACATGATAATCTATACTCCTTCGTTCGCAGCTTACGCTGCTACCTCTTCGCTGTTCTCAGGCATGACTTCACCTTTGAAGATCCAGACCTTCACTCCGATAACACCGTAAGTGGTATGAGATTCAGCTAAGGCATAATCAATATCTGCACGGAAGGTATGTAATGGCACGCGACCTTCTCGATACCATTCACTGCGTGCGATTTCGGCGCCACCTAAGCGACCACTCACGCAAACCTTAACACCCAATGCGCCCGCTCTCATCGCAGACGTCACGGCACGTTTCATCGCGCGGCGAAACATAACGCGTTGCTCTAATTGTCTTGCAATAGTATCACCGACTAAGGTGGCATTAATTTCCGGTTTTTTCACTTCTTCAATATTTATGTGTACTTGAGCACCTTGAAGAATTTTGGCGATATTGTCTCTCAATTCTTCGACACCACGACCTTTTTGGCCGATGATAATACCGGGTCTACCCGCACTGATTGTCACTCTGCTATTACTCGCTAAGCGTTCGATTTTGATATTCGCAACGCCTGCGTCTTTATAACGTTTTTTGATAAATTCTCTCACTTTGAAATCTTGCAGAATATTGCGAGAATAATCATCCCCTTGTGCATACCACGCTGAAGCGGCTTCTCTTGTAATTCCTAAGCGGATACCAATTGGATTAACTTTTTGACCCATCGACTTTAACTCCCACTAGCTTCGTCTGATACTGCCACAGTGATATGACAAGTAGGCTTAATGATTCTACATGCACGCCCTTTCGCCCGTGGGCGAATTCGTTTGATGCGCATGCCCTCATCGACGAAGACTTTCGATATTCTTAATTCATCAATGTCCGCGCCATTATTGTGTTCAGCATTAGCCATGGCGGAGTTTAATACTTTCTTCACCATTTTTGCGGCTCGTTTCACGCTAAAATCGAGGACTTCCATCGCTTTATGAGCGGGCAAGCCTCGGATTTGATCAGCGATTAACCGCGCTTTTCGCGGGGATATTCGTGCATATTTATGTTTTGCTGCGACTTCCATTACTTACCTCTAATAATTACTTCTTACGATCGCCAGAATGTTGCCTAAACGTTCTCGTTTGAGCAAATTCACCCAGCTTGTGTCCCACCATGGCTTCAGTGATAAAGACAGGCACAAATTGCTTACCGTTATGCACTGCGATGGTTAAGCCAACCATCTCTGGCGTTACTGTAGAGCTGCGAGACCAAGTTTTAATTGGCTTTTTGTCGTTGCCAGCAACAGCTGCTGTCACCTTTTTCTGGAGTTTATAAGCAACGTATGGACCTTTTTTTAATGACCGTGGCACTATTCTATCCTCTTAACTTACTTCTTGTCTCTACGAGATCTAACAATATACTTTTGAGTACGCTTATTCTTACGCGTTTTCTTACCTTTGCTTGGCTGACCCCAAGGACTACATGGGTGTCTGCCACCTGAAGTTTTACCTTCACCACCACCCATAGGGTGATCAACAGGGTTCATCGCAACACCACGTACTCGTGGGCGCCATCCGCGCCAGCGTCTCGCACCCGCCTTACCTAAATCAACCAAACCATGCTCTTCATTACCGACTTCACCAATCGTGGCGCGGCAATCAATGAGCACTTTACGCATTTCGCCGGAGCGTAAACGTAAGGTGGCATAACCACCTTCCCTGGCGAGCAATTGCACTGAAGTCCCAGCGCTACGCGCTAATTGCGCACCGCGACCTGGTTTCATCTCAGCGCAATGAACCACTGTACCCAGAGGAATATTGCGTAAGGGCAAGGTATTACCAACTTCAATAGGCGCATCATTCGCTGAAATGACATTAGTACCTACTTCTATGCCTTTGGGGGCAACAATATACCTCCGCTCGCCGTCTGTGTAAAGTATTAATGCAATATTCGCTGAACGATTAGGATCGTACTCAATACGCTCAACCTTGCCCAAAATACCGACTTTATCGCGTTTAAAGTCAATGACTCGATATAAACGCTTATTACCACCGCCACGATGACGCACGGTGATACGGCCATTATTATTTCTACCCGCATGCTTTTTCAAGTTTTTTGTGAGCTTACGTAAGGGGCGACCCTTGTGAAGCTTTTTCACAATCTTGGTAGCATGGCGACGGCCTGCTGATGTTGGTTTTAATCTTACTACTGCCATGGGTATATTACCTTCTATTCAATCTACTTAATGCCAGTGAAATCAATATCATAGCCTTCTTGTAAGGTGACATAGGCTTTCTTCCATGCATTACGCTGGCCTAATCGTTGGCCGGTACGTTTTGCTTTCGCTTTATGGTTTACCACGCTTACATTAGAGACTTTCACATTAAATAACTGTTCAACTGCTCTTTTAATTTCGCACTTATTGGCGTCGCGCATCACTTTAAACGTGATTTGATTATTCTTTTCACCAATAATATTACTCTTCTCAGAGACATGGGGCGCTAATATTACATTTAATAATCGTGCTTCACTCATGTTAAGCGCTCCTCTAATTGTTTAATGACGCCAACCGTCATCACGACTTTGTCATGACCTATTAAGCTCACTGGGCTCATTTGGTTGACATCAGTGACTTCTAAATTAGGCACATTTCTAGCGGCTAAGATTAAGTTTTGATCTTGAGCTTCAGTCACAATCAACGCATTCGTAATGTTATGAAGATTCAATTTCTCAACCAGCGCTTTTGTTTTATGGCTGTCTAACACTAACTCGTCCAAAACAATCAAACGTTCTTGTCTGGCTAATTCAGACAGGATTGAGCGAATTGCCGCACGGTATGCTTTCTTATTCACTTTTTGTTTGTGGGAACGAGGCTTTGCAGCATGAGCTACACCACCACCGACCCAGATTGGGCTGCGAATAGAACCAGCACGGGCTCGCCCTGTGCCTTTTTGACGCCATGGTTTTTTACCGCCACCCCTGACTTCAGAACGAGTCTTTTGCTTTTGCGTGCCCTGTCTGGCATTAGCAAGATAGGCGGTGACAACTTGGTGAATTAAAGGTTGGTTAAACGTTTGTTCAAACGCTTTTTCTGAAACATCAACCTTACCACCTGCTTTAGCATTAGCGAATTTTGTAATTGATAATTCCATTAGTTAGCCCCCTCTGCAATAGATCCCGTTTTCACTGCAGGTTGAATAACCACAACGCTGCCCGGTGCACCTGGAATCGCACCACGCACGAGTATAAGACCACGCTCTTTATCAATTTGTACGATTCTTTGATTTTGAATGGTGCAACGCTTATTGCCCATTTGGCCTGACATTTTCTTACCTTTAAAGACTTTACCCGGTGATTGACATTGCCCGATAGAACCCGGTGCTCTATGTGCTAACGAATTACCGTGCGTATTACGCTGGCCTCTAAAGTTATGTCGCTTGATCGTACCGGCAAATCCTTTACCTTTACTGGTACCAATCACATCAACCATTTGGCCTTCTTCGAAGATATCAACGTTGATTGCTTTACCTAATTCGATTTCTTGCAAATCATCAGCACGATTAACACGAAATTCCCACAAACCTTTACCCGGTTCAACATTTGCCTTTGCAAAGTGGCCCGCCTGAGGTTTATTCACACGGGATGCTTTTTTGGCGCCTGCTGTGACTTGCACGGCCGCGTAACCATCCGTATCCTGGGTTTTAATTTGCGTGACTCGATTTACATCGATATGAATGACAGTCACAGGCTCTGCAACACCTTTATCGGTGAAGACCTGGGTCATTCCACATTTTTGTCCAACTAAACCAATTGCCATTGTATTAACCTCTTAACCTTTTGAGACTCGGCATTATTCAACGCTGTCAATGCTGATTTGTACATCAACACCTGCAGCTAAATCTAACTTCATTAACGCATCAACTGTTTTATCAGTTGGGTCAACGATATCAAGTAAACGCTTGTGCGTACGAATTTCGTATTGATCCCTGGCGTCTTTATTAACGTGGGGAGATATCAAAATCGTAAACTTTTCAATTTTTGTCGGCAAAGGAATAGGGCCCTGCAATTGCGAGCCGGTACGCTTTGCTGTCTCAACAATTTCCTTTGCTGATTGTTCAATCAACTTGTGATCAAATGACTTTAAGCGGATACGTATTCTTTGTTTCTTCATAACAATCTTACTCAATTACTTTAGCAACAACACCCGCACCTACGGTACGACCACCTTCGCGGATTGCGAAGCGTAAACCTTCTTCCATCGCGATGGGCGCGATTAATTGCACCACCATCTTGATGTTATCCCCTGGCATTACCATTTC
>JAJFKI010000039.1 GCA_021773295.1 Gammaproteobacteria bacterium | reverse complement strand
TTTTTGCTTTAGACAATGCAATAGCTATCGCTTGCCTACGAGGTTTTCCTTCGCGTATTTCAGTTCTAATATTGCTACTGATTGCCTTTTTAGTTCTTCCTTTTTTTAATGGCATTAATTTAATTCCTTTTTAATATCTTTTATCTCATCGTTAATAGGCTTTACTGCACCTTTAACTTCACGGATTGCAGTAGCTACTCCTTTTGCCATTTCGGGTATTTTCTTAGCTCCGAAAAGCATAAGGATTACTGCTGCTATAATAAGAAGTTCTGTGACTCCTGGCATCATCATTGCTATTGTTGCATTCATTTTATTGTCTTTCTATTTAGTTGTTTATATTGTGAAAGGTACTACGATATGTCTATTTTTAAATCTTAAAACATCATAAGAAGAATTAATTATAGTTGTTACTGAATATGGGTTTCTGTAATTATTATGTTCTTTTGATTGAATTCCATTTTGTTCCATTAATTCAGACCATGATTTTGTATTATTTTTATGTTTATACATAAAAGCATTCTTTCCATTGAATCGGAAAGCTTTCTTGTCGCAATTTTTAATAAATTCTTTCTTTAAATATTTTGCATATTTTTCTTCGATAATTTGACGGTCTGAAAGTATACCTTTGTTTCTTCGAGCGTAATCGCGCTCAAACTTTTTATTTAATTGATTTATAGTAATACTATGATCATCAATATATTTTTTTAATTTATCTGGTGTTACAGTTTCGGAATTAAGGAATGTATTTTCGCCATCAACCCACTGTCCTATTACTCGCGTTTCTGCTGTCTCTGGGAAATGTGTTTTAGATGGTCCATCAGTTTTTACATAATTACCATCAAAAATCGAACTACCGCTAATTTTAAATTCCTTGGGAGTCAAGTCAGTAGGTTTTTTAACTTCAGGTTTGCTCAAGCCGCCTTGTATGATTCTTTCTACATGCGTAGCCTTAGTTGCTGCTGCTGTAGCCATGCAAGCTGCAGGTCCTTTTCCTGGTGCTCCTAAGAAGCCTCTACGAGCACTCCATGGCATATATTTGCCTATAGCCACAGAACCCCCACTTCCATCACCGCATTTATTCCCTAATGCAACAGGCTTATCATGTTTCTTTCCGATGACTTCAATATCACGAATGACAGTTATTTGCTTAGGTTTAACATCAAATACTAAAGTTTCGCCATCAGTATTGATTTCGAATGGAGCGTCTTTCTCTGCAGGAACATAACCTTCAGGTATGCTCATATGATACTTATGATCTTTATATGTAGCTTTCGGCTTAACCTCACCATTAAGCTTAATGCCCAATGCTGCAGCAATACCGGCAGCAATACCACCAGATCCTAAGCGCTTTAAAAACTCCTTACGACTCAACTTAGCGTTACTCATGCAGGCAATCCTCTCGCTTTACGATTTGCCTGCCTACGAATCTCTTTCTTACTGACTCGGACCGCATCTGATCGATCGATACCAGCAGCCAACGTGTCCTGGATGGACTCTTGCATCACATCACTCAAGCGCATTTTTCCTTCTGATGCTTTAACAAGCTTACGCTCAAGTCCCATTCTCTTTAATCTTCCAATCTCATTTGGTTGTTTTCTTGTTACATTCTTAGCCATAATATCCCTTTTTATTATTTTAAATTATCTAAATTTCGCAGAAATTTATCCTTGAAAATTTTTTTACAATTGCTGTGTGTGGTTATTAAATTCTTGTCCCGGATGACGTATTATATGAATTGCATATTAAATATTTGGAAGAAAGTCCACACTAAAGATTGTGATCTGTAGAATTTCCTAATCATATACATCTTATTCCTAATATATATAATATGATCTTTACGTGTTTTAAGTTTATTTGGTAACTATATATAAGTTTACACAAGATCTAGGTTGACATTGTGTAATAATCTACTATTATTGTTTTTATGATAAATAGAGAGTTTAAATCGCTAATAGAATTAATCAACGCTTTTCCTGATGAACAAGCGTGCATAGACCATTTAGAGCAACTTCGGTGGAATGGAAATGTTATTTCACCTTTTGACGAACATTCACAGGTATATAAATGCTCAAATAATAGATATAGGTGTAGGAACACCAAAAAATACTTTAATGTGCGAATAAACACACTATTCGAGAATACAAAGGTAAAGCTTCAGAAGTGGTTCCTTGCTATCTGGCTTGTCACTTCCCATAAGAAGGGTATTAGCTCTATGCAGCTAGCCAAAGACATACATGTGACTCAAAAGACAGCATGGTTCATGTTACAACGCATTAGGAACTGTTTCGGTATTTACGATGATGTAGAACTCGCTAATGAGGTGGAAGTCGATGAAACATATATAGGCGGTAAGAATATGAACCGACACAAACACAAAAAGGTTAAGAGCTCTCAAGGGCGTAGTCACAAAGATAAGACTCCCATTATAGGCATGATAGAAAGAAAGGGTAAGCTAGTTGCTAAAAAAGTGGATAATGTCAAAAGCAATACATTGGGTAGGGAAGTCGTTGAATTTGTTAAGGATGCCGTTGTGTATACTGATGAATGGATAGGATATCATGCACTTGGGCTAATTTATGATCATAAAATTATCAGGCATTCAGAAAAGGAGTTCGTCAGGGGCAGAATCCACACAAATACCATAGAAGGCTTTTGGAGCCTGTTAAAACGTGGCATAGTTGGGATTTATCATTTCACATCAGCTAAACATATTCAGTATTATGTCGATGAGTTTGTCTTCAGATACAATTCAAGGCATATGGGAGAAGCTGATAGGTTTAACCACATGCTGTCTAATATAGAAAATAGAATCACATACAAGGAACTAACACATGGATGAACCTATACAAAAGTTTAAAGAGGCTAAGGATGATTTGATATCAATACTAAGGCAAACAACGAACTTACTCGTTGATTCAAAAGATGTTGCAGATGTTTTTCAAATTCAACACGAAACATTGTTTAAATTACTTAAGAAACATCAAGACGATTTAACATCACTAGGCAATATCAACTTTCAAACAGAAAAAGACTCAACAAATACAAAACATAAGAAATATGCTTACATAAACTTCGAACAAGTTAATTTCCTGCTTAATCTTATGAAAACCATACAAAATACTAAAAAAGATTTCCACAGCGATTTAAAACTATCCACGTTTAATAAAAACCTGAAGCAAGCAGTTCAATATGATCCTAAATACCCTTCAGCTCAGCCTTAGGTCTTATTCTTTCAACCTCTATCTGCAAAACAATATCATGCAACTCCCTCAGCAAAGACATATCACAATACTCATATTCAGGATATGTATAGAATACAAAATCTCCTATGTATTTCCTTCTCCACTTGAATATCCATAAAAATGACTCTTCTATAACAAGCAGATAATCACGGCCTATTTTCTTATATTCAATCAGCTTCATGTGATCATATTTCTGTTTAGTTGTTTATCTGTAATTATAAGAAGGGTAATTTGGTCGACTCTTTAGACTATCACCAATCTTCCTAAAGCTATCTGCTACTCGCCTCACTCGATTCCGGTGATTCTCCTGCACGTCAATCATAAGTGTATTATACTCATATGTGCTCATCTGACCATCTTCATACTGCCTGTAATATAAATCTGCACGACGTTGGTTATAAGTCTGACATCCAGATAACAATGAGGCTATCAATAAAACTATCAGTGCAATTGAACCACTTACTAATACTGTTTCTACTAACTTTTTCATTTCAACCTCTAGTTCGATTTAACCAAAAACAATGTGTTCATTCATAAAATACACACAATATTATAAGTAATACTTGTCTTTTAATAACCAATACTTGGTCGAAGTAAAGACTATTATCTTATATAATTACAAATGCATAAAGATAAACAGCTTATAGCATCACAAATTGGGGAATGCGTGCATATAGCACGAAGAAGGAACAAAATAAGCCAAGAAAAACTTGCAGAATTAACAGGGGTAAGCAGAAACTTTATTGGGATGGTAGAAAGAGGGGAAAATATACCGTCTATCTACATTCTTTACAAAATAGCACACTCACTTAATCTAAAATTAAATGAACTCATTGCTATAACTCAAGTGTAAACTTGTATATAATTACCTTATTTTATTTAATTCCATCAATATCTCAGTCATAAATGCCTTGGCGTCATCGCTATTCTTGCAAAAAACACTCCGCCATGAACCACACCCAAATCTAATAGTCACTTCTTTACCATCTCTATCTTCTAAGCCACCCCTTGATATCCCAGTAATGCTATATAAATCTATATATGCTTCTTCGCCATAATCACTACTGGGCAGTCTATACATTCTTTTTGCTTCTGTTTTCATATTGATATTCACAGTATAGTTTTGTAATAATTTCAATGGCAATCTTTTTATAATAATTTTTTATGAGGACGAACCGTTCTGGATCTGCCGAGGTGCATTTAATATCTAACCCCCTCCCCCCTAGTATAATCATATACATTTATATTATATAGTCATATACACATAGGTTATACTCTACACTTGTATAATAGATCGCAATGTGGGTCTTATGTCTAATCTTTTTATAGGGATACTGCCACATCTGTGTATATGCTTATATAATATGATCAATTGCATCTATATGCTTTTAATTAGTTTATGGTTTCGATTGAAACGATTATGCTTGACTAGCATATGATTCATGGGTACTCTATATGTACTTTATATATAGATATATGAGGGACGGGATAGAGTTATATATTATATATATATTTATATAGGTTATTGTGTATTAATGTTGTTTGGTTGTGTAGTTGATTGTATTGTGGTTGTGGTGGTGGATTGTGGAGTTTCGGGTGTGTTTGTTTTTGGAGTGACGTTGATGATATGTTTGTCGAAGTATTCTTTAACTTCTTTAATTTTGTCATTTGGTTTAATGTCTGTTAGAGCTTTTAGGTGTTCTTCTGCTACTGGGTTTTCTATGAATCCTCTATCTCTGGCTTGAGTTTTGAGGTAGAATATGGTGGATGCAGCGTTACCTTGTTTTGCTTGTTTCATGAGTTGGGTTTCGTAGAAGTCTGTTTTAGATTCTTTGATGTGGTCAACTTGAGCTGCGAATTCTGGGTCATTATTGTAGTAAGTGTAGTAAGTTGATCTTGAGACGTTAAGATTTTCGCAAGCTTCTGTGATTAGTCCGTAAGTTTTCTTAAGTTCTTTAAGGAGTATGGCTTTGCGATCTTTCCTTTCTTTTTGAATGATTTGAGCGTGAGTGTGTCTTGGTCTGGCCATATGCGTGTATATTAGACTTTAATTACTTTTATAGTTTTGATGTTGTGGAAATAGGTGCAGAGTGTTGTAGTCTGATTCGTCTCCTATTTCTAGTGTGATGTTTGGGTTAGCGTAATGATCGTCAATAATTTGTTTAATATCTTCTTCAATAAAGCCTTGTACGGCTTCTAGGATGTCCTGAGATTCTCCATAGAATGCTGGTGTCTCTTTAGCATGTATCATTAGAAAGTCTAATTGTTTCGTAATTTGTTGTAATTTTGTGGTTAGTGGGTCAGTCATGATTAGTGAATATTACGGTCTGCGAATGATTTGCTCCATATGATAAGGTATTCGGCCATGGCTGCAACATCATTCCTTTGTGAGGCGAGATACCAGCCGTTCTCGGCGCTTTGTCTTCTTAGGAGGTAGATATCCTGTTTTGTAGGCAAAGAGGGCGTGTGGGCGATCCTGAGACCTTCTAGAGGGTACTTGGTTGCTGTGTTAGTCATTATTTCATTAGGCAATGGATTATTGCATCAAGGAGGTTAGGCTCACCTAATAAGAATATGATTAATATGACGATTGAGGGGTAAAATAAGCATACTTTCATTGCATCTTACCTTTGGCTTTGAATTCCTTGATGAGTGCTTCGAGATCAACCGCATTAATAAATTTATTTGGATGTTTTTGTTGTTCATAAAACTCTTGTTGTTTTTGCCATTGTTTGAAGGAAATGTCATTTATACCACCTATTGCACCAAATGGGCTGCAAGTCGTTCCAGTCTTCATAGTTATGGGATCACCTGGCTTCCATGTCACAGGTGGTGGACCCATTGGTATGAGCGTAGCATCGATGCGTGTTTTATTAAGCTGGATTGATGGCTCAGAGCTGACTGTAGTATATGAAATTGTCTTATTTGGCTTAATAAACCTTTTAAAGAATCGGCATAATTTGCCTATGTCATCTATTACATCTTTGTAAATGTTCATTCTTCTATTTCTTTCAACTTTTCATTTAACTTATCATATAAATTTAAAATGAAACGAGCTTTATCCATAGTAAATACATCATTGCTCATGTTATCCTCAAGAAAACTTAGCAAAAATTTTAATTCTTCTTCATTTAAATTCATAAATTAGTTGCTTGATGAATTAAGTCGTTTGCTTCTTTTGCCATGGTCTTCATGTCATTGACTTGTTCAAGAGCATCGGCAATGGCTGATTTGGACTGCTTGTTTGCATACCAAAAGCCGAATACAGTGCCTGCTAGGAACATGCAAAGGCTGAATATAATTGATATCATGATAATAACTATTCCTTTCTAAAATCCTTGCATTTAAGTTTTGTTATTATTCTTTTCCCATCATGGGTACAGAGTTCTGTTTCTGGTCTAGCCACTATTCCCTCTGGTTGAAAATCTCCCCATCTAGAATTAAAACTTATATTTCCATTATGGCCATGCTTACATAGTTTAACCATATCATCTAAAGTTCCAGTGCCAACAACAGGAACTACATCTAAATCTAACTTAAAAGCTACATCCTCTACATTTTCTCTACTAAGCCAAAAGTTACCTACCTTAACATCAAATAAAACAAATTTCTGTGTGTCTCCGTATAACTTTCCTGCTTTTTGGATTTTATTCCCATATCCTTCGCCATATAAACATACTTCCTCTGCACCATCAAATCTAGAAGAAAAACCTTCTATTTTTTCAAGTTCCTTAAACTTATTAATAAGCCAATTTGTCAACTCTGTAGGTATTTGTGCATTGTCGGTTTTGCCTCCAAAGGTTATGTTTCCTTTATTGATGATAACTCTTATATTTGTACCGTCTACCTTTTCCGTAAATACCCAAGGATTATTTTTTAAGTATTCAAATTGAGGTATAGAGTATTCTCCCTCGAGTAATGTTTTGTACTTATTATCAGGGTCTCGCATGTATACAGTTTGTATCTTGTGATATTCTTTCATGATGTTATGCTTTCTGTTTAGTTGTTAATCTTTAAATGGATCATACTCGTTTTCACCTGCCATGGCAACTCCAATTGGTGTGAGTGTGTGGAGTATCTTTATAGTATCACTATGGTAGTCTAAGACTTCATCTAGCCTTTTGTAGCAATGCGGGGATTCATCTACACCAGCGCCTCTTAGCTCAACCTTGGCTGTTTTTACTTTATCCATCATCATGTCTTTGGTTATTTTACCTTCAGACTTTACTACAAGCTTTCCCTTTTTCCATCTGCGCTTACCTGCTGCTTCATTACGGGACATTATCCTGCCTGCACCGTGAACTGTGGAATAAAGGGATTTCTTAGAATCTTCACTATCAACACCTTGTATTATTACTGACGGTTCGCTCATTGTAGCTCCTATGAATCCTTTTTGACCGGGAAATGCAGGCGTTGCACCTTTGCGGCATACCCATAGTTTTTGACCGTTGTGAATTTCTTCCCAAGTATAGTTGTGGTGGTTGTGGATTTCTTCCATTTCCAAAACTCCTATTATTTGAGCCACCTTAGAACATGCCCAATCCCTTCCAGCATAAGCATATTGACCTGCAAGTTGCATGCATGCCAGGTAATCAGCTCCTAATTCACTGTTAAGGTCTAAAAGCACAGGGTCAACATCTATACCGTCTTTACCTCCACCTGATTTGACGAAATGAGTGGCTATCTTATGACCTAATCCTCTTGATCCGAAATGCACTCCTACCCATATACGATCTTGTTCGTCTTTGAAAATATCCACATAATGATTACCAGAGCCTACAGTGCCTAATTGTGACCGAGCCATATCTTTGAGTTCATTTACAGGTGAGAGATCCCAAGTATCGCTATCAAAGAGTTGATGATCAACTTTAGCTTCATTAACTCTTCCAATACCAAAGGATATCTTTCTAAATATATCATCCATTATACTGGGTATGTGACCTTTAATGTCGTCATACTTACAACCCAATCTAACGGCCTTATTGCCGCAGGCTATGTCATAACCCACACCTGATGGTGATATATGATTCTCATAAGCTATGACGCCACCTATAGGCACCGCATAACCTAAGTGGTGATCCGCCATTAACGCACATGAATGAGCGTCTTTCTTGCAATTGACCATCTGGTGGACTGCATTTTGAATAGGATCTCCAAATACAGGTATTTCATTGATTGTTTGATAAGGCATATTGGTCTTAATTTAGTTGTTAATAGTCAGAAAATACATAGCAGTACCATTATTTATCGTCAACACTCAATTTGCACCCCTAGCAAAGAGCCAATACAGGAGGTTTTAGGGGTGCTATTCCTATTCATAAAGTCTTAAACTTTATTGCCTTTATGAGGGTAGATGTCTTACCACTCCCTTTTCGTTCTTTCTTTTGCACCCCTGAGCATGTCGCCATGTTCTATTGGTTTACCGAGTTGAGAACCTCCTTAGACTCAGAGCTCGGATTTATAAAGAACTATCATAAATCACTACCTGCGAAGTGGGCAGGTTGCCACGTATGGAATCTGTTATTTAAATTCTTTGTGTGTGTGCTTTATGTGTTCAGAATGCGTTTGCATGTGATGCTTTCTATAGGCCATAGAGCCTATAATCAGACCCGTGATGAGCATTCCTATCATTCCGCTAATTAATATAAATCTTTGTCCATTCATAATATTAGAGATATTTCACTCTTCCGATGTTAGAGTATGTAAGAAGCTATCCCACATACACCATGGATTGTCTAACATCGGAAGAAAGAAAGTATCTAGCACAGGGCAGGACTTGAACCTACAAAGTTAATTGTATCATTGGATACAACTAGTGCTATACCTAGCAACCTGTGCTAAAATTAATTGAGAGTGCTTGCAAGCTCATGTGGACAGATCCGACTTAAAGCACAGGCTAAAAACCTAAATGTCCAACATACTCTCAAAGTCAAAGAACAATAGAGGCATAAAAAAACCTCCGAGTGTTCACATATATACAAGATATAATTCTCGAAGGTTAAAAGACTTTCGCCTTAAAAATGCTCGTTCTCTTGTATATGTGAACAATTTAGAACCTAATGGAAGAATTAAGAGAGTCAACACAATTCTCTATGGGGTGGCTATCGAGACTTGAACCCGAATCCCCTAGGTCACAACCAGGTGCTCTACCTTTGAGCTATAGCCACACCATAAAGAACTGGTAGGGGTAGTAGGACTCGAACCTACATCTCCGAGTTCGTAACACAGCCTTCTATCCATTGAATTATACCCCTATTGGCTGGGAGACTAGGGTTTGAACCTAGGATAAGAGATTCAAAATCTCTTGTGTTACCGCTACACTATCTCCCAAATTTGGCTCTGATAAGATTCGAACTTATACTAAATGGTTTCTAAGACCATCGCCTCTACCAGTTGGGCTACAGAGCCATCAAAAAGCTCTATCTAGGCGGTAGGATTTGAACCTACGACCACAGGCTTCCAAAGCCCGTACGCTAACCAGACTGCGCTACGCCTAGACAGAGCCTTATATGGCGTTGTCGGAGTCGTATCGGTCGTGGAATGAAATTGATCATGAGCTTACGCTATAATAGACTAGAAACATTGACAAGATAAAAAAGCCAGTGACAGGAATCGAACCCGTGACCACCTCATTACAGGTGAGGCGCTCTACCTACTGAGCTACACTGGCAAAAAAGCTCCCAAGAGGCCAAAACAACTTGGAAGCTTAAACAACTAAACATATCATCAGAAACGACAACATGCCAAATTCATATATTTGACTTTATTAAGCATAATGTCAAAATATAAAAGACTGATGGCGGTTCAACATTCACCTATCAGCCTCAACGGCAACCATCAGTCTTATTTTTAAACTACATACCGACTAAGTATATCTATATACACATATAATGATACTAACTTATGCATAGTCAAGTTAATTAATCTTTATTTGTTTATATTATATAATATTATATAAAATAATACATATTAGTATTGACTTTCTAATAATTCTATGTAAAAATTGACCCATAATTAACAACTAAACATAAAAAATAACATGGAAAACAACAACTCAGACCCTATATTTAAACCGATTTTAGATTCTTTGGATGTTAAAAGAATCCAAAAAGAATGGCTTGCCAAAAGAGAACGCAAGAGATTTAAAATCCATGGCACTGGTAAGCAATTAGATGAAATACAAATTCTAGTTGAAAATACCATATCAGGTCTAGGTGATCTCAGAGAAAACAAGGAACGTGTTGAAGAGCTTGAGGATATTTTATTAATCTTAGACGATAGAGATGAATTATGAGCGATAAGATAAAACAAGAAACTTATAAACCGACTACACTTTTGCATGTCACAATACCTACACAGTATTATCTTATGTTCGATGAATACTGTGGTAATGCCGACAAAAGAGCAGGGTTTATCGCTTTAATGGAAACTGCCATTCGTAGTAATGAAACTCCATTTGGCGTGAAAATTAAACGAAAAACAACAAGTAAAACTATATTAGATGATGGGTGAAATGGTAGAATTAGCTTTTCAAATGGGATATTTAGATGATATTCCAAATGATAATGTAGGCGATGAAAAATTTTATTATGAAACCAATAAAGAAATAACTAAAATGAGTAATTCAATAAATGTATTAGCACTGCAATCTATGAGTGATTGCAAAATCGAACAACCTGTCACTGGCAGATTAGTTCACTTGACAGGACAGTATGGAAACTTCTGGAAGTTGATGGATAACGAACGTAATGAGGTGGCAGTGAAGTTTTGGAAGGATTGCGAACCTAAAGGCATTGCTCCCGTATCTTTAGAAAAAGGTATGGATATGTCTAATATTGGTATGGTCGTTACTCTTATTCCTACCGGTAAAGGTAAAACTATTGGCTGGTCACAATATAATGGTAAGTTCTCATTGAATATAAATCCGGGATATAAGATGGATACTGATTCAAACAATGGATCTGCTACTATCCAGCAAGATGCACCGAAAGAATTTACATCATCAGAAGTTGCAGCTACACCTATTGAACATATGACTAGAGATATTGCTAAGAAACCACCTGTAGGTGATCCAATGGATATAATTCGTAGGAAGCTTAACATGAGGCTTGCTATACACAATCAAGTAATTGCTATGTTTGGAGATAAAAAGCTGACTCCTGAGCATTTACAGGTAATTGAAAGCGGTGTTTACATATCATGTGAACGTGAGAGCGTTGACAAGATGCTTGATGTTAAAGAAAACATACCATTTTAATCTTCTCCTAAGTTGATTGTGCTGGGTAGCACTCTAAACTGCCCAAAATTAAACAACTAAATATTATATAAATGACAACAAGTTTTGATAACCGATTATATTTCGATATTGAAACAGGATCAATCAATGATCTTGTGCATGCTGATGTCGATCCGTATCCACCTTTTAACCCTGATAATGTAAAACTAGGGAATTTAAAAGACCCCGAAAAGATAGATACTAAGATGTTAAAGGCTGCTGAAGATCATAAAAGGTCTGAAAAAGCTTATATAGACAAAGCATTTGAAAAATCAGCACTTGATCCATTAGTTAGTCGTGTGCTCACTATAGGGTATATAAGTAAAGACACGCCCCCAATTATACTTCCTCCTGATATGAGTGAGGAAGAAATATTGAACGACTTCTGGACCCGTTGTATATCTACTGAAGACTATAAAACAAGAGGTTTTCGTATAATTGGTTGGAGTATACACAGTTTTGATTTACCATTCCTTTATACAAGATCATTAATTAATGGTGTTACTGTTCCTGATGGATTAATTAAAGTAAGTCATCAACGTGGCTATTGGTCTAGCAGGTTTATTGATTTACAAAAAGAAATCACAGCCTATCAATATGGTAAATATGCATCATTGCAACGTACGGCACGAGCGTTTAATGTTGCTCAAGATAGATCAAAGGAATGCTCAGGTGCGGATTTTCAATACCACTGGGAAGATGCATATGAACACAATAATCATCAAATGGCAGTTATGCATCTTGAAAATGATTTACTTGAAACCAGAGCCATTGGAGAAAGATTGATTAAATGAAAAATATATTAAATGAAGTAACAATTACAAAAGTATCAAATGGTTACATTGTAAATCATTCTTCTGTGAAATCTACTGAAACAACTGTTTATACTAATTTCCACGAATTAATGCAAGCGGTAGGATATATATTCGCTTATAAGAAAATCAAAACAACTAAAAAGAAATAACTTATGAAAAAAATAATAGAAGAAATAGAGGGAGAAGGACTGGACTCATTGTTAGGGGAGTACATAACTGTCTGGTGCTGTCGCTATATCTATGCCGGAAAGCTTACAGGCGTAAATGATAAGGATATATTACTATCAGATGCCAAAATTGTATACGATACTGGTACACTTGATGAGGCCGGATTTGGTGACGCTCAAGCATTGCCAAATAACTGGTATGTTAGGACTGACTCTATAGAATCATACGGTAAAATGTCATGAAGGTAATATATAAATTTTGGTCATTACCGAATGGAGGTTCAATGTCGCGGTCAGTGTCACGGTCAGTGTCATGGTCAAGGTCATGGTCAGGGTCGCGGTCAGGGACACGGTCAGGGACACGGCCAGGGACACGGTCATGGTCATGGTCAAGGTCATGGTCAGGGTCATGGTCATTATGCCATGCAGGGTCATTGTCACGGTCATGGTCAGGGTCAGGGTCATGGTTAAAAAATTTCAACTAATTAAATCTTATATAAAATTTATATAAAATGACTAAAGAAATATTAACATTTATATCAATACTACTTTTATCTGCATCTATAATTTTTAATGCTATTAGGATTATTGATCTTGAAGAAAGTGTTCATGAATTAAAAATGCACCATTTTTCAGGAGGATGCCACAATGAGTGATAAATTTGAAAACCCGTCAGCATTTCCATTCTCAGGTGAGAAATGGATTGATATAGATCATGGAGCTCAAAGGAAAGTTCCATTTGTCCAAGAAGGTATGACATTACTTGATTACTTTGCTGGGCAATACTTAAGTTCAATGGATTCAACAAAAATAAAATTAATACACAAACTTGGCGATAATAAGTATGAAACTTTAGGTGATCAGATTGTTCATGAATGTTATGATGCAGCAGAAGGTATGCTGAAAGAACGTCAAAAAAGGATGAACAATGAATGAATTTATACTAGGATTTGTACTAGCACTCTGTGTCTGTTTGCCATATGCATGGTGGGCAGAGAATAGAGCCTATAAAAAAGCAATAGAAATATCAAAAAAAGGATTAGAAGATGAGTGACATAGTAGATGCAGAAGTAAAAGAAGAAGAAGTTATACCTGAAGAACCAAAAGTACCACTTATCCCGGTTGACTGGATAGTACAAATAGGCAATAATGTCTATAAAGTATCGGCTACTAATTATAGAGATATACACGATAAAAAACAGGATATACCTAAATCTCGTGTATTCTTTGACAACGATGAAGCGATAATAATTGCGCCTCGTAATGAAATCAAATTCATGGGAAGAGCAGATTATGTAGAAGTAATAAAACACTAATACGAAAACAACTAAACATGGAGAAAAACGACAAAATGATCGAATTAATATATGAAGCATATCCAAGGAAAGTTGGGAAATTGGCAGCATTGAAAGCAATAAGAAAAGCAATAAAGAACGCTGACCCCAATTTTCTTTTGGAACGAACCAAAGTTTTTTCCAGTAAGACTGAGTCTTGGCCAAAACAAGAACGCAGATTCATACCACTTCCTACAACTTGGTTTAATCAAGGACGTTATTATGATGATGAGCAGGAATGGGAATGTAATAATACTAAGATTGATGTCAAATTGAGTGTTTCCGAAAAACAAAGGATTCAAATAATTGATGATGAAATTGCTACCTTGAAAGGTTATACTCATAAAAACAAGGAATGGTACAATTTATTAGACAAACTCAGAGAAGAAAGGGCAAGGATAGTAGGCAATGAATAAGAAATATCAAAGCTTGATTAAGGAAAAAAATGAAAAGATTACTAAATTATAAATAGAGCTCATAGGATTTAGCGCATCACTAGACGAAGCATACGGAGAAATAAGAATGTTAAGAAACGAATTAAAAAATGAGAATAAAAAACTGAAAGATTTGTTACAAAATACTATCGATAAACTTGGGAGGTTCAATGATGGAGATTTAGATTTACATACAATTAAATTAGAATTAGCAACAGCGTTACATCAAACGAAATCAAATGATGCTAACTTATATTAAAGAGATTGTTATAATATCGATCGTCCTAGTGTTAGCGTCGCTGCTTTCACATTATATTTGGGAAGAGATTTATGATTTTATAGATAGAATTGAATTAAAAGAACTCCAAAACCAGAATAAACAATGAACAAAGAAGAAACTAAAGAAGCAATAAAAGTTATTATACATAATATTGAACCCCAGAAGCAGATGAAAGGGAAGTGATGTTTGGATTATTTAAAAAACAACCATTAAGATCTGCAAAAATAGGCACAAGATGGATATTTAAGCCGAGCGATCCATTTCAAGATTATAATATTCCTTATAGTACCGTCACCATCATTGCAAAGAAAGATGGATATGTTCAATACAAGCGTGATTCCATTTCAACATTTTTTAACCCCGATTCTATGAAAGAAAATTTTTTTGTAAGCATCTATCAGGAGTTAGACTCACTAGAACCACCAGAGCACAGGAACGAAAAATCATGAGTGAGATAGAAAGATATGATTTACATGTAGGTTTTGGTACTGACCAATACTTAACAGAGGATGACAACGGCCACTACGTATTATATAGTGCTTATGAAGAACTAAAGGCTGAGAACAAGAAGCTGAAAAAAGGTCTATTTTTATGTTATTATAAACATAATATTACCGGAAAACAGCTTGAAGAGTTACATGAAATAGCATCTGAATTAACATTAAAACCCAAGAATTAGAACGAAGGAAAATGATGGATAAAATTATTAGAGGAAGATAAATAAAGGAGAAACTAAAGAATGAGGAAACTAAAAAACACAAAAAAGATAACACTAAAATATCTTAAAGAAGTTGATGCTTGCGAGTCAGGTGTTAAATGGTGGATCAGAAAAGGACGACCCGCTTGCCCTATAAAAACTATTACGCTATTAATTCAAGACAATGAACTCAATGATGCTAATTGGATTACATCAAGGCTACTTTCGAGAAAGAACAGAATTAGGTATGCGGTATTTGCCGCAGAACAAGTATTGCATATATTTGAGAAAAAATACCCTAGTGACAAAAGGCCAAGAGAAGCGATTGAGGCAGCAAAAGTTGTAATTAAAGAAGATAACGCAAAAAACAAAGCTGCTGCTGCTTATGCTGCTGCTTATGATGCTCATGCTGCTGCTTATGCTCATGCTGCTTATGCTGCTGCTTATGCTTATGCTGCTTATGATGCTGCTCATGCTGCTGCTTATGCTTATGCTGCTCATGCTGCTGCTTATGCTGCTCGTAAAGATCTGAAGTTAAAAATATTAGAATATGGTATTAAATTATTAGAGGAAGATAAATGATTATAAAATTATACTGGCTTTTTGTTTTTTCCGTAGGATGGATACTTGGTTTCATTGCAGGATACAACTGGCATTGTAGTGAACATTATGTGGCAACTGATATTTTTTGGGAGATACAGAGATGAGTGATAATAATAAGATAGAGTTCACCATACCATGCAATCCACCCAAAGCCACGCACCAAGCATCGCTACGTATAATGAAGCGCAAAGATGGTACTCAATTCGTCGGCAAGTTTGCTAAGAGCAAGGGGAAAGAAGCACAAAACGACCTAATGTCTCTATTTTCCCCTCACGCCCCTAGGACGCCCCTAGAAGGCCCTGTACGCCTCTTTATACGCTGGTCATACCCTTACCGCAAGGCTGAGCCTAAAAAGAACAGGACAAGCCCCCTGTGGTGTGATACCAGGCCAGACTGCGACAACTTATGCAAAATGGTGCAGGATATCCTCAGTAGGCTCAATTTCTATGGCGATGATAGTCAAGTAGCCTATTTGACTTTTCAAAAGAACTGGTGTGATAAACCAGGAATCACTGTCATGCTTTGGGAATTAGAGGGTGATTTATTTAAGGATAATTATAACGATCAAATTAAAAGAATAACATGACTAAATCCAAACGACAACTATTCAACGAATTTGCCAAATTTCATACTGAAAATCCACATGTATATCGTTTATTCGAAACATTTACATTTCAGGCTATTGAAAGAGAATATGAGCATTTCGGTCCTGATGCTGTAATCCAGCGTGTTCGTTGGGAAACAAACATAGTGACTAATGACAGGGATTTTAAGATTAATAATAATCATACCGCCTATTATGCACGTTTATTCATGGTCAAACATCCTAAGTATGATGGATTCTTCAGGGTAAGACACATTGATTATAATTTGAATGAATGGATGAAAGAACTATTGAATGAGAAAAATCAATTAATCATGTCATTCTAATGGATATATTCTCAACATCATTAGTATTATACCTAATATCTGCACTTATACATGTAGAATCTAAAGGGAACCCAGATGCTATAGGCGATAATGGTCAAGCCTATGGGGTTCTCCAAATGCATCAGATATACCTAGATGATGTTGAACGTATATCAGCAAGAATATATACTATTGATGACATAAAAGACGAAGCTAACGCGCGTGAGGCATGCTATATATACATGCTACATTACGGTAAGGTATTATATAGAAGAGAAGGCCGACAAGTAACCCTTGAGGATTTGGCTAGAATGCATAATGGTGGGCCTGATGGTTACAAACAGGATTGCACTAAGGCGTATTGGGCAAAGGTGCGAGTGGTTCTTGATCAACTAACTGACGAGCAGAATCTCTAGCAATATCCAATTTCGCTTTCCCTTTCGGACTCAATGGTGTCGGATTAGCCAGCATTACTGAGAATTGAGTGCCAGGTTGATCCCAAGCAATCGCAAATGGACTGTTGCTATCAGGTAAGTCAATCAATCCTAGCATACCTTCAAAGTCAAACGTGCTGAATGTGTTTTTTACCTTACCTTTGTTTTCCCTAAAAAATTCTACTGCTCGCTGGTTGTTTAATTTAGGAGCACCTTTTAGTTCATCCCTTAAAACAATCTTTGCAACATCAGACAATTCCGTGCCAGTATCACGATTTGCTTCAAATTCTGCCATCATCTCTTTTTTCAGCTGCTGTTTTGTTTTCCCTTGAACTAAACCACGATCTATTACTAAATTTATATTTGAATCAAAAGCATCTAATTCTCTCAACTGAATCTTAAGATTACCTGAAGGTCCTGATATCTCAAATCCCATAGGAACAAAAGTTCTATATCTTAAATTGCTATCTTTACCTGTCCTTGATCTGAATAATACTTCACCAGGCATTTTATTATTAATCATACTTTGAATCTTAGACAATGTCGTAGCTACTTCATCTCTAATACGTGGACTATATGAACGAAGATAAAATTCAGCAACTTGTTCTGACATTTCTTTGCCTATCAATTTTTCACCACGTCTTGTTTTAACTCGTGCCATGAAATTAGGATTAGTGTTAGATGTTTTATCTATTATTTTACCTATTTCTTCTTTGAACTTCATGCCTATTTTTATTGTTCTTGCTGAGCTTGCACTATATTCAAATGATGGGCTTATAACCTCACCAACTGCACGTGGGTTTCTCTCGAGTATGTTTTTGCTAAATTCTATTGCTCCTTCAGTCTCAGGAACCTTTATATTTCCTCTCTTATTGTAAATATCATTAAGTGTAAAATCCAGTTGATTACGTTCTAGAAGGAATTGTTTTAATTGTCCCTCAGCGTATCGTCTTAAACCAGTATCCTTTATTTTTCTCAATGATGCTGCCTTATCACGCGCTGCCACATCTACACCTAGAAAGTTTAATGCTCGTTTTCTGGCATTATTAACAGAAAATTTGACTGAATTCGGGACGCTATTGAATAATTTTTCAGTTCCCTGGGAAAATAGATTTGCTCCTTGACCTGCGAAAAACTCATCTACTGCTCTTGTGAAATCCTTAATCAAAGGAGCACCACTAACTTCAGCATTTTTATTGTATGAATCTACGAAATCAGATAATTCTTTTTTGACCTTAATTGTTTTTTGAACGCCATCAGTCTTAATCCTTTCGCTGATTGGCATCTCAACACCTTTTGAATCTTCAAATACTGTCATTTGCCTAGAAATAAAACCAGGATCATTTTGAATCATACGTTTCACTGCTGAATGAGATATTTCTTCACCGACTAATGACATAGCTGCTCGTCCGGTTAGCTTGCTATCTGCATTGAGCAATAACACATCATCCTTTGGGAAATATAAAGCACCGTTGTCATATTTTACATTCAATAAAGTTTCGTTTTGTTTTGTTGCTTTGTTTATTGAATTAGCTGCTTGATTGAAATCTTGACCTTTTAGAAATAAAACATTTTTAGGCAAAAGATTTAATTCTGCTGCTGCACCCAAAACTTGTTGATATTCAGCAGGCATGTTAGCGAAATTATCATTCTGATAAATATCTTTTAATACTGCTATCTTGTTACGTGCTTCACCTTCAGGGGTTTGTAACCTTCCCCTAGCTAGATCTATTGAACCTGCTTCTCTTGCTGATATTTGTCCGGGTGTAGTCTCAATTGTTGCTCCAGCACCCCTTGGGCCAAAGCCGGCCGTTGGCAATACTCCGAAAAATGATTCAGTAAATGCTCTTGCAGCATCATCAGCATTAGCTCCTTGTGCAAGAGATATTCCTGTGCTGAATGCACCTGAAGCTGTGCTATTTACTACTGCATTGAATAATACATCCCCTACTTGTGTGCCTCCAAAGCTTTCTGCCATAGCCGCAAGTCCATTGCCATTAGCAGCTAATCGTTGTAAAAACCTTTTTTGTTGATCTGGTGCTGCAATTTGTTCAACGAACTGTTTAGGACCGAAATTGTCCTTAGCTAAATCCTGTAGATCTTGTGCTACATCTTTGACTATACCAGCTGGAACTAATTCACTAGTTCTTTCTACAAACCTCTCTGTTCTTGCTGCTGTTCGTGGTAATTTTTCTTCTGCAAATTCTTTTCCTTTCCTTCCTATAAATTTAGCACCATTAAGTATCTTTTTTCCACCACCTAATACTGGTGACTCAAGAGTTGAAATTATGTTTCCTGTGCCTGTTTTTATGATTCCTCTGGATATTTCTTGAGTGATCTTAGGTATTTTGCCTAATGGTTTAAACAATGCAGAGCCTAGCTTTCCACCGAATCCAAAAACAACAAAGCCTGGATCCGCAGTGATCTCTCCTAATAATACTACGTCGGGATCAAGGTCCTTTGAGTCGAATATTTTGCTTTCTTGAACATCAATAGCGAATTTCTGGTTTGATAGGTTTCTTATATATTCACGTTTAGCTTCTCCTTCAAACATCAATATAGCGTCCATAGTAGCACCTGCCACATTTTGACCTAAATTAGCTAATCCAAATGCACCACGTTCTCCACCTGCTACAAGTGATTTAGCATCTGTTATGAATGCATCAGACAACACTTCAGTTTCTAATTCTGGCGTAGGAGGCAGCCCCACTGGTGGAATGCCTGATAATGTGCTTTCAATAACACTTTTTGTAGCATTTGTCAGGCTCCTTATAACATCAGGAGCTTCACGTATTATGCCTTTAGCGAAGTTTGCAACATCTGTACTTAATGGTTCATCTATTAATTGTTGCTCTTTAAAACTATTAAAATCTTGTGGTGGTCGATTTGTTTCAAATGTAAGATCTTCCCATAATTGTGCAGCCTCTTCTCCTGCTTGTTCAACTATTTTTTGTCTGTTAGTTGTAAAAACATTAAATGCTATTTCATTTTGTGATGCTATTGCTGCAAATTCTTCACTCTGTGGATCTAATGTCTTCAAAGGTTTCAATGCCTTAAAGTCTAATACAGGAGAAGGAGCAAATGTTTCTTCGGGAGGAAACATAGCCACAGGTGGTCCTGCAGGTGGTTGTTTGGGCGCAATAGCAGCAACAAAGGGTTTAGCTAAACCTTTTCCTATTGGATCAAATGCAATTTCCTCTGATGGTTGTTCAAGAGGCTTTGCTAATCCTTGCCCTATTGGATCGAAAGCCATTACGGTTTTACGCTTGGCACAATTCCAATTTGTCCATCAGGTTGTCTAAAGGCACTACCGGGACTCGTTTCGATTAAGCGATTTAATTCTTCTTGATTAGTTACTAATGGGAAATCTGTAGTTGATTGTCCTACTGCTTTTGCAGGTGTTATAACTGCATTTGTAGGGGGTTTTCCACCAGTTATTAGGTGTCTTATGTCGTTTTCTGGTAATTCTATAAATTCTTTTATTTGTTTCAATACTTGTCTTTCTGAAAGAGTATCATCTGATTGAAGTTCAAGCAATTTTGCGTCTACAAGCTGAGACTTTAATGCTGCTGCTTTCATAAACTCAATAAGTTTTAAATTGCCTTCAGTTGTGTTACTTAGACTAGGTATTGATTTCTCAAACAATGCAACTTCTTTCTCGGATATAGCACCCTTAGTCTCACTGAACCTTTTAGACAAAAAGTTTTGTTTAATATTATTAAATATACCTTGCTTATCTAACTGACCTTCCTTCAATTTAAGACCAAAGGTTGTATTTAGGAAGTTAGCCGCATTAAGAAATGTTTCTGTCCCTCTGCCTGTATTAAAATCTTCGCCCTTAAGTATGCCTTCTAGGGTATTGAGTTCATCTAGTGTTGTTTCTGCGCCTTCTGCAGCTTTAGAAAACGATTGTGTTGCCTTAAATGCTCCTTTTTCTCTACGTTGAATTCGTGTTTGTTCTGGTGTTAAAACGCCTTGAGTCCTTACGGGACTGCTTGAGATTTCCTTTAATACCTGGCCTGTCTTTTTATTTAATATCACTCCTTTTTTAACGCCCCCTTCTTCTATTGTCTGAAAGCCTATGTTTTCATCTTGTTCAAATGCTTTTTCTAGCATTTCCTCAGATATAGGCAAACCTTGTGCATTAGCACTTGCAAGTTGCAATAAAGAAGGATTATTAAGCAATGCTTGTGTGCCAGTGCCTATTTGAGCCCCTTGTTGAGATGCTTGAAATCCTTTTGTTATATTGTCTAAAAATGTTTTACGTCCAGCCTGTTCTTCGAGTTGCTGTTGTAATTGAAGATTCGCTGTTCCTGCTTTGGTTAATGCAGTTTGTGCTTGAAGTCCTTGAATTTGTTGTTGTCGCTCTGAAGATGCTTTTGATGACCTGAATTTCTGCAATTCAATTGCTGATGGGATTAAACCTGCAAATGCATTAAGATCATCAGAACTCATCTGATCCACTTGTGATGGATCAATACCAATGTCTTCACCGAAAGCCTTTAAAAATTGTGCCGTTGCTCCCGCGCGTTTCAAATTGGTTTGTTCTTGCTTTAGATTAACGCCCCTTTGACGAATACCTCCAGCAAGTGCTGAACCTGCCCTTTCTATTCCTCTTGCTAAACCTGATCTTCCGTTTGCCATTGTTTTCCTCCTTATGTGACTGAACCTAAATCTGCTATGTCTAAATCAAAGTCAAAACTTGTAAATGATGGATCATTAAATCCTCCACCTGTTCCTGAAAAATTTAATTGTTCTATGAATGGATCTGAGAATGCATCTCCAAATTGATCTGATGCAAAAGTTTCTGCTCCGAAACCGAATTGATCTCCACCAGAAGAAAAATTTGACTGTAGTGGGGATGATATTCTTCTAGCTCCACCGCCTCGGCCGCCGCTTCCTTCCTCTACATTAGGATTGCTTAAGAAACTACTAAATATTTTAGTGCCTGCACCTAAAACAGATCCTAACAATTCGCCACCGAAATTCCTTCTTGCTTGATTTTGAGAGGCTGCTTGACTAAATTCAGCACCGAATCGTGTTTGAGCTAATCCTGAAACTATAGGATCTAATACATCAAATTGTGGTGTAGATCGTCTTGCAAAAGCTTCATTGAATGATAATTGTTGCAATGGACTTCCAATTAGTTGTGCATTTTGGGCTTGTATGTTTCGGATAGGTTGAGCGACTTGTAAGCCTAATTGTGCTGCACGTGTAGCAGCGTCCCTACGAATCCTCCTGCGCCTGTTTCGTGCGGATTCCCTACCTAGTGCTTGCTGACCCACCGCAAACGCCCCTGCGCCCCTTCCACGCCTTCCTGTGGCTGAACTGATTGCCTGTTCGGTAGCTCTTATCTCTTCAGGCGATAATTGGCCTCCTAGAAGTAAATCTTCAGCCGTTTGTCCCTGTAATTCTGTAGCAATGCCTTCAGCACCTGCAAAAGTTGGTGCGGCTTCTCTGAACTGTGCAACGTCAGATGTCAATAATTCACCTCTTTGTCTGCGGATAGATGGTATAATATCACCCTCCAGAATGTCCCTTAATCCACCATCACGAGTAAATGCTGATTGTACTTGTCTTAAATCAGCACCTAAGAATTGCTCATCAAATTCTCGTCTCCCACGTAATATTCTAGGAAATGCGTCATCTGTCCTTAAATTAATGCCTCTTGTTGATATTTCAACAGGATCTAATTCCGGTAATTGTCTTTGGGATGGTCGTCCTAAAAAATCTAAAAATGCCATAATATATTCCTACGGTTTTGGATATTTTCTTTTAATATTATCGTCTTTAGCCTTTGCTGCTTCATAGCCATTATCTAAGAAAAACTCCCATTGTGATGTTAGTGATCCTCGCTCTTTATTTCGTTTATTAATATAGTTTTCTTCTGGATTTATTATCTCAAAAACTTCTGGATCAGTAGAGTCTAGTTCCTCTAAGTCTAAGTGTCTATAATTGATAGTGTATATAACACTTACTTTATTTAATTCATCTCTCTGTACATATACTTTGCTCATATTATCCTTTATCTCTGGTGTCTATCCATTCTGTAACACTTAATAATCCAGTCATTGATCCCGAAACAAGGCCAGCCAACTCTATTGTTACTTGAGATGATGTGTCTGTCATGCATTCTACATATCCTGCATCTGAATCTGAAGTAGACTCCGCGCTAAGAATAGCATTATGTTGTGCTGCAGTTAAGTCAGGATGTCTAAGCCTCAGCACTACTGCTTCACCGTTCGCTGCACTTAAACTCGCAGACAATATAGCTCTAACACTTACTCCTAACGGTGATCTAACTACAACGGTAGACGTAACGCTTGCTGAACCTGTTGTTGTGGTTGAATCAAGAATAGGATCATCCCACATAAACACATCATTTATTTGAGTGTATGGAAAAATATTTGCAGATCCATCTGTTAATATAGACCCTATGCGTCTCTTTAAAGTAAATCCAGTGGGCATTGTTGGTGCAGTTGCCGATGTGCTAAATAAGAAATCTACTGTTCCATCAGTCTTTCCTATTGCAAACATATGATACCATGTATCAATTGCAACTGCTCCAGTATCAAGACCACCAAGAGCGGTGCCTTCTGCAAATACTGCATCTATCTGCTTTGTAAAAGTAGTTGTTGTTTGAAGAGTAGATCCTCCATCAACATCGGTTGCTGTACCTGGTGCAAAATCTATGTCGTGGGAAGCATCTGTTCCGTTGGATGTTCCAAATCCACTTAGAGCCCCATCTAAGAAACTTGCATCTACTGATGCTGCTGTTAAGAAAGAATTAAGTTTGGCTGCAGTGACTGTTTCCGCTGTAACCCAAGTCCTGCCAGGTGTAATAGTAATTTTAGTTGCTGTAGCCATAATTATTCAAAGTTTTTATTTGCTCGTTGATGAGTAGTGCCTTGCACTGTTATTCTCCTAAATTCTGGCCGTCCTGCACTGGTATCTAATTGTATTGCCACGCCACGACCACGTTTATTGATTCTAAAACTTCTGAAATGATCTTCATCTCCTGAAAAAGGCCCATAACTAGCAGATAATACTGTAGAATCAGGGTTTTCAGTATTTGCTGTGACGCTAAATGCATCTGCATCTAATACCTCGAAGTCGATAGATCCCTTTGCCCATTTTTTTGTATCAAACAATCCTGATGATCCTGATCCATTATATATACGAGTGATCATCTGTCCTGGTATTTCTGTTGTCACGAATGGTCCTCCTACTGGACCGATTTCATCATGATCAAGTTCTTCCCACAATTGTAATGCACCTTCAAGACTTGTGCCAAATAAACGATCTTTGCCGTCTTTTTCTGCAACTACCCAATTATCTACGAATGAACCTTCGGCTCCAAATGTGTCCTTACTTTCCCATCTCCCATTAAGAAAGTTATAAATATAAACGATGTTATTTCTTGTGCTTGCTGCTTTTGTGGATGTTCCTGCTACCGTAATAGGGCCTGAAGTTGCATTTGCATAAGTGAAAGTATTCCTATCTACTAGGGTGATTACTGCTGCTGTATCATTGAATCCTGCAGGAGTCATACCTGCCATTGCTATTTCGTCACCTTCGTTAAACCCATGATTTGTCAAAGTATTTATTGTGACAGTCGCTCCATCTGTGGTGACTGTACCATTTGTAATTATTCTTTCACCCTCTGGAACTGCTAAATAATACCTATTATTGAAATATATCGCTACTGAATCACCTGCTACTGCTCTATTAATCGTTCGTATTTCGTCTTCAATATCTTTCGACAACGGAACATCAACGCCCCTTAAATTTAATTCAGGTGTGATTTGAATCAAGTATACGCCTTGCTCTGAAAGAAATACAATCTTGTCACCAATTAATTGGACGGTTCTTCGCGCAATACAACCGACTTCATCTGTTACTTGAAACACATTGCTTTCATCTAAATTTGCTGCTGACAATCCAGTAACCAAATGAATAGATTTTCTGAATAACACTACAAGTAAGTCATTTTGATATACTTGAAATGCTACAAGTCTATCGCTGAATCCTCGGTTTATTCTAAATAGGTTGTTTACCTGATCATAAGTCCTGTGATCAAAAATATCTGATACAATGAATTGATCTCTAACATCTATCTTAATTTGAATTGTTGCTCCTGAGTCTGGAGTAGCAGGCAATCCTTGAACAGTAAAAGTGAAAGTGTTCGCTCCTGTAACCTCTGATATCGAGTGTATACCATTGTATTCTACGGCTGCTGCTCCTGTGATCTCGAATCTATCACCCACTAATAATCCATGATTCGCAAGTGTAGTGGTTACTGTAGCAACTGCACCAGATCTTGTTAATGAACTTACATCAAGAAAAATTACACGAACAGGTACAATCAGCCTTGCGAACGGATGATAATTGCAAAACTCGGCTTGCGGCATACTCAAAAAACCAGCAAGTTCGGTATCCGCGATAACCTCGAATTGTGGAACTTTCGTCGCTGTGATTGTACCTGTCGCAGGAGTCGTAGGACTTCCTGACACCGTGTATGTAAAGGTATTTACTCCTGTTACTATTATCTCAAATTGACCATTGTAATCACTTTCTACTGCACCAGCAATATCCACTAAGTCATTGGTTTCATAGGTATGATCAAAAGTAGTGGTAACAGTAGCTGTTGTCCCGGATCGTGTGATCGAATCCACGTTTTTTGCATCAGTATTAAATATATTGCCATCCCATTCTAAGGCTTTCTTTAATTTACCTCTATGTATAACCAAACCATTGTTGACTTGAATAATATCACCATTATCAGTCTGTTCAAATTGTTCTTCTGCTGAAGTTTCCTCTTTATATGGAATATCTATGGTGCTTGTCGGATCATCTGGGTCTACCAACACAACTTTATCTAAAGTAGCCAATGCAATGTATTCATTGTCAGTATCTACATCACTAAATAATGTCGATGCGAATACACCATCTGCAGGATCTCCTAATACTGGATGATTTTCTGCAGTTATTGTTCCGGTAGCTGGCGTAGATGGACTACCTGCTACCGTGTAAGTAAAAGTCGTAGTTGTAAGAACTGTAATGACGAACTCACCATTGTAGTCAGTCTCAACTGCACCAATAATTTCAACTGTGTCGCCTGTTACATAGGGTGTAACGGGTGTACTTGCTAGTGTTACTGTTGCTGTGGTTCCTGATCGTGTAATAGAGGTTACGGAAATTGATACCGCCAATTGAAAAGGCAAAATAAGAGGATCGCCTGCTACAAATATATCATCTGATATGCGATCAATTCCTTTGCGGATTCTTCCTACTTGTTCGTCGAAACGTATATTTTGTGCAAATTGAGTTATGCCTTGTTCTAATTCAGTAGCATGTCTACGAGTTTCAAAACCAAAGAATCCACTGTCGTTATCTGTTATGATACCGTCATCTAGTATATCTTTACTTCGATATCTAGTCATTTGCTTTCCTACATGCCCATTTAAAAGTTATAAATCTGAATAAAATACGAAATCCACGCCTCGTTTTATCAAGCAAGAATATTATATGTTTTCTGATTCTATTCATTCGTCTAACCATTATTCGCCAAGCACTTTGTTAACCTTGTCAAAATTTTCAATAATCGCCCAAAGGATTACTCCTGCTATTGTTGCCCAAGTAATATAACGCTCAATGAATTGGACTGTTTTCACTAGTCCTCGTTTGCCCATTTTGTCAGAGCCAAATAAAGCCGCTTGTGCATCGGCATGACATTTCTCAAGACGTTGATTGGTCTTGTTAATGCCTTTTATCATTTCCTCATGACTTTTAACTAAAACTTCTGTTGCAGACATACGTTCCTTTAGGTTGTCGGTTTTTTTAAAAAGGTCTGTGAGTTGGGTGCGCGTTCTTTCATCTTCCATTATTTCCTTCCACCAGGAGTAAAATAGTATCCAAGTATCATTTGAAATGCTACATAGTTGAGTAAGGCTGCATGCCCCAAAGTGAGCGATAATGGTTTATCAGTGAGAGGTACTTTGATTGCCCCAAATAATAAAGACCAATTGCGCTGTCCTTCTCCGCTTGCGACTGACCCAAGGGTGACGAAAGCTTGATCGGAGAGGATCGTACAGTGGATCGTGCAGAATCCGAGGACTGACACCCCAATAAGAGCCAACATCCTACGAGTATGACGACTATAAAGACCACCTTCGGAACTACCGAACGCCTCCTTTTGGAAAGCCAAAAAGGCGTCTGCTCTTTCTGTTTCTTGAAGTATTTTTCTATGCTCACGTAATTCCCTTTTTTGATTTAATGAATCAATAAAACCAGCTATCATCTTAAAAATAGAACCTAATCCTACGGCTCCACCTCCTGTAAAGATAGCCAGTAACGTTTCAATCATTAATATGATCTCCTAATTAAACGCTTAATAGCCTTAGGAGTCTTTTTTCCACTTCTAGACTTGGTTTGTTTTTTGACTTTAGCCATTAAGCAACTGTTCCACCTTGAAGGAATGATCCTGATACCGTTGTTATTTCAGTCTCAGACCAACTCAAGGTCCCATCATAATCAGCTTGGGCCCCTCTTGATTGTAAAGCAGAAACTTGTACTGAATTAGTTGAAGCTTCAATGGCTGCACTGCGTTGAGTTTCATCTTTATATCCGATTGCTGTTATTACAACCGTATTGGTTTTATGATTAAGTCTTGATGTAAGAACTTCCCACTTGGTTGCTTCTAGACCTCCTAGAACATCTACTGATTTTGTTATAACTCCCATAATATTTATTGTTTGTGATTTAAGTTAATTATTCGTCTCTTACTAACATTCCAAAAAAGAATACACGCAATAATGGTGCTGTACCTGTAGCTGCTGTGCTTACCCTTACTCGTAATGTTGCAGATTCTTTAAAGTCTGATAGCGCTGGTAAATTTATTAATACTCCATCGCCTGTCGCAGGGGTTCCTCCAAATACAGCACCGGCTGTTTTAAATTGGCTTACATCAGCGGTAGATCCTATTTCGAGCTCAACATCACTAGTGAATGTTCCACCGGATGCTTTAACACCAACATGTGTGCAATGAAAAGCTGCATTAGTCGGCGATGTTGCTGTGAATGTAGCTAATGCGTCTGCAGGAATAGCGTGTGTTGCTGCCCCACCAGGAAATGCATAATGTCTAAACCAGCCTCCAGTTGTAGTAGCTCCATCGTCTTGAGCAACCATTGGACACGCTGAAATAACACATGCCTCAACAATGTCATTGATTGCATCTGCACCAATTGCAATTGCACGATTAGCTGTCGCTTGAGCACCAGTACTTGTAGTCCCACCAATTGCTATAGATTGTGTACCTGTAGAGTCTGAACCTGAACCTATTGCAATTGCCGCTGAGGCCGTTGCATCCGCGTCTGCTCCCAATGCTATTGCAACCGTTGAATCTGCTATTGATGCACTACCAATTGCTATACTAACATTGCCTGAAGCAGCTGCTGAAGTAGCTGATCCATTATCACCACCTATAGCTATCGATCTACTACCTGATGCAGATGCACCTGATGCAACATCGCCGCCAATAGCTATTGAGCCGTCACTTCCTGCACTAGTGTTTGCTCCGATAGCAATGCCATCCGTCATTAAATCTGTAATAATAGAAAGCAACCCTATTGATATGCTTCTGACACTAGTATTAGTATTTGAACCAGCACCTATAGCGATACCGTTTGTAGCTGCACTAGTCGCTCCTGCATTAGTGCCGTCTTGACTTCCTATTGCTATTGCACCGAGAGCAGTGCCTGTAACTCTTGCACCATTTCTACCGCCAGTTAAATTCGTTCCTCCACCAATTGCTATAGCTCCAGTTGAAGCTAATGTTACGGATGTTTCATTACTTGCACCAGGAGAGCCTCCAATTGCCACAGAACTTTCGGCATTCCCTTTTGCATGCATTCCAATACTAACAGCTTGATCTCCAACTTGTGCTTTTGCGCCAAGACCAACACCCATACCGGCTGTGGTTGTCGGTGTAGTAGTTGCTTGATCACCTATAATTACTTGTTGTAACCTAGCTGCTGTTGCTGTGGTTCCTATAGCTACTGCATTTATTCCTGCAGAACTACTATCGTGACCAATGGAAACGGAAAGTGCTCCTCCAGCATTACTTCCAGTGCCTATAGCTACTCCTGCCGTTCCTCCAGCACTCGCTGCTGAACTACTTCCATCATCACTTCCAATAGCTACAGCTCCTGCTGTTGTTGCTTGCGCGCCTGTAGTTACATCTGCACCTATAGCTATTGCACCTGCTGCTGTTGCATCGCTTGCAGATCCTACTGCTATAGTATCATTTCCTCCTGCAGTTGCTCCAGTTGAAGCCGTTGGGTTTCCACCAATTGCTATACTTCTTGCATTTGCACCACCTGTTGCATTAGATCCTATAACTACTTGATCTGTATTTCCTGCAGCTGCGTTAAGACCTATACCTAGGCTTCTTGCTACTGCTATTGAAATTCCTTGACCTATCGCTATTGCATTAGCTGCGGATGCACTTGCTGCTGCGTTTGTTCCGTCATTACCCCCAATAGAGATTGAACCCACGTCAGTAGCTTGGGCTCCAGTGGTTGCATCTCCGCCAATTGCGACAGCTCCAAATCCCGTAGAGTCAGTTTGTGCACCAAATGCGATTGAGTTTCTTCCTGAAGATGTGGATGCGTTCCCTAATGCTAGAGCATTTATAAAGTTAGTTTGTGCAGTAGAACCTATCGCAATACTTTTACTCGCGCCTACCTCTGTGCTACCTGCTGCACCAGATGCGCCTGCTCCTCCAGTTACACATGTATAAATTGTAGGTGCAGTTACTGTTACAGTTACCACACCATTAAATGCTGCATCTGCTCCAATGATTTCTACAGTATCAGAAGTTATTAAATTATGTGCGCTAGAAGTTGTAACCGTGGTAGTCCCAGCTGCTTCAATAACTGAAGCGTTTGCTATGACTGTAGTTGCTGCTTCTGCTGCATCACCTAATGCAACACCTTCATTTGATAACGCATCTACAATACAGATTTTACCTGCTGCAAGAGAGTCATCACCCGATGCGTCACAGTTATTACCTAATGCTGTACTTCCGCTATTTGCAACTGCTGTGGCGTTTAATCCAATGGCTACGCCTTGAAGGCCAACGCTAGTACTAGAACCGATTGCAACGCCGTCAGCTCCCGTTGCTGAAGCCCCATCACCTAACGCTATACTTGATGCAGCATTTGCAGTGATATCATGTCCAATACCAATAGCCTGCGCTCCTGAAGCAATATTAGTGGCTGCAGCTACACCTGAAAGAATTGAAATAGAGTTTGCGCCTAACGCATTTAAAGCTGCACCTGCATCAGTGTCTTTACGTCCACCAATTAATGCGGTTGTTACTGTTGTATCAAATGAAAGCGTGTCAACTTCACCAGATAAATCTGCATCTGTTCCTGTTGATATAAAACTTACGAATACAGCAACATTATCCGCTATATCTCCACCATTGTCTTGGGCCAATGTTACTGTAAAAGTGAAAAAAGTCGTATTATCAGTAATGCTATCTATAGCAAATTCTTGATAAGTATCAAGATCTGATGCTAAAGTGATTCTTAGCTTATAACCACCTAAAATAAGTTCTGCTAAGTGACTATCTATTGTAGCGCCATCAGTGGTGTCGACATCCAAGAATATACTTGTAGCAGATGCCTGTGTCGCGTTGTTCCATCTTACACTTGTATCATCCGCGCCTGCGCTTGTTGCTGCTGTATCTGCGAGATAACCAAATGCACTGGATGATCCACTAACCGCTGAACCACCGCTAGACAAACCTGCGCTGATATTGCCTGTTAAATTTCCTTGTACTAAACTCATAGTATTTTAACTGTGTTGTCCTTGAAAGACTGTTATTGTTGCGTTAGCTGCTTCTGCTATGACACGAACTTGTTTTGCATATTCAATGTGCCATTCAGATGATGCTCCGTCTAGAAGTCTAATTCCTACTGTGGTTGTTGGGTCAGTTCCGTCAGTTGTGTATCTGACATTACCACCTAATACTTGCCACATAACAGATTCAGTTGAACTATCTTCTGCTGCACTCAAAAAGTCTACTGCTGCGCCATTTGTCGCTGTTTGCGTCAAACGAGCTACTTTAGTTCCAGCATTGTTTACTGCGTTCCTGAATGAGATGTTTAAATTTGTTACTCGTGTTGAGCCTGATGCGAATGCCATGTTATTTAACTCCTATTTTTCTTTGCCCAATTATTGTGGGTGGTTGATGTTTTTGATCTTTTTCAAGACGATAAAGCTCATCATCTAGCAAAACATTTGCTTCATCTTCAGTTAATTTTGCTTTGCCGGATTGCCCTTCAGCACGAAACCAATCGGCTGCACAGGCATGTGCTAAATAATCTTGTAACTCAAAGTCTACTGTTTCTGTTAATAGCGTAAATACACTCTCTCTGATTCTTGAAAAAAGGAATGCTGTCGCTTTAGTTGATGTTATAGTTCCCGTAGCTGGTGTCGTTGGTGATCCCGCTACCGTATAAGTGAAAGTTGTCGTGGTCAGCACGGTTATCTCAAAAGTTCCATTGTAGTCAGTCTCTACGGCTCCTGCTATGACTACGAAATCATTGGTTGCATAATTATGTGCTGCTGTGGTCGTTACCGTTGCTGTAGTTGTTACTCTTGTAATAGATGTAACTGCGATTGCGGTTGCTTCAGATGAATCGGGTATATAAACACCGTCTTTTACGCTGTCACGTACTGGTATGTGATCTAATATTACTGCTGTATTGCTAGTGTAAGGAAATGCATCATTTACTCGCAATACTTCACTGATTTCTGTGTTACTTGATAAATCAACAAATCGATTTGAGTCTGGCAAACTTGGTATGCTTCTTGTTGCAAATGTCCACTCACCCCGCGACCAAATTTTACGTAAATTCCTATTAACATATTGAAGGAATGCTGTCGCATCATCGTCTATGACACTTGCAGGGTCTATTCCTATCAATGTTGAATAACGATCTCGAACTAATTGAATTGTTACAGTTCTAGCCATTATATTTTATATTTTTGACCGTTCTTATTTTTGTTTAAATACTGATCGTTATCCTTGAAAAATCTTTTAACATTCGTTGGATCATCCCAAAAATGTGGGTCTGTTTGTTGCCATCGAAGATACATTCTTGCATCCATTTCCGCATAACATTCGCCTATTCCATCACATGTTTTTGTTCCTATGCCATCTGATTGTGCTTTAACTCGATTAAGATATGCTGCGTGGCGAACACGGTCGGCTTCCTGCTCATCTTGTGACCATTTATATAATTTATCCCATACCGCTTGAGATGCATTTTTCGGAAACTTGGGTATAATTATGTCTGGCATTATAAAAAGTGACCTGCAGAGGGAATAACCCCCCTGCAAGCCTTAATAATTTATAAATCTAAGCTTAGATCTATGATCTCTGCTTTGATTAAAACTTTTCCTGCTGTAAGTGCTGTAAGAGCTGCAGCAGTTGGTATAAACGCTGCTTTAAGCGTCTTTACTGCTGCATTGTCATACACTTTCCCATTGACAGTGTTGTCAGTGGTTCCGTCATTGAAGTATGCTCCACTATTAATAGCAGAAGAAACTTCAGTTGCATCTTCATGAATGATAGCGGCAACGGTAAATCCGTTGTCATCATCATCATCACCTAACTCAATTGTTAGGTCCGTAGTAGCTCCACCATCGAAGTTCTCTACTAAGAAGAAACCTACTTTAGTTACGATTGCGTCCGTTGGGATCGTGAAACAGTCAATTACTTCTTCAGTTCCTGATGCAGTTTCAGTGAAGTCACTGAATCGAATCAACTTTTGAAAGTTAAATCCTTCCAGTGCTGCTTGTGTTGGTAAATTACTCATTGTATTAATTTCCTTTCTTAATATTAAGGTTAAGCGAACTTACCAAGACCATGAGGGTTACGAACCACTATGGTTTTAATGGCCCTTGCGAAACCTCTTTCTCCTCCACCTTCGTCAGATTGTTCGAAGATATTAGGAGCTTCAAGGATTCCTACTTGTACCATTTCCGGTGTTATTAGATAACCACGTTCCTTTGCAGTCGTTCCGAAAGCAGTATCTGAAGTTCTTCCTAAGAAGAGGTCAGAAATCACTTGAACGTTTGCATAGTCTCCACGATAGAATTGAACAGAGAAAACGATCTCACGATCAGTTTGCATACTATTCACCTGGAATGGAGTTGGTGTGGTTGTTCCTTCAGCACGTGTGAAGTCGCTAATTTTACGTTGAAGCGAAGAACCTGCATATAAACGCATGTTTTGGATAACTCCTGCAGTTTCATAAACGTTCTGTAGAACATCGTTGAAACCTGACTCTACTAGAGAGGAAGTTGTTCCAATTGAAGCGGCAGGTGTGCGGATAGATGCATCAATGTTAGTATTTCCACTGTCGATCCACTTTCCAAGCCCACGAAGTAGGTGAGGAAGTGCTTCTGTTCCTGCTTGCAACTCTTGGTCTGCACCAAATGCTGATTCGCAATCTCGCTTTAACTCAATGATAGACTTTGCTTTTGCTCTAGCTAATTCGCTAGATACTCCTGCTGTCATTACCATTTCCTGAATATTAGAAACACGATAGGCCCTGCGGAACTCTTGAATGCGATTGCCTATACGTAGGCGGTTCTCTGCTTTGTCTTCGTGTGTTGTTTGGTCGCTGCCTTCATTGACCCCATTGAATGAAACTATCTCATTATCGTCAGTTTGCCATTCCATGAAAGTTGCTCGTGGAGCTCTGACTTTCGGCAAACCTGATAACATAGGTGTTTCTTCAGGGGACACGGTAGTAAGAAAACCTGTAAGATCTTCTCTATTTCCGACAGCATCAAATGATGTTGTTTGTGCCATAATATTTAATTTTTATGAAAAGAATTGTGCTAACTCGTTTTCTGTTAATTTATTTTTGTTTCGAATTTCTTGCTTTGCTTTATCTTTCTTTTCGTCTGATGTTACTCTCGCAGGTGCTACACTTGAGCGTAATCCGGGCACATTTGGGGCTATATTAGGTGTTTTAATTTCTTTTTCTTCCTTCTCAGGAGTTTTTGTATTTTCACCTTCACCTTCCTTTGATTTCTTACTATTGATTCGTTCTTTTAACAATTTAAGTCCCTCAACCATTGCACCGCCTAATACCAACCCATCTGAACGATTAGTTAATACTTGGTTTAAATCAGGCTGAGCCATAATTTCTGCCAGTGCTTTGTAATCTTCGGACTTTTCATCTTTGATAAAAGTGTAATGTTGAACTGCTAATCCATCGTTTTGGACTCGCTTATTTAACATTGCATCTTTTTGATCCAAAAACTTTCGTGCTTGTCGCAAATCTCTTTGAACTTCTCTCGTTTTAGCTTTGGTTATCTTTTGTCCGTTGTTCTCGATATATTTGATTCCATTGTCGTCTACTTGGATACTTGGGTCGTCATCATCGAATAAATCCATGATTTCATCGCCTTTATCCTGTATTCGATCAATTTCATCTTCTAATGAATCGAGTTCATCGAATGATTGAGTTTCCATAACCTTTTGAGAATAAGTCTTAGGACCATCTGCTGACGGTGAAGCAATTTCCTCAAGATCAGTCGCTTTCTGTTTCCATTGGTCACGTTCAGCTTCTAATGCTTCGAGCCTTTCTTCTGCCGTTTTTGCACGACTAGTAAGTTTATCAATTCGCTTGCCTTTCTTGTCGCTCTGTCTGCGCAAGTTGCGAATATTCTCATCATACTTAGAAAGAACATTTTCGTCGGATTCATCTTCTGCCTTTTCGATTTCGCCTTCCTGATCCGTCTCAGTTCCCTCCTTCGGTTCCTCAGACTCTCCATCAGATGTGGGCTTACCTTTTTCAGGTTTAGATTTATCTTCTGATTTATTATCATCTGCCTCGGTTTGCTCTACCGTTTCGGGGGCTTCCCCGTCAGGCTGTGGTGCAAAAAATTGAGTTAGATCTGCTTCTGTGGTAACAACCTTTTCGGGTTGTGCCTCTACTGCTGTTTCGGTCGCAGACTCACCATTTTCATTTGCCATAATTCCAGATTTTTAAGTTATTCAGAAACTGTTAAGCCGGAATTATATCATAGGTAGGCAAAATTTTCCTAAATGGGTATATGAATATTTTTATTGCTAGGCAATATTTGCCTATGCTCTTTTTGCCTTATGCGTTGTTTTAGGAGGATTCATTATCTCCTCTATATTCTCAATTAAGTTGTCGAATGAGAATTGAGCACCTTTATAAAATTGTGATAAGCCATGATCTCTTATCACTGAAGGATCATAGCCTAACTGTTTGTAATCGTTTGAAAAGTCTTTGAGCAATATCATAAATGCTTCAAAGTCTGGTGTTTGACTAATGCGAAACATCAATTGATTCAGCATTTCCCATTTAGCGAGCGGGATTGCGTGAACTTGAGGCTTGTCTTCTTTTTTAACTGTCGGTTTTTTCTTTGCTGGTGTTTTCTTTGCCATTATCCACTAGGTAGAGCATTTCCGGGTTTAGTTCCTATTCTCCCGATGACTGCGTTTTCTTGCTGTTGTTTTTGAAATTGTAATTGATCGACATATTTTTCTAAACGTGCATTAAATTCAGGTTCATCTCTACGTCTTTGTTGTATGTCATTTGCAGGTATATCTTCAGTTCCTTTAATATATTCATTTAATACCTGCATTCTCAGGTCCACATTAGCATTTTCGGGTGCATTGACGGATAATCCTGATGATATTTTAGCTATATCATCTTGTGTTTCCTTTCGCTCCTTTTCTACGGCAACCTCAGTAGGTCGTATCAATCGTTCTGGATATGATGAATCGATCGCACCTAGGAAGATTTTCATGTATTCATCAAAATTAGCTGATCCTGACCTGTCAAATTGAGACATTACATCACCTGCAAGCTTTAGTTTTTCGATATGTTGCTCTGCGTCTGAGTTAAGCACGCTAAAATCGAGATAGAAATCTACTCTTTCTGTGCCTGATGAACGTATAAATTCCATTGGTTCAGCATTATTAGACCCTATTACTCTGAAGAATTGAGAATCTTCGCCGAACTGTTGGTGTAGGTCCCAAACTTGATTAAATACTTCTTTCCAATTCGTTAGCCACGTATCGACCATGAATTGTTGCATTCTGATAGATTCCTTCTCATTCTGACCATCAACTGTGCGTCCGAACATCCTGCTCATGTTATTGCGCATAGTTTGCTCTATTTCAACGCTACCGCCAATATCTCCTTCAGGTATCGGCATAAATCCTGTTTCATCTCTACGTCTTACACCTATACTATCACCTGGACCCCAATTAGATGGTTTACGTCCAAGTTGATGATAACGAGGTGGTATTGTAGCTAATGTTGTGCGATCAGCTCGCGAATCCATTTGAATTTTAATTTCATCCTGATGTCCCTTGCCGAGTTCAGGAACTGACTTTGTGTCCATTAATCTACGAGTTCTGTACTCCCTAGGGAAAAGGACAAAAGGATAACGTGATGGCTTATAATTCAATAAACCACTCATACCCCAACCCTCAACATCAGGATGAAAAGCTGTGATGAATACACCTGGTATTCCGTCTTCAGTAGTGGCTTTCTCGTAACCATGAACTACTCGTACGAATCCTTTAGCCACATCTATCGCTAATGTATTTTCAAAAATGCTTGCTGCTGAATTGATATTATTCAGATGATGCTCAGGTGATTTTCCAATAGTTGTCTCTATTACTGTGTCTACCCATTCCTTGTTCCAGCCATCTGTTTTGACTTTGGCTCTTAATTGTTCTGGCGTGAGATATTCAGCATGAAATACATAAGGAGCATCTTGTATGTCGATGACATTCGGTTGGTAAAAGAAATCTTCATCTACACTTAATGCTTTTACTACAGCTCGATTATGCACGATCGCAGGCATACCGACCTTGGTTATACCTGCATTTCTTAATTCAAAGACCATCTTACGTGCTTTTCGTCTGCTGACTGTCCTGAATACACGCTGCAACATATCAGTTGCTTCATTAATTCGTTCTTTGTCTTGAATTAAAGCTACAATCTGTTCGCCAGTAGTTGGATTTTCTGGATCTATATTAAGAATTTGGTCTAAACTAACCTCTTTCATTTCTTCTTCTATCCGTGTATCCCAAAGAACGGCTGCTGCCCCGATTGCCTTCTCCTCCTGAAAGTTTGCTAATATTGTGGCTTGCCGTCTGATATCCTTGATTTCTTGAAATATCTGCCAATGCATGAATTGCTCTACCATTTTGGCACGTTCAATATCGTTACCTTCTACGGGAACTGCTGTGAGATTAGTATTGAGTAGAGATTCGACTAGTAGAGCTACATTTTCATTAATTATAGTATCAATAACAAAAGGGCGTAGATCTGAGGCATCTTCCCAAGGAAATGCTGGTTCTGCATCCGAACCGTGCTTTCTGCCTGTTCTCAAATTTTGTTTAGCCCATAAATTATTACGAGTATCGAAATTAATATTTGTTTGATCGAAATAACTATTAAGATCATCTAATGTAAAAGTATATGCATCTTTTATAGTCTCAATATCTGGATCTTCATCCGTTTTTCTCTCAATTTCTTCTCTATTTCCTAAATCAGGCATAATTTTTCGCGAATTATATCACGAAGGCTCTGATTTTTCCTAAATTAATATCTTTTTGTTATCAATTTATTGGCATTTCCTTCATCTATGTGTCCAATTTCTGCTGTTGCAAGATATCTCATGCAATCAATTGGGTCTTTTGTTGGTTCATTTTTACCTCCCATATCAGTATATTCTGTCATTGAGTATATGAGGTTCTCGCATTGCTCTGAAATATAAACTTTCGGACGATTACCGAGAGTCATTAGTTCTTTATCGTTCCATGAAAGCCAATCATTAATTGATTGAAGACCTTCTTCTATATCATAACCTGGAGCAGGTATACATTGGATATTTTCTGCTAACAATTCATCAATTATACTCGTTGCCATTTCTTCTTTTTGATATTGAGCTGCACCTAGTCTAGGGTCTATTAATCGTTCAAATATAGTCAAATCACCCTCTATGTCGTCCATGATCTCTATGTAATCCTTTATACCAAAACCATTCGGCCTTGCTGCTTCTCCGGATCTACCTTTTGTTCCTTTCGACATATCTGCCCACATGCCGTAGCTAATATCGGGATATTCTGCAAATATATATATTTCGTCCATTTCGGTAACTCCTGCCCATAGCATAAACCACGGCTTACTTCCTGCTGGGTCTATAACATGGTAAAAGGTTGCACTTACACGCTTATTCTTAATGAAAGGTATTCTATCATGTTTAACAACATTATACTTGTGTGAAAACTTTGGAAATTTGCCTGCCATTGGCTTCTCAGGGACGCCGTAAGCTCTACATAGTATCTCGTCCTTATTTGCTGATCGAAGCGTTTCCTTGATGCGTTCAAAGCCTCCATATGGATTGTCTGCGGTATGAAAGTATAAGATTTTAGCATCTTCTCGCTTTGGTTGTTGTATTATAGGAACCATAGTTCCCGGAATAAGGTCAGCTTCCTTTTCTTTCTCTGTTTTGGCTCCGATCATGTACCCGCGCACAACGGGTGTATAACCTTCAACTGCTGTAAATGAAATTATACCTTTTGAGTTTCTAGTTACTAAACGATATCGAAGTGTATCAAGAAAATCTTGTGGTATCAGCTCATCTGCCCAAAAACCTATATTATGCACAAATGGTAAATCTTCGATACTATCTAGTGGATGCATACAGCCAATTTCACCACCTTCGATTGTCTCAATCCCTTGTGAATAATGTCTGAATATGCATTCTGACTTATTGGGTAAAACGAACTTACCGGCTGAAAAACCATTCTTTTGATTGTATGATATATATTGTATTTTACCTCGTTTGGTAGATTTAAATTCATTCGGCAGATATTTATATATAGCTTTTTGTTGCATCTGCACGCTATTCTCAAAAGTGGTTTGAAAACACCAGATAATGCTCTCAGGATTATGCATCAATGCTTGTATTACACGCTTAGCGCAGTACTCAGTTTTGCTACTACGATTCCCACCTTGTATTAGCAATTCGTTATACCCTTGATTAAGAATATCATCTGCTACTCCCCATTGACGTAATTCATATCCGTTTCTATAAGGATCTAGCTTTTCCATGAGTATGGCTTCCTCACGCATCTCATGATATTGAATTAATTCTTCATGTCCCCAGCCTCTATCAATAATAAATTGATCTGTCGGAATTAACATAACAGGATGATCTGTCCATTTGAACAAATCTTTTACCTGTTGAGATTCCGATGTTACGGTTTTAATCATTATTTGAATAATTCCATAATATCAGACGGCAATTTCTTTTTCATCTTTTTCATTGCCGTTTTAATCGTTCCATCAACACGCCTATAGTCCCAACCACAAAAATCTGCTATTTCTTCAATAGTGTGTGGTCCGGGGTAGCGTTCCTGCATACACTTAAGACTGGCATTTATACGCCAATGATATTCTTCCCGTGTTTCGCCTTTTGGCTTTCTACCGATTGCCATTAATTCGAGGTGGGCTAACATACAGGTCTGCCTCGATGTGTTCTACATCTATTACTTTGGCTTTCCTGAAGTTCCTACGAACGAATCCTTTGACATTTACTCTTATCGTTGGTGCTGTTTCATCTAATTTTGTTCCTAACTTGCATTTAATTATTTTATCATTTATGCAAGTGCGTTCCATGCACGCTTGTAGCACTTTAGATTTTTCTTCTATTTTTAGAGTTTCTTCTTCATCCTGTTTAAGCGCTTTGCCCAGCGCCATTAAACCGACAAGAAATATGCCTTCATCGTTGTAGTGTTTTTTCTTTGTGAGGTGTGATAAAACTTCCTCGTGAGTTAGGCTATGCTTGTCGGCAACGTGTTCAATCGACCACGTTTTCTTCGGTTTGTTTTTTCGTTTAGTTGTTTTTCTTTTTGCTACCATGTAACTGAAATATAAAATCCTAATTCTGGATGATTACGTAAATTTGCTACTAATCCATATTCATTCATTTTATCCAAAATGGGTTTATAGGCATGTTCATTTCGCAAACATACTCCTTTTCCATTTACTTCAGTAATGACTTCACAGATAGAAGCTGAAAACAGACCCACATTTGCACGTGATTGGATTTCTTCTTGTATGATAGGCCAATTACGTTCCCATAATTCTACAGGATCTATTTCTCTGAGATGTTGACGAATTTCTGCTTCAGCTTTCTTTGATATTTCTTTCATCACCTTTGCAAAATCCTTATCATCTATAATGATTTTTTTCGGTTCTTCGGGTTCAGTTGTCAT
>JAJFKI010000038.1 GCA_021773295.1 Gammaproteobacteria bacterium | reverse complement strand
ATGCTAACAGTTTATATTACTTGGCCACTCCTAGTTTAGCCCTGGCTTTTACAGAACCTTCTTTGTCATATCAACACACTCCAACATGGCACCCGACCGAAGCGTGTGAGTTTTTTTCTTATCTCCCGCATATCCCATGCGATGGTAAAACCCAATGGCATTCAGCGTTGAGGATACCTTTAGCGTATCTATACTATAGTCAATCGCTATTTGTTCAAACTCCATTAATAGTATTCTTCCAATGCCCCTTCCCAACCACATTGGATCTAAGTAAAGACTCTCGATACTTTTATCGCATAAATTCAATAGCCCAAACCCTGTGATGTGATCCGCTTCCTGTGCAACAATGAGAACAGAGGAATCATTAAGGTTTCTATAAAAATCAGGTGACTTTGAAGCGACCCAAGCATCAATAGAATGCTTTGGATAAGATCCAGAACAAGAATGTTTAATGGAAGCAATATGCACGTTATAAATTGCATGTGCATCCGTTTGATTTGCTTTTCTAATTTCCAAGATATCACCATTAATATTGCCTGGTTCAATGCTCTATAATTGCACTTGAGACGCACAATGTCTAGGTGTATTATCATTCTTACTTTATTAAAAGGGTTGAGAATAAATCATTACGAACTACTTCGCTAACTTTCCATAAATAATGCTAATCATTCATTTTTAGTGCTTGGCCAGTTTGGTTGTTCGAGGATGCCGACCGGGCCACAAATACTGCCGTCAGATAAGCTGATTACTTTCGGCGCCTGAGTGACGAATTAGCTTCGTAATTAATGCTTGCAGCTCAGGAACTTGTTCTACTAGAGCGCCCCTTTTTGCTAACTCAAAATCCCTAAATTCAAAACCTGGTGATACGGTGCACCCAACAAGTGCATGGGTGTTTTGATGAATAAGTTCTGCCGCAAACCATACACTTGCAGGCACAGTGATTTGAAATTCAGCATTTCCAGTTATTATTGGATTTCCTAGAATTTTTTGTGAGTAGTTTCCAACGGCATCGATCATATGAATAACTAAAGGGCTGCCATCATAGTGATGCCAGGTTTCATCTGATTTTATTTTATGGAATGTTGAAAAGTTATCTTTATCTAAAAGATAATAAATAGCGGTGCTAGCCACTCTTTTAGTTGCTTTTTTCTCGCCAAAGAATATGCTCAATTTTGATTGATACGTTCTGCTATAAAACCCGCCTTCAGGATGAGGGGCTAGATTCAGTTTTTTTACAAGCATTTCAGCTGTCGGGGTTGTTTGAACGTCACTTGCTTCATTTGCCATGTTAATTCTCCTCAGCATGTTCTTTCATTGAAAAATGGTTAAAGGTGGCTTGATAATTATAACTATCTATATTTTTACGAACTTTTTTGTGTTCGACCTCATATGATAAACCATGTTGGGTATCTCAAGCATCATTCTTATACTCTACTTCCCGAAATTTTTTTCTGTGTGCTACAAAGGATTGAATCTATAGGGTTAAGGCGTATCTTTAAGTGACTTAGCTATAATTTTCTGATCTTTAGAATCCAAGGCTTAACACAAAAATTAAAAAATACTAATTGATATGTGTGTGATTATCTTCTACTTATTGTCATCTTGATAGATGGCTTCATTTCAATCTCTTCCAGCAGCTCAGAATAATATTTAAGAGCAACGGCTTGTTTTGCTTTATCATCATAACCATATTTTTTCAAAAGACGATCTAAACGAACCACTAAACTATCTTTACTCCAAAAAGTGCCTAACTTACAGTGAGCCGCATGATAGCTAGCTATAATATTTCGGCTATTAATGAGCATTCCAAAAAATAAAAGACGTTGATCTGCGTAATAATAACGAACCATTAGCTCAAACCCACCTGTATTAGAAAAAGCTTTTGTTAAAGAACGAGATATAGATTTGTGGAACTCCTTCGCGCTTTTTGATGTTCTTAAATACGTATTTAAAAGATTCTCTAGCTCATATCTAACTTTGAATAAAACACTATCAGATAAACCTTGTTCTGCATAAAACAACTGAATAGAAAGTTTTGAAAATACTTTTTCAATATTACTCCCTGTATATGCACTACATTCAACATATGGCATGTTCACGGCATCAGCAAATAATTTAGCCTCGCGAAAAGTAACCGCACGCTTAGCCTCCAAATCGGCTTTTGTCCCTACTAGCACACAACCTTTGCATGAATGAACGCTACCAATAAGAGTTTTATATTTTTCTTTTAATCTTATAAATGTATCTCTATTAGTAATATCAAAAACTAACACTATTCCATCTGCTACAGTACTACCATTGTATACAGAAAGACTGTCCCTGAGCTTCGTTCCTGTTAGATAATCAAGCCCTGTACGATTATCCCAAAAAAGCCATTTAACTTTTCCAAACCAATACTCTGACGTTTTACTAGAAAGCTTATGCTGCAGCATTTGCTTAACAACATTAGGACAATGCCCCTTTCTAAAACTTTTTTGCAAACTTGTTTTTCCAGAAAAGTTTGCACCTATAAAACCAATCTGCCAGCAGTGGTCATGGTCGTTTTTCCCTGATTCGTGATATATTTCTTGTAACTCATGACCATGTTGTCTAATAAAATATTTTGCGGCTGAAGAGTTGCTGTAATCACTAAGTTTCTCCAATCCGGATAATCCACCTGATTGAGAATACTCGTGGTAGCCTTCAACTAACTGAAAAGTTCTGTCCATGGAGCTGCTACTTGCATTTCTTATCTGTTGTAATTCATAGTAGACTTCACATTGATTATTATAATTAGAGAGTCTTTTAGCGCTCAGCCAATATTCTTCGCAAAGAAAATTTTGTAATTTTTCATCCTCTGCAATGCATTTAAATAAAGGGATATTACTCGCATGCTTCTTAAATACGTTAATAAACATGTTACTTCCCAATAAAAAGCTAGCTTCTCGATGCAACTGAATTAAGTGGCCGCAGAGCACCACTAGCGGCACATTATATATAGCCCACTCTCTACCGTTATATTTACTAAGAAATCCAATACACACTTCTCTTATAAGAGAACTTGAACCGGGATAGCTAGCACCATCCTGCAGATACTTAAAGATCATAGAATAAACTGTTTTTCTTTCAGTACTTGACAAAATAACGCCATGCCGAGAAAAAATAGCATGGTCATAAATTTCGAAGTGTTTTTTTTCATAAATATAGTGCAACACGCTATTGCCAGCATAATCACTTCTATTAAGATCTGCATCTCGCGAAGATAACAAAATTTGCAACATACTACTATCTTCACGTTTTGCGACCGAATGCAAAATATTATACTGGAAGGCAGCATATTCATTTATATTAACTGTTGGGTTTTCAAGTAATAACTTAACAATGCCATAGTCATTGTTATTCACAGCCATTGACAACAGTGATTCTCTGTAAAAGCTACAGTGATTAGGCTTTATCTCCGGATGAGATAATAACTCAATAACTGCTGTATATTTTTTTCTTTTATAAGCAGCAAAAACCGGTGTAATACCCTTCTCATTTTCAACATTAACGTCAATGCCTGGCAATGAGAGTATCTTCATAATGATAGGCATCGAACCTGCAATGATAGCGATATGTAACGCAGTTCCAGTTTTCATCAAAATCTCATTACCATTTGCTGTATAATTATCACAAATCGAGTTAAGCGCTGGTAGATTCCTCCAAACAATAGCGCTCAAAAACATTAATTTTAAACTAAACTCAGAAAATGAATAACTAACTTTATTTTCTACAAAAAACTCAAAAGTGTCTTTTTCCCCACGCTTAATCGCATTCTCGATTACACTTGGCGGCACTGAGTCAGCATATCTCAACAGGGGCATTGTCAAACTTAACTTTTCATATCTATCGTTGCTTTCTAAGGCTTGCTGCTTTAACTCTTGAACTTCCTTTCCTTTCAGTGCTATAACATCTTGGCTCTTCGCATCTTCATCATACAATTCTGCATGCTCTCGTAAAATACGCTCCAATGAATTCGCATTAACTTCCACACAGGTTAAACCCTCTTCCTTATGTGTCAATACATCAATAATTTTTTGTATAGACACACTGGATGAACCCGAGGTATATCCCCCCACTCGTAGTCTTGTAGCCTCATCTAATGCCATCCAGAATTGATGAAACCGTGTTAAACCGTTATAAGACACTTGTGCTGCTTGCAACTCAGTAGCTCCCTCCGTGCGTCCTTCACTTTTTCCTCCTGCTCGCAGCTTTTTAATAAATCGACTGAGCTCTGCACCTATTGACACGCCAACGGTGCGTGCTTTTATAAGCGCCATTGATGCATCATAGTAATATTTACTTTCCTTGGTGTGCGTAATCAAGGCTTGTCGCTCACGTTTACTGAGCCATTCAGTTGTCTGACCTAGCATGTCTTCCAAACAATAGGGCTTATTAAAATTTTCAATGGTATCTTCTCTATCAAGCGCTATATCAAAAAGCATTTCAGCAGGAATCAGTGACAAACCATCATCAGAAACAATAAGTTTAGACAGCGGATAATCATCAATGTTTTCTTCATACATCCCCCAAGTTGACTCTTCTACTTGAGTCATTGAAGGCATTAAATATTGGTAAACGCGTTTGCTATCATCTAGATAATTTAAATAGAAAGCAATTTTTTGGCACAATCGTGTTTGCGGACTATTGGGACTAGCGGTATAACTAAGACATGAGCCCTGAACTAACTCCCATCTCTTTTTAAGAATTTCATTTAGTTTGTCAACGTCTAAATCAGCTTCAGCGTACAAATAATTTAAGCTTTTGGCTAACTCCTTCGCTTCATTTAAACTGATAAATTCTTTAAAGGAACCATCTTCCGGATTACAGCTAACAATATATAACTCTAAATTTCTAAGTAGATTGATGATATCACTATAATGTGAGGTTTGTTCGCTCGAGCTTGCAGCCATATCTTAATCTCCAGGTAATCGATATTATTAATATTGTCCTTATTAAAATGCTTTCGCCTTTATAAAGACCTAAGTATTATTTGCTACCAAATGTTTTTTCACTGAATAAAAGAGGCCTAAATACTGTAAGTTGATCTAGCATAATTATATTCCCCAATTTTGTTAGGTAAGACTGCTATATTTTCAATAGGTGCAGAAATAATTGTACTGTACCTTCTAACTAATTATCACACTTTTAGAAAAATGAACAGTGACAGTTACAATAATTTACAAAACTAATATTTTTTACATAGCAATCATATTGATATTAATTACGAGCATTTCAGCTGTAGGAACTGATTTTATAATCATAACTATCAATAGTCTCATGAGATTCTTAGTGTTCACTCTTATAGAGAAAACCCTGTTGAACCGTTCAAGCTTCGCTCTTGCGCTCTACTCCTATGGAATTTTTTCCTTGCTTTCCAGTGGGTTTAAATCATAACGTCCCCTATAAATTGATTCTTTAAAATAATAAACCTTTTTGCAACGAATGGGACGACATCCCTTAATAAACACATATTGTTCGTCATCTGGCATTTCACGAATATCGCTAAAGTGAATGAGGTTCGTTGCAGTTTCAGAGACACTTACGCTTTCTGACGTAGACGATTTTGCGCCCTTATAAGCACTACTCGTGTTGCGAGACACATTCTCCGTCAACACGGTAGTTTTATCGCCAAGCTTTTGAATCCACTCTAAGGTTTTGATGTCATCGCTCCCCAAAAAATGTTTGACGGGCATGCCCTTAAAAACTGCATCATCTCGATAGACCTCCACTTGCTCAATCGTTTGAAAAGAGGCCCAAACTTTTAGGCCGCGTGATCGCATGGTATTAATCACTTGTTCAACATCAGGGCTATAACCAAACTGCCCCAGTTCATCTAGCACAAAACAATAATCTTGTTTTAATTGAGCCGTTGGTGACTGAATCAACTTGACTTTAATCAGGGCCATCACCACCCTAACCATGCGCGAGTACGCCTTAACCATGTCTTCTGGCAAGACTACATAAATATCACATTGCCCACTGACAAAGGCCTCTAAATCAACGTCGTCTTTTGTAAAGATAGCGCGAACATTATCACTGCGCAGCCATTGTAATTGACGATACACCGTCGTTTTCATACTGCCGGACTCATCACGCCCCGCCACTAACATTTGTGCCGCCGCGGCTCTTGCTTTATTAGAGCCATTTTTCATTTCTTTAATCACATTGTCGTCTGGATCATTGGCAAGATCAATCCACCAATCATGTAAGTCTACGAGATTCATCTTCTCAGGATAATCAACAAAGGTATCGGTATAAAAATCTAAAACGCCCTCTAATATAATTTGTGCGTTTTCACTAAAATGCGCTTCTGACTCACTACGAGCGGCTTGTTCAACCACATACAGTGATGACGCTAACGCAGAAATATAGCGATCCTTCTCTAGCGCATCATGATGTTCAATATATGCCAGTGGGTTGAAACTATGTGTTTTTATCGTTAACCCTAATGATTTTAAGACGTGAAACGGATCGATAATGAAAACATCCCGATTTGCGTCAAGCGCTTTGCGTGCGGTAATCGCGCATAACTCCCCTTTGATATCCGTAACGAGTTTATTAACACTCAGGTTATCTAAAATAAACGGAACCAATAATGACGAGGTTTTGCCGCTGCCGCGATAAGCAAGAATTAAGCGATCTGTCAAAGTGGGTGTTCGAAGATAACCAACACTGTCTTTACCCACGAGAGCCCCCTTGTCTGCTCTAAGCCCATAGTGGTTAATGTCCTTTGCCGTTGCCATCCTCGATGCGCCAAGGTTGCTCGAGGTGTCTTCTGAATGGCGCTGCACACTGAGCTTGTAAACTCGCATCCGCCAACGAAGAACGAGCATCATCGTCAGTAAGGCGATAATTACTAAAAAAACCAACCCTGACTCAGACAAGTAGTCTTTGAAATAATGAGAAAAATCAATATGAAGTCGTTTACTGATTATTTTCGCAAAATATAATTGTGTTAAACACTCAATCATACAACCAAATAATGTCCCTAAAAAGGTCGCCATGCTCAGCGTAATGAGATAGAGATTACCGCCATCACGCTTCACTCGATACCAATGGAGCGCAACAAGGCCCACTGACACCAGTGCTAGGTAGAGTATTGCAAGCAACACCCGAGGGTTTGTCACTGGCATGGACGCATGATGCAAAAAATCATAAATCCTCACCACATCAATGAGTGAAAAGACAATGAGCCCTAATGAGAAATAGCTAATGCCTATCGCCAACCCCATGAGCCGCTCTTTGTTTGAGTATTTTCGAGCATCAAGGCCCCAAGCGCGAAGTGATAAATGACTCATGGCTTTATCGGTTCTTTATGTGCTAAAACCAAGAAGCCACTGGTATAACTGTAACCGAACCCAGCGCCATCAGCCTGGCGCGCGGGTTTTAACCATTTCGCTAATAGGCTAGTGTGGTTGGAGTTGCCAGGATCACACTGGTATTGACCCACACCGGCAACCACCGGTGTGAGCATGTTGACCTCAAAGCCCTCTTCATGAAGATGAATGAGCAGTCGATTGATCGCATCATTCGTTTTTTCGAGATCAATACTGACAAACAGACCGTTATCATCCACTATGACACACGATTGGACAAAAAAGCTTTGCTTCATTCATCATCCCTCATTTTATTGCCCCAGTAGCGACTCGCTTCAGAGTTTGACATCGAGTACGCTTGCCAATAGACCTGACAATTACTACCGTGGCTGGGATTATTGTGACACGCTGAGTAAGCCTCTTTTGCTAGCGTCGTGCCTGCACCGAGCTGCTCTTTCCAAAAGACATACCAATTGACACCCACCAGTTTGCCCTTATCACTCCAGGTTCTTTGATCGTGTTGCAGCCATGCGATAGCTTGTGCGTCACTGACATGCCAACGATTAGTGATGGACTTAGACACAGGGCTTGCCGCAGGCGCGGTTAGGGGGTTTGTTTGAAGCTCCTGACAAGCACACAACAACGTGACTGCGGAAATAACACTAACGATTCCGATTAATTTTACCATTTTTTAACTCCTTAAAGTATTAAACAACGTTATAATAAAGTCCTAGAGAGAAGACATGAGCACCATGCTCATATCCATTACCCGGTAAAGGATAGAGTGCCTGATAATAGGTATACCCTAGCCTTGCACTGAGATTATTACGCAAATCAACATTCAGCCCCAAGCCTGCATTATAGGCGCCGTCCGTTGAGCTACTTGATTGAAAAAGCACATCATGATTGACATGATAGTGAAAGTTCGCAACGTTAATGCCATATCCTGCCTTACCATAAACACTGGTTGTATAGTGGTAACCCGTAAAGACTGGGTAACTGAGGATTGCATCAAGACTCACATTATCAACCCATGCTTTGTAAGAAAGGGGGATTGGCGCTTGCCGCTGATGAGCCGTTAATGTCCCCAACCGTTGGCCGCGTACCTCGGCGCTCAAGTAATCATTAAACTTATAGCCACCAAAAATACCGTAATTTATTGATTGATTATCCAGATGAGTATGAGCACCAGAAATAGCAATCGTATGGTCATTAAAGGACGTATACCCCACACTAGTACCCACGTAAAACTTTGAGGGCAAGTCATAAGCGATATTATTGCTACCCTTGTTTTGGATGTCCTCGGGCAGTGCAGCATACGCGTGTGTTGCTAGAAATACACATAGCACGGTTGTTGTGATTATGAGGCTTCTCTTTTTTAATCGCATGAGCGGTTTCCCCTATTTAATGTAATGATTGTTTGGCACCACTTGATGAGAGAGACTCACCAGGTGTTGTGTTGGGTAAGGACCAGGCAATACCATGTCTCGCGTTAACAAAATATTAAAATTACTACCCGGCCTAATCTGCAATGTCGGTTGAATTTCAATATTTTTTTCCACCAATTGCGCACCCGTTTGGCTCATTTGCTGACCGATCGCACCATAGATAATCTGCTGATTGGTCAAAACACCATTGTCTTGTTGTGGCTGAGACAATTGTCCTAATGCACCAAACATTGAGAACATGAGTGCCGATCCAAAGACTCGGGTATAGTGGTTATCCACCAAGTCATGCATGCCCGCCATGCCCATCAAGTCAACACCTGGTTGTCCCTCTAAATCAAAGCTATCGCCACTGGGATAAATCAACCGTGACCAGGCTATCAACACACGTGATTGCCCATAAGCAACCTTGCTATCATAAAGCCCAAGGACTCTCGTGCCCTGCGGGATTAATAAATAGTTACCGGTGATCGTGTCATACACATTTTGCGAAACTTGTGCCGTGATTTGTCCTGGCAAATCAGACGTCACGCCCGTTAATAGCGTTGCCGGGATAATAGTCCCTGCTTTTACCTCAAAGGGTGAAATAGGTTTTGTTAGTTTTGAATTAAGATAAAATTTATCATCCTTTTGAGTGGCCGCTTTCAAAAAAGCCGCTTTTTCACTTTGCATATTTTGTTTTTGATAACCACCGCTTTGTGTTAATCCACTTAACGCCGAATGAGTCATGGCTGTTAGCTGATTCTCACTGCGCTCCAATTCTGTTACGTTATTGTTTTGATGAGAGTGTTGTTCATGTGACAATAAGGATGAGCTACTTGGCCCATGGTAATTATTAACAACAGAGATCGCTGATTGGGCCGCTTGCGTATCATGTTGTGGCGCCAAAGGTTGTGTCATGATAGCCTGATCGCCCAAATCCTTATCCACGTCTTGTTGTGCCATTGGCTTAGTAAGCTCTTTAGGATGACGCAAAACCCCATCCGTATTATCATGATTTAATTGATTAATCGCTGCTTCAGCAGAGAGGCCCGGCTGTTGTTCCACCAGCGTGTTGCGTGTTTGCGGGGACACAAGTTCCTTCTTCCCACGATAACTAAAGATTAGAATGAGCACGAGAAAAAATAAAACCACAAGACCAACAACCACTATCACAAATAGCTTAGGTGAAATACCAACCCCTCTTGGGGCTTTGAAGGCTTGCTCAGATGCTTGGCTTTGGTTGTTTGTATCACTCATGCGGCCTCCCCTAACGTTTAATATTTTGGTTTAAGAGCTCAACACGTGTTTGCTCTTTTCCCTTGCCGGAGACTAACCAGGCACGACTAAATAAGCCATCGACCACGAAGTATGGTTTTTCGTAACGATAATTCACCATCTGCATTTTTCGCCGACGTGCCAAGTAAAGCACGGGCAAGCCAAAGCGTGAGCTTATCGCCGGCATTTCAATATAGGTTTTATTACCATCATCAAACACTCGCAGCGGTCTCCAAGGTGGTGACTGCCCTTTGATTTTGTAATTGAAATTAACGTGATCTAAAGTTGTCTGTGTGCCTTTTATTAATGACGTTGCATTAACAACGCTCGAATCCTCATTGTGTTGTTGCAGCTGATGCGATCTGGCAATCGCTGCTATCATCGTTTCCCGCGGATAATAAAACCGTAGCACGGTCGTTTCTGCATGTGGCTTAGCCACCAGCCCAATCAAATAAGTCCTTTTATTCGTGCTAATCGTCATGTCCGTTGATAAATTGTTTTGAACGGGCTTGACCTGGACGGAGATAGACGCCGTTTTACCACTACCCGTTACAAAAGCATTGGTTTTCCAGTCTTGCGTATCGCCTAAACTGTAAGAATTTAATGTCTCACCGGCTTCTAGCTGAACAATACAAAAATGATACGTTGAGCATGCAATAATTGGTTTCGCATCTTCACTATAGGGGTAAGTGATCCACCCATGCCCTCTTACCGTCTTCATTTTCCCCGTTCTTTCATAGTCCTTGTAGGCTTTCACAATACTAGGATCATTACCAATACCATAGGTTGCATTGACCTTGGGAATCACAGGAACGTTTACCGTCTTATTAACGATTCTATTAGGGTTAACAAAGTCCTCTGGATTATAGTTGACAATGGGTTGGCTTGAGCAGCTTGAAGCTAACATCCCAATCATACTAACAGTTAATACGGTGGATAACGACTTAATCATTTATTTTACTCCTGTCCAAGAAATGTTGGTAACGTAAAACCCAAAGGGGTTATTTTGAAGAATGAACTCATTTTGTGAAGGCGCTTGCCATTGATAATCAAATTCGCCAATGTATTGCTTTTGATATAACACCTGTCCTGAACCACTGTCTCGTGACACCTCTGTCCAGCCTAAGCGGAAAGCCTGATTGGGCAATTGGTTGACGTAATTAATGATCACGGAGATAGTCCGCTTATTAACGATTTGATACGGATCGCGCTCTTTAAAGGAATGATTGAGCTCTGCTGTGGCAGCTCCTTGCGTTAACGCATAGGCCCTTTTCTGATTATTCTTTTCAATGAAACCATCCACACTCACTGAGCGCGCACTTCTCACAAAGGTTTGTACAAAGAACGTTGCCAATACTGGCTTCATGCTTTTAAAGTTGCTACGCTTCGCTGCACCGGTATAAATAACCTGGCCATTTTGAACCTGAGTGACATAGGGAATATATTTAGACTGGCTAGCAATATAAATAATGCCTAGAATACACAGTCCCACTAACGCCAATAACCAAACATTGATTTTTCTTGATTTCTCATATCGGTCTTCGGCACTTCCATAAATATCGAGCCAAAGCGCACGGCTTTGCAAATACGGATTATTTTCAATGTCTCCCGAGTGTGCATTAGCGTTATTAACACTTGCCTT
>JAJFKI010000037.1 GCA_021773295.1 Gammaproteobacteria bacterium | reverse complement strand
TACCCGCCACACTCCAAAATGCGAGATTAATGCTATTGCTTTTTGCCCCCTTTGAACGTTCGAAATTTGCCAATAGACTGGCTATTACCTGCATTTCGAACGCTCAAAGGGAACAAAAATCAAATTGCCTAAATCTCGCATCTTGAAGTGTGATGGGTATAGTATTGCGCCCAGGCCCATTTCACCGTACTATTTGCCTCTTTTCTAATTATTTTTATAGAAGGGTGACATATGCGTAGCCATTATTGTGGACAGGTTGAGGAATCACTATTGGACCAAAGCGTTGAATTATGCGGCTGGGTCAACCGACGTCGTGATCACGGTGGCGTAATTTTTGTTGATTTACGGGATCGTGAAGGCATGGTGCAAGTGGTGTTTCAGCCCGATAATACGGCTGTTTTTAGTGAGGCGGAACACTTACGCAGCGAATTTGTCATTCGTGTCACCGGCTTCGTGCGCCCCCGCCCCGAAGGCATGATTAACCCAAAAATGACCAGTGGTAAAATAGAAGTCTTGATCAGTGATTTGACGATATTGAATCGCTCTGAGGTCTTACCTTTTCCGCTCGATGAGCACCAAACCGTGCATGAAGATGTGCGCTTAAAATACCGTTACATGGATTTACGTCGCCCAGAAATGTATCAAAAAATAAAAATGCGTGCGAACATTGTGCGGGCCATCCGTGCTTATTTAGATGATCGCGGCTTTTTGGACGTTGAAACCCCCATCTTAACTAAAACCACCCCAGAAGGTGCCCGAGATTATTTAGTCCCAAGCCGTACTCACGAAGGGCATTTTTTTGCGTTGCCGCAATCACCACAACTCTTCAAACAATTACTCATGATGTCGGGCATCGATAAATATTACCAAATCGTTCGTTGCTTTCGTGATGAAGATTTACGTGCCGACAGACAGCCCGAATTTACCCAGTTAGACTTGGAAACCAGCTTCTTAGAAGAAGATGAGATCCAGGCTTTAATGGAACAGATGGTGCGAGGATTATTTGCCGACTTTATTGATGTGCAATTGCCGGCTGAATTTCCTAAACTAACCTATCATGAAGCCATGACAAAGTATGGCAGCGACCGGCCTGATTTACGCATTCCGTTAGAACTCACTGACATCGCCGATCTCGTTGCTGAAGTTGAATTCCGCGTTTTCTCAGCGCCGGCAAAAGATGAGCATGGTCGTGTGGTGGCTCTGTGTTTACCAGAAGGTTGCAAGAAACTTTCGCGTAAAGAAATCGATGACTATGGCAGCTTTGTGGGTATCTACGGTGCCAAAGGTTTAGCCTATATTAAGGTAAATGATAAAGACGCCGGCGTGGAAGGTTTGCAATCACCGATTTTAAAATTCTTGCCTGAAACGGTTGCGCTAGGCATTGTGGAACGGGTGCAAGCGCAAACTGGTGATATTATTTTCTTTGGCGCGGATAAAGCCAAGATTGTCAATGAAGCCATGGGCGCCTTACGCGTGAAGCTAGGACAGGATTTAAAGCTTTACACGCAGAAATGGGCACCTTGTTGGATCATTGATTTCCCCATGTTTGAACAAGATGATACGGGTAGAATTCATCCCTTGCATCATCCTTTTACGGGACCTAAGTGTCATGATGCCGAGGAATTAAAAGCAAACCCGTTAACACAATTAGCCAGAGCCTATGACATGGTGTTAAATGGAATTGAATTAGGCGGTGGCTCGATTCGTATTAATGATACCGATATGCAATCTGTGGTGTTTGATATTTTAAATATTGGTAAGGAAGAAGCCCAATTAAAATTTGGCTTTTTACTAGAAGCTTTAAAATATGGTTGTCCACCCCATGGTGGTATTGCCTTTGGTTTAGATCGCATCGTGATGATGATGACAGATTCTCCTTCTATTCGTGATGTGATTGCCTTTCCAAAAACACAATCGGCGGCGTGTCCTTTAACACAAGCCCCTTCAATTGTAAACAATGAGCAATTAAAAGAAGTGCATATTCAATTAGCGAAGAAGCAAACATCTTAGGAGAAGTTAGTATGGCAGGTCATAGTAAATGGGCGAACATCAAACATAAAAAAGCCAAAGAAGATGCTAAGCGCGGTAAGTTATTTACGAAACTGATTCGAGAAATTGTCGTTGCGGCGAAAATGGGTGGCCCTGATGCTGATTCTAATCCCCGTTTACGGGCGGCTATCGATAATGCGTTAAATGGTAATATGACCAAAGATACCATCGAGCGTGCCATTAAGCGTGGTGCTGGCGGGCAAGAGGGTGATAACGTCGAGGAAGTTACTTATGAAGGTTATGGCCCAGGTGGTGTGGCTGTCATGGTGGAATGCATGACGGATAATCGGAATCGCACCGTGGCCGAAGTGCGCCATGCCTTTACTAAATTTGGTGGTAATCTTGGAACAGATGGTTCTGTCGCTTATCTGTTTATCAAGCAAGGCATTATTAGTTACCCTGAGGGTAGTGATGAAGAGGCAGTAATGGAAGCTGCCTTAGAAGCTGGCGCCCAGGATATTGTTAATAATGATGATGGTTCCGTTGACGTATTAACCGCGCCCGATGAATTTATGGTGGTGAAAGATGCCATGGTAGCGGCGGGTTTACAGCCGGAAAATGCTGAGGTGACCATGATGCCTTCTAACTCTGTTGATTTGGATCTCGGGCAGGCAGAAACAATGTTAAAATTGTTTGATCGCTTGGAAGAGTTGGACGATGTGCAGAATGTCCATTCTAATGCTGACATATCAGATGATATATTGCAGAAACTGACGGGTTGATTTTTTTTGTTTTGTGCATGGAAAATTTTGCGTCGAGAACACAGCAATATTCTGTGGTGGTGAAGGTGTGGGTAGGGGATAAAAGGAAGTGTTATGACAACGATAATTGGCATTGATCCTGGGTCTAATATTACTGGCTATGGTGTGATCCAGATCGAAGGAAATCGGCAGCATTATGTGGCTAGTGGTTGTATTCGGGTTAAGAGCAAAGAGATAGGGTCGCGTTTGGGAGAAGTGCATCAAGGGATTCGGGAGGTTGTGATGACCCACCGGCCGGATGAAGCTGCGATTGAACAAGTGTTTATGCATCAGAATGCAGCGGGGGCCATTAAGTTGGGGCAGGCGCGTGGGGTGGCGATTGTGGCGGCGAGTATGGATGGGATCCCGGTGGCGGAATATTCGGCAAGGCAAATTAAACAAGCAGTTGTTGGTTATGGTGCTGCGGTGAAAGAGCAAGTGCAGCATATGGTGAAAACCTTATTGAATCTTTCAGGCAAGCCGCAGGAGGATGCGGCGGATGCATTGGCGGTGGCTTTGTGTCATGCTTATACCTCTTCTACTTTGAAATCCTTTGAATAGACTGGTTCTTTTTTGTCTAGCTGGGCGTTCCAATTGCAGGTAATAGCCATTCTATTGCCAAAATTGGAACGCCCAGCTAGGCGAAAAAGAACCAGTCTATTCAAGGGATTTTAAAGTAGAAGAGGTATATACTTCTTCTACTTTGAAACAGTTGGAAACACAATCATGATAGGTCGTATCAAAGGAATCATCTTAGAGAAAAAAGCGCCGGAGTTACTGGTTGATGTCAATGGTATCGGCTATGAAATTTTTGCACCCATGTCTACTTTTTATCAGTTACCGGAAGTGGGGGCGACAACAACCTTACACACCCATTTTGTGGTGCGCGAAGATGTGCAGCAACTTTATGGATTTGCTAAATTGATTGAACGCGATTTGTTTCGCTTATTAATTAAAGTTAATGGTGTGGGGCCTAAATTAGCCTTAGCGATTTTATCCAGCATGGAACCGGACAATTTTATTCAATGTATTGCGAATAATGATACGGCGTCATTGGTGCGTTTGCCGGGTATTGGCAAAAAGACGGCGGAGCGTTTGATCATTGAAATCGCCGATAAATTAAAAGACTGGGTCAGTGGCGGTGCTAAAGGCGCAGAGCCGATAATGATGCAGGGTAACTTTGCAGCCCATGATAGTTTGAAAGATGCCATGTCAGCCTTAGTGACGCTGGGTTATAAACCGCAACAGGCGAGTCAAGTGATTAGTAAAATTGATACACAAGGATTGAGTACTGAAGGGATTATTAAACAGGCGTTGAAGCAGTTAGGGTGAGCTTAAAGGACATTCATTATGTTAGATACTGATCGTTTAGTCACTGCGAGTGATTTAGAAAATGAAGAAACCATAGACAGGGCGATTCGGCCGAAGCAGTTGGACCATTATATGGGGCAGCCTGCCGTTAAAGCGCAGATGGAGATTTTTATTCAAGCGGCTAAGGGGCGAGCAGAAGCTTTGGATCATGTCTTGATTTTTGGACCACCTGGCTTGGGTAAGACAACATTAGCGAATATTATTGCCCATGAAATGGGGGTGTCGATTAAAAGCACCTCTGGACCAGTGCTGGAGAAGGCCGGTGATTTAGCGGCGCTTTTGACTAACTTAGAACCCCATGATGTGTTATTCATTGATGAAATTCATCGTTTGAGTCCAATGATTGAAGAAGTGTTATATCCGGCGATGGAAGATTATCAATTGGATATCATGATTGGTGAGGGGCCATCGGCGCGAGCGATTAAATTAGACTTGCCACCCTTTACCTTAGTAGGCGCTACTACTCGGGCGGGCTTATTGACGTCTCCCTTACGTGACAGATTTGGCATCGTGCAGCGACTAGAGTTTTATTCGATGGATGATTTAGCCATTATCGTGCAGCGCTCTTCGGGTATTTTAAAGGTGACGATTGATGAAGCCGGTGCCAAGGAAATTGCGCGCCGATCTCGCGGTACACCGCGAATTGCAAACCGTTTGTTACGTCGAGTACGAGATTATGCCCAAGTGAAAGAGCAGGGGGACATTAACCAAGGCATTGCTGAGAAAGCGCTCGATCTGTTAGATGTGGATGTGTGTGGTTTTGATATGATGGATCGCAAATTATTATTGGCATTAATTGAGAAATTTGATGGTGGCCCGGTTGGCATCGAAAGCTTAGCGGCGGCCATTGGTGATGAGCGTGGTACGATTGAAGATGTCATCGAGCCTTATTTGATTCAACAAGGCTTTATGATGCGCACACCCCGTGGACGTATGGCAACTAAGCACGCTTATTTGCATTTTGGCTTGAGTTTGCCAACGCGTGTTGGCCAATTGCAGCAAGAATTAGCGTTGATGAGCAGTACGTCATGAGTCATGCGTATCAAACAAATATTTATTACCATGATGTTGACAGTTTAGGTGTGGTTTATCATGGCAATTATGTGAAATACATGGAAGCGGCGCGCACAGAATGGTTTCGCAGCGCTGGCTTGGGCTTATTAGAATTACATCAGCAAGATATCTTTTTTGCAGTGACCAAACTTTCCATGGTTTATCATTCGCCAGCATTTTTAGATGATCGCTTGCAAGTGAACACAAAATTAGTCAAACTGAAACCTGCGAGCTTAGTATGTGAGCAGATTATTTCACGTATCGGCCCAACACCAAAAACAGTGGTGGCGGGTGAAGTGGTTTTATGTTGCACGAATCAACAGTTTAAACCCATACGTGTTCCCAAGGTGGTTGTGGAAGGAGTAAAAGATCGTGGTTAATCACAGTTTATTGAGTTTTTTTTCTGATGCGGGTCCTGTTGTTAAAAGTGTGATGTTAGTCTTAATGGCAGCGTCAGTGTTATCTTGGACCTTAATCATTCAGCGCGGTATGTTCCTCAAGCGCTTACAAAAAATCACCAGCATGTTTGAAGAAAAATTTTGGTCTGGAACCGATTTAAATCGCTTGTATGCTAATATCATGGCCCGTGATAGCGAAGAGGCTGATGGCTTAGCCCATATTTTTAAAGCAGGTTACAGTGAATACACGCATTTGCGGCAACGTAATTATGATGAAGAAAAAATCATGGCCAATGTGCAGCGCGCCATGACGGTCGCAGAATCCAAAGAATTAGACAATGTCGAAAAGAATTTAACACTCTTAGCCACCATTGGTTCCACCAGTCCTTTTGTGGGATTGTTTGGCACGGTGTGGGGCATTATGACGGCCTTCCAAGCCTTAGGCAGCGTACAACAAGCCACGATTGCCATGGTTGCCCCGGGTATTTCAGAAGCCTTGATTGCCACGGCCATGGGGTTATTTGCGGCTATCCCGGCAGTGATTGCCTATAATCGCTTTAGCGCTTTTGTGGATAGATTAGCCAATCAATTCACCATATTTAAAGATGAATTTGCTAATTTACTCTGTCGCCAACTGGCTCACCCACAGCCACAAGCACAGCCAGCGATGGAAGAAGAGGCTGCTTATGTCCAAGCGTAGAAGTGCCCGTCGCACCCTGGCGGAGATTAATATTGTCCCTTATATTGATGTCATGCTGGTGTTATTGGTGATTTTTATGATCACCACACCCTTATTGAGCGAAGGCGTCAGTGTTAATTTACCGCAAGCAAAGGCGAAAGCCTTATCCCCCAAACAAGCACTGCCCTTAGTGGTGTCGGTGGATGCTAAAGGTCGTTATTATTTAAATAGCAATGATTATCCCATGGTACCTTTAAAGCCTGAACAGTTAAGCATCCGCATCGCTGCAGAATTGAGTATCGCCAAAGAAAAAGGTGAAAAACGTGATGTATTGGTAAAAGGCGATAAAGATGTGCAATATGGTGAAGTTATGCAAGCCATGGTACTGCTACAACATGCAGGTGTTGAAAATATCGGTTTGATGACACAAGATCCCAATGAGAATAAGGCTTAAGCAATGAGAGCGATGAGTTTTAAAACCGCATTAATTTACGCCGTCCTATTACACGTGGCAATGTTAAGTTTTTTATTGATTGAATTGCGTCATAAGCCATCAGTGCCGCCTCCCAGTGCTCATGTTACTCCTAAAAAACAGCCTAATATCATCAAAGCTGTCTCGATTAATCAGCAACAAATCGAACACGAAGTCGCAAAGCTGAAACAACAACAACGCTTACAACAATCACGCAAACAACAACAAATTGCGAAAATGCAACAACAAGCAGCTGCTGCCAAACGACAACAACAACGAGCTAAACAACAGTTAGCCAAACTAAAGAAAGAGCAAGCATTAACGGCTAAGCGAGAAAAACAACGCGTCGAAAAATTAAAGCATCAACAACAGCGAGAACGAGCAAAACTGGCGAAACTCAAAAAACAACGCCTAGCTCAAGCTGCAAAATTAAAAGCAGCGCAAAAAAAAAAGTTAGCCGAGGCTAAACGCAAAAAAGCACTGCAAGCTAAAGCAGAGCGTCTATTACAACAACAATTAGCACGCGATCAGCAGCAACTTAATGCAGCCAAACAAAAACAAATCAATAGCCAAGTGTTACGCTATACGGCTTTAATCCGCCAAACTATCAGTGAAAATTGGAATGTGCCTGATACGGCGAACCACCATCTTTCTTGTGTATTATTAATCCGATTATCGAGTAATGGTAATGTTCTCAGCGTACGCTTAGTCAAAGGCAGTGGTGATCCTATCCTCGATCGCTCCGCTGAAGCAGCTGTATACAAGGCATCACCTTTGCCAGTTCCCAGTAACAGAGAAGTTATGGCCATGTTCAAAGAAATCCGCTTAACGGTAAAACCAGAAACCCTGTCGAACATACCTCTTCCACTCTAAAATAACGTCGCCTATTCACGTGATTTTAGAGTGGAAGAGGTATATACCCGCCACACTCCAAAATGCGAGATTAATGCTATTGCTTTTTGTCCCCTTGGAACCTTTGAAATTTGGCAATAGATCGACTATTACCTGCATTTCAAAGGTTCCAAGGGAACAAAAATCAACTCGCCTAAATC
>JAJFKI010000036.1 GCA_021773295.1 Gammaproteobacteria bacterium | reverse complement strand
GGTTTAATAGCATTGTAATAATGAATATGTCGGGGAAAATCATGGCAAAACAACGAGTTATCAAGCCAGATAATACTACAAACCTCCAGAGAGTATAATGCAATCGATGTTAGCCGAAATCTTGACGAACTCATTGCGTGATTCTATTATAGTGGCAGATGGATGGCGCTATAGGGCATATCCATCACACCGAGCGTGGCAATTATAACGATGCCACCTCGCTTGAGGTTTGCCGCAAATCTTAAATTAACATAAAGGTGAACTATGACTCATGAACCTACAATAATTCTTCCTTGCTCCATCGATGATGCCACAATTATGGGGTCGGATGAACAACGTTTGAGTGATTACACAAACGAGCCTATCAGCGTAAGTAAAAACCAGACTGGTAGTAATTCCTTAGCTCTCGATATGATCCGTAGAGTCAGATTAATCGATCTAAGCAAGAAAGATCAACAAGACTTAGAAAGACACTATTCTCAAACTCCAGGCTATTTTCCCGCTTTTTGTTTACTAACAGCGATACACAATTTAGCTAAAAAATTGGGAACCTACGATGGTGAAATACCTATTTACTCTATCAGTTTTGGTGAGCCCAGTGAATTAAACTTACGTGAAACTGTCATCACGAAAATAAAAGATGAGCTATTTCAAGTTATATCACTTTCCAAAGTATGTTTTAGAAATGAGCACGGCACCGAAATTAATATCCCAGGCACTATCCGACTCATTTATCGCATGGATAAGGAACGCAAAGAAGGTTTTTTCATGCACCGTATTGAGTTGTATGGAGACGAGACAGGCTTGTTAAAAGAACTTTTTATTAATAATAAAAAACCCAATATCACACAAGCCCAATTAGATGCCGTGACAGGTAATTCACATACTCCTTTACCCTCCGCTGAAATTAATCACCCTTACGCACAAGCGTATCAACAAGAGCTACATTTTAACAAAACGGTCGAGCGCTTAATAACCATCTGCCGCGACTATCGCTACCACTTGACAAATGCAATCTTCGATGAGTTAAATAATCATCCAAACTTTGATGGGGACGATTTCCTTTACTATGCTAATACGGAAACGGGTAATCTAGACTATACACGTATCGCGCAGGATATCACTGCAAGAACCATTGGCAAAGACCGAAAAGAATGGCTCGTTCATGATGATATAAGCCCTAGCGATACCCCACGCTGCACGCAATCAATTGAAGTCGCTTGCGAAAAATACTTGGCACTAAGAAAAGTAGAAATGCCACTTCGTGATCAAACATTAAATGCGCGTGAGAAAGTAACCAAAAGCCGCAACGCCGTACAGAACAACAGAACAACGTTCGGGAAAAATCGTGACAATTTCTTTATACGCTTATTGCAAGCGATGGGCTTAGATCGTCCCCGCTTCTGGCGACGTCCAACCAGCGCCGCTGTTATGCAACAAGCAGAAGAAACAATGACTGGCGCCCCAACCCTAACACAATCCCAATCTACGATTAATTAAATTCAAACGGCCCCTAGGAACTCGCACTACGCTAAAGCAACCTCTTCCTCTTCAACCACTGCTTCGGCCTGTTTCTCTACTGCAATGCCACCGAAACATTCAAACAATCTCGGTAACAACTCCGCAAACTCTGCATTAAAAATCGTAAAGTTTGCATCAAATTGTTCTTCTGGGCTATCGGGATAAAGATCGCTCGCTTGCTCTTGCACCAAGTCCAAAAATTTAATACGCTTAATAGCAAACTCTTGATCGATGACAAAACTCACTCTGTCGGCCCACGTCAGCGCGAGTTTAATCACTTGCTTACCTGCGGTAATGTGATTCAAGACTTCTTGTGATAATAAATTTTGATTCATCACACGGACGATGTTTTTTTCCATGTCGGGATCGCGCAATTCACATTGATCATCGATAGTAAAATCACTCGGATAATCATCATGCACCATCCATTCCGTTAATACTTGCGGCACAGCACGCTTCACTGTCACTGGTGCTAACCTTAAACTCCCTAAACTCTTACGCAATAAAATAGTAAACTCTTCTGCCTTAGGCCGCGAGGCAGCATCCACCACAATCCATTGATTACGTAAATCAATATAACCAAAAGTTGTACTAGATTTAACGAGCGCTTTAGGCATCAGTTTAATCATCATTTCATCCATCATGCCCCGTCGCTCTCTGGCACTCACTTTACGCGCTTGCTCACGCTCAATCTGCATGATCTGCTCGAGTACTTGATCTCGCACCACGGTAGAAGGCAATAACTTATCTTGATGCTTCGCTGCCAACATGATGCAACCATTGGCATGATGCGTTAAAGCCGCATGCTGTGCCCCAAGCGGCGCCGTCCAGCCAAAGGTAGACATTTCCAACTGCCCACACGGCCGAGTCGCATCATTCACTAAATAATCTTCCAACTGCTCCGCATTTAATTTAAACGGCTCAGTCAACTGAAAAACCTGCAAATTTTTAAACCACATCAGATCCCCTCCAATCTTCTACGTTGCGCTCATGATACCTGATCCCTGACAGATTAAAACCCTTGTGTTAGCCCCAAATGGTAATGTCCCATTTTACCAAAGTAGGAATGTCCCCTGTGCAAAGACCAGCCAGTGATAGTCTCTATGAACTGGATGTTCAAGTCTGTGCTGGCGCTACCTGATAAGACTTATTCTTGACTCTCACTGCATATTCTACTCGACCGCACCGTTATCATTCTCTCTATCAAAAAGCTCTAAACATCTTTAAATAAATCATCAAGTGTTACTATCCCTGTGATCAGATCTTCGCTATACATAGTATGTTTAAGACCACCTGAAACAATCATTGAATGAAATATCTGCTTATTTGTCTTAACTTCCCTGCGGTAAACATTTTCACGGTATTGCAATTGCTTGACATATTTTTTATCGAGTTTAAATGGTGATCGACAATACTTAATTTCACAAAGATTAACAATTTCATCCGGTCTATCGAACAATAGATCAATTTGAACGCCATCCTCTTCCTTTTTACTTGAAATAAATTTCCAAGAAGCAGCTTCAGAACCTTCTGGAATTTTTAAAGCTTTTTTAACTTGGTTAAGATGCTTGTAACAAATAGATTCAAAAGCATAGCCAGACCATGCTTTCCATGCAGATTTATTTGATAATACTTCCCAGTATTGATCACTAATATTTTTTGCTAAACGGCTAGCTGACTGAGGCGCAATCCACGTCAAATAAAATAATGAATATTCATCATCCACCCTATAAAAAATACCTCTTTCTTTTTTCCATGGAATATAAGAGTGGATAAAGCCTGCCTCTTCAAGTTCTGTTAAACGTTCGGATAAACGCCCTCCCTTATATTTGAAATAATTTTCAATATCGCTCCTACTCATGCCATGTCGTTTGCTAGCTATATAAGTAATTAATTCTTCATGTATTTCATATTTCTTAAATAATGAAGCAAATAATAAATTAAATTCATCATACAATGTTCCCTTTCTTTGAAAACAAGCATTGTTGATGTTTTGGATGGCAGATAATCCTTTTTCTATAAAATTATGATAAAACGGAATTCCACCTAAACACATGTATAAGGTAACAATCTGTTCTTGATTATATCGAATACCACGATGCTTTAAGTATGCTTGGGTTTCAGCAAGTGAGAAAGGTTCAATGGGTAAACGCAATGTTACTCGATTATGTAGCCCACCAGTATCATGCAAGATATTATTGATAATCCATGAGGCTGCTGACCCACAGATGATGAGTTTAATTCTTTTATCATTTGACCAGTAACGGTTCCAATAGTAATCTAACGCTTCAAGTAAACCAGATTTTGGTGTTGACATCCATGGGATTTCATCTAAAAAAATTACCACCTTTTGTTTATTAGCAAATAATTCTATTGCGTCTGTTAATGCTTGAAAGGCATCATGCCAACTTGGAAATGCTGAAAGCCTGCTTCCCCGCTTACCTTGATAAAAAGTAGACTCTATTTCTTTTTTAAATTTCTCTAGTTGCTTATTAAGGGAAGCTTTATTAACCCCAACAGATTGAAAGAAAATGCACTCTTGTTTTTCAAAGAACTTTCTAATTAAAAAGGTTTTCCCAACTCTACGACGACCATAAACTGCTGAAAACTCAGCTTGTTTTGATTGAAATATTTTTTTTAATTGTCTTTGCTCGTATTGTCTGCCAATAATTTCCATAACGCATTTCTCATAAATAAGGGACAAAAATAAACATAATATAACCGTCCCTTATTGTCAAGCTTTGCAATTTAAGGGACGCTTTTGTGATCAATATACCCGTCCCTTATCCTCATATGAATATCTGTGGCCTTACCATACTGGCACTACACAGATTAAAACCCTGTAGAAACAGAACATTTTTTATGCTACTCTGCATCTCATGAAACGATATACACCTTTTTTAATCAGCTTCTTAAGCGGCGCCCTATTAACTCTAGCCTTCGCCCCTTTCCATCTCTGGCCATTAGCAATCTTGCTACCGGCAATTTTCTTATACTTGCAAATAAAATCACCCCAAAAAGCGGCTTTAATCGGTTTCACCTTTGGCTTAGGCTTTTTTGGCACTAGCATTTACTGGGTCTTTATTAGCATCCATATTTACGGCGCCAGTAATGCTATCCTCGCGGCATTACTCACTTTAGGCTTCGTTGCCCTTTTAGCCGTCGCGCCAACCATCCAAGCCTATTTGTTGGCAAAATTATTTCCAACCAATAACGTCACCAAGCTATTACTGGGCTTTCCTTGCACCTGGGTCTTCAGTGAATGGCTGCGCAGCTGGTTATTTACCGGCTTCCCCTGGGTTTTATTAGGCTATAGTCAAAGTACATCGCCGCTAAGAGGTTTAGCGCCAATCCTCGGAGAGTTTGGTGTCTCATTGGTGCTCTGCTTCATGGCCGGCTTATTGGTCTTGGCAATGCACAAAAGAAGACTCGTAAGCGCCAGTAGCATTGCTGCTATTTTCATCGCTAGTTATTTATTAACACTTGTTCCTTGGACACATCCTTACCAAAAACCGGTGTCCGTGAGTTTGCTACAGGGTAATGTGGCCCAGTCCTTCAAATGGTCCGCCAAAGCCCTAGAAGACAGTAAAAAACTCTATCGGCACATGACCATGAATCATTTAAACGCCAAACTCATCATATGGCCAGAATCTGCCATCACAGCCCCTCCTTGGTATGAACAAGCCTATTTAAAAGATTTATCAGAACAGGCTAAGGCCCATGACAGCACAGTGATTGTCGGCTTACCCGTCAGCACCCCACAAGCACCCGATCGTTACTTAAATGGTTTACTCGCCATCGGCCAAGGCAGCGGTGAATACTTCAAACGCCATTTAGTGCCCTTTGGGGAATATGTGCCACTCGAGCGCTGGTTACGCAAATTACAAGGCTTTTTTGACTTACCCATGTCTAACCTACAACCAGGACCGAAGCATCAAGCCTTCATCCAAACCGCAGGCATTCAATTTGCACCCTTCATTTGTTATGAAATTGCTTATGCTGGTTTAGTTTACCCAGGATTGGCAAACGCTCAAGCGTTAATCACAATTAGCGATGATTCTTGGTTTGGTCACTCCACCGCCGCCGCGCAACACTTGCAAATTGGCCAATGGCGCGCCATAGAAACCAGGCGCCCGATGCTGTTTGTCTCCAACAGTGGCGCCACCGCCATTATTGATGCCAATGGCACCATTACCCAACAATTACCCATGTTTACCCGCGCTAGTCTCGATGCTAACGTCCAAGCCACAAGTGGTATCACACCCATCATGCGCTATGGAAAATGGCCGTTTCTTGTGCTGATAGGCATCATCTTGCTCGCCGCGTTGTTGATGCAAATAATGAGAAAAATCAACGCGAAAGATTGAGAAAATCTCCCACTGAGGTATCCTACGCAGATCCCTTAACGCTAAGAGGTTATCAATGGAGACATTGTCGGAAGATTATCAGCCACAAATGCTGGAAACTGAAATTCAAGAAACGTGGTTTGCCAAGCAAGCTTACAAAGCACAAGAAAATTTTAACCAAGAAAAATTTTATTGTTTATCCATGTTTCCGTATCCCAGTGGCCAATTACACATGGGTCATGTGCGCAATTACACCTTAGGTGATGTCATCGCCCGCTACCAACGCATGATGGGTAAAAATGTATTACAACCCATGGGTTGGGATGCCTTTGGTTTGCCAGCTGAAAATGCCGCGCTTAAACATCAAGTGCAACCGGCCGAATGGACCAAAACCAATATTGAAAAAATGCGCGAGCAATTCCAACGTTTAGGCTTTGCTTTTGATTGGCATCGTGAGTTTGCCACCTGTGATCCGAGTTATTATCGTTGGGAACAGTGGTTCTTCATACAACTTTACAAAAAGGGGTTAGTTTATCGTAAAAATGCTACCGTTAATTGGGATCCGGTTGATCAAACAGTACTGGCCAATGAACAAGTCGTCAATGGCTGCGGTTGGCGCAGTGGCGCACCCATTGAACGTAAGGAAATCAACCAGTGGTTCATTAAGATTACTGACTATGCCGATGAATTACTCGATGATCTTGACACATTAGATCAGTGGCCCGAGCAAGTAAAAACAATGCAACGCAATTGGGTGGGTCGTTCACAAGGCGTTGAATTGCATTTTCAAGTACAAGATTCCGATGAAATTATTACGGCTTTTACGACGCGTGTTGATACCTTATTTGGTGTCAGTTATGTCGCTATCGCCCCGCAACATCCTATCGCTTTGCAAGCCGCACGTAATAATCCTGCCATTGTCGATTTCATCGAGCATTGTAAAAACATTAAAGTCGCCGAAGCTGAATTAGCTACCATGGAAAAACTAGGCATCGATACCAGCTTTTATGCCATTCATCCCCTAACAAAAGAAACCTTACCTATTTGGATTGCAAACTTTGTAGTGATGGATTATGGCGCGGGCGCTGTAATGTCCGTCCCGGCCCATGATGAACGCGATCATGAATTTGCTTTAAAATATCAATTAAACATTAAGCCCGTGATTAAACCACAAGAGGGTGGGGACTTCGATTATCAGAGTAAGGCATTTACCGATTACGGTGTTTTGTTTAATTCACAACAATTTGATAACTTGAGTTCAGAACAAGCGATTGAAGACATCGCTAACGTGTTTGAAGCCGAAGGCTTAGGCAAAAAACAAATTAATTATCGGCTGCGAGACTGGGGAATTTCCAGGCAACGCTACTGGGGAACACCTATCCCCATGATTCACTGTGAGCAGTGTGGCACCGTCCCCGTAGCAGAAGATGATTTACCCGTGAAGTTACCGGAAAATATTAATGTTGATAAGCCCGGTTCCACCCTAGCGAGCATGCCTGAATTTTATCAAACAACATGTCCCGAGTGTGGACAGGCAGCAAAACGTGAAACCGATACCTTTGATACCTTCATGGAATCCTCTTGGTACTATGCGCGCTTTGCCAGCTTCAACCAAGAAAAAGCCATGCTGGATGATAGAGCACGTTATTGGACGCCGGTGGATCAATACATTGGTGGCATTGAACATGCCGTCATGCATTTACTCTATGCACGGTTTTTCCATAAAGCCATGCGTGATCTAGAATTAGTGGGATCCGATGAACCTTTCTCCCGTTTATTAACTCAGGGCATGGTGTTAAAAGATGGCGCAAAAATGTCGAAATCAAAAGGCAATATTGTTGATCCTAATCATTTGATTGAAGCGTATGGTGCCGATACCGTCAGACTGTTTATTATGTTTGCTGCTCCGCCAGAGCAATCGTTAGAGTGGTCTGATAGTGGTGTCGCCGGCAGTTTTCGATTTTTAAATCGTTTATGGCAATTTGCAGTCAATAACGCGAGCATTAAAGATTATAACCATGAATGCAAGGCAGAAGCGAAGCCAGCGCTTAACTGGAGTGAAGCCAGCAGTCATTGGCAAGATTTACGTCGTCAAATCTTTCAAATCTTGCAACAAGCACGTTTTGATTATGAGCGTTTGCAATTTAATACCGTTGTTTCTGGCTGCATGAAACTCTTAAACCTCATGGAGAACATCGCGCAACAAAAAAGCTGCGATTACAAAACGTATTTATTACAAGAAACCATGAGTATTTTGCTGCGTTTATTGGCACCTATCGTACCACATATTTGTTGCAAACTGTGGACGGCATTGGAATATGACAATAATATTCTCGAAGTGAAAATGCCAAAAGTGATCAGCGATGCCTTGAAAACGGATCTCGTTACCTTAGTCGTGCAAGTGAATGGTAAGTTGCGCGGTAAAATAGAAGTGGCTGCCGACGCTGAGGAAAAAGCGATTCAACAAAAAGCGCTTAACTGCCCTAAAATCAAACCACATGTGGGCGATAAACCCTGCAAGAAAATCATTTATGTGCCTGGAAAATTAATTAACCTCGTTGTAGGAGGTTAAGCGTGATCAGGCAGCTGACACGCGTTAGCCTATTATGCCTCTTAGCACTATTATTACTAGGCTGTTTTCATTTGCGCCGCCCTAAACCTTTACCACCTGTCCTGCATCGCTTACATGTAGAAAGCAGTGCACCCTATAGTGATTTAACCATTCAATTAAAACAATTGTTAGAGAATATGCATATTCAATTAGTCGCTGATCCTCGCGACGCTAAAATCACCTTAGCCCTAATGCATGAAAGCTTTCACTCTATCACGGTGAGTGAAAGTTCTAACGCTAAAACCAAACAATATCGTTTGGAGTTTAATATCGACTACCAATTACAAGATGAAAAAGCCAATCTCATTTATGGCCCAAAGAATATTCACACCAGCCGTATTTATACCGTGCAAGAAGATCAAGTCTTAAGTAGCAGCAATGAAACCGATATGTTGCATCAAGAAATGCAACAAGATGCAGTGTATCAAATTATAACGGAGCTTAGTTCTCCACTAGTAGCGCAAGCGATCAGTCACTATGAAAATAACAGCAGAAAAATTAACAAACCAACTCAATAAGCAGCTGGCACCCATCTATTTAGTCGCAGGAAAAGAACCCCTGCTGCTACAAGAAGCCTGCGATACTATCAAGCAGCATGCCGAGAAACATGGTTTTTTACAACGAGAAGTGTTTACCGTCGATCACCGCTTCGATTGGGCTGCATGGCTGTGCGAAACTAAAAGCATGTCTTTATTTTCTGACAAACGTTATTTTGAATTACGTTTGCCAGAGAAAACCAATAAAACCATGACGGCAGCCTTGAATGACACTGCAAAAAATCCCAGCCCAGATACACTGGTGGTTATCCGCGCTGAAAAAATCGATGCTCGTGGTGCTTGGGTGAAAACCATTGATAGTCTTGGGGTAATCGTGCAAATCTGGCCGATTAATCATGAGCGATTCCCGCAATGGTTACGCGCGCGTTTGCAACACTATAACTTATCCACAAGTGCCGAAGGCTTACAGTTACTGGCAACGCAGTTAGAAAATAATTTATTAGCCGCACAGCAACTCATTCATCAATTAGCTTTAATCCATGGCGAGGGAAAATTAACGGTTGAGCAAATTACCGAATGTTTAGGACACGATGCCAAATATGACATATTTCAATGGGTGGACACGGTATTGGCCGGTGATGCAACTCGCAGTCTTAACATCTTACGAGAATTACGCCAAACAGGCTCTCTGCCTATTTTATTATTATGGGCCTTGAGTAAAGAAGTGCGCCAATTAACGCAGTTACGCTTTCAGGTAGAACAAGGTGGCAGCGTGTCACAAGTAATCAATCATGCCGGCATTTGGCCTAAGCGCAAAGCCATCATGCAACAAGCTTTGCAACGACATACCCTACAACAATGGCGACAATTCCTCACCACTGCGGCAACCCTAGATCAAATACTCAAGGGCACACTACCCGGAAACCTTTGGGATCGTTTAGAAACATTTGCACTTAAGCTTTGTGGTAAGGAGGTATTATGACAACAACAAGCATTGGCATTCTAGGGGGTACTTTTGATCCGGTGCACTTCGGTCATTTGCGCGCAGCCTTAGAAATCAAACAAATCTTACAATTAGACAAGATGCATTTTATTCCCTGCAGGAGCCCTGTGCATAAAGACTCAGACACCGTGGCCAGTGCTCAACAACGTTTAGCTATGCTTAATATCGCTGTGACCGGTGTTAATGGTTTTGTGGTGGATGATCGAGAAATACTAAAAGACAGGCCTTCTTATATGCTAGACACACTCAAAAATATGCGCCAAGATTTTGCCGATGCTCCACTGTGCTTATTGCTCGGCAGCGATGCTTTTTTGCAATTACCCACCTGGCATAATTGGCGTGAATTATTAGATTACGCTCACATCATTGTCATGACTCGCCCCGGCTACCCGTTGCGCTTTGATGATGAATTAAAAGATTATTTTGAGCAAAATAAACTTGACGATTATGACAACTTAAAGGACAATACCGCTGGCTTTATTTATGTACAAGAGATCAGCGCAATCGATATCTCAGCCACCAATATTAGAGCCCTATTACGCGCTAATGTAACGCCGCGCTACTTATTGCCGGATGATGTATTAGCATATATAACACAACATGCTATTTATTAGGTTTAAATGATGACTCAATCCGTAACAATGAACGATGTGGTAATTAATACCTTAGAAGATATGAAAGCCATAGACATCGTTATCATCGATGTAAAAAAACTCACAACCGTCACTGACTACATGGTGGTTTGCAGTGGTAATTCTGCGCGCCATGTAAAATCCATCGCAAAAAATTTATCAAACAAAGCTAAAGAAAAAGGCTTTCGCCCCATCGGTATGGAAGGCGAAGAGGATGCTGAATGGATCTTGGTGGACTTGGGTGATATGATCATTCACATCATGCAACCCGTTAGCCGTGAATTTTATAGCATCGAACGCTTGTGGCAAGGTGAGCATCCAGAAGCATCACAAGGAGAGTAAGCGTTATGAAAATCGATTTAGTCACTATTGGCAGCAATCCGCCGGAATGGGTTAAAACAGGTTTTTATGAATATCAAAAACGTTTACCACAACACCTCGACTTAGCGATTACTGAATTACCCTTAGCTAAACGCAGTAAAAATGCTGATATAGAGCGTTTAAAGCAAGAAGAAGGCGAAGCGATTTTATCTAAAATCAAAGCCGATGATTGGGTTATTGCCTTAGAGATTGGAGGTAAGGCATACACAACCGAAGCCTTGGCAGGTCAGTTAGAACAATGGCAAATAAATGCAACGCCTTTGAAACTTATCATCGGTGGGCCTAATGGTTTATCGAAACCCTGTCAAGATAGAGCCAATCAACATTGGTCGATTTCAAATTTAACACTGCCCCATCAATTGGTGCGAATTGTGGTTGCAGAACAACTTTATCGCGCACATACTGTGTTGAGTGGGCATCCTTATCATAAATAAACTTATTGCGTTTTGATTCAAATTTCCTGTTTTCACCATCTTTATTAAAGGTTCCTTACATTTTTGCCGTCCCAGGGAATAATGTTGTCAATGTTTTGCTGAAGATGATGACGCAACAGGGCCTTTATCCTCTGGCTCTAAACCAAGTCTCATTTCTTCACCATTTAATGCTCGTTGCAGCAATGTAATTTCAGCATGGAGCTGAAAAAATAATTGAGTAATATCTTCATAATCAGCATAAACTGAATCGTTAATTTTGTCGAATAAGTTTACTTTTAAACGCTCAACCCTCGCCAAGGTATCATTACTAGTAGGTGCACTGACAATTTTATCGATGAGCATCGCTGCATAACGTGTCATAACCAGTAAACAATGTTGTGCATCATCACTCATGCGCTCATAGGCAGCTCTGTCTAATTGCGACAATTCAATTAACCTTTCCCGAATACTGGCTTGGCGGGCTGTCACCGGTAAGAAATAACCTAAGTCAATGCGCATATTGGCAAAAGCTTGTGGACATACAATATAGAGTGATTGTAACTCTTCCATAATACGAGTTTTTACTTCACTACTATCAGCAAAGCTTGTCACCAAGCTCATGACGCCTAATTGCGTATACTGCTGTACTAAGTTAATTAATTCACGTGGCGGTTCACTCTTACCTGCAAGTAGCGCGAAGGGTTTAAAAAATGCCATCATGATATGTAGTTGACCTTCGATTGGATTGAGTTTTCCTACTACATTGACACTTGGATCATCTGTAGCTAATGCATTTAGATGTGTTAATACTTGACCAAGATAATGATGCAGCACGCCTGTGCTTAAAACCGCATCGGTTGAGCTCGAGCTCGAGCTAGAAAAGCGTGAACTAAACATAAAGCCACCGCTGGTTCGCAAAGAAACTTGTGCTAACGTTTGTGCGTAGCGTTCAACAGCGGTTGTGACTTCACTTAATTTCACCCCCATGGCTTCATCACGGATTTTGCAATCAATGACGCCAATGATATCAGAGTAAGTACTCTGCAAATCACTGTAATCCAGATATTTATAACCATCAGAGACTACTCGCAAGCCACCTTCATAATAGATCTGGGCTAATTTATTTAAGCTCTTACTGAGCGCACCTAATAAGTCTTTGTAACGAGCAACTCGTTGGAAAGGTTGGCTTAAGGTAAAAGTGCTAATGTCATCAATGACCTTTATTAATGCATTACTGTCTCTGGTTGGAGCATCATTTTCAAGCGATTTTATTTCCTTTAAGATGTCTAACAACTGGTAATAGTAGCCTTTTAATTTAAATAACAAAGCTAGCTGTTCATGAAAATCAGTCGACTTCATGCGCTTTTCTAAGAACTTTGTGATGTGAAATATACTGGTTGAATACCACTGAGGTTCTTTCACTTTTGAGTTAAGATAAAGAAGATTTCTTATATTTAAATATTGGGTGAAACCAAACCTTAAATCCTCAAAGCGTTCAGAGCTAATACCCAGTTTCTTGATCAATACACTCTGATGCTTCCTCATTGCTTCACCTATCTTGGCAATCGCATCATGTTGAGAACAACGATCCACAAACATAACTTCAGATTTAATGATTTCCATGACTCGGCAGCGAGCCTCACCAAATTGTTTTAAGTCATCTAAGACATGTGTCCGTGTTTCTTTTGCTCTTATATCCTTAAAAAAGCTTGCAAGCTTGCGATAAAGTTTTTTATAAGATTTTTGCTGACAACTTCCCAGCTGAAAGAAAATTGCATCTTCATCATGGACTTTTCCATTTGAATCTTCGATAGAAATTCCTTGGGTTAAAGCCCATAATTGCTGCATAAGCTTAGAAAATTCACTCCCTTCTTTTTCAGTCATTAAATCAAATAACCCGTGCTTTTTAGCAACAGTTTTGAAATCAACGATATAGCCATACAATTGATAGGCATCGATGAGCTGCGCTTTACTGACATAAGATGGAAACATAGGAATACCCCTTTTATCTATTTCTAATGGATTTTATGATGAACAAAATATACCGAATTATGTCTTTTAGGTCAAGGATTCCACATCACGGTGCAATCATTAATATTTCTTTAAGCTTTATCGATTAACATAAGCATCAATTAGAACCGGGGCCATTTTTTCAAATAAATCCCTTTATTATCGACAGGTTGCAGAAAACAAAAATATGAAGACCACGAGCCAATATCGCTTACTTAAAAAACGGCGTTTTTTGCCGTTTTTCATCACACAATTTTTAGGGGCGTTGAATGACAATGTCTTTAAAAATGCGATTAGCATCCTCGTGGTTTACCAAGCAGTGGCCTGGAGTCATTTGAGTCCTCAAGTGTTAGTGCCCATTTTCTCTGCACTGTTTATCCTACCCTTTTTTCTCTTCTCCGCCACAGCGGGACAAATTGCGGATAGATATGAAAAAGCCAAGCTTATCCGCATTATTAAATTCGCTGAAATTTTAATTATGCTGCTAGCCGCCATTGGTTTTATCCGTCATGATTTATATTTCTTGATGTTCGTCTTATTCCTAACTGGCATTCAAGCTGCCTTTTTTGGGCCTTTGAAATATAGCATCGTGCCACAGCATTTGCGCGAAACCGAACTAGTGGGCGGCAATGGTTTAATTGAAATGGGAACCTTTGTAGCAATTTTAGTCGGCACCTTATTGGGCGGCACATTGGTTAATTTACCAAAGCAAGGTGTGCTTTATGTGTCTTTATTTTTATTTGCCGTTGCAATCTTTGGCTGGCTGACAAGTTTTAAAATTCCCAGAGCCAAAGCCGGCGATCCTGATTTAAAAATTAATTGGAATCCAGTGTCACAAACGAAGAAAACTATCAATTACGCCAGAAAAAACCGTACCGTATTTTTAAGTATTTTAGGTAATTCCTGGTTTTGGTTTTTTGGAGTGATGATTGTTATTCAAATCCCTGAGTATTGTAAAATCATCCTCGGTGGCAATGCCCACGTAGTGACGATTTTATTAGCTGCATTCTCTGTAGGGATTGGGCTTGGTTCATTACTATGTGAGCGTTTATCGCGTAATAAAATAGAAATTGGTTTAGTGCCTTTTGGCGCTATTGGGATCACAGTGCTATTAATCGATATGTATTTTGCCCATCCGCACCCGCATGTAGGTGAACTCATTGGCATAAGTGGCTTTTTTCAGTCATGGGATAATATCCGCATAATATTTGATGCTGTAATATTAGGTATGTTCGGTGGATTTTATATTGTGCCATTGTATGCTCTCATTCAACAGCGCAGTGAACCCGCTCATCGCTCGCGAATTATTGCTGCGAATAATATTATTAATGCACTGTGGATGTCTTTAGCGTCCCTTTATTGTATTTTTATATTGAAAATCGGCTTTTCTATTCCGCAATTGTTTTTAATCACAGGCATTCTCAATGCGCTTGTCGCTTTTTATATTTTCACCTTGGTCCCTGAGTTTTTATTCCGTTTTGTGGTTTGGCTATTGATTAGCACTATTTATCGAGTCAAAGCTAAAGATGTTGAATTAAATATTCCTGATGAAGAACCAGCTGTAATTGTGTGTAATCATGTGAGTTTTGTCGATGGTTTGATCTTATTAGCATCTATTCGTCGCCCAATACGTTTTGTGATGGATAAACAAATTTTTAAAATTCCCATTTTAAGTTTCTTATTCAAAACTAGCCAAGCTATCCCCATTGCACCTTACAAGAAAGATCCCGCCTGTATGGGAAAAGCCTTTTTACGTATTAAAGATGAATTAGCCCATGGTAACTTAGTCGGTATTTTCCCCGAAGGGTTTATTACAAAAGATGGTAATATTCAAACCTTCAAATCCGGCATTGAGCGCATTATCAAAGAAAATCCTGTGCCTGTAATTCCCGTTGCCTTAAGAGGTATTTGGGGCAGTATATTCAGCCGCAAATACAAAGGCATTAAGCGCTTATTACCAAGAAAGTTTTGGTCGAAAATCGAATTGGTCGTAGGTGATCCAGTACCGCCAGAGAAAGCGACAAAAGAGTATTTGCAGCAAGTGGTGACTGAGTTGCGTGGGGAGCTCGCTTAAGCGAAACTATACCCATCGTACTTCAAAATGCAGATTTAGGCGATTTGACTTTTGTTCCCTTGGAAGCTTTGAAATGCAGGTAATAGCTATTCTATTGGCAAATTTCAAAGGTTCCAAGGGGGCAAAAAGCAACAGCATTAATTTCGCATTTTGGAGTACGATGGGTATATGTGCTTATGGCACAGGCGATGGCTTAGGAGTTGGCGCTGTACTTTTAAGCTCATCTTCCAGTTCAGGCTTCGCAGCTGGTTGCAGCTTCACCGTTAACTCAGGACGCAATTGATGATCTAAATCCACATCAACACCATTGCGCTCAAGATATTTCACGGTATTTGATGCCACCATACTAATCACTCGCTCTTGCGCAGCTTCATCTAGCAAGGTGCCAGCAAAATATGACGTCGTCTTATTTTGCCCATCAATAACAGCAGTACCGTCTTGTGGATTCCAATCAATGAAGTTAATAATGGCTTGGACGCCTTGCACCGTTGTGGCATGAGTACCGGCGATATTCGCATTGAGAATGCCAAGCACCACGGCATTGGCTTTATTTTCTTCGGCATCATTGGGATCAACTTTCGGCAATTTCAAACCTAATGCTTTAGCATATTTCTTAATCTCTTTGATATCATCTTTGCTAGGCTGCTTACGGTTGGGACGCGGTTTTAAGCCTGGCGCCTGCTCAACCTCTAATGCTTCACGCTCACGCAGCCGTTCTAATCGCTCAATAATTTCAATGATTTCTTTGCCTTCACGCTCCGTTAATGCATGGTCCGCTTCTTCGTGTTGCGCCACTGATTGTGGCTGAGGTATCAGACGCGGCACAGAAAAACCAGCATCTGGTGCCTCTTGCTCATCGTGGTAATTATCAGAAGCACTTTTTAATAAGGGATCAGGGAGAGTAGGATCATCAGAATCACCTAAAGCAAGCGCCAATAGTCGTTGTCGGAATTCTTCAGGCAATGTAAAATTCGGTTTATTACTCATAAGTCTCTCCCACTAAATAGAGATTGTTAATAAGTCTACCATATTATAGGCAAAAATGTCCACAATTTAAGCAAACCTTAATATCTAACAGTCTATTCTTAACATAATAGCTTTGCAAGCACTCATTGGTTTAAATATCGTTCAAGCAACCTCCCCAACCTAAGGTACGCTTCTCTGTTACTAATCGCTCCGAGGCCCCCCCCCGACGCGGGCGCGGGGGAGGGAGGGTTAAGCGGCCTCCCGCTGCAGGGCCGCGGGGGGCG
>JAJFKI010000035.1 GCA_021773295.1 Gammaproteobacteria bacterium | reverse complement strand
ATTTAGGCAATTTGATTTTTGTTCCCTTTGAGCGTTCGAAATGCAGGTAATAGCCAGTCTATTGGCAAATTTCGAACGTTCAAAGGGGGCAAAAAGCAATAGCATTAATCTCGCATTTTGGAGTGTGGCGGGTATATACCCATCACAGATGAAAAATGTAGGGGCGCGTCCGAACCGCCCCTACACTCTTTGTCACGCTAAGGCGTGCATCATAGACTCCTTTATATGTCAAAACTGTATGGTTGTACGCGTTGTTTCTCTTCGTCAACAGCATTTATATCAAAGATGGATACTGCTCTGTTCATAGCATGTAAATTAGGTGATGAACCAGCACGTTTTAATCTTGTTTGCTCTACAGGGGATTCTGTAGTCACTCGAGAAACAAGCTGGCCATTAGAAGGACGTGGTGTCCCGAATAGACAGACAGGGCGATATGCAGCTGATATCTCTGTATAATCTCTTAAAGGAGCAAAATCAGTTACTGTACTCGATGAAGAGGAGCTTGAGGCAGCAGCGCTTGTTGAGCTTGATGTTGATGAAACGCTTGCTTCTTTTAAAGGCGTATCACTCGAAGCGTCATGATCTATGTTATCCAATGCACCTGTTTCGCTCTTGTCAATGCTAGAAAGTCTACGTTCGCTATAGTTGTTAACAAGGACGAACTCATCTTCGTCTCCAACTTCATCTTTTTCTTCGGGTGTCTCTGATTTTTTCATATCAAGCAGTAAACTCCTTCTCACCTTAGCGGTTGTTGATTTGCTTACTTTCTCCTCTGCTTTAGATGTATGCTCTTTGGCTTCGTTTTCACTGTCTCGTGCTACACTTTCCTCGTCTGTTAGCACTAGTTCTTCTTTGTCTTTTTCTTCGAAAACATCTTGTTGATTGTCTATTGTAGAATCGTCGTCAGAAGAATCGTCTGAAGAATCATCATCAACAGTAAGAAGAATAGCTTCTGGCTGCTGTGAGTTGTTTCGACTATCATGTTTTAACAACTTAGTAGCTGCGCCAGGATCTGTTGATAACCATCTCGCTAGCAATGCTGATAACGCATTCTTATCTACACCAGTGGTAATAGCTAAAATCGATTGATAGAGTATTCTCGCTGGATCCTTCTTGTTATTAGAGGCAATCCACATACCTAAGTGCTCAGCACGTGCTTTTTTAAGCTTTTCTACTGTGTCTTCGTATAGATCATGGAAATCGCTATTCACAGCAATCACTTCTCGGATCTCATCTTTAACATCCTTGAATATTTTTGGTATTTCAACCTCTAAAGCACGAGGACTTTCTGTATCCTTCACGAACTCCCCTTTACGAATACGTATCAAGGGTCGCTTAAAGCCATCACCATTATATGCAATAGAGTTAATTGCCTTTAAAATAGCATAACATGCGGCACGTTCACTACTTTCTTGTAAATTCTTCTCAAAGTCATTTTTTTGTATCTCATCATCGAGCTTCATTTTTAGATCACGGTATAGGGATACAAAATGCTTGATGTTTAGCACGTTATTATCATCATCAGTGTCAACGTTAATGACTGCTGGCACGGCTTTCTTAATCACTGACAAGCTCTTCTTTTTATCATCTAAAAAAATCACATTGCGATGCGAGATAACTTCATAATCATCCGGTGCATCATTAATCGCTATAATACCTAATACTTCTAAGTGCGCAATGTCATCTTGATGAAAGCTTAAACGCGCTGCATCAAGTGCTTTGAAAAGTGTAAAGAAGTGAAAATTATCGTGTGATAGAGTCAGTAAATTGTCACGTAATTTAGTCAACAAAAAGGTGACTTCAATTTTGCCAAACTTCAAGTTGACGGTGGCATCACTTGCAAAGGTAAAAGTAACATCAGGCTTACTGGTATTAACACGACGACTGCCATCATCTAATACTTCCAAAGTAACATCAGGCTTACTGGCATTAACATGACGACTGCCATCATCTAATTCTTCCGCACTTAAATATGCATTTAATGCTGTCGCATTGATATTGGTAAATTCACCATCGTTACCACCCGTATTTTTTTTAAGCTTAGAAAAGATAGGATTTTCACTACTGATAGCATGAAGGATGACGTCAAGATCTGAGTTATAGCGCCCATCAAGTCGAACATAGACCGGTTGACCAACCTTGTAATGCTGCTTGTGAACTGACTCGTCAATGCTCTTGTAGGCTAATGAGTCTTCTGCTCGCTCTGCGTTGGATGCAATTGCCCATACCATGTTTTCATTGCTACTCACTGCAGATAATAGTGGTAAGGTTGTCTTAGGATGATGCATTTGAGCGTTACCGTCAACCTCAGTTGCCAAGGCATTATCGCTACCAAAAATAATAAAGATGCGATTTGATACGACATCGTTAGCTCTTGTTGTTGAGAATGATGCCACAGTGCTCGCTGAAGATGAGCTAGAAGAACTAGCCGCAACCGCAATAGTTTGCAAACCTGGTGATGCTGAATCTCCACCAAGTCTTTTTACCTGATGTTTTTTGCCTTTTTTGCCAGAAGTAGCCAGGTCTTGGCTAGCGTGTTTGGACAACAGCTTAGAAACTCTTTCCCTTTCTTTTTCTCGGGTCTGATATCCTCGCTGTTGTTTAATGCCTTCTTCGCTCTTAGCAAAACGAGCCTTATAAGCATCGCTAAAGGCTTGCATATCAGCTGCTGCGAAGAGTAATTGTTCTGTCAAAACTCTAAATTGAGACTGACCATCCTCATCAAGGACTGAGAATGCCTTTTGTAAAGCCACGAGGTCATCTGGCGGGTATTGCGTAAATATATTTAACTTCGACACCACATGCTTACTCAGCTTATCAAATAACAGTTCATTATCATCTTGACTTTTAAGTACCTCCCTCATGCTAGAGTAGCCATAATTTGCAAGATGATGATTAAGATTGAAGTCTTCATCAGGAAGCAATGTATCTGCCAAAATATATAATTCACCTTTAAGCTTATTAGTTAGCTTATCTCTAACGACAGATATCTCACTTCGCCAAACCATACATTCTGCGGGAAATGCTTCACAATCGGAGTCACCAAACGCTTGATTTGGGGGTGATAGCATAAAGATTAATAATTCTCGCAGTGCGTGCTTGTTAAGATTTTTCAACTCAGTTATTGGAAATGGAATGAACTCATTCTTAGGTATTGAATCAAGAAACGCTTTTGATAAGCGTGGCGTGGGGTTAAGAAACCACTTAAATAGCTGTAACTGCGCTTCTAACTGTTTACCACGTTTTTCACGCTTCGCTTCATTTTTATACATTTCGTCAATTGCTGCTAGCGTTGTTTCAAGCGTAATTTTTTTATAAGGCGTTGGTAAACTCGCTTTTACCCTAAGCAAACTGTCTTTTGCCTCATCTTTCCATCTAAAAACGCTACTACGTTTAGCAATCGATTTATCAAGCAACGCCATTAGCTGTTTGATTAAGCATTCTTGCCTTAGTGTATACAAAGCAGCAAATTTATTATTGAGAGAATGTGCTTCCGGTAGGAGCTGTTCGGCTAAAACATAGCTTTTCAAACACTTCCATGCTTTAAGTGCGGTAAAATCTGTGCCTGGGACAAGCACATGCCTATCACTACCACCTGTTCTGCGATCAATAGGCACACCTGAAATATGATGATAGCTGTATTGTTGGTAAAACTTAAATAGGGCCTTGGCTGCTGCATTAACTTTACCCTCTTTACTACTATCGGCTAATACTACATTCAAACTGTAGAGATAGTGGGCGATCTCTTGTCTTTCTAATAGAGAGAGATCAGTGCTGTAAGGCGCCTCGCCAGCTAATGCAAGTTGGGCTAAATCAATTAACGGTTGCGTATTACTTTCTTCAATACAAGCTGCGCTGATATGGGTGATGACCTCACTCGCTAGTGTTTCAGCTTGTGTTCGCTCGCGGCCAGTGATGGTGCGTGTCTTGCCACATTTTTGTAATAGCCTTTGAATTCGTATCACTTTTTCTATTGCATTTGAGACATCTGCAACACCGCGTCTGCTGATGGCTTTTGCGGTTTGCAAATCTTTAACACTCGCTGCAATACGCCTTGTTGCTTTTGAAAATGCCTGACTTGATTCTTTGCCACCTTTTGTAATGTTTATCAAGCTCTCTAATGCTTCCTGCATGCGCTGGTCTGCTTTTTTTAACAGCTCAATACAACGCTCGCGAACCTCGGCTGACGTCAAGGATTGAAAATAATCACGCAAGATGGTGTAAGGTTCATCTCGATGCTTTTTGACCACAGCTGTTGTAATATGAGTGCCAAACGTATCACATTTAGCAGCAAAGGTTTCACATGCTTTTAAACGCTCAAATAATTCCCGCTGCGCTTGTGTGACGTGCTCTGCAGCTGAAGAAAAAGATGATGAGGAAGACGAGGAAGCACATGCTGCGGATGATGACGATGATGGGGAACCTGCTTTTTCAGCCAATTCTGCTTCATAACTTTCTCGCATGACTGTTAATCTTGCTTTTTTATCAACAACCGTATCACCCCGAATTGTTTTTAATAAGGCTTCCGTAATACGAGCTTGTTGATTCGATGGGCCAATTCTTTGTAAAGCAGCTAACTCTTCTGCCGTCAGTAACTCTAATAAAGTCTTAGGCCTTGGAATTACTGTTGTCTTTCCCGTTGCATTATCAACGATGGTGCTATGTTTGGGTTTACCTGCTTGCTCATTTTCAGAAATAGTCATTAAATCAAACAAGACATCGCTTGCACGCAAGCTGAAGTATTCATCTACAGTCGGCAAACTGTGTAACTTATCGAGTAGACCCAATAAAAACTCAGCTTGCTTTTTATCTGTTAAATACATTTTCGCGTATGAACCATCTTGCATATTGCTAATATGATCCGTTAGATAAAGAAGAAAACTGGCGTAACGATAGATGAGTGTTTCATCTTCATCGATGTTTTCAAGTAAATAGTGGTCTAAGTCTTTAACTAATGTGAGCATGTCATTTAAATAAGCGTTTCTACGTATGAAGTAGGGATCAAAAATTGTGACCAGTTCTGGGCGACCACGACATTGGGCAACGGTTCCTTGAATGCTCTCCATCTGTTTGTCTATCTTTTTGAATTGTTGTTCTAATTCAACATGAGCCGCATGAAACTCTGACATTTTTTCTCTAATATTCCGGTAACGGAACATAGGCCCTGTGCCTTGAAGTGGCTTATAAGACTTCGTGAATTCAGTACCATCACTTAAATGCAAGTGTAGCACCGTATTTTTAGGTATCATGTGTGGATGTTGACTATAAATAAAATACAGGGCTGCCAGAATATCACGGCGATCATCTACGTAGTCATGACGATATTTACCACTTACCATATTCGCAAAGTAATGCATTTGCATCAGGGTCAGCATTATTTTCATCGGATCGTCTGGTAACTCCGCAATCCCTGTTCCACCATCACAGTACCGAGAAAATTCTGTTCCAGCAGTCTGCCTCAATACAACATCCATCAGCAAAAGGCTATCAAGTTTCACCTTGTTAGTTTTAGAATACAACTGTAACAACCAAAAGCCATCAACGTTCATATCTTTTTCAAATTGACGGATATTTGTTAATATTCCTTGTCGGTTTGAGCCAATTGCGACAGCGTCTACGCGCCCAACTCGGTCAACCAATAAACCATGGAAGGCTTTGACCGCTTGAATTGCAAACTCCTGAAAAAGCGTGTCTAAGCCACTTAAATTTCCAATATCTTCAACACCGAGCGCATTTAACTTTGCTTTTAAATTATTGTGCTCCAGTGCAACTTTGTTCATATTTTTACAATGATAAATTAAATCATTTAACTCAAATAACCGCTCACGGACTTGATTCAACTCATAGCTTTTCTCAGGTGTCAATTGCCCCAAGCGTTCTCGTTGTGCCATAGCTAGCATTGCTTGTCTTAATACTACAAATGATGATGGAGCGGCTTTTAACTTTTCCTCCAACGACAAAATGCTTGCTTTCTTATCCGGGGTAAAATCAGACTCATCAATGTACGTTTTGAAGGCGTTTCTTGCAGAGAGTAAGTCTGCAGGTGTCGCATAATAAATCGCTTTTTCCAATGCACCAACTTTCTCATAAATAGTTTTTTCATCACTGAAGTAGTGATTATAGGCTTGCGTTTGTTGTTTATCCTTATTCGCTAACTCTTGAGCAAAGTCAGTTGTAACGGCAGATCTAATGGCTTCATAATCCGTTCCCAAGTGTTTAAAATCTTGGTCTTCAAGCCATTTTTGTAGTTGGCTTTCTGTTTCTGTTAGCTTTTCCTGTGCCTGACTGAATGCTTGATGGCGAGAATAAGCTTGCACTAAAACAATGACCGCATCTAATTCTTTTTTTACATTTTGGATCTTGTGCGGTTGATCGATTTGAGCAAAGGTCGTTTCGGTGATAACAGCAATTTTCCTGCTAAAAGCCTGCATGATTATTCGGTGGTTAACGATTTTCAAGATGCTATCTTTTACATCATCCAACTTACGTGCTTGCACTCTTTTTTCAAACGCTGCTTCAACGAACGATTTTAACCGTTCACGCAAATAAGAATGAGCGTATTCAACATCTTCTTTTTTAAGCTTTGTGGTTTCACTCTCTTTAAGACTCTCTCTGAGAGCCTCCTTTGTACTCTCTAACTGTTCAAGCGTGAGGATTGATAAGGCTGCTGGCGCTATTGACGTATTAACTATTTTTTCGATTCCCTCATCAACTCTCGTTTCCCGTGAAGCATTTAAGCCTTTAATGATCACTTGAGCTGCTTCAACAATAAGCTCTGATGTTTCTCTAAGACAATGAGTCAGTTGATCAAAACCGGCGCCGGCTAAGCAGCCATCAATGTCTAGTGATACTAGGTTTGATTCTTTGACTGCGGCTTCGGAATCGTCGCTACCTGATGCTGTTTCTTCGGCGTCAGCAGTGGCCACTTTTGATTTACCTTTGCCTTTGCCTTTGCCTTTGTCTTTGCCTTGTGTTGCTATTTTCTTAACATCGTCTTCTGCTGCAACGACAGGCAGGAGAAAGTCTCCACTTTCTGATGAAACGGGCAATTCTTCGTGACTTGATGCATCTGACATATCTATCTCCCAATGAATCTCTGGTTAAATGATGCTAAGCATTTCTTATGGCTTTTTATTGTACTAGAAAATAATCATTAGTCTACTGTTTTATAATATTTTTTAATAATTTTTTTGCGGCTATTAGCAACTTAACAAAGCCTTAATCGTGGCCAACTTGACGCTAGCGGGCAAAGCTCTCTATTATGGCCTCATCACTACAACCACAGGTAACCCCATGAACAGCAGCGACAGAGCAAAACGACTTGATAATAAACAAATTTTTATTTCCTACATCGTTCCAGCCTACAACGAAGAAGATGTAATCGAGTCATTTTTGCTCGCGCTTGATGCAAAAGCGAAGGAACTCAGCCAACAATACGAAATTATTGTCGTCGATGATGCTAGTCAAGATACAACCTTTGATAAAATGTTGCCGCTGAGCGACGCTTATCCTATCAAACTCCTTAAGTTCTCTCGCAATTTTGGTAAAGAAATCGCCCTCAGTGCCGGCTTAGAACACTGCCAAGGCGATGTTGCTATCCTCATTGACGGTGACTTTCAACACCCACTCGATCTCATTCCTGAATTTTTACAACATTGGGCTAAAGGCTATGACATGGCCTATGGCGTTCGCAAAAGCCGTGAACATGAGTCGCGCATTAAGCGCGGCTTCGCGAAATTCTTTTATCGCTTAATGGGCAAAATCACTAAAGTAAACATCCCCCCTAATGCCGGCGACTATCGCTTGCTCGACCGCTGTATTATTGATGCGCTGAATACTATCGAAGAACGCTCACGTTTCATGAAAGGCATTTACGCCTGGGTGGGTTTTAAATCCATTGCGGTAGAGTTCGATGTTAAGAAACGCGCCGGCGGCACCAGCTCTTGGAGCTTTGGCAGCCTTGCTGAACTCGCCATCACGGGCATTACCTCCTTTTCAGAAATCCCACTGCGCTTTTGGGGCTTTATCGGCCTTGTCATTTCTCTCTTATCGTTCCTTTACGCTGTTTATATTATTTGTGAAACCCTCTTCTTCGGTATCAGCACACCAGGTTTCGCCACCCTAATCGTTGCTATCACCTTCTTAGGTGGCATCCAACTACTTTCCATCGGCATTTTAGGCGAATACATCGGCCGCATCTTCAATGAAGTCAAACAACGCCCGCTTTACATCCTCGCTAAGAAAATTGGCTTTGATTAACGCCAAAACTTGAATATGTTTTTAATTATTTTATGATTATTCTTTTAATGTATTGACAACAGTGGTGCTTAGCACTACCATTAGGAGCATGAGCATATGGACATATTCAAAGTAAAGACCTTTAATCGCTGGGCTAAGTCAGAAAAGTTAAGTAATAAGCAAATTAAAGCAGCGGTTAATGAAATGAGAAATGGATTAATTGATGCAAACTTAGGGAATGGTATTTACAAGAAACGTATTGCAAAAAAAGGACGTGGCAGAAGAGGAGGATTGAGAACAATTCTCGCTTTTCAACATGAGAAAAGAGCCATATTTTTAATTCGGTTTTGCGAAAAATGAAAGAGAAAACATTGAAGAAAACCAGTTAAAAATGTTACGCGGGCTTGCCAAGCAATACTTAAATTTAGAGACACATAAGCTAAACCAGTTAGTTATTAATGGCGTTTTAATAGAGGTACAACACGATGAACACTAAAAAACACAATACCGAAGAACGGCTCAATGAAACTCTGTACGAAATGGCGAAAGGCTTGTACGATATTGGCGAAATGGACGGCATTACTATGCGCGATTACGATAAACTCAGCATCCCAGAAGTGCGTGATCTCACCCCAAAACAAATCAAGCTGCTTCGCTTAAAACAAAAAGTCAGCCAAGCCATTTTCGCAAAGTTCCTCAATACTACCGTTCACACCATCCGCGACTGGGAACAAGGCAAAAAGCACCCGCGAGGTACCTCCTTAAAGTTGCTTAATCTCGTAGAAGACAAAGGCTTACAAATTCTGGGTTAGTACGATAATGCCTAAGATGAATTACTCACTAAAGAAATATGGCTCCCGCGCTGTAACACATAAACGGGCAACTTCGCCAACGCTGTAAAGTCTTTTAAGTGTTTTGTTGCTAAGAATACTAACACTGGCTGCCCTTTATTCCACAGTGTCCAGAATTGTTCTTCATTTAACATCCATTGACGGGATTTCGGCTGGGTCTTGATGCCATAAATTAATTCTCGTTTCCAGTTATCGTATTGCATGATGTCCGGATTATCCCAGTCTGTGACGATGCTGATATTACGGCCCAAGTATAGTGGTAAGTCTTGATAAAAATGATGGTAGGAAACGATTCGTGTATCAAGTGTCATCTTCGCATTAACTGTGGCAATAAACGGTTTAACCGACACGAAATTAATAGTAGTGCTGGCAAACATCAACGTTGCTAACAGTAAAATAACCGTCACTGCCATTGCGAATAGTTTCTTTTTGTTTTGGCGCAAGATATTTACCATCACAGCACCAATGAATAAAATCACCGCCATGATATAAAGCAATGAAAACCAAGCTTTAAAATCATTAAATTTCGGCAAGAAACTCAGCGTTACTAACACAAAGCTCAACATGACTGCGAGTAATTGAAAACAGATAAAACCATTGCGCCCGGACTTTTCGCCTCGATAAATTTTATAAAGATAATATCCCGTGATAATAGCCAGCGGTGGCAGCACAGGCAAAATGTATCCTACGATTTTTGATGAAGGTATTGAAAAGAAAATGAAAATCAACAAAGGCCATAATAATAAAAACCAGGCAACATCTGCGTCTTCTTGTTTGCGAATATTTAAATATTGTTGCCTTAAACCTTGCCATAAAAACAAGCTCCATGGCAACATTCCCACCACAATCACTGGCAGATAAAACCACACTGGCATACCATTATTAAAATGCTGGGTTAAAAAACGAGAAAAGTGTTGTACCACAAAAAAGAAATGTAAAAATTGCGGATTCGCGTGCTGCACGGCAATGAACCATGGCATGACGATGGCGGCAATTACTACAACACCAAGCAGTAATCGCATGTGTAATAACTCACGCCAGCGCCAGCGCAGCATTATCCAAGCACCAATGATCATCATCGGGAATATAATCCCCATCAAACCCTTGGTTAAGATGGCTAAGCCAGCACAGACATAAGCAGCCAATAACCAAGGGGTTCTCTTTTGCGACTGTGTTGCAATAAGAAAAAGGGATAAAGCACCAGTAATCAACACAGCCACTTCTAAATCCATATTGACATAATGCGCCGCAAAAAAATAAAGCGGGCTAGTCAATAAAATCATTGCCGCAAGCAAACCCGTGGTGCGATTAAATAATTTTCGCCCCATGATATAGCTTATTGCTACGCCAATGACGCCAAATAAAGCCGGCCACAAGCGGATAGCCCATTCATTGATGCCAAACAGGTTCATACTCGAGGCTTGCAACCAATAAAATAAAGCAGGTTTATCTAAAAACGCCACCCCATTGACCATCGGCGTGATAAAATCATGCCGCGCCAACATTTCTCGCGCTACTTCGGTATAACGTGCCTCATCAGGTGTTAATAGTACGTGCGAGCCCAAATACAGCACCAGCAGCCCTAAAGCCGCGAAACATAATATGCTTAAATCCAGCCACCATTGCACAGCTGGCGTTGTTTTGATTTGCATGGTAGCATCCTAATAATTAATTGTACGAATTGTAGGATTTTCTTAACCTTGAAGTCAATTATTCTCTGCGCCGATGATTTTGGCCAAAATGATGAAATCAGCTCCGGTATCATTGAGCTATTAAGCCAACAGCGCATCACAGCCACCAGTTGCATGACCAACTTACCCAACTGGCCCAGCCACGGCGCTGTCTTAAAACAAATAAGTCCTGACGCTGCTATTGGCCTACACTTTAACCTCACCCATGGCCAAGCGCTGTCTGCTGCCCCAAGTATCAGTCAAGATAGAAGTTTTTTCTCTTTAAATAAATTATTACTGAGATGCTTTGCGAGGCACATCCTCATTGCAGCCGTCGAAGAAGAGTTTAAAGCACAACTAGAATCCTTTAAAAACGTTTTTGGCCGCTACCCAGATTTCATCGACGGCCATCAACACGTTCATCAATTCCCCGTGATCCGCGATGCTTTCTTAAACATTTACCAACAAACCTTTAAGCAACAAAGACCCTACATCCGCCAAGTCTTAACCACCGAAGGCCCCTACGCCGTAAAACGTTTTATCATCAACCACACCGGCGCAAGCACCTTCAAACAACACTTACGCCAATTAAGCATCGTTCACAATACCAGCTTCGCCGGTATTTACGACTTCCATCCCCAAAGCGACTACCCCACTCTTTTCAAACGCTTTTTGACATCCTGTAAAGATAACGGCCTCATCATGTGCCACCCAGCCCTAGCCCCAGAAGACGCCTCTGACAAAATCGCTCACGCCCGTTTCAAAGAATACCGATACTTAATTTCAGATAGATGGATAAAAGACTGTGAAGAGCAAGCCATCAGATTAACCCCCCACCCTAACCCTCTGTTTAGGCCGGGATGATCCTTTCCACACTCTACTCACCCTAAAAAGTGAGCTGCTCTCGACGCTATTTTTTCAGGGTCGAAGGGCTTATCGTAAACCTTAAGCGACAGGGATGTCGGTTCAGAGCCTACAGGGACGTATTTACGGCGTGTTTACGATAAGCCCTTCGACCCTGAAAAAATAGCAAACACTCACAACCAAAAAAAATCACCCCTAAGCCCCACTTTTCCCCAACTTCATCCATGTTTCAACAATCGTATCCGGCGTCAAAGACAAACTTTCAATACCTTCATCCACCAGCCATTTCGCTAAATCTAAATGATCAGACGGCCCTTGCCCACAAATACCAACGTATTTATTCATCCGCTTACACGTTGAAATGATTTGTTTTAATAAGACTTTCACCGCCGCATTACGCTCATCAAACAATTCTGCAACTAGTGATGAATCTCTATCGAGCCCCAGCGTTAATTGCGTCAAATCATTCGACCCAATGGAATAACCATCAAAAAATTCTAAAAACTGTTCCGCTAACAAAGCATTAGCCGGAATTTCACACATCATATACACTTTCAAACCATCTTTACCGCGCTCAATGCCATGTTCCTTAATCAAGTCAGTCAAACGCGCTGCTTCTCTTATGGTGCGCACGAAAGGAAACATTACTTGCGTATTGGTTAAACCCTTTTGTTCCCGCACTCGTTTGATGGCTTCACACTCCAAGGCAAAACAAGGTTTAAAATTACCTGCCACATACCGCGAAGCACCGCGATACCCGAGCATAGGGTTCTCTTCTTCAGGCTCAAATTGTGCGCCTCCCAATAAGTTAGCATACTCATTGGATTTAAAATCAGAAAAGCGCACAATAATATTCTTTGGATAAAATGCCGCTGCAATGGTAGCAATACCCTCCGCTAATTTCTCAATGTAGTATTCAACCGGCGAGGCATAGGCTGCCGTTCGTTTTAAAATTTCTTCTTTAATCGCTTGCGGCATAGCGTTGATGTTGAGTAAGGCATTGGGATGCATGCCAATCATATTACTAATGATAAACTCCAAACGCGCTAAACCAATACCAGCATTCGGTAAAAATTGATGAGTAAACGCTTGCTCAGGATTGGCTAAATTCATTAATAATTTAACGGGAAGTTTGGGCAGCTTTTTAATTTCTGTTTTCGTTTTTTCAAATGCTATCAAACCAGGATAAACGTGTCCTGTTTCCCCCTCGGCACAGGATACGGTAATTTCATCCCCACTATGAACAACGTCGGTCGCCGTATGACAACCCACAATCGCTGGGATCCCTAATTCACGGGCAACAATTGCCGCATGACAAGTACGCCCACCGCGATTAGTGACAATCGCAGAGGCTCGTTTCATTACTGGCTCCCAATCAGGATCAGTAATTTGGGCAACTAATACTTCGCCCGGCTGTAAGCTTTCCATATCATTGGGCGAATGAATCACTCGCGCCACACCCTGGCCTATCTTTTGCCCCACGCTACTACCTGAGACCAAAGGCGTCGCTTCTTCTGTTAAACGATATTGCACAATATACTGTTTCGATGCACCCGCTTTCACGGTTTCCGGCCTCGCTTGAATCATATAGAGTTGATGGTCGATACCATCTTTCGCCCATTCAATATCCATGGGTCGACCATAGTGTGACTCGATCACTAACGCTTGCTTCGCCAGCAATAATACTTCGTCATCGGTTAAGCAAAAATGTTGCGACTCCTCCGAGTCTACGTTCAACATTTTAACGCGGTCATCTTGAGAATCGGAGTACACCATTTTCACTGACTTAGTACCAAGCTTGCGCTTAATCACTGCTTGCTTGCCCGCTGCTAACATGGGCTTATGCACATAAAACTCATCGGGGCTTACTTCCCCTTGCGCAATGGATTCACCCAATCCATAAGCCCCGGTAATAAACACCACTTGATCAAACCCAGACTCTGTATCTAGTGTGAACATCACACCACTAGCGGCTAAATCACTGCGAATCATTTGCTGGACACCTGCCGACATGGCAATTTGTAAATGATCGAATTGATGATGCGCCCGATAAACAATGGCTCTGTCAGTAAATAAAGAAGCATAAACTGTTTTAATAGCTGCTTTGATATTATCAATGCCACTGACATTTAATAAAGTATCTTGCTGCCCGGCAAAAGAAGCTTCTGGCAAATCCTCCGCCGTCGCTGACGATCGTACCGCGACAGTTTGTTCAGAAGATAAATTCATTGTTTGATAAGCAACATCAACCGCCTGCTGTAATTCAGAGGGTAATTCTCCTGCTAAAATCGCCCCTCGGATTGCTTTACCCACCTGCTGCAACGCTTTCACGTCATCCACATTCAATTGATCTAATAATTGATGAATTTTGTCTTCTAACTGATTAACTCGAAGAAATTCTCGATAAGCATTGGCAGTCGTAGCAAAACCACCCGGCACTTTAATCCCCAAATGTGCCAACTGCGTAATCATCTCCCCTAATGAAGCATTCTTACCCCCCACCTGAGGCACATCCTTCATCCCAACACTATCAAATCCCAGCACAAACATCATAACTCCCTCCATCCATACAGCATTAAAAAGCAGAACACGTAAGAGATTAGACCATATAGCCTCTTCGTCTGGGCACGCCTTAATACCAAATAACGCAGAGACGGCTGCAGATCGCCGAGCCATTGGTAGTAAGGCGTGCCCAGACGAAGAGGCGGCAACAAAAAACCAATCTTTTAGTGATCCGGCTGTACCACCCCTAAAGATATAACCATTTTTAATGCCTCATCCACCGACAAATCCAATTCAATGGCATCCTTGCGTGGAATGACCATTAAAAAGCCAGAGGTAGGATTAGGGGTGGTCGGTACAAAGATCGTCAGCAAATCTTCATCCAACATCGCCCCTACTTTCGGGCTCACTTTACCCGTTTGAAAAGCAATACTCCACATTTCTCGCCGCGGATACTCCACCAATAATACTTTACGAAAAGAAGGCCCCCCAGGCGTCAATACGGAATGCAAGACTTGCTTCACGCCAGAGTGAATTGAACGCACAAGAGGAATACGAGAAACAATAGCTTCCCAAATCACCACTAATTTTTTGCCTAAAAAATTGGTGACAGCGATGCCCGTTAATATCAAAACAATTAAAGAAATGATCACACCCAGACCAGGGATGTGTACCCCAAAGAGAACATCAGGTTGATATTTTTGTGGGAGTAAGCGCAAAATGCCATCGAGTAAATCGATAAGAAAACGTAACACAAACAAGGTCACAATAATCGGCAGCCAAACCACCAAGCCCCCGATAAGATAACTCCTAAATTTGTGCATATATGCTCCTACATTATTCTTTTTCTGTACTTTTAGAGCTGGAGTCCTTACTGCTACTCTCGCTTTTCTTATCCTTACTACCCTCTGTCACCTCTGCTTTAGGCTTCTTACCCTTATCCTTAAAGTCTGTAGCATACCACCCCGTACCCTTCAAATGGAATGGGGGCGCAGAAAGTTTCTTTGTCAAAGCATCCTTATGACACTTAGGGCATTCTTTCAAAGGCTGGGCCCCCACTTTTTGCAAAGCCTCCAACTCATGCCCACACTCAGGACAAACATATTCAAAAATCGGCATTAACCACTCCTCCAAAAAAACACCCATAAAACCCGCTAGTAAATCCGTTTCACACGGTGTTTTAAACGACTTTAGGATAATCTTTCTATATTTAAAAACATACTATGACCCATGTGGAGGGATTATACCGATCGAATAAAGATGAAGCAATTCGAAAAAATACGGAATTTCACCACTTACTTCTCAAGCAGTACTCATCGAAACAAGCGAACCCAACGAAAAATGTAATGAGCTATCCGCCTTGTTTGCTGGGCGAGAGCAAAATTCCTATGTTACAATCCCTTTCTTTGTTCAACGTTAAAATCAGAGGTCACGATGAAAACCAGCCAGTATTTACTAGCAACCCTCAAAGAAACCCCAACTGATGCTGAAATTCTAAGTCATCAATTAATGTTACGCGCGGGCATGATTCGCCGCCTAGGATCAGGTCTTTACAACTGGTTGCCTCTTGGTTTACGTGTACTGCAAAAAGTTGCCCAGGTGGTGCGAGAAGAAATGACAAAAAGCGGTGCCATTGAAATCCTGATGCCGTCCATCCAACCCTCTGAACTGTGGGAAGAGTCCGGCCGTTGGGAAGAGTATGGCCCCTTATTATTGAAAATCAAAGACAGGCATCAACGGGATTTCTGCTTTGGCCCTACCCATGAAGAAGTCATCACTGACATCATGCGTAAAGAATTACGCAGTTATAAACAATTACCCATTAATTTTTTCCAAATCCAAACAAAATTCCGCGATGAAATTCGCCCACGTTTTGGTGTGATGCGCTCCCGAGAATTTTTAATGAAAGATGCGTATTCATTCCATGCCTCAGAGGTTTCACTACAAGAAACTTATGACGTGATGCATGCGACTTACTCTTCTATTTTCACCCGCTTAGGTTTAAGTTTTAAACCCGTGCTGGCAGACACGGGTAGTATTGGGGGTAGTTATTCTCATGAGTTCCAAGTACTCGCCGACACCGGTGAAGACACCGTAGTTTACAGCACCGACAGTGATTATGTGGCCAATATGGAATTAGCCACCTGCCTTGCGCCAACCGCAAGCAGAGCCGAACCAAAAAAGGCATTAGAAGAAATCGCAACTCCAGGCAAAACAACCATAAAAGACGTCAGTGAATTTATGAAACTGCCTCCCGAGCAATCGGTTAAACTGCTGGTGGTTAAGGGTGAGAAAGACAGCCTCGTTGCCTTAGTATTACGTGGCGATCATGAATTAAATGAAGTAAAAGCAGAAAAACATCCACTGGTACAAACACCACTCACCTTTGCCAGTGATGAAGACATCATCGCTGCCTTCGGCGCCAACCCTGGTTACCTAGGCCCTGTTAATTTAAATGGTGTTCCAATCATTGCCGATAGAGATGCGGCCATCTTATCTGATTTTGTCTGTGGTGCTAATAAAAACGATGCTCACTTTAACTATGTTAATTGGGGACGTGACTGCGTAGAACCTGCCGTATTTGACTTACGCAAAGTAATTGAAGGTGATATAAGCCCCGATGGCAAAGGCAGCTTAGCATTTACTCGCGGCATTGAAGTCGGACACATTTTCCAGCTGGGCCGAAAATACAGTAAAGCACTGAATGCCACCGTGTTAAACGAAAACGGCAAAGCCATCCCAATGTACATGGGATGCTACGGCATTGGTGTGTCGAGAATCTTAGGCGCGGCTATTGAACAAAACAACGATGACAGAGGCATCATTTGGCCAGAACCAATGGCACCCTTTAAAGTCGCCATCGTGCCTATTAATGCGCATAAATCACCTGATGTACAAACCGCTGCTGAAAATCTTTATAAAGAACTACAACAACGCGGCATCGACGTATTGCTTGACGACCGCGACGAACGCCCCGGTGTTAAATTCGCCGATATGGATCTAATTGGTATCCCGCATCGCATTGTCATCGGCGAGCGACATTTAAAAGAGGGACAAGTTGAATATAAAGCTCGAACGGGTGAAGAGGCTGAGTTGCTTGCATTGGAAGATGTTATTAATATTTTTTAGTACTAATCGCTAGGATTATAAAACTCTGATAAGGGCATGGAGGCTTTTTGTTGTAAAAAACCATCCACTTGCTGTAAACACGCATCTAATGGTTTACACCATGGATTTTTTACTTCTGCGGGAACTGCTTTGGGTAGCGTCCATGGAATTAAGTAATGGAACTCTAATAAACTTAATGTACTTAAGTCCCGTTTTAAAAAGTAATTACCACTCGGGGTTTTAGCAATGAGTTTACTGTCGAGTAAGCGTCTTAATAATTTTTCCGGTGAAACTTGGTAACCTAATTTATCCATTTTTGCTAAGTCTTGAATGCCTAAGACCCGTCCTTGTTGTTGTGCTTGCCATAAATATCCTAACCACAAAAAAGCATGGGTAAAGCCATCAACCGTGCGCTCTGGGATGAGGATATGGCGAAAGGTTAGACTGTGAGTTAACTCTGCGCCAAATAAAATAATGAGCCAAATTAAATAAACCCATATTAGGAAAATGGGCACAACGGCAAAGGTACCGTAGAGTAATTTATAGGTAGGAAAATTTGTTAAATATAAAGTAAAGCCATATTTTGCAGCGCTGAATAAGACGGCGGCAAAAATAGCGCCCAACACGGAAAAGCGTACAGGCACTTTACAGTTGGGAATGGCGGAGTATAAGATTGTGAAAGCAATCACTAACAGCACAAAGGGAATTAACGGTAATAAAAAGCCGGAAAAGCCCACGTTTTGAATCGTCGTTGCCACAATATTCAACGACATAAAATAAGTACTCAAGGCTATGCTGGCACCTACTAATAAGGGTGATATTGTGAGTATTGCCCAGTACATTAAAAAAGCCCGCATCCCCCGCCTGGGATTATCCACTCGCCAAATATGATTTAAGGTTTGCTCGATGGTGAATAACATAAGCACGGCCGTCACCACTAAAAACACCATACCAATGAGTGATAAATTATGAGCTTGCTGCACGAACCCTTGCAGATAAGACTGCACCACTTTTCCCGACTCAGGCACAAAATTATTAAAAATAAAATTCTGCACATCAAAGCCCCAGTCCTTGAACTTCGGAACAGCCATAAAAATAGAAAAGCCGACGGTCATCAAAGGTACTAAAGCGAGCAACGTCGTATAAGTCAATGCCGACGCACGATACATACAATCATCTTTAAAAAACCGCTTACAGACATGCCAACAAAAATAAGCAAAGCGATACAATTTTCGAAGTATTACATTCATTCCTTAACTTCCATTTAGTAGCATCCTTTTTTAACCACCCCTTGACCTCAAACACAAGTATAAGGTAATTTGGCGAACATGCGAACCATCTGAAGGATCTACAATGAGCAAAATTACGATTTACCACAATCCGCGATGTTCTAAATCTCGCCAAACGCTGGCCTTGCTTCAAGAACAAGGCATTGAACCAGACATTATTGACTATTTAGCCACACCTCCGTCTAAAAGTCGCTTGAAAGCAATGTTGAAAATGCTTTCTTTTGAACCACGAGACTTAATGCGTAAACAAGAAGATGACTATAAGGCTTTAAAACTTGCTAATGAAAGTTTAAGCAAAGAACAATTGATCGAGGCCATGATAGCGCACCCTAAATTAATTGAACGCCCTATCGTGGTAAATGGTGATAAAGCCGCCATCGGTCGCCCACCTGAATCTGTATTATCCATTCTATAAGGACAACACCATGGCCCCCTATATCTTAGTGCTCTATTACAGCGTTTATGACAATACCAAGAATATGGCGCTACAAGTCGCCCGCGGCGTGGAAGAAGCAAAGATGGAAGCCATTATCCGCACCGTACCATCTGTATCAACCACTTGTGAAGCAACTGATAAACCGATTCCTGATGACGGCGCACCTTTTGCCACGATTGACGATTTAAAAAATGCGGCGGGCCTTGCCCTTGGTAGCCCAACGCGTTTTGGCAATATGGCGGCGGCCATGAAATATTTCATCGATGGCACTAGCCCCTTATGGATGTCAGGCGCTTTGGCAGGAAAACCCGCCGGCGTATTTACATCAACTGCCAGCATGCACGGTGGCCAAGAAACCACGCTCATTTCCATGATGATGCCCTTATTTCACCAAGGCATGATCATGGTCGGTGTGCCTGCCACAGTCCCTGAGTTATTAGCCACTAAAAGTGGCGGCACACCTTATGGTCCTAGCCATACAGCCGGCATGAAAAGCAAAAATGGTTTAACTGATGATGAGAAAAAACAATGTCGCGCTTTGGGTAAACGAATCGCAGACATTGCAGGAAAGCTGTCTTAACGTTAACATTTAAATACGATGGATATGAGGACTACTACCTTCCGACTCATCGGATTTTTGCTGATCTCTACCATGCCAAAATGATGTAGCGGTAAGCGTTGATTGCATTTTCCCACGCACCGCTGCAGATTCTACTGAGTTATCAAGATTATATTGATCCAATCCTTCAGCCCTTGCTGCCATCATGCGCCATTCTTCGTCGCTAAAGCTAGGACTAGACACAACATGTGGGATATTCTCTTGCACACGGTCAACATTAATATTTAAATCGCTAGACTCAATTAAACCCAGTGTTTGCTTTTCTGAATGCAGCGGCGTCCCTCGTAACAACATCAACGGATAAGCATAAATGGTAGGCACGCCAAGCGCTTTACAATAATCAATCGATGCTTGAAAGGATGAAACTGTTTGGCCGGGCAAACCAAAGATTAAAGATACTTCTGTCGCAATATTGCGTCGTTTCGTTTCTGATAAAACCCGCCCTACTTTTGGCATATTATTAGGACGTTGTATAATTTTGGCTTCTTGTTTATGAATTGTCTGTAAGCCAAATTCTAACACAACCTGAGCCGTTTCATTCAGCGCTTCTACCGCCTCTAAAAATTCATCTCTGACCATCTCGACACGACATTGCAGCGCAAGTTTACCGCTATATTTCCCCTTGATCATTTCATTGAGAATATCCATGTAATGTGGACCAGAGTTAAAAGTTGGATCCAAAACCGCAATATCTTGAATGATTGGATTCTTTAAAATCCATTGTGTTTCTTGCATAACACGAGAATAAGGCAGTTGGCGACGCACCATACTGGTATCTGATTCTCGGTGTTGGCAAAAAGAACATCGAAAAGGACAGCCGCGTTGTGTTTCCCAGCGAATGAAAGCTTGGGGCTTAATAATGCCTGTTAAATACGGTGAAGGTAAAGCATCTAACTCGATGTTTGCAGACAAACCAAGATCGGGTTCTCCTGCATAATGGACACCCGCGATCAGCGGCTGCTCTAACTCAGATAAAAATAGTGATGCCAAAGCATCTTCTCCATAACCTCGAACAAATACATCCGCCTGAGGATAGTATTGCTCTAACCCTTCTTTTGTATAACTGACTTGTGGCCCACCTAGAATAATTTTTCCTGGAAACTGATTGCGCTTTAAGGTATCAAGCAGCACTTGTGTATGAGGCTCATGCCATACAAAAGCCCCTAAGGCTAAGTCAACACCAACGCCGGCATTCGCCATCACAAACTCAAGCACATCATCGATACGAAAGCTTTCATGATTAACGGCCCACGCTTTATGCTCAACGGGGATCTTTGCTTGATTCAGTTTTGCTACAATGGAGGCTTGGCCCAGGGACAGAGGCGGATCTTTAGGACGTGTCCAATCAAGTGATAGGAGTAACAATTTTTTTCTAGTTTTTTGTAATTGTATTAAATTTGTTAATGCTCTCACAGTAAGTCTCCCACCAAAAGGTTGTTATTTTAGAGTTTGTCCAACTAAAACAGCTATCTATTTTTAATCATCATACTAGGGTTTGGCGAATAATTGCTATATAATTCGAGCTTCGACCAATGATTGACACATTAATATGCAAAAAAACGCCTCACCAACACAGCATGAGACTAAAGATAACTTAGAAGTAGAATATTTAGCCACATCTGTAAAAAAAATTATATGGCTTACCCTTTTAACGGTGGGTTTGTACCAATGGCGGTGGTTTATTACCAATTTTTATCGCTATGCTCGTCATAAAAAGAAGATTGAACACCCAGTAGCCGCTGGGATAGCCGCTGTCTTCATGTTTTTGTTAAGTTTGCTTTGTTTTATTTTTCTTACAGTGAATGTTAGTCGTCAAGCAAAAGCGATGAAGATAAAAACTTGGTGGCACCCTGTGTCGGTCTATATTCTTTTTGTCGGCGCTTGCTTAGCAAGCATTCCTAACAATCCGCTGGTTGCTCAATTTCTCTCATTATCGCCTTGGACACATATGTCCCTGTTTATACTATTCATTAGTTTACTAAGCTTCAGCATGGCCGTGATGCAACAAACCATTAATGCGATTAATCAACAGCGAGAGTTGCACTACCCAGATTATTCTGAATTTAATCGCAACAATATCCTCGCTTACTTTGCGGGCCCTATTCTGTGGTTTCTCATCATATTCACTTTTTATCAAGGCAACCAAGCACCGGAAACGTTGGCTTATATTGCATTGAAGCAAGGGAACTACCAGCATGCGCACAACCTACTTGTACCTGCCGTAGATAAAGGAAATTTAAATGCAGAAGTATTGCTGGGATATATGTATAGCAAAGGTTTAGGTGTAGAAAAAGATACGATCAAAGCAGAGCACTATTTTGATCACGCTAGCAAGAGCAACAATCCACAACTATTAATGTTGATTGCTAATTACTATTTATTTAATGCCAAGCAAACAAATAAAGGGATGGCTGTTTTAAAACTTGCCGCCAATGAGAAATTTGCGCCGGCGATGAATCAACTGGGTGCCATTTACGCCTCTGGAAAAAGAGTGCCAAGTCATTATCAACAAGCGTTGTATTATGCACAACAATCAGCTGACCTTGGCAATGCGGCTGGTGAATTCTTATTAGCAATGCTTTATTTTGATAACCCACAACGAAAAGCAAATTGGCCTGAATACATGAAGTACCTGCAACGCTCTGCCAAGCAAGGCTATCCTCCTGCAGCCTATTATCTTGGCTTGGAATATCGAGAAGGTAATCCTGTTACTAAAAAAGACACAGCACAATCGATTACCTGGCTGCAAGTGGCGGCGAATAAAAAAGATCCTGCAGCCATGGCAACCTTAGCCACCGCTTACTCAAAAGGCACTGGTGTTAAAAAGGATTGGAAAAAAGCTTACGAACTTAATGTAGCTGCTGCCAACCGCGGTGATGTCATCGCGCAATATAATTTAGCCTTGTCCTATGCGAAGGGACATGGCGTCCATCAGGACTATAAACAAGCTTTAAATTGGTACACCAAAGCAGCACAAAAAAATAATGTCTGTGCCATGAATGATTTAGGTATTTTATATAGCGAAGGTAGAGGCATTGCAGCAGACGATGACTCGGCTAAAAGTTATTTTGCACATGCTGCCGAACAAGGGTACCGTCATACTACTGACAGATACACCCTACGTAAACAAAAGACAATGATGGCAAGCTTACGTCGCGATTACAACCTTGGACAACATCAATTACCATTAATTACGTATAAAAATGCCTATGTCATCTATATGCTAAGCCTTCACGCCAATTACAAACAACCTTACTTGCAAAAGTTACAACAAGTTTCACCACTAGCGATGAAAGAAGCGAAGTTTCTACAACAATATTTCCAAGATGCTTGTTGGGGAAATGGGATTAATAATAAATAGGCTGCTATCATTTTTACGTAGTGATGACGCTAAGATAATATATGGGGACAACTACCGTGGCAAGAGAAGATCATACTAAAGAATTTACGCTATTAAAACCTTTAAAAAAATCCTATAGTGCAAAACAAGCAATAAGAGGTATCAATCAGCTAGAACTTAAAGTTCAAAGAATAAAAGCCAGACAAGACCCAAGCAATAAAAAAACCATAATTAGCATCGGCAGTCTTATTGAATTATTCAATTATCAGTGCCAAGCATTGCATTTCATTGCAGGGCATAAACAATTAACCAAAAATGGTGGCTCACAAACAACACCTCATTCTGTCAGCAATAGCGCGATTAATACTTTAAAAGAAATTGTTAAAGAAATTGGTGCCATACCTGACAGAATACTCACTCAATTAAAAGCTAATATTGCCACGCTAGCCTCACACCTATTTTTAACCTATAAAACGAACAATCCCAGCCATCAACTCGATTTTTTAGATGCAAGTATTAAGAAGCTCAGTGAACTTGAAGATGATGATAAGCAATTACTACATGACTTATTGCAGTTAGGGTTACGAACGATAAGCAATGTAGCGGATTATCCAAAAAAACATTTACGTGAATTTTACGAATGTTGTTTATCACTTTTAAAACATTTCTATATCCATAACCATTGCCTGCAAGCTGAACTTGATGAGGCACGCCGTCTCAGCCAACACTTCATAACACGCGCCACAAGCATTTATCCTGAGACCTTTCCTAGAAAAACGTACAAACAAATCATCTCACTCATTGGCCATCACTGTATTCATGATCTTGAACAAAAACGTACTACCGCTGCCAGAATCACCTTAAATAACTTTCTTGAATCACCCATGGCAGATAGTTCGCACCCACTCACACAAACCTTAATCACATTACTTGCAGCAGAGTCAAATGCTGCAAGCTCCTCTAGCACCGCTGGTGATGCCAGCTTTCTTGTTGATAATGCCATAGCAAGCTATTACGATGATGAAAACTTTAGAAAAACAGGTTGGATTTTTGCATTACTCAATACTAAACTGCAACACACCCTCAAGACTGACTCTCCTGATGCTGTTATGGAAAGCTATTCTCAGTTCATCAATAAACTCATCTGTGCAGGGAGCTTTAACACCACTTTTGAATTACTGCTGAGGATGGAGAATCAATGCTTCAAATTTCGTCCAGAAACAGATCACTGCCTGTTTCAAACATTCCTTGGTGAAAAACAAAGTTACATAGATCTTATTAATCTCATTAAAACCTATATTAGATATAGTAACATTCAGAATATGCTTGATGCTGGAAAACTCTGTTTCAACACCCTAGCAGCAATGTTTTGTTATCGTGTCAGCGAGGCACAAACCACCGACAAAGCCATTTTGTTTTTATTAAAAATAGCAGATATATTAGCCATAAACTTTATTGCCCAAAATGAAGAAAACTTAATCCACATCCCCGGTTTTACTAAAATGCAGACAAATAATCTGACAAGGGCGAAGGAATACACTTATTATGCCATGACCACGTTTACCCGCCATCTAAGTGGTATACCACCAGAGAGTTATCCAACGTTATTCTGTGAGCTTTTAAAGCGATTGCGGTTGCATAGCCAAAATAAAAACGTGGTAAGTTACCACACTGAGTCTGAAAAACTTAAACATCTTTTTGCAATGTACCAAATTTGCGAAGAAGCATTAACTATACTGGAATCATTAGTATTAAAAGATACCACCTCGCAATTAATTAAAATTAAGCATGATCTATGCGCCGATATCGTCGCTAACTTAATACAATTAGCAAATACGAAAAATTCTGTTATTACGGTACAAAACAAACAATTAATTGCTTTAAATGCTTTTAAAATTGCAAAGAAACTTAATCAAAAAAAACTGCAGACAAAAGCTTTGACTCAAGTTGTCACTGCCACAAAAGCCTATGCAATCGCACTCAAAACAACGGATATCGAGCAATGTAAACGGATGCTGATGGAAGCGGTCAAATACCAAACATTATTAAATGAACTCACCACCTTATTACCTGGCATAGAGACTGAAAATACTGATCCAAGTTATAAAAATATTGATATGAAAAATGAAATTGCTGAATGCATTCCATTCGTTGAGCTACTAACCGCTGTTCATGGCAATGAAGCCAGCTCAACGATCACGCCAGTGGCAGCATCATCCTCTTCATTAACAACCACCCCAAGCGATAAAGATTCTTGTGCAGCAACTAGTACGATCTCACATACGGAACACCTTGTCCCATTGCCCTTTCATCGAAAACCACCAACTAAAGAAGAAAAATCAAAAGCATCCTCATTTACAAAGGCATTTTTAAAAATCGTTGAGCTAGAAGAAAAAATGGCAGCAAAACAAGGTAGCTTTAATCAAGCACTATTAATGAATCACCTCGAACTAATCTGCTCATACTTAAGAGGATTCATCACACCTCAACCAGTATCTACTTTACTCATGCCGCTCTGTGTCTCACCCAATGAAATGTTTGGAAATGCAGCAAACTCCCTACAATGGTTGTTGGACAATATTGAACATATTACATTGAAAGAACAAAAGAAATTTGAATCTTATATTCAATTAATCTTTTCCTATGTGTTTTATACTAAAAACTCACTCCCCGAACAAGCGTTACTGCCTCACTTAGGATCAGCTATTAATTTTCTATCCTCTACGGCTGTTCAGAATCTACCGTTATTATTAGCGTTACATCGAACAGCAGTCACGCAACTTAAACAATACCGTGACCCAACACTTTATGCGCTGTGCCTGGATAATATCCAAGGGCTTTATTTGCAACATTATTTCGTAGCGTCATTTGATAATAACATTAGTGAACTAGCCAAAGAGTACTTAAAGCTATCAACGAACATTAAAACAGATTTACCTAGCAAATCAATATACTCATATCTTCTCGTGCTGCAGTTTTGTTTAGATAAAATGTCTAAAGATAAATTTGATATCGCAAAGCAAACGCTTGTTGAGTACAACGCCATTATAGAAAATGAAACCATTAAGACAAACCATCCATGGCTTTATAAAATCGGGAACGACATCATCATCAAAGCAATTAATATTAATGATTTTTCAATTATTTCATCATGGACCTTATCCAGCTTATCAGATTTTAAAGCGAGTCTATCAGAAGAAGATCAAGAACTTTTTATTGAAACAGGCTTGCTGCATACCTTACATGCTTTTTGTCTCTTTGCGTCTAATCGTAACAAAGATTATGTTTCATGCTTATATCATCATATGACCCTGGCAAAATTATTCGTAGACTACCTTTCATACCAATATGCCTGTCTACTCATGCAACAAATTATTTCTATCATTAAATTAAAAACCACTCACCTTCAAGAATCCATGATGAGTCAGTTAATGCCACCAGAAGTATCCTTGGAAGCAATGTTAAATTTAATGCTGCGTAATTTTCAAACCTCATTGTCGAACGGCAATGTGAGCCAATGCAATTATTATATTGATACTATCAATAAGTTGCTAAAAACCACTCTTGATGACGCGCCATCAAACAGTCAATTGCTTGAAACATTGCAAGCAATAGGGAAATTTTTTCTTAAAAATAATTGTGACTTCACAAAAACTAACGGTAGCACTTACCGCCTCAGCCGCAACCTCTGTAATAAGCGATACGCCATGATATTTGCTAAACAAGCCTTCGATAAGCTTAGTGATAACACGTCAAACGTTAGATTATTCAGGCAATACATCACTGCAATGCAGCACTATCATAATGATATGGATTTTCCAAGAAAACAGCACAAAACATTTGCTAATCAACTACAAAGACTTAAAGCCCAACTAAAAGGTATCTCTAACACGAAAAAACCGCCTACTCTAAAAGAGCAAGGTCCTGCAATTAATGCTCAAAAAGGTAAAGGAAAAGGAAAAACCAAAGCACCCCTAGTCACTATCAAGTCAGCCGACAGCAGCTCAAACTCGAGTTCAGCGGCCTTGGCCTGTGCTAGTGTGACTATAGCACCTAATGCTAAAGAAACCCTCATTACAAATCCACCCATGCCAGTTCATCCTGCACCGATTGCAAGCATTATCCCTGCACCAGTTGCAAGCTCTAGCGCTAACACTTCTCTTGCTAAACCTTGGAATCATGATACTTCGTGCGCCAGCAGTGCGCCTACTGTCACACTCTTTAAACCAACTCTATCGCCACCCACCACCGATCATGAATTCGAAATAATTAGCCGCTATTATTGCAGGGATCACACCTCATATACCGCTTTTCCATTAAACTTAACTCTGCGAGATCATAAAAAGCTAGAAGCTTATCAGCCTAATACTTTTATGCTTAAATTAAACCGCATTACCTTTCTTATTCATCTATCTCTCATTATCGGTCTTTATTATCAAGAAATGGCTGATACAACACCAAACCTTAACCATTTAAACCTTGCTAAAGCGTATTTTGAGAAAATCATTGACTACCAACTACAACGTGTCAATTTACTTAACTTAACCAAAGGGACTACAGCTGAACCCCACTTTACAATGCGTATTAAAGATAGCATAAGGTCTTTTAAAAAATCAGAATCTGAGCATCGGAGTTTTATGGCATGGTATCGTTTAAAAAATACTGCGTACCACCAGTCACAAACAGTAGCAGCTGACACAAACATTACCACCTCATACGCAGACATAGCTCGACGCTCACTTATTAAATAGGGCTCATACTGAAAGTAGGAATAAGAAGTGTTGAGCCTTTAGCCCGCAAGGGGGCAAAAATCGCCACGTCATAAATTTCGCATTTTGGAGTACGATGAGTGTATACTTTATAAATACTCAAACAACAGGCCAAAGCACGTGAAGATATTATTAAGCATCATTGCCATTTATGTCGCACTCGCCATCTTATTACTGCTAACGCAGCGTTCTCATACGTATTTTCCTAGCAAAGACAGGCCCACAACCTCGGCTTGGCATGCGCAATCGATGCAAGAAATTACCCTAACAACAAACGATGGTTTAAAGCTCTTTGCCTGGTATCAGCCCGCTCAGAAAGGCAAACCAACTCTTGTGTATTTTCATGGTAATGCTGGTCATATTGGGCACCGGGTCTTCTTGACTAAGCGCTATCGCCAAGATGGTTATGGCTTATTACTGGTTGAGTATCGTGGCTTTGGCGCCAACCCTGGCAAACCAACGGAAAAGGGCTTATATCAAGATGCTGCAGCTGCCATGGACTTTTTGGAGCAACGTGGGATTGCGCCTAATTGCACAATTCTCTATGGTGAATCCATCGGCACGGCGGTCGCTATTGAAACTGCCATGAAATATCCCGTTGCGGCGCTCATTCTACAATCACCCTTCACCTCATTAGCCGATATGGCCAGCCATCATTATTTCTTTTTCCCAACCCGTTGGTTCTTATTGGAATCCTACGATTCAAAATCAAAAATTAAAACCCTTAATATCCCCGTTCTCATCACCTATGCCGACGATGATGCCGTCGTCCCAGCAAAATTTAGCAAAGCCCTATATGAAGCCGCCAATGAACCCAAACAACTTCTCGGCGTTAAAGGGCTTGGACATAATGACTTTTACCTGCAATCTGAGTATCCGAAAGTCATTCAATTTATCAATGAACATGTCCGTGAACATTGCAAAAGCTTATCGTCCTAGCTTACTCGATACTATCAAATGGAATATCAACGCCGCATAAATCTAGCATTTTCAATAAATTATCTCCATTGGGCGTTTTGCTTTGTAGCCAGTAATTCTTGATGTAGCTTTTTAACACGTACTCGTAATCCGGATCGATTAATACGGGTAGGATTTTCTCAGCGCGTTTAATATCAGCTTTATTTTTATAATCACAACGTTGGAATAAAATAGCGCCAAGTAATGCCGCCTTCGTGGCTTTGCGCGCCGGGCTAGCTTGATAAAAACTTTGGATGCATTCATTCAATGCAATGTCTTTATCCCATTCTCGCCAGTGATGAAATACTTCCATGGCAACGCGTTTAATCTCTTCAGGATTCTCTTGTGGATTGGCTTCTAGTAACAAGAAAAATAACATCGTTGGCAATGACGCTTCCACATTGGCCCAAGAGCAGTTACCACTGAGTTGCGACTCAATCGGCAATTGAATCACGGACTCAAGACCTAATACATGATGAATTTGGCCTGTAATAAATTCTTTACTTTGTTTAGTGTAGAGTAAGCCTTTTGCAAACTCACTGGTAAAAGCCCTAGCATTGTGCATAAAGTAGATGTTGGTGCTGCCCTCAGTATGACTAAGCACCCCCCTGTCACACTTTGCTAAATAAGCGCCATAACGAATAAAAGTAATGGCATGTCCTTCATACCCTACAGGGACAATCAATAATGGATAATGAATGGCTTGATCAATCGCATCCGTATGTTGGCTGATTTCAATTAAATAATGCTGATACTTTATCAATTCTTGTGTCGCTTGCAGTGCGCCACACATAGTTTGTAAATAGGGAAAATAGTGCCGATACTGACGCACAGCATAATGTTTAATATAATGATTCAAGGAGCTATAAATAATCCCAATCGAAATCCCGAGAAAAAATCCTTCTAATTCTAACTCCACAAACCGCTTTTCTGGTTCACAATAAATATTAATATTACCCTGTAATTCAAAACGGTGACCAAGGATTTTCGTATTAATGAAATCATTAGCAAAGTTGAAATCTGCATCGTACTTATAAAGCAATTGCTTCATGCGCTCATACTTATGCAGTGTCGGCATGACTAAGGGCGGCTGCCCACCAAGACTATAAGCATTGGCATTAGCACCTTTTTCCAATAACAACTTGGCGATATCAAGATTGTCATTTTCCGCCGCCCAATGCAGCGCCGTGCGATTCAACACATCTTGAAAATTAGGATTACCACCGCGTTCAAGCAACAAGCTCACCATGTCATAATTATTCACAATGGTTGCTTCAATCAGCGGCGTGAAACCAAAGTCATCAAACTCATCGATCACCGCCCCATTGTCTAGGGCACGTTGTACCGAGGCCAAATCACCGTATAGTATTTCATTTGCTAAGTTCATGGGGAATAAGTATATAGCACTTCTACTTTAAAATCCCATTTATGCAATGAAGCGTGATAAAGAATGTAGGGGCGGTAAGGAATATTCATGGGATTTTAAAGTAGAAGAGGGATAAACTTTATTTCGTCGGATTTGGATTAGGGGTTGGCGTACTGGTCATACCCAGTTTCTTTTGATTCTGATTTGTTAGAGAATTAGTCAATTCATTGCGACCTTCTTCTGTATTCGTTGGCATCGAGTTAATCCTTGTAGCATCTCCTGTATGCAATGGTGACTTCGATAAAACCGGATGCTGTGGTAATTGCTGCCCAGGACCCGCCTCAGGGTTATTTGAGGCATTGTAAGGGATCGCCGTTTGTGCAAATTTCCCTTCTGCCCGACGAATACTTTCTTCTAAATTTTCACGATGATAATCACTCGCTTCAGTCCACGTCTGCGGCAAAGACTTGTCTTTCCCCTTCTCAGCCACGACTTTTTCAACGTAAGCCAAATCCGTTTCACGAGGCAATGGCATGCCATCATAGGCAATACTGCCATCACTCTTTAACGGCATTTTCTCCAAATGAACAAAAAACGTTGGCGTTTCATAAGCACTTAAATGGCTGATTAAATGCTGATATAACTCATCCTTATTAATAGGCTCATTGCCACGACTGGTATAATAAACCACAACACTCTGAATACTAGCCTGCTCAAAGGTCAAAGCCGAACAAGACCGCACCCGCTGATGCTGCGCCATAATTTCCTCAATATCCACTAAGCCAACAGCAATCGCAGGCTCATCAGCCTGACCGCCAAATAAATCAACCACTTTGTTTTTCTTAGCTTTTTTCCCACGCTTTCTCGAGGAACCCACTATAAATTCTCCAATTCACCATATATCAATAGTATAGTAATGGTGGCAAGTTTAGTAAATTCAACCCCCACCCTAGCCCTCCCCCGCAAGGGGGGAGGGAATTAGTAAGCGAGACCTGCCCTACTTTCCAAATGATTATTTTTTTAGACTCATAACTCCCTTAGTGAAGCACCATCACAGCAATGAATCATGATTAAAGTGATAATCCCGACTCCTGATTTGTCCGACCGGGGTGCGCTTTCCTTTGAGACCGCCCGAGCACCGCAACAAAAATCGGGGTCATTTTGCCAGGAAGGAAAAATGAGTCGGCCTAAGCCAGGATGGCGCATGCCGACGACCCCGATTTTTCAAGGAGCGCAGGAATAGCGGTCGATAGGAAAGCGCACCCCGGTCGGACAAATCAGGACTCCGCACTATCAAAAAATTTTAAACCCCTAACACATGCTTCACAAACGGAATTGTTAATTTTCGCTGAGCTTGGATCGCTGCCTCATCCAATGTATCAAAAATAATAAATAATTGTTTCATATCTCGAGGCACTCTTCTCAAAATAAACTGTGCTACCTCGCCAGATAATTCAAAACCACGGTTATGAGCCCGCAGCTGCAATGCTTGAATTTTCTCCTCATCACTCAATGACTGCACCTGAAAACAAAGTCCCCAACTCAAACGTGAACGCAAGTCCGGCAAAATATCCAAGGTCTGTGGCGGCTGATGCGCTGTGACAATTAGCTGACGATCAGAATCACGTAAACGATTATACAAATGAAATATTGCTTGCTGCCATTGAGGATCATCCAAAATCAAATCAATATCATCAATACAAATTAATTGGAAATGCTCTAAAGCTTCTAACATTTGCGGCGAATAATCCGCTTTGTGTTGCAAATCGATATACATGCTTGCCAACTGCTGCTCCGCAGCACTATGGCAACAAGCTTGCAATAAGTGACTAATACCAGCGCCTGCTTCACCCCAAAGAAATATAAATTGCTCAGGATAATCTCCAGTGATCATCGCTTGTAACACTGAAACAACTTGAGTATTCTTCCCGGCAAAAAAACTCTCAAACGTAGCAGAATCACGCAAAGGTAAGCCGGCTAAGGGAAGTTGTTGCGGATTCATAATTACTACACCGGTTGCTTACTATAAAGATTGCTTTGCACATAACGCCCGGTAAAATAGCGAATGAACACCATGATAACTGCCGACACTGGCAGTGCGAGTAATATCCCCACGAATCCAAATAACTCACCCCCGGCCAAGATAGCAAAAATCACTGCCACCGGATGCAAGCCAATTTTATCCCCTACCAGCCAAGGCGTTAGTGTTGTCGCTTCAATGGTTTGCGCAACCGCGAAAACAACCCAAATCCCAATCACATGTAACCAATCATGAAATTGCACCAATGCTGCTATGGTTGCCGACGTAATACCAATAATAAACCCTAAATAAGGTACGATACTAACAATACCAGCAATCATCCCGATGAGTAATGCCAAGTCCAAACCAACAATCGACATCCCCACAGAATATAGAATACCTAAGCACAACATTACCATCAATTGTCCACGAATAAAGGCACTCAACACTTCATCACATTGTTTTAATAGTTTAACCGCCACTGGCTCGATGCTACGTGGCATTAATTTATGGCAGCCGTTTTCTAGCAAATCCCAGTCGCGCAGTAAATAAAACATGACTACAGGTATCAAGATTAAATTAACTAACCAGGAAAACACTGTCATGCCAGAATGAGAAATAGTTCTTAAAACAGATGTAGCAATGCTGCCCGCCCCAGAAAGATTATTCGTAATATTTTGTTTAATCCAAGTAATATTGATTAAGTGAGTCACACCGAATTTTTTATTCAGCCATGGCACTACATCCGTTTGCGCCCAATTGATAATGGCCGGGATGGTATTAATCATTAGTACAATTTGTTGTTCTAACATCGGTACAATGATTAATAGTAAAATCATCAAAATGATACCAAGAATAACAAACACTAAAATCGTCGCCAAGGTCCTCGGCACTTTCCACGCTTGCATATGATTGACCATGGGATCGGTCAAATATGCAAGAAACGCTGCGATGACAAATGGTGTCATCACGGATGATAATAGGTAAACTAAAGAACCTAATATAATAATGCCTAACAAGATAAACCAACGCTTGGCTTCTGCCATCTTAAATCTCCCTTCGCCCTAATATTTGCCCACTCCAAATCCACATGTAAGCCAACATGCTGATAAGTGTCGTTGTAAACACCAGATACATTAAATAACTAAGCCAGTTGGCCGCTATCACTGGATAACTCAAATTAAAACAGAGTAAAAAGGTTAAAACAATTTGCAAAAATGTATTTACTTTACTGATCCAAATGGGATGGATTTCATAAGGCCCAGCCACTAAACGTAAAATTATTGTTCCCGTTACTAAGACAATTTCTCGCAAAATCACCATACCTAAAAACCACAAGGGCACTTGTTCTAAATAAGCCAAGGTCAGAAAAACACTAACCATTAGAATTTTATCTGCCAAGGGATCAAGCGCCGAGCCTAAGCGCGAACTCCAGTGATAATGGCGCGCTAAAAAACCATCGATGCTATCAGTAATCCCGGCCACTAATAAAACATAAAACGCCCATGTGTAATGATGCGTTAATAGCGCATACACGATTGGCGCCGTTAACAAAATACGAAACACAGTTAAGATATTGGGAATATATTCTCGTTTCATGCTGCAAACCTATAATTAAGATGATTGCCGCTGGTAGGCGCATGAGAGTCAGGTTGCAGCGTGTGATCCACTGCTAAAGTATTCATAAATTGTCGGCGGTCGCCCTTTAAATCGATATCAAATGTCACATAACCTGTCCCAATGCTCGCAATTTTTAAGGTGTTTACGAAGGATAATGTTTGTAAATATTCCCGAACTTTACTGTAATCTGCTACGTTGTCAACGCCGTACACACTCACTTGTACGTGTTGTTTATTTCTAGCATTAGCAGCGATGCGGTATTGCTGCGCTACCATATCCACCATTTGATTAACACCCACGGTCACGGCTTCATCGGCAGAAGCTGCCGTACCATGCCAAGACTGTTGCTCATTCCCCAAAACATAACGCCAGTCCACTGCCCATTGGCCATCGGTTTCCTTGGGATATACTCTACCAATTAACAGTCCATCCGTACCATAACGATGAGAAGCCGTCGCAAGTGCTGGGACTAATTGCGCCCACACTGTTTGCACATTCACTTGGCTTAAATCATCTAAATCTAACATCGGCAACACTAAATCAACACCCCGATTCGCCGCCACGGCATCGATGTCTTTCACTAAAGAAGATGCTGCTGTACTATTAATAATTTCGCGCCCATCGGCTGTCTGCTGCGCGAGCCAGACAATCACTTGCGGCCGGTCTCTTCCCCAAATAGGTTGTTTGGCTTGTTTTAATAAACGATTCACTGTGGCGCTATCAAAGGTTAAACTCAATGATAAGCGCGGCTGTTGCTCATAAGAAAAGCTCGTGATCCAATGAGGCGCTTGCGCTAATTGCGGTTTAATCGCATCCACACTCGCCACAGCCGTGTTGCCAGTGACTTTTACTAAAACTTGCGCCAATGCTAGCTGGGCCGCTTTATTATAACTGGCTTTGCTTTGGTTAGGCACGACGATGGTAGCGTGATATAAATCTTTGACAGGCTCAGCAAACGCAAGCGCTAGCATGAGGCTAAGTATTAGAATCGTTCCTAATGTTTTAATGACATTTTTCATAGTGGGTAATTATGCATGGAATCAGGGCTCAATCATACCCTTTGTTCAGCAAATAAGCTATTAAAATGACAATTGAAGCTAATTTTTTTATCTGCCTGCACCCTAAACACCTTTTCCCGCGAAGAGGGGTAGGACAAAATCACCCTAGAAACGGCAGTTAAACGCGAATCAAGATGTTGCGCTTAAATCTCGCATTGTCATCTGTAATGGGTATATACCCGTCACACTTCAAAATGCGAGATTTAGGCGATTTGATTTTTGTTCCCGTGCAGGCTTTGAAATGCAGGTAATAGCCGGTCTATTGACAAATTTCAAAGCCTGTACGGGGGCAAAAAGCAATAGCATTAATCTCGCATTTTGGAGTGTGGCGGGTATATACGATAAATCAGACAGTTGGCGTGCTACCGACACGTTAATTTTAGCTGTTGTATTTTTGACCGAATATATATACAATGCATAGTGAATTTATGGCGTGTAAGCAGCTTTGCTGTCAGGACACGATATACTCAACGCACAGATATTGATAAGAGCCACAAAATGAACAGCAGTAACGAACAAGCCCCAATCACTCAAAGCCTGCCATTAAATGATATGGTAACTTTATTTAATAGCACAGATAATGCTGAATTAGAGACGCGCATGTCTGACTGCCCTTTAGATAACGGCAAAAAGCAGCTAATCAGTAATACATTAAGCACTGTCATAAAAGATAGACTGGAAGACCTTGTTCCCGTCGAGGATGATCAACAGCAGCGTAGTTTGCACCAGGCAATATTATCCGCCATGTTTCTTTATGATCCTTTACTGTGTGATCACTACTTAAATAGCCTATATCATTGTGGTAATATCGGCCTCGATTCACCTACAAAACTCGAGTTAATCAAAAAGGTTAAAGTAGTGAATGATTGTTTTTATAATAATACCGTAGAGTATTCTCCTGATGCGGAGACAGGTTTTAAAAAAAATTCTATTTTCTATTTTTTGTTTCGGCAACAATTACCCGACAGTTATAAGTTCACGAATGCTTTTCATAGGTATGTGCAATTAGTATTGATTGGTATGACAAAAGAGATAACCACTGATAAGTCGTTGAACATAAACATCAGCACGCTAGCGACAACCATTAATGTAGATAGTCATTACCCCAATAGAGAGAACTATAGGAGAAAACTACGAGCCCAGCAGGGTTATCTAGGAAAAGGCTATGGTTTATCCTTTCACGAAGGCAAAACAACGTCTGCTAATGAAGCTGCAGAAAAGAAATTGTGGTATGTCATCATTTTTATACTTTGTCAAAACTTTGCCGAGCTACAAAGCTCTTTATTACTCAGTGACTTCGAGAAAATAGACAAACAAATTGAGCGTTGTTGTCAACTATTGTCTGACACTCTCAATAAGCCCGAGACGCTGATTATCAATTACCTATTAGCTATTTTGCCTAGCCATCGAGTTAAAGATGTCTTGCAGTATGATGATGCCTTCATAACAACATACACTAGATTACTTGAGCAGCGCCTTGAGTTAATAAGGCATACAGCGCAACCCTTACAAGATATAACCCAACGGGATGATGCTTCTGCTGCGAGTAGTAGTGTAAGTAGCACGAATCCCGACGTTGGTTTTTGGCGACTATCTAACAAGCGTAATGGAAGCCAAAATCATGAGTCTAGCAAGAAGCAAAAAACGAAAAACAGTGTACCTATAAATAATCAGGTTGAGAACCCACTCCGCAGTATCAATGTCGCTGCAAATCCCAGCGGCGCAGGGCGTCGCTAGTGAAAAACGGCTCAAATAAATTAAGAATAATAGACTTACCCGAAGAATTACTAGTCTACATTGCGCGTTGGATTAATTTTGAAGATGTGCTAGCAATGGCACAGACAAGTAAAATGATCCGAAACATTATGTATGACAACACACTATGGGAAGAGCAGTATAATAGCCTGTTCAATAAAGTCCCTTCAGAGATACCTAATCTCCCTTCAGGGTTATCAGACCTCCCTTCAGGAATACAACATCCCCCTGAAGCTATTCATTACATAGCTAAGTTTGTATCACTGTATATTCATTTCAAGAAAAAAGGCATCCCATCTTTCAATAATTCCACATACTATACTGAAGCCTTGAGAAATCATACGACATTCGCTTTTTTTGCCGTAAAAGGATATCCACAAAATTTCCACTCTCTCAGTGTCCATCTAAAAGCTAACAAAAAGATTTTCGAAGCGGCATTTATAGGACTTAGTCATTATTACGCTACTGAAGACAGAAAATCGTTTTTTACCAACGCTGATAAGACACTTCGTAATGATGAACAATTTGTGTTTCAATTAATGGGAAAAACGAAATGCGGATTCCTATATTCTGAAGCACTAATTAGAGTTCGAAGTAATCCAGCTGTCTTGAAATTGGCAATTCAATTAGGCAGCCGGCCTTTCGCTAAAATACCTGAAAAAATTAAAAATGACAAAACAATCATGATAGATTTAGTAACGTTTCGCGGCTCTTTACTTCAAATAGCGAGTGACGCTCTTAAAGCGGACCGTGAATTGGTCTTAAGAGCACTCTCACAAGATCCATTAGCTTTAGAACACGCCGATCAAACTTTAAAAGCAGACAGGGGTGTTGTGAAATACGCAGTCACACGGGATGGATTAGCTTTGCAACATGCAGATCAATCCTTAAAAGCAGACAGATCAGTTGTAATACACTCAATAGATCAAAACCCACTAGCGTTGAAATACGCAAGCTTGCTTCTAAAAAATGATTATGACATCGTTAAAACTGCAGTGGAAAAAAATGGGATGGCCTTAGAACATTCATCACCATCACTAAGAGCAAATGAAGACATTTCGTTAACTGCAGTAAGACAGAATGCTCGTGCTCTACATTATCTGCATTGGAATAAGGATTCTTATCCGAGTAAAAAAACAGCATTGGCCGGAGTAACCCAGAATGGAGAAACTCTAACTTACGTACGGGTGTTTCGTAAAGACAAAGACGTTGTCCTAGCTGCGGTAAATCAAACTTTCAATGCCTTGCAATACGCAACAAATAAGGAAGTATTGTATAAGGACCCAGAAATTATTCTAACCGCAATTAAAACCTATAAAAGAGATACTAATAAAAACTTTCTTAAGTGTATTATACATCCAGACTCTTATTATCATTCCGCCACATGTTTATTAAAAAACAAAGATTTTTTACTAAAAGCAATAAAACTTGACGAAAGATCGTTTATTTACGCAGATGATTCATTAAAAAACGATCGATGGTTTATGCTGGAGGCAATCAAGCAAAATACAAAAGTATTGAGTTACATCAATAAACCATTTCTAAACAAAGAGTTTTTACTGGATACAATAAAAAAAATCCCCAGCGCTCTTCAATGCCTAGATACTGAATTTAAAAATAACGAACAATTTGTGCTAGCGGCAGTAAAAGGAAATGGAAACTCCTTCCGTTTCGCTGACAAGAAATTTCAATCAGATAAAGAGATTGCTTTAGCCGCTTTAAAACAAGCTCCTCATGTCTTTCGATTTATATCTACCGAATTAAAAAACAATGAAGACTTTGTGCTAGCCGCAATAAAGCAAGCTCCTGATACTTTCAAATTTATATCTCCCGAATTAAAAAACAACGAAGACTTTGTGTTAACTGCGGTAAACAATCATGGCATGGTATTAAGGCATGTAAGTAAAAGGTTTCTCTCAAACAAAAAAATTGCGCTCGCTGCAATAAACAATAATCGAAAAGCCTTACAATACGTAGACGCTGAATTAAAAAAAGATCCTGCTTTTAAAGAGTATCGCATGCCGTCAAACAGAGAAATGGCATCGAGCTCTCAACAAAGCAGACAAAACACGACAGCATCAGCGAATCAAACTATCAATGCTCCTGGTAGATATTTTACAACAACATCATCAATGTTTTCGCCAAAAACATCCAGCCATCACCGTTTTAAAAGAAAACGAAGCCCAAAAACAACCTCTGTTCCTCCTGTAAATTCTTCAGAAATACCGTTGTGTTCTACCGACACGTCCACACAAAGCACCATTAACCCAGGAAATAGCCGCAGAGTTAGCAAGCATAAAAAACAAAGAATAAAAAAATAAGCCATAGCCAATATACGTTGGGTAATCTAACGCATTGCGCTCAACTCTTTCTATACCCGCCACACTTCAAAATGCGAGATCTTCTATTCCCTCCCCCGCAAGGGGCTACCTCTTCTACACATCTCAAGGAACAATAACGTCCTGTTAATATTACTTATTGGCTCATACTGCGTAAACAATGTAGCAACTGTCTTGACGACTTTTTCAGAGTACCCTGACATAAGCTCAAGGCAGTTGCTACATTATTTTTCACTGTTCGTAGCAAATAGTTAAAAAATACTGCTTTTTTGCTTCATTAAGGACCGAAGTTCTGATCAAGAGATAGCGCAAGGGGGGGAGGGAATAGAAGATCTCGCATTTTGAAGTGTGGCGGGTATATATGTTAAGATCTCGCTCCTTCAATCAATGAGGAACTATTTTAACCATGTCGGATCCTAATGGCTTATCTTACAAAGATGCTGGCGTTGATATTGATGCTGGCAACGCTTTGGTGGAACGAATTAAACCAATTGTGAAGAAAACAACGCGCCCAGAAGTCCTTGGCAGTTTAGGTGGTTTTTCAGGCTTATTCCAATTAGACACCAATCGCTACCAACAACCCTTATTAGTCAGTGCCACCGATGGCGTAGGCACTAAATTAGCATTGGCTAAGCGCTGCAACAAACACGACACAATCGGCATTGATTTAGTCGCTATGTGTGTCAATGACTTAGTCGTTTGTGGCGCCGAGCCATTATTTTTTCTCGACTATTATGCCACCAGTCAATTAGAGGTAGATGTAGCGGCTGATGTTATAAAAGGCATTGCCAAGGGTTGCTTACAAGCAGGCGCAGCTTTAGTGGGCGGTGAAACAGCGGAAATGCCTGGCATGTATCAAACAAAGGATTATGACTTAGCGGGCTTTTGTGTCGGCGTGGTAGATAAGCCTAAGCTCATTACCGGTGATACTGTGAAAGCAGGTGATGTCTTGCTTGGTTTAAGTTCCTCAGGTCCTCATTCCAATGGGTATTCCTTGATTCGAAAAATTTTAGACCTCAATAATAGCGATCTTAATACCAAAGTGGCCACCGCCTCGCTGGCTGATGCCTTGTTAGCACCGACAAAAATTTATGTCAAAACCCTATTATCATTGATGCAACGCGTGACAATCAAAGCCATGGCCCACATCACTGGCGGTGGTTTATTAGAAAATATTCCACGGGTTCTACCTGAATACACCCAAGCCAACATCGATACGCGGGCCTGGCAAATGCCAGCCATTTTTGATTGGTTGCAGCAACAAGGTAATATCGCCCAAGAAGAAATGTGGCGGACCTTTAATTGCGGTATTGGCATGGTGATTTGTGTTAGCCCAGATGAAGCGAATACCGCCTTACAACAATTAGGCGAGGACGCTAAGATGATTGGAAAAATCTCTGAATCAAACGAACAAGCACCCAAGGTAGTCATGCAAGCATGAGTAAACACCCCATCAATGTTGTCGTTTTAATATCGGGCAATGGCAGTAATTTACAGGCGATGATTGATAACATTAATGCGGGTCATGTCGATGCAACCATAAGCTGTGTGATTAGCAATAATGCCGATGCCTATGGCCTAGCGCGAGCACAGCACGCCAATATCCCAACGGCCATGCTGAATCATAAAGATTACACTGACAGAGCCAGCTATGATAACGCGTTGACCAAGCTGATCGATGGCTATCAGCCGGACTTAGTGGCGCTCGCTGGTTTCATGCGCATTCTGGGTGATGACATCGTCGATCATTTTAAAAACCGCATGATTAATATCCACCCATCTCTCTTACCAAAATACCGCGGTTTACACACTCACGAACAAGTGATTGCCAATGGCGACAAGGAACATGGCTGCTCGATTCATTTTGTCACCTCTGAGTTAGATAGCGGCCCCGTCATTAAACAAGCCAAACTAACCGTATCGCCCGATGATACTGTTGAAAGCTTAAAACAACGCATTCATCAACTCGAGCATAAACTCTATCCAGAAGTCATTCAGTGGTTTGCTGAACAACAATCCTGAAAATATTCATAGATTTACGTGCGAAACCTGGATCTAACTGCTAGTATTAATTGCATTAGCTGGTTGTTTAAGGAAATTCGACCAAATAAGAGGCAATGTTATGATAAAATCTGACTTAATCGCCATCATGGCAGGGAAATTGACCCATCTTTCGGAGAAAGATGTTGCATTGAGTGTCAATGAAATGACCGAATATATGAGTGATGCCTTATCCTCAGGTGAACGCATCGAAATCCGTGGCTTTGGTAGCTTTAGTTTGCACCACCGCCTACCTCGCAAAGCCCACAATCCTAAAACCGGTGAGCCGGTCATGACAGAAGAGAAATACAGTCCACACTTCAAACCTGGTAAAGAATTACGCGAGTTCGTGGATGCCAGTCGTTTAAAAGAATCGGGATCACCTTTTGGAGGGGACGACTCCAGTAGCTTCTGATGAAGGGACACGACTATTGCTGCTAGAAGAACCCGCCATATTTGACGTTCCTTGTGTGGTAGATGCTCTTTTGCCCCACAAATCGAGTAGTGAACGACCATCCGGTAACACATAATCACGCCGACCATCACTCCCTATAGTAGCCCGCACTTCAAGCCGACGCGTATCGTCACCCGGTTTCTCGAGGGGATCTGAATGAAATGCTAAGGGTGCTGCGCTAATGATGTCTTCTTCATCACTTGAGGCTGAGCACGATGCACAGACTGCGTCACTAAGATCATCAATGGCCACCAAACCCAACTGTTGCCTTAGTAGTTGTGTTAATTGACTTAAGGGTTGGCGTTTACTTGGATTTTTCTTCGTGCCTGCACAAATCCACGCTTCTAATGCCTCATTGCTAACGTCTAAGTCTAAATCATCATAGAGATCTGCAATAAGCATAGCCATCGAAAAGACATCTTGGTTAAACGCTGGACTTGGAAGCTCACCCAAAAAGTAAATTTGACGTTCGATAGGCCAGTAGCGACAATAATCAGGATGCCAGGTAATGGGTTGTAGATGACGCTTATCACTAAAATAACGTGGCCATAATTTAATTCCTCTGGCCGTCATATCATCAAGCCGATAAGCCCATTCGAAATCAACAAAATAGGCGTTGACACCTTCAGCGCTAACATCAATTAAAACATTCTTTGCTTTCACATCACCGTGAATAACGTCTCTTTCATGCAGCGAGGCTAACGCATTACACATTGCTAATAATATTTCATACATTTTTTCTTTCACGACACTAGGCTTAGTCGCCATGAGATTCGATAAATTAAGGCCAGGAAACTTTGGCATCAGCAAAACGGCCTTCTCTTCGGGAATATTATCACTATCAGCACTAGTGGCTACGTCAGCATCACTCTCCTCCCAACTGCCACGCTCGGGCTCCATAACAAACGTTACTATCCTGCTTGGCGTTTTTGGGTAAGCTTGGTTGAACAATGCCGACTCTACATTAAAATCCATGCCATCGTGATACTTCATAGGCACTTTCAATACAAACGCGTTGTCCATTTGGTCCGTATAAGTAATAATCCTGACATCCTCGTCAGTAAAAAGACGCTGTTGACGCGTATATCGCTGTTTCGTCAAATCATAGAAAAACGAGTGCTGGCGACGAGAATAATAGGGATACTTCGGAGGGAAGCTTAGCCTAGCGCCTTGCTCTCGCTTATCATTTGCAGCCATTGTTAACCTCATAATTGCATGGTTGTGCTATCTGTGTGTCCATATAATACACAATATTTATTATTTTTCAAGCATTTTTATTTTAAGCCGTATTACGCTCACATTTCGGCTCTGCATCGCATCTTTAAGTCTGCGGTAGCGTCACACCCGTCTGTCCTTGGTATTTACCGCCGCGATCTTTATAGGAAATAGCGCAAGGCTCGTCGGATTGTAAAAATAACATTTGCGCAATGCCTTCATTAGCATAGACTTTCGCTGGTAGGGGCGTTGTATTAGAAATTTCTAGGGTCACATGCCCTTCCCACTCTGGCTCTAAAGGCGTGACGTTGATGATGAGGCCACAGCGGGCATAGGTCGACTTACCCATACAAATCGTCAATACGTCCCGTGGAATTCGAAAGTATTCAAGGGTACGGGTTAGTGCGAAAGAGTTCGGTGGGATAATACAAACGTCAGATTGCACATCCACAAAACTATCTTGCGCAAAATCTTTAGGATCAACAATCGAAGAATTGATATTCGTAAAAATTTTAAATTCTGGTGCGCAGCGCACATCATAACCATAGCTCGATGTGCCGTAAGAGATGATTTTGCGATCATCAACGTGTCGCACTTGCATCGGCGTAAAAGGTTCAATCATACCTTCGCGCTCGGCCATCATTGATATCCATTTGTCTGATTTAATACTCATGCTACCTCTCTTACTTGTTTTCGATCACAATATTAGGAAACTTACTGGCATAATCCTTCGCGAGTACGGATAAATTGGCCATTAAACCCCGCGCAATGTCACAATAACGCTGACTCACCTCACTTTCAGGCGCCGCAATCACAATCGGCCGCCCTTCATCACAGCCCTCACGGATAGCCATCGTCAATGGCACACTGCCTAACAGACTGACATTGTACTCATCTGCCAAGGCATTACCACCACCTGTGCCAAAAATTTGGGTCACATGGCCACAGTGTTCACAGTGAAACGACGCCATATTTTCAACGATACCTAAACTAGGAATAGAAACTTTATTAAACATGTTGATGGCTTTTTTTACATCTAATAATGCAATATCCTGCGGGGTTGTCACGATGAGCGCACCTGACACGGGTAATTTTTGCGCCAGGGTTAATTGAATATCCCCGGTACCCGGCGGCATATCAACTAATAAATAATCTAAATCTTGCCAGTGAGTGTCAGTGAATAATTGCTGCAAGGCACCACTGGCCATGGGCCCACGCCATACCATTGCTGTTTTTTCATCGACTAAATTGCCAATAGACATGGTTTGCAAGCCATATTTGATGATGGGCTTCATGCTTTGTCCATCATCACTCTGGGGCCGCTCACCACTGCATCCTAACATTTGCGGTTGATTAGGGCCGTAGATATCAGCGTCCAGTAAGCCTACTTTCGCGCCAGCTTGCAACATGGCTAAGGCAAGGTTAACTGCTGTTGTTGATTTGCCCACACCACCCTTGCCCGAGGCGATGGCGATAATATTTTTAACCTGGGGCAAACCTTTTACACCCCGCTGAACCGCATGAGACGTCACTTCCCAGTCAATATTAATTTGAATGGCTTGGCTTAAGTTTAAGCGTGATAAGACGTGCAGCAATTGCTGGCGCAGCGTTTCTTGGTAATCCCTGGCAGGAAATCCAAGACGAATGTCTATCGTAATTGCACTAGGCTCTATTTTAATCGATTGCAACACCTTGGCTGTAACAATATCTTGCTTTAGATAAGGATCTTGATACTGCGCTAATGTGTGCTTGATTTGCTCTTCTTGGATCTCTGTCATACAATACCTCGGTTCGATGTGAGCGAAATTATCCTTGAAAACACGGTAACAATCAAACGATGCAAAAACGTAATATTTTAGTCACCAATGCATTACCCTATGCCAATGGCCCCATCCATATTGGTCATTTAGTGGGTTATATCCAAGGCGATATTTGGGTGCGTTTTCAGCGCATGCAAGGTCACCACGTTCACTTCATCTGTGGCAGTGATGCCCATGGCACGCCCATTATGATAAAAGCCCAACAGTTAGGCATGAGTCCTGAGCAAATGGTAACAGAAATGGGGCAGCAACAATTACAAGATTTTCATGCTTTCGATGTCATATTCGATAATTTTTACACGACACATTCTCCAGAGAATAAAGCATTAGCCGAAGAAATTTATCAGGCATTAGTCGCTCGAGATGACATTGAGCGCAAAACAATCCAACAAGCCTTTGATGCCGAGAAACACATGTTTTTACCCGACCGTTTTGTCAAAGGCACCTGCCCTAAATGTGGCGCTCTGGAACAATACGGTGATAATTGTGAAGCCTGTGGTGCAACTTACACGCCCACAGAGTTAATCAACCCCGTTTCTGTGCTATCTGGCACCACCCCCATTGAAAAAGAATCGGAACATTTATTTTTTAAATTAAAAAATCATCAAGACAAGTTACGTGCTTGGGTGACCCAAGGGCATTTACAACCAGAGGTCGCTAATAAATTATTAGAATGGTTTGATGCCGGATTGCAAAATTGGGATATTTCTCGGGATGCACCTTATTTTGGGTTCCCCATCCCTGGAGAAGACAATAAATATTTTTACGTTTGGTTAGATGCGCCAGTGGGTTACATGGCAAGCTTCAAACAGTATTGTGAAAGCCACCCTGAGATCAATTTTGATGATTATTGGCGGGACGATAGCCACAGCGAGCTATATCATTTTATTGGTAAAGATATTATTTACTTTCATAGTTTATTTTGGCCAGCGATGTTAGATGGCGCTGGCTTTCGATTGCCTTCTGGGATTTATGCCAATGGTTACCTCACCGTCAATGGCAAAAAAATGTCGAAATCCCGCGGCACATTCATCAGTGCTAAGCACTATTTACAACACTTAGAGCCTGAATTTTTACGCTATTATTATGCGGCTAAACTCAATCAACGGATTGATGACATCGACTTGAACTTAGAAGATTTTGTCGCACGTAATAATTCAGACTTAATTGGTAAAGTGATCAACATCGCCTCTCGTTGTGCCGGGTTTATCAATAAGCGCTTTGATAACAAACTGGCATCCACATTAAGCGATGAAACGGTTTTTGCTGAATTCACCGCAGCCAGCAATGGGATTGCCGAGCTTTATGAAACACGACAATTTTCCAAACTCATTCGCCAAGTCATGGAATTAGCCGACAGAGCAAATCAATACATTGCTGAAGAACAACCTTGGGTACAGGTAAAAAATCCTGACACGCTAGCGCAAGCCCATAAGGTCTGTACCCTCGGATTAAATTGCTTTCGTGTCATCATGGTTTATTTAAAACCGGTATTACCAGCGTTGGCGACAAAGGTAGAAGATTTTTTCCAGATTGAACCATTACAATGGCAAGATAGCCAACAGGCCTTATTAAATCACAGCATTGAGACTTTCAAACCCCTGATGCAGCGCATCACCAGTGAACAAATTGAAGCAATGCAGCAAGCAGCTGTGGATGCCCATGCGGGTGAAGGCATACCATGAGCCAATCGCTCGTCAATGATATCGATAAGTTATTGCCACAAACGCAATGCGGTGACTGTGGTTATGAGGGTTGCATGCCCTATGCCAACGCCATTGCCGAACAAGGTGAAGCCTTAAACTTGTGTCCTCCGGGCGGTACTTCCACGCTAAAAGCCTTAGGCAAATTATTGCAACAAGATATCTCCTATGATCTGGCCACGATGGAACAAAACACAAGGCCAGCTGAGGTTGCCGTCGTTCGTGAAGACTTATGCATTGGTTGCACCAAGTGTATCCAAGCCTGTCCCGTAGATGCTATCGTTGGTGCGGCTAAAGTAATGCATACCGTTATCACTGAGGATTGCACAGGGTGTCGCCTGTGTGTAGCGCCCTGCCCGATGGATTGTATTGACTTACTGGCTGCTGATGCGATGACTGAGCCACAAAAAACAAAAGCGCGTTTACATTTTAACCGACGTAATCAACGCTTGCGACGGCAAAAAACGAGTGAAAAAAAACGCTTCAAACAAGCAAAGCTAGCACAAAAAACAAAAGAACAAAGCACCACCCAGGCACGCAAAGATTATATGGCTGCTGCCTTAGCGCGAGTGAAAGCCAAGCGAGAGGGAAAAGCAACGGATGAATAAAGAAAAACGTCATGAGATTTTCAAACGCTTGCGACAAGCTAACCCAAACCCCACCACGGAGTTAGCCTACAGCACCCCCTTTGAATTATTAATTTCAGTGATACTCTCGGCTCAAGCGACTGATGTTAGCGTTAATAAAGCCACTAAAAAATTGTATCCGGTTGCCAATACCCCCGAAACCATTTTCAAGCTTGGCGAAGAAACATTAAAAACCTATGTAAAAACCATCGGCCTTTACAATAGTAAAGCTAAAAACATTATTAAAACCTGCCAAATCTTAATAGAGCAACATGACTCACAAGTCCCAGAGGATAGAACAGCCCTAGAAAACTTACCCGGCGTTGGTCGAAAAACAGCAAATGTGATTTTAAATACGGCTTTCGGTCATCCTACTATGGCAGTAGATACCCATATCTTTCGCGTTTCAAACCGCACCAAAATTGCGCCTGGAAAAACAGTATTAGACGTCGAAAAGAAGTTATTAAAATTCGTTCCCAAAGAATTTTTACACGATGCACATCATTGGTTAATCTTGCATGGTCGTTATACCTGTGTCGCGAGAAAACCTCGCTGTGGCAGTTGCGTGATTTTTGATTTATGTGAATATAAAGATAAAACGGAGGCTTAAATGTTATTTGGTGATAGAGAAGATACTCGGGCAGTTTTTTATGCCGTATGGAATAAGCATGAAAATAATGAACCTTTAGAGCCCATGGAACAGAGCATCTTAGCTATTATTGAGGCTCATCCGGAGTATCATGCTTATCTCAACAACCCGGAAAAATTCCAAGACAAAGAATTCAGTGCCGAGCAGGGCGAAACTAACCCCTTCATGCATTTTGGCATCCACTTAGCCATCGCTGATCAAGTACGTTTAGACAACCCCAAGGGTATGAAAAAGATTTATCAAGACTACCTTAAAAAGTTCAATGACTCCCACACAGCTGATCACAAAATCATGGAAGTCTTAATTGGCCACCTATGGGATATGATGCAAACGAATACCGCGTTTGATGAAGCAAGTTATATGCAAACTTTAAAACAAATGGCTATATACCCGCCACACTCCAAAATGCGAGATTAATGCTATTGCTTTTTGCCCCCTTGGAACCTTTGAAATTTGGCAATAGATCGACTATTACCTGCATTTCAAAGGTTCCAAGGGAACAAAAATCAACTCGCCTAAATCTC
>JAJFKI010000034.1 GCA_021773295.1 Gammaproteobacteria bacterium | reverse complement strand
CGGTGTTTTTTCTACTAACTCCGAGTCTACTTGAGAAGGTGTTTTTCCTTTTAAGGCTCCATGTGGACGTTGCCAATTATAATAGAATTGCCAACAGGCAAGTTCTTCACGTAAAGTATCAAAACAGCTTAAATCTACAGTGGGGTAAATTATCCATAGCTCTGCATCATAGCAAATTAATTGAAACTATGTCTATGAATCACACACATGAGCCACTACAACACATGTTATTATAGTCGACTTCTAATCCGTAGCGGTTGATTCGTGTTGGCATTCTGACAGCTTGTTTTCCGATGATTATTTAGCATATCGGAGTAGTTAAGCTGCTGTTCTTGAATTGTTTTCCGTGAATTGGTCGCGTGAAAAAAACGCTGAGCAAACGCTAATTCTTTTCGACCTTCAGATGGAATAAATGCATGAGCTTTATTTGCTAAATCATCGACAACCTTTTGCGTGAGCTCGAAGATTCCAACTAATTTTTCATTATCAGCTGGGCCAACATAAGATGAAAACTCCCTAGTTTGCGTAGTTTCTCTTAATCTATCATGTCTAATTACCACTTGGGTCTTTAGACACCAAGATTTTGGTAATGACTCTTGCTCTGTCGCATGTAAAATCTGTTGCGACACAGCATTGATACGAGGACTATGATATTTCGGCGCAAGTTTTACTGTAATAGTATCTAAGGTAAAAAAACCAAAACCGGGTTTTAAAAATGTATTAATCACAAAAATGGGTGATTTTGTATTCTCTTCTTTGATACTTAGTGGTAAAACATAGAATTTACCAACTAAACGCAGATCGCGATAAGGCTTGCCCGAGGTTTTTATCCCTAGCTTTCCACTAAACACCAAATAGGGTCCAATTTTATTACTATATAGCCTGTAATAGCAGTAACTATAAATACTAATGACTTTTTTATTAATACTCCAAACGATGATTTCGTGAGCAGCTGCTCTTTGAAAAGGAATTCGATCAGCAATATAGTGGCTAACATTACTCGTCAGAAGGCTCGGGCACATCTCAACATATTGATTAACCATAGCATGTATTTGCTGGCGTTCTGATTGATCTAAGCATGCTGTAGATATCACCTTTTTTTCTAAAATTTTGCCATACAGTTCGTGTTCTTTATCACCGTCAATGTTAAATAAACACACATAGCCATCTCCACCAGGTAGCATTTTTGTTTCTTGAAAAATGAGCCTCAATAAAGGTGCTCTTCGTTTCTTTAAAGCAAAACCATTATGTTCTTCAACCATAGATTCTAATTTTCTAGCCGATTCATTATAAGGATAGAATGGTCCAGCATACACAAGATGCTCAGTATTATCCAATATCAACCAGGCAATCTTCATAGCACAGCGACTACCGGAGTTCAGTGCATTATCAAATGCAATCGAAAGTGTTATTTCCCCGTTATTATTTGATTTTGCTGGTTTTGCGGCTGTCCTTGACGGTAAGAAAAGTGCCCTCTTTCCTGAATATTGGAAAAACTTTTCTACCGTGTATAAGTCTTCATTTCTGATAGCTTCATCTAATAGTAGCAAATATTTGCAGGGGTCAAATCCAAGCTTGAAAAGATAGTGTAGAAGCTTGGTGTCTGAAACACTGTCAAAATCACTTGAATAGCGATCTGGCTTGTCAATATAATCCTCTATCTTGGCACCGCGTTTCACTAGCTCCTTCATGATAGGCTTATTTTCAGCCTGTACAGCAGTTAAAAAGGGACTGTTACCTCGTATGGATACGCGATTAATTTCGCTAGGGTTTTCACTTAGGTATGATTTAACTTCATCAATTTGGCCACAACTAATTAACTGATGGAGCAAAGGCTGTGTAACAGCACCGCTTATGCCTGGCCTCGAAAGAACCTTTGAGTAAAATTTTTCATATGAGAATTCATTAGGGAGACCATAAACAGAACGAAAGAAGTCCTCATACTCAATAAATAATTCTTCTCGTAGAAATAAAATAAAATCATACAGTGACATATCTTCTTCAATAAGAAAGATATCAAGTTCCCCAGGCTCCCAGTCTTTAGAAAACACCAACATGGGGTATTCTTCAATGAGAGTTTTTATTTGTTTAATATCTTTTAGTTCTACCGCCTCAAAAAATTGTTCTACCGCAGAGCTCGGTACTTCATCAATGTTATATAATGCCGGTTGATAAGACAAATCAGTCACATCATGTTCTGAGTTCATATAATGACCGAGAAATGGACAATGTGTTCTTCCAAGAGAATATAAGTTTTCTAATTTGTATTTCGCCTTTGAACTTACTTTAAATCTGCCAAACTTTATCAAGCTAAAATTATAAAAACTATTTGGTCCATCACTGGCAATCTGTTCAGTGGTCAAAGCTAACGTTTTAATGACATTTGAAAGTTCCTGAGAAAAAGGAACAATTTCTTTCAAGGCATATAATAAATTTAAAAAATTCTTTTCAGAGAAAATAGCACCAGTATTTTTTTCACACTTCAGAAAAGCAATATGTATGCTTAGACAAGGTCTTTTTTCTTCAACTCTTCGAGTATCCGTATAATCATAAGTAATATTTTTTCGATTCAGATATTTAATAACCTGCTGGTAAGCATAAGGCTTCAAGACTAAAGTTACAGACATGGTCGCATTATAATTGAAAAAATTACTATTTACATATTTCATGCCTTCGTCAAAGGTCGAAATTGGACAGGTAGTATCTTCGGTAATAAAAGTAATTCCTATACCAAAAGGAAGAACATTATGAATATGAGATGACAAAATTATCTCATCAACAGGGCTAGTGAGTTCTGGGGAAATACAACGAATTAGTTTAATAGTCTTGGATTCTGTTATGTCGTCAATAATACCCACCACTCTAGTACTCGGATTAGTACAGACATCCTCTGTAGCATATTCAGTAATCTCCCATTCCACATAAGGTTCAACTTCTCTAGGCCCTCGGTATTGAGAGACATCACCTTCTGGAACAAGGTGACTAATGATAACTGGCTGACGATTTGGATTAATTGGCATTTACTTTAGCCCGATAAAAGTTAGCAACTAACACTTGAGAATATCGGTGCCCTTACAGCAACATTGTGTTAACACCCATAAATTCACTATGCATTATATAAAAACTCGGTCAAAAATACAACAGTCAAAATTGTCTCGAATTGGCTCAAATTAAAGGTAACCTGCATATTCCATTCTTTGTGCCCTTCCAGCAAAGCTGTATACAATGCATAGCGAGTTTATGGGTGTCTAGGCAGCTTTGCTGGAAGGGCACGTAGCATCGAAACAATAAAAGTGGTATTAATGCATATTCAACTTAAGGGACCATCGCTTCGACAGCGAGAGGCTAATAAGAGCAATAAGGAGGCAATAAAAAAGACTTGATTTTGTACGATGCGTGATTCATGATCGCGTTGGCGAATAACACTGGAATGGATGGGC
>JAJFKI010000033.1 GCA_021773295.1 Gammaproteobacteria bacterium | reverse complement strand
GAGATTTAGGCGAGTTGATTTTTGTTCCCTTGGAACCTTTGAAATGCAGGTAATAGTCGGTCTATTGCCAAATTTCAAAGGTTCCAAGGGGGCAAAAAGCAATAGCATTAATCTCGCATTTTGGAGTGTGGCGGGTATATATCCATATAACATTGGGGAAAACAGATAAACGAGGTAAACCATGGCTACAGAATTACAAAATCATCCAGCAATCCATTCATTAGATGTGTTCAATGAACACTTATGCCAAACCCTAAATGACTATGGCTTTAATGCTATCAGTGGCGATAAACTTAAAGCAAAACAACAAGTTAGCAACGCTATGATACGATTTTTTAGGGCGAGAAAATATATCGAACAAAGCCATAGAGTAACAAGTGCAGCTGCAGCTGCCTCCTCTAGCGCTATTGCATCTAGCAGCGTAGCTCCAAGCTCGAGTGAACGAGCGTTTTCACCACTCACTGTAGCAACACTTAACTCTTTTAACCGCGTAAAAAAAGCAATGGCCAAAACCACACGTGCATCAGTATCGCCAATAAAACAAATAAACAGCATTGCTAACTTACTCGCAGAAGCCGAACAAAATTACGCCAAAGCAAATAAATACCTAAATATAGCCGCTGTTGAATTAGGTCATTTAGACAAGATTATCGAGCAACTCGAGCAGGCTAAACACGCCGTGATTAATGCAGGTGAAATAAAATCCGGTAGTTGGTCAGCTAAACTTTTGGTGTGCTGGGCTAACATAGTGGTACCTGAGCTCAACCCCATCATTGACACTGCGCAAACACAGTTAGCCTTTTACAGCGCTGATCAAGCTGAACTCAATGAGCTAGCAGAAACAGAAATGGCAGCGCTTAATCATGGGATAATGTCTACCCGCAATGCTGCTCAAAATCATGTTCGCCACCTCATGGAAATGATGCATAAATCTTTAGGTGATGCTATCGGACGATTAGTTAGTTGTGACAAATATTCCTTCCATGACATTAATGAACACTACAAACAGATAAACGCATACTTAACAACAATAAAGCAACTCAACCAATTCATCATCGAAAAAAACATTGACGCTCCGACGCCTTTGATGAATTTAAAGAAAAAATTTATTGCTTACTTATCCCAAAAGCTCAATCATTTATATTCAACAGTCATTCCTGAAACTGCCAATGCTATGGTCACAGATACAACTGCTGATATCAGTAGTCTTTATGATGAAACCATCAACTTATTACAACAAGCAGAAAAAACTAGAAAGCTGGCTGTTGCCAATAACATTCGCTTAGCGCACATCACCCAAACCCAATTACAAAAGCACATTATTAAATCGGCTGGTAAAAAAATCACACAATTATTTAAAGCTGATTTGGTAAGACTAGCAAGTATTGCTAAAGGGTTTAGTCAAACTGATCTCGATTCTGCTTTCACCGCGCTAGATGAAGTCATGTATAGAGTAGAAGCTTACCTCAATGAATTAGAAAAATTTGCAGATGCTCGATTTCCTGACATTGTAAGAACTGAGGCTCGTCGCTTTAAAGACAAGCTTTTAGCAAGTTATCAAGCAATGCCACGATACACACAAATAGAAGAAGTAAAACAACAAGCGCGCTTAACAGCTTTCGTACAAAAACACTATCTTACCAGTAATGAAGATACACTCTTTATTATTTTACACGACTTACAACAACAAGCTGGTTTAGATTTACAGCACCTTGCAAACAGCGCGTCACTACAAACGTTTAAAGCCGGACTGATAGCTGCTTGCCAACGAGCAATCGCTGAAAATGATACAAGTGATGAACTAGGATACCATAGCTCGGGTGTCATTGTATCAAACCCAGAGCGCAGTTATGCTTACATGCGCATGACAGAATTACTCATATTGTTAGAAACCAGTGATCCCTTAGTACAAACCCTAAAAGAATTAACAGCCATAGAATTAGACGCTACACAAATTTTCGATATCGGCCATGATAAAATCACATCAGCCTTAGCTACTAGTCATGTGACTAATATGGCAAGTAGCTCATTCTTCTTAACAATTCCGTCAGACGATGAAGAAACTGAAGAAGAGGAAGACGAACAAGTCATTGTTATCCCTGTTTCAAGCAGTGAAACAGTATTAAGGCGCTTAGAAAACATATTCACGCCTAAAGTCCTAGCCGATAAATTTTGGAAAAGTCTCTATGATAAATGCTTTAAAGATCTCATTAAGTTAGCCAAGGAACAAGCTGACATTAAACCATGCCCTATACTAACAACTCCAGAGGATGTAGCGTTGGCTAAAAGAAAATTAAGCATTGTCACTGACACTTTAGATGATATGACAGCTGCAATTACCCTGCCTTACAAAAAACATTTAAAAAATGCGACTACGGAACAAAGTCGCTCCAAAATAAAACGCAGCTTAGCCACAACCATTCTCAAAAGCTTCAAAGACAAGGATGGTAATCAAACAGCAGATTACCAAGTACTAAAAAAACACCGCAATAAGGTACGTCACTTCCTACAACAAGCCTTCAAATATTGTGCTTTCGTCAGCAGCTTCGGACTTCTTAAGGGCGCCACGGTTCTTCTTTATGGCCCCAACGCCGGCTCACGCACAACATCACGCGCCACTGTCGATAAAGTCATGAAAAATGCGAGACGACTCGGAGAATGAGCGAGCTTGTTTTAGTCTTTGCACAATAAAGTACTTTCATCGCAGAAGGTCTTACCCCCAAATCAAGCGCAGGAGGCCCCAGGCCGACGAGCCATTGGGGATAAGGCCTGCTGCGGTGAAAGTACGGCAAAAAAGCCAAAAGACTAAAACAACGAGAAACTCAACAGTGTAAAAAGTGAGATCCTTGCAACCATTCCCTTTTAGGATAATAAGCAAAAACCAGAGTCCCATTCTTAATTTTATTAATCGTTGGCTTTACTAATTTAGGGCTAATAGCAGGACACCCCCAGCTGCGCCCTAGCCGCCCAACTTTAGCAATGAAAGAAGGTGTGGCATAACTGGCCCCATGCATCACAATCGCACGCTGCAAGGCATGTGCATTATACCCCTTCTCCAAACCAGCGAGACGTAGAGAATAACCCTTATGGCCAAAATAGGTATTCTTCGTTAAAAATACGCCGAGACTTGATTGATGGGATGCATTCCTATCCGAAAAATATTTCGCATAATTATCACCACTACCTTGACCATGGGCCACATGCTCACTGAAGGACACTTTATTTTGGTTTAAATCAATGACCCACAAACGCTTTTGAGTAGAGGGTTTAGAATAATCAATGATCGTTAATATGCCTTTCTTATCTAGCCCACGCTGGCGCGCGCACTTATAGGCCGTCAACCCTAAATCCAAGACCTTTGGATCCAGATGCTGCGCCTGGTGTAATATTTTTTCTTTAGAAACAATTTTCGTATCAGCTAATGTCGCAACACAAGCCACCACAGAACACATCGCAAATAATGCAATAAGAACAGTCCGTCTTTTCATAACGTTCCTCTCTCCAAATTATTTGTTTTAATTCTCCCTAGTTATTATTTCCTAATCCTTATTATTTTTTCCACTTCTTCCCCCTCCCCCGCGAGGGGGAGGCAATAGTAAGCAACGCACCACTCAGTAAACCCGGGAAAAAGAATGAAACTTATATATAAAGCACCTCGTCGATCTCATAAGTAACCACCCCTCGTGGTGTTTCTACATCGACTTCCTCGCCCTCTTCTTTCCCAATAATGGCCCTAGCAATAGGTGAACTAATGGAAATTTTTCCCTGTTTTAAATCCGCTTCATAATTACCAACCAGTTGGTATTGCACACTCTCTTCGGTATTAACATCGGTTAACTTTACCGTGGCACCAAATATAACTTTACCCGTGTTCTCCATTTGAGAGATATCAATGATTTGCATATGCGACACTTGCGCTTCTAATTCGCGAATGCGAGCTTCCAAAAAGCCTTGTTTTTCTTTCGCTGCATGGTATTCCGCATTTTCTTTTAAATCGCCATGGGCGCGAGCTTCGGCAATGGCTTCGATGACCGCCGGTCTATCAACGCGTTTCAACTGCTCTAACTCAGCTTTTATTGTTTCACCACCAACTGCCGTCATCGGAATTCTAGACATATTATTAACCCTTTAATTTAATTGTTCATGCAAATCATGCAAACAGGTAACTGTTTGTTCCCCTTCTGATTGCAATGCTTGTAAAATGACTTTTGCTCTCGCAATCGTGGTGCAATAACTAAGACCACGCTTTAACGCATTGCGCCGTATCTCAAAGGAAGCCGTCACTGCAGGTTTACTATTGGTAGTATTAACAATAAAACCCACTTCATCATTTTGAATACGGTCTAAAATATGCGGCCGCCCTTCCCGCACTTTATTAATTTCTTCTACCTCAATACCTTCTTTTTGTAAGTATCTTGCTGTACCACGAGTGCCAATGATATTAATCCCTAAGGCTTGTAATTGTTTTGCCACATCAATGGCCGCCCGTTTATCGGCATCTCTTACACTCACAAACGCTAAACCATCCAGTTTTGGCTTAGGAAGATTAGCACCTAATTGTGCCTTATCGAATGCTTCAGCAAAACTCTTTCCAACACCCATGACTTCACCGGTGGATTTCATTTCCGGCCCTAAGAGGGGATCAACATTTTGAAACTTTGAAAAAGGAAACACGGGTAATTTCACCGAATAAAAATGCGGAATAATCTCTTTTAGCCTACCTTGCTCTTGTAAACTGTGGCCCAGCATACAATTCACAGCTATTTTCGCTATGGGTATACCAATGGCCTTTGACACAAAGGGCACAGTACGCGATGCACGAGGATTGACTTCTAAGACATAAATCTCATCATCCTGAATCGCAAATTGCGCATTGACTAATCCAACCACACCCAAGGCTAACGCCATTTTGGATAATTGCTGTTTTAATGTTTCTTGTAACGATTCTGACAAATCAAAGGGTGGTAATGAACAGGCTGAATCTCCCGAGTGCACACCCGCCTGCTCAATATGCTGCAAAATACCGCAAATTAATACGTCTTTTCCATCACAGATGGCATCAATGTCGACTTCAATGGCATCGGCAACAAACTGATCTAATAAAATTGGCGAACGATCAGATAATTGAATGGCATTATGTAAATACCGTGATAGCTCACTTTCGTTATACACCACTTCCATGGCGCGCCCGCCCAAGACGTAGGAAGGTCTAACCATTAAGGGATAACCGATTTCATTGGCTTTAGTAATACCGCTATCAATATCACGCACGGTAGCATTGGCCGGTTGCTTCAGACCAAGCTCATGAATCATCGCTTGGAAACGTTCTCTATCTTCAGCTCTATCAATGGCATCAGGTGTCGTACCAATAATTGGTACGCCTGCTTCATGCAAATCGTTAGCCAATTTTAAGGGTGTTTGCCCACCGTATTGCACAATCACACCCATGGGCTGTTCCACGTCGACAATGGCTAACACATCTTCTAAGGTTAAAGGTTCGAAGTATAAACGATCAGAGGTATCATAATCGGTTGACACCGTTTCCGGATTACAATTTACCATAATGGCTTCATAACCCGCTGCCCGCACAGCCATTGCAGCATGTACGCAACAATAGTCAAACTCAATGCCTTGACCAATGCGATTGGGGCCTCCCCCTAAAATCATAATCTTTTTCGCATCGGTTGGCTTGGCTTCACAAAACTGTTCGTACGTCGAATATAAATACGCCGTAGCCGCTGAAAACTCACCCGCACAACTATCCACACGCTTAAAGACAGGTTTGATATTATGCTCATGCCTATACTGTCTAAGTGTAAATTCATCGGTTTGTAATAATGTCGCTAAGCGCCTATCGGAAAAACCCTCGCGCTTTAATTGCTGTACTCTCTCAGGGGATATATCGCTGAGTGACACTTGGCGCAAGGCTTGTTCGGTATTAATAATGTGTGCGATTTGATGCAAAAACCAAGGATCGATTTTTGTGAGTCTATGTATCCTATCCACATCAAAACCAAGGTGCATAGCATGCGCGATGTGGCCAAAGCGTTTCGGCCCTGGGGACATTAATTCTCGACGTAATTTGATTTCTAATTCTTCCTCATCACTGGCAAGGAAGGGATTCAAACCATCGATGCCAATTTCCAAACCACGCAAAGCTTTTTGAAAACTCTCTTGAAAGGTACGGCCAATGGCCATGACTTCGCCCACGGATTTCATTTGTGTTGTAAGCCTCGCATCCGCCTGTGGGAATTTTTCAAAATCAAACCGAGGGATCTTAGTAACAACATAGTCAATGGTGGGTTCAAAGGAGGCAGGGATCACACCGCCAGTAATATCATTTTGTAATTCATCCAAGGTATAACCTACCGCTAATTTCGCCGCGACTTTAGCAATGGGAAAACCCGTTGCTTTAGAGGCTAAAGCTGAAGAGCGCGACACCCGAGGATTCATTTCAATCACAATCATGCGACCATCTTCTGGATTAATGGCAAATTGCACATTAGAACCACCAGTTTCAACGCCAATTTCTCGCAACACTTTGAGCGAAGCATTACGCATGATTTGGTATTCTTTATCCGTTAAGGTTTGTGCGGGTGCTACCGTGATAGAGTCACCGGTATGCACGCCCATCGGATCAAGATTTTCAATGGAACAAATGATAATGCAATTATCCGCCTTATCGCGCACCACTTCCATTTCATACTCTTTCCACCCCAACATGGACTCTTCGATGAGTAATTCATTGGTCGGTGATAATTCTAGTCCGCGTGTACAAATCTCTTCAAATTCATCTTTGTTGTAAGCAATACCGCCGCCAGTTCCACCCATGGTAAATGAGGGACGGATAATGGTGGGAAAGCCAAATTGCGATTGTACTTGTTTCGCTTCTTCTAAACTGTGGGCAATGGCAGAGTTTGGCACATCCAAGCCAATCTCAATCATGCATTTTCGAAAACGTTCTCTGTCTTCTGCTTTATCGATAGCATCTCGCGTGGCGCCAATCATTTCAACCTGATGTTTTTCTAACACACCTCTTGACGCTAAATCCAAAGAGCAATTTAACGCCGTTTGCCCACCCATTGTCGGTAATAGCGCATCAGGCTTTTCTTTTTCAATGATTTTTTCAACCACTTGCCAAGTCACCGGTTCAATATAAATCGCATCGGCGGTACCAGGATCGGTCATGATGGTCGCAGGGTTAGAGTTAACGAGAATAATGCGATACCCTTCTTCGCGCAGTGCTTTACAAGCTTGTACCCCCGAGTAATCAAATTCACAGGCTTGGCCGATAACGATAGGGCCTGCGCCTAGGATGAGAATGGATTGTATGTCGGTACGTTTTGGCATGTTTGTTTACCTTAAATTATGTCGCCATCATGGTAATAAATTCATTAAAGATATCGGCTACATCATGGGGCCCTGGGCTTGCTTCTGGATGCCCTTGGAAACCATAAGCCGGTTTTGTTTTATGTTTAATCCCTTGAATCGTGCCATCAAATAAAGAACAATGTGTCACTTCTAAATGCTCTGGCAAGTGATCGGCAGAGACAGTAAAGCCATGATTTTGGCTACTGATCATCACACGTTTCGTTGCTAAATCCTGTACGGGATGATTCGCGCCATGATGACCGAATTTCATTTTTTCCGTGTGTGCACCATTGGCTAATGCCAGCAATTGATGTCCGAGGCAAATGCCAAACAGGGGAATATCGCGTTCTAATAGTTGCTGAATGGTATTAATGGCATAATCACAAGCCGCGGGATCGCCAGGGCCATTTGATAAAAATACGCCATCAGGCTTTAAAGCAAGGCAGTCTTCTAGTGAAGTTTGCGCGGGAATCACCGTCAAATGACAGCCTCTGTCCACCAACATGCGCAGGATGTTGCGCTTAACACCATAATCATAAACCACCACATGATGGGGTAATTGCTCAGGCCCTGGCTCTGCATGTCCCTTACCCAGCACCCATGTGCCTTGATGCCAAGTAAAGTGACGCTTGACCGTGACGACTTTAGCCAAGTCGACATTTTCTAGTCCTTTAAAGGCTTCCGCTGCCGCAAAAGCCGCTTGTTCATCAATATTCACCGCTTGAATACAGCCACTTTGCGCGCCCTTATCCCGTAAGATATGGGTTAATGCTCGGGTATCGATGTCAGCGATACCAACAATATTATGAGCAATCAAATATTCATTTAAACTTTTCTGGCTGCGAAAATTACTGGCGATGACTGATGAGTCACGAATGATCAAACCCGCTGCCCAAGCGCGTTTCGCTTCTTCATCTTCGGCCGTGGTGCCCACATTACCAATATGCGGATAGGTCAATGTGACTATTTGTGACGCATAGGAAGGATCTGATAATATTTCTTGATACCCCGTCATCGCGGTGTTAAACACCACTTCCCCCACGGTTTGACCACTGGCGCCTATGGCTGTCCCTTTGAATAATGTTCCATCGGCTAAGGCAAGAATGGCTGGCTGCATTTAAAGCAATCTCCAAATTGAAATCTTTCGCCCCTCAAATTACGAAAGACACGGACAAAATTCAGGGGATCATAGCGGGAAATCATAATCCTGTCCAATGGCGATTTTTGAACAGTTTAATATTAGATCAGATCGCCTAAATCTCGCATTTTGAATCACGAAGAGTATAGCACTTCCACTTTCACTCAACTTTTTTCTAATCACTACCAGGTAATACTTCATTGGGAATAAGCGACTGCAAGAAATCATCACAAGGCATGCAAACTATATTATTCACCAAGCGTCTTTCATTGCCTCGATATAACATAACTGCCTGCGCTTGGGGGTAGTCTTGTAAGAAATGCTGCAATGGTCTTAAGTCACCAGGGTGAATGTGTTGACTATTCTTAACTTCAATAGCCCAAAAGCCTAGCTCACCATAAACAATAAAATCAACTTCTAAGCCTGCTTTTGTTCGCCAAAAATAAAGTTGGTGAGACTGCTTTGTATAATCAATCCATGCCCTTAAGTGTTGTGCAATCATGCCCTCTAAGGCGGCGCCATTGATTTCACTAGGGCTATCTAATAGAGAGGTTGGTCTTATTGCTCGATAAACACCGACATCAAAAAAGTAAAGTTTTGGCTGTGTGGTTATCGCCCGCTTAGCTCGACGATTAAAAACTGGAATTTTATACGTTATCAATAAATCTTCGACAATTGACATCCAACTATCTATTGTGGAACGTTTTATGGCACATTCTCTACTAATATTACTAATATTCAAAATTGAGCCATGAGAGAAACTCAGTACTTCTAAAAAGCGTGCGAAAGGCTCAATGTGTCGTACTATTCCTTCTGCTCTTACTTCTTCATCAAGATAAAGAGAGACATAGGTCGAGAGTGTTGCCAGAGGTTCTTGACTGGCAAAGCGTAAAGGTAATAAACCAAATTGCAATGCGTCTTCAAATCTGAATTGCTCACCTAACTCAATGGCCATAAAGGGATGTAATGTCTTTTTCAAAGCTCGGCCACCGAGCAGGTCAACCCCTTTTTGCTTTAACTTACGAGCACTAGAACCCGTTAAAATAAATTTCCAATCTTTTTTTTCTTCGATGAGTAGGTGTACTAAGGACAATAACTCGGGCATTTTTTGAATTTCATCTAAGATGATAGTTTTGCCAACAGGTTGCGCTCTTACAATTTCAAGCAAGCTTTCTGGCCGAGCCAGGTATTGACGACGAACATCGGGCAACAACAAATTAATAAGGAGTGCCTCAGGATGGCGCCTTTCAACCATTGTAGATTTACCCGTGCCTCTAGGGCCAAACAAAAAATATGACTGCCGAGGTTCAAGAAAAAGCCTTTTGATGTGTAAATAGTTCATTTTTCCTTCCAAAACGCATTATTTATGACCACTTTTGGCCAAAATGTTAAATATCTATCCTTTTTAACATTTAAGATAGTAAATTTCCATCCTATTTACCATTAGAAATGTTAAATTTCCATCGTATTTCACATTCTGGTAGTTTTTAAGCTTTTTTACTAAAGGTGTCTTTCTGTATTGATATAGATTTAAGCAAATGTGCATCAATCCATTGATATACATTTATGCTATACTTACTTAATTGATTGATACAGATTTGGAATCAACATGATCAAACTGCTAAAAATACTACTTGCCGAATTCTGGGAAAAGTATCATGACGCGAGCATTAGCCAGGTGCGCTACGCCCAATTTAAGCCCCTCAAAAACAAAATAAAAGTAGCAATGGGGATGCGACGCGTTGGAAAAACCTACTTTCTGATCCAAACAATCAGAGAAATCATTGATGAGCATAAGCTACCCATTCAGCGTATTCTATACCTCAACTTCGAAGATGACCGGTTGCTCCCCTGTTCTCAAGCAACACTACGAAAGTTACTTGAAGGATTTTACCAACTCTACCCAGAAAACCATGATCACACCTGTTATCTATTCCTGGATGAAATTCAAAACGTCGAGGATTGGGCCTTAGTCATTCGCCGCTTTTTTGATACGAAAAAAGTTGAAATTTATTTATCAGGTTCTTCGGCTAAGTTACTCAGTAAAGAAATCCATACCTCGCTTAGAGGGCGCTCCGTGGCCAGTGAAATCTGGCCCTTTAGCTTTCGAGAGTACTTAGAAGCACACCAAATTGATTTCCAGCCAAACTCCTTTAGCACGAAAACACGCGATCAGCTGCTACAACAATTAAGTGCCTACTTACAAGAAGGAGGATTTCCAGAATCAACTGGCTTGTCTATCGCCGACAGACGACAATTGTTACAGGACTATGTTGAACTAGTCATGGTCAGAGATATTATCGAACGTTATGGTATTACTAATATTTCCCTCATTAAATATTTGGTAAACACAATGATTAAACATGCTGGTGGGACATTTTCCGTCAATAAATTTGCGAACGATGTAAAATCACAAGGGTTAAGCGGCGCTAAAAATACTATTCATGACTATTTACTCTATATCGAAGATGCGTATTTAGCTTTTACTGTACCACTTTATAATGAGTCGCTACGAAAAGTTCAAAGCAACCCCAAAAAACTCTATGTCGTTGATACAGGTTTAGTGAATGCCTATTCATTTAGTGTCAACAATAATTATGGGCATTTGTTCGAAAATTTAGTGTATTTAGAATTAAGACGTAAAGGGCATGACATCTATTATTACTTAACGGAAGAACGCTATGAAATTGATTTTTTCACAATCGACCCTTTGGGCCAACAACACATATACCAAGTTGTATGGGATACTGCAGACGAAAAAACAATGGCACGAGAACAACGGGCGTTACAAAAAGCCGAAAAAGAACTAGGTGTGACAGGAGAATTGATTACGCCTGAAATCTATGTAGAGAAATGGCTATACTCTTAGCCCAGCTTTATAACCGCTATTTTGTTCAATGTCAAACCGCCCCCGTTTAATCTAGGAGGAGTTAACTGAGTCATCCTAAACCATAAAATAACTTTCTAAGAGGACTTAAGAAGACTATAGTTTATTCACAAATTTTTCTAATGTAGTATCCGTTGAATCGTTATCATCTTCTGAACTTACACTGAGGTCAGGGACTCTCAGTGTGTCAGTTTTAGCTGAGTCACCAAGAAAACGAATACTGGTTGTGGAGTTGGTACTTGATGATGATGCACTTGCAGAAATCGCGGGACTTGTGGGAACAGTGTTGGCAGTGCCACGAGAAGCCCTTGGATAATATCGCATATAACCCTGTGCTTCTACGTGCTGTGTGATAAAGTCTTTTTTAAGTTTTGTAAGGGTGGCTTTGTCACTGTCTGCTTGTCTTTCCCATATTGCAACTAGTGCACCTAAAGGCTGGTAACCTTCATCACAAAGTATCATTTCTAATTGCGCTAATGCTGCAACGCGCTTGACTGAGCCTGTCGCTACTAAACATGCTTTTTTAGCCGTCACAACTTTTAAGAATGCGTCATTTTCATTTGCTAAAGTTTTAAGAACGTTGGCCGCAGGATAGCACTTCCCACTGCCGACAGGCGCTGCCGCATTAGATGATGAGGCGGCTGAAGAGGAGGAAGCGGCATTTGGATTTTCAAAACTTACTAAGGTTGATAAGTAATAGTCAAATGGACTCTCTTCTCGTCTATTTTTTATGTGGATATTAGCGCCATGGCTTATTAACATTTTTGCAGCATTCTCTAGACCACTACGTATCGCTAAATGTAAGGGTGTATCGCCATGGGCGTTTTGCAGATTGACTGCCATGCCTTTTTTTAATAAGGCTACTGTTCGTCGCACTGAGTAATCAGCAACACGCTTTGGTTTCATCAATAGATGCAACACGGTATCATTCATCGGAGATCGCGTGTAAATATCTGCGCCATCATTGAGTAAGGTCCGAAAAGCCACCAATGTTTTTTTATGCTTGGCAGCTAGCATCAAAGGTGTCTCTTCATCTTGATTCTTGCTCTCCAAGCTTGCACCATGCTCACAGAGTGCTCGAACTAATTCCACATGACCGGCCTCAACGGCATAATGCAAGACGGTGTTTTGAAAAAAATCTTTGGTATTAAGATCTAAAGCACCATAGCTCGATGTAAGACTATCAACGGTTGTCAGGTAATGTTTAAAAAGATAGCAGCCTATAGGCCTAGAAATATTCCTATCCAAGAAAGGATCATAGACAAAAATGAGATAATCGGCGCTTGCCGCAACATGTAATGCCGTTTTTCCATCCGTGAGTCGCCGTATATCTAAACGAGCACCGTTCTTAATGAGATGCTTCGTCATCTCATTGTTTTGCCGCTCAAGAGAAACCATTAGTGCAGTATTGCCATCTTTGTCTAGGGCATCCAGTGACACCTTGAACTTTTTTCGACATTCTCGTATCAAGGAAAACAGATTAAATTTTGCTGCCGTCGTTAAAAAGTCAGCCGCACTAGCAACACTGTTCACTATAGTGAGTAATTCTTCCAGCTCGGAATATTTGTTCGTTACAGGGTCCTGCCAAGGAATTAATACACCTTTAGCCGCCATTTCACAGAGCACATCGTAACGTCTTTGACAGTAAGCAATATAAGCCGGATTTTTATCCCTATGTTTTTGACGATGGAGAAGATTACTATAACTATAACGCAAATAATAGGTCTCCTTAACATCCTCTGGCTCCACAAGACTTAAGGCTAAAATTGCTTGTTGGTGTCCGTACTCATAAGCGATGTGCAAGCTTAATTTGTTGTTGTTAAAAAGGGACATAGCACATAACTTGCAGTGTACTTCCTTGTTAGTAGGCACGTTCGACAATACCTCTAAATAATATTTTATCGCTAATGCTGTATCATTTTGTTGTTTATGAAAATCTCCGAGTGCTTCCATGGCTGCTACAGAGTCTTTTCCTACCGCTTTTTTATAATAGTCTAACGCTAAGTCTATGTTGATCTCATAATCCCCATAGCCAAATTGGTAACAATCACCTAAGGCATATAACAAGCGAGGACTAAGCTCTCCCGCTAATTGGGTAACAATAGAATGAAAAGCCGTATGGACTTTTTTAGACTGTATTTGTAACAAGTGAGGGTTAGACGATAAAGGGCCGTGTCTATCTGAATTTTGGTATTGGGTGGCTATCCTCGCCAGAGCTTTGAAATAATACCAGGCAGCTTGTTCCAGATCCTGTTGATAAGGACCAAACCCCTTGTGAAAGGCTTCACCCTGATTATAAAGTGTGTAGGGACCCTTATGATCCTCTGACGTGATAATGATCTCTTTACTGGAATTTGCCACTTTTATTTCCTCATATTCATTGTGTTGGCGCTAAATCATAGTCATCACTTTATTGCCGTTATGTAATGGTTATGTTACCGGACTGTAAAATTTTGTAAGGCAATATTCTTAAACACGATTAAAAACCATCAGGTTTTATGTTTGATGCCATCGATAAATTGCTTGACTCTATCAAACCATGAGCGCTCTTTAGGGCTGTGGTTTTTATTATCGGTCATGATGCTGTGGTGGAATTGTTTTAGCATGTCTTTTTGTTCGATGCTTAAGTTGACAGGGGTTTCAACGAAGACGCGACAGAGTAAATCACCGGTCATGTTGCTGCGGATGGGTTTAACGCCTTTGCCGCGCACGCGAAAGACTTTGCCGCTTTGCGTTTCTGATGGGATTTTTAATTTTACTTTGCCAGTGAGGGTTGGCACTTCTAATTCACCCCCTAAGGCTGCAGTAACGAAATTAATTGGCATTTCACATTGCAAATCACTGCCGTGACGCACGAAGATGGGGTGATCATTGACGTGTATGTGAACGTATAAATCACCAGATGGTGAGCCTTTAGAACCGGCTTCCCCTTCGCCTTCTAAGCGGATGCGATCGCCATTATCAACACCAGCGGGCACTTTAACCGATAAGGTTTTTTGTTGTTGTACTCGTCCTTGGCCATGGCATGCAGCACATGGGTTGGTAATCACTTGGCCGGCACCATGACAGGTGGGACACGTTTGTTGCACGGTGAAAAAGCCTTGTTGCATACGCACTTGACCCATGCCTTCACAGTCTTGACAGGTTGAAGGTTGGCTACCCTTAGCCGCACCCGTGCCGTGGCAACCACCACAACTAACGTAAGTGGGTACGCGAATTTTTACCGTGCTGCCTAATACAGCACCTTCTAAATTGATTTTTAAATTGTATCTGAGATCGGCGCCGCGATAATCTCGCCCGCCAGGATGGCCACCACCACCGAAGATATCACCAAAAATATCGCCGAAGATATCGGAAAAGCCACCAAAACCAGCACCACCTGGGCCGCCCCCCATGGAGGAGGGATCAACACCAGCATGCCCGAATTGATCGTAGGACGCTCGTTTTTGTGCATCGGATAAGATTTCATAGGCTTCACTAGCTTCTTTGAAGTGTTCCGCCGCGTCTTTGTCGCCTTGGTTTCTGTCGGGATGGTATTTCATGGCAAGACGTCGATACGCCTTTTTTAATTCTGCTTCGCTGGCGTTACGGTTAACACCGAGTATTTCGTAATAGTCTCTTTTACTTGCCATGTTTTTCTCTTAAATAAAACTCGCTTACCAATTAGACAAGGGCGGTTCGCGAACCGCCCCTACAAATTGTAGCAGTCGTTGTTACTAATCTTTCTTCGTATCGTCGACTTCTTCGTATTCAGCGTCGACGACGTCGTCGTCTCCTTTGTTAGCTTTATCATTAGTGGTAGCGCCTTCGGGTTGTTCCCCAGCAGCACCCTGCTCTGCGGCTTGTTGTTCCGCATAGAGTTTTTGTGCCATGTTAGCGCTAGCTTCTGATAATGCTTTCGCTTTTTCTTCAATGGCGTCTTTGTCGTCTGATTGAAGAACGTCTTCTAAGTCTTTTAATGCGGCTTCAATTTTCTGCTTTTCATCCGCTTCGACTTTATCGCCCGCTTCTTCTAAGCTTTTCTTGGTGGCATGTAATAAGCCATCCGCTTCATTACGCGCAGTCACTAATTCATGGAATTTTTTATCTTCTTCTGCATGTGCTTCTGCATCTTTTACCATTTTATCAATTTCTTCATCGGCTAAACCGCTAGACGCTCGGATGACGATGGACTGCTCTTTGCCGGTGGCTTTATCTTTTGCGTGTACGTGCAAGATACCATTGGCGTCAATGTCAAAGGTTACTTCGATTTGTGGCATGCCGCGTGGTGAGGGTGGGATACCCACTAAATCAAATTTACCTAGGGATTTATTCGCGCTGGCTTGTTCACGTTCACCTTGACACACATGCACCGTCACTGCGCTTTGGTTATCATCCGCCGTTGAAAAGGTTTGGCTTTTCTTCGTGGGGATAGTGGTATTTTTCTCGATGATTTTTGTCATCACGCCGCCTAAGGTTTCAATACCTAAGGATAAAGGCGTAACGTCTAACAGTAATACGTCTTTAACATCACCGGATAATACCGCACCTTGAATCGCAGCGCCCACGGCTACAGCTTCATCAGGATTCACGTCTTTACGAGCTTCTTTACCAAAGAAGTCTTTCACGGTTTCTTGTACGCGTGGCATACGAGTCTGTCCACCCACTAAGATAACATCCGTGATGTCTGAGGCTGCTAATCCAGCATCTTTTAATGCGAGTTTACAAGGCTCAACACTGCGTTTGACTAAGTCTTCCACTAAGGATTCTAATTTAGCGCGCGTTACTTTGATGTTTAAATGCTTTGGTCCGCTGGCATCAGCAGTGATGTATGGCAAGTTAACATCGGTTTGTTGCGTTGTCGATAATTCGATTTTGGCTTTCTCTGCCGCTTCTTTCAAACGTTGTAGTGCTAATGGATCTTTATGTAAATCAATGCCACTGTCTTTTTGGAATTCATCCACTAAGTAATCAATCAATTTTTGGTCAAAGTCGGCGCCCCCTAAGAAGGTATCACCGTTAGTCGCTAATACTTCAAATTGATGCTCACCATCCACTTCGGCAATTTCAATAATGGAAATATCAAAAGTACCACCACCTAAGTCATACACTGCGACCACAGAGTCACCACGTTTTTTATCTAAGCCATAGGCAAGTGCCGCAGCAGTTGGTTCATTGATAATACGTTTTACTTCAAGGCCAGCAATCTTACCGGCGTCTTTGGTTGCTTGTCGTTGTGAATCATTAAAATAAGCAGGAACGGTAATAACGGCTTCACTGATGGTTTCACCGAGGTAGTCTTCCGCTGTTTTTTTCATTTTTGCTAATACTTGAGCAGCAATTTGGGGCGGCGCCATTTTCTCACCACTCACTTCGACCCAAGCATCACCATTATCCGCTTCAATAATATTATAAGGCACTTTTTTAATGGCACCTTGTACTTCTTTATCTTTGAACTTATGGCCCATATAGCGTTTGATTTCATATAAGGTATTTTGAGGATTCGTCACTAATTGGCGTTTGGCAGATTCACCAACAATAATAGGATTTTCTGCATCCTGGCTAAGGTATGCCACGATTGATGGCGTGGTGCGTTTACCTTCATGATTCTCAATAACCCTTGGGCTGTCGCCGTCCATCACTGCTACGCAGGAATTGGTTGTACCCAAGTCAATACCGATTATTTTACCCATTGTCTAATTTCTCCACTCTATTTTGCTTAACTGTCACTAATGTGGGGCGTATTTTTAAAAGTTCAACCCTATTTAGCCACCATTACCCTCGCAGCCCTGATTACTCGGCCATGTAGGGTATAACCCTTTTGTATCACAGCAATCACTTGCCCCGATGTCACCCCTTCTACCTCTTGCATGGATAAAGCTTCATGCAAATGCGGATCATAGGGCTCATCGACAGGATTAATTTGCACAACACCGAATTTGCCTAGAACGCCCAACAACATTTTTAATGTTAAATCAATGCCTTCTCGCATGGTTTTGATGGATTCAGTAATATTTTCAGGGGATTGCTCTAAGCCTTGCTCTAAGCTGTCGATCACTGGCAATAACTCATTTAGAACCTTTTCGCTGGCAAATTTATGAGTATCAGCAATGCGCTTTTCTACCCGTTTTTGGAAATTCTTGAATTCAGCTTCGCCGCGAACTAATTGCTCCCAATGCTCATCAGCCTTGTTTTTGACTTCTTCGTAGAGCATCCATAATTCATCATAATCAGGTCTGTCTTGTGCCGCCGTGTCTTCTTGCTCTTTTGGCAAGTGTTCTTCTTCTTCGCCCTCCCGCTCTTCAGTAGGAATGGTGTTTTCCCATTTTTTCTTGGCTTCTTCGGCCTTTGTTTCGTCAGTATTTGCCATAGTTTGCTCCAGATTTAAACGCTAGGAGTGGGGAGTAAATCATTACCCCTCACCCTAATCCTACCCCGCAAGTGGGGAGGAAATATCTCGGTTTTAGTATTACATGCCAAAATGGGGATAAATTTCCCCTTTTCAAGCTTATTTCTCTTCCAAGGCTGAACTTAATAATTTTGCCGTTACGTCTACTAAGGGGATGACTTTTTCATAATGCATCCTAGTTGGGCCTATAACGCCCAAGACGCCAACCACTTTGCCATTGGCTCGGTATGGCGATGTTACTACGCTAAATTCCCCAAAGGCATCGCAGCCCGATTCTTCACCAATGTAAATTTGCACGCCTTCTGCGCGCACGCTTTGCTCGAGCAAATGCACAATATCTCGCTTTTGAGTGAAGGCATCGAATAAGCCTTTTAAATGATCCAAATTCGCTGGGTTGCTGCCCGTAATTAAATTACTCTCTCCAGCAACGATGTAGTCCTCTTCCTCACGACGCGTCGTTTCCAAGGTCTTTGCCGTCACGTCTAAAATGGTTTGCATGTATTGATCGAGGCTGGATTTTTCCTTAGTCATTTCTTCTAGCAATTCTCGCTGGATTTCATCGAGCTCTTTGCCAGCGAAATGAGCATTTAAGAAATTAGTCGCCACTTCAAGCTCGCTGCTACTGTATTGCCTGTCGGTTTGGATTATGCGGTTTTGCACATCTTTTTCATTGACCACCAAGATCACTAATACACGTTTATCTGTTAAGGGTAAAAATTCGATTTGACGTAAAGTTAATGATTGCAACTTAGGCACACTGACGATGCCCGCTAAATGGCTTAAGCCAGATAACACACTTGAGGTGTGTTTCATTAAATTTTGAGTGGTTTCAGAAGAGCTTAATTGTTGCTGCAATTCCAACACTTCATCTTGGCTAACATTTTCAACGGTTAATAAGCTATCAACGAAAAATCGATACGCTAAGGCCGTTGGAATGCGGCCAGCTGAGGTATAAGGCTGCAACAAATAACCAGCACCCTCTAAGTCCGACATAATAGTGCGGATAGAGGCCGAGCTTAAGCCTAAGGGTGAAACTTCAGCCAAAGTTTTTGAGCCAATGGGTTGGCCATGGTAAATATAATGCTCCACGATGGAGGCTAAAATGGCTTCTGCACGGTTGTTTTTAGTCTTGTCACTCATATTGCTAGTTACATAGGTTATTGAATGGTCTGAATTTTAGCACTCTATCAGCTAGATTGCTAACTTGTATTAAACATGTGTTTTGGTAGGTGGGTATGCTTTTTTTGCAATGCAAAGGCAGGTGAATGTAAACATGCCGTGAATACTTCCCTGTAGGCTCTGAAGCGACGTCCTGTCGCTTAAGGTTTACACTCAACCTGCCTGGACAAAAAAGGCGTCGAGTCAAAAACATTTTTCTCTTGTGGGTGGGTGATAGCTGAGAGAGTGCTAATAGTTTGGTGAGTGGTTAAGGCTGTGCCACAAAAATCATACTACTTTAAAGATTAAACGCAAGAATTTTATCCACAACTATATATTAGTGGTAAATATACATGCTATGATATTTTTTATATTTGGCTCCGCTATTTGGGTGGGGGGGATGCGTTGACGTAGAGGCATGAATTGTAATGGCTGACGAATTTAAGAACATTGGTTTAATTGGGCGGTATCGGGGGATGGGTACTGGGGTTGTCAATACCTTGCAAGCCTTGGCGGAGTATCTTGATAAGCGTCAACATAAAGTGTTTCTTGATTTAGAAGCAGCTAAAGAAATGCAGACTCAGCATTACCCTGCCTTGAGCCTTACTGAGTTAGGAAAACAGTGTGATTTAATCATTGTGGTCGGTGGTGATGGTAGCCTGCTCAATGCGGCACGGTGTGCGGCCCCTTTTGGTAAAGCCGTGCTGGGCATTAATCGTGGACGTTTAGGGTTTTTAACGGATATTCATCCGGATCATCTTGAAGAAAAAGTTGAACAAGTCTTACAGGGCAACTATATCACGGAGTCTCGTTTTTTATTATCAACAACACTGGAAGCTGATGGCAAAATGATGCAGCTTGATAATGCCCTTAATGATGTGGTGCTAATGCCCGGCGATATTCCTCATATGATTGAATTTATGATTACGGTGAATGATCAGTTCGTTTGTAAGCAACGCGCCGATGGTTTGATTATCACCACGCCGACAGGTTCTACGGCATACGCCCTCTCTGGTGGCGGGCCAATTTTGCATCCTAAATTAGATGCTATTGCGTTAGTACCCATGTTTCCCCATACCCTTTCCAGTCGGCCTGTTGTGATTGCCAGTGATAGTAATATTGAAATTTTCATTACAAAAAATAATGAATGTTCACCACGCTTGAGTTGTGATGGCCATAAGCGAGTAACAATTCCTGCCAATAGCAAACTACATATTAAAAAATATGAAAAGCCATTAACCCTCATACATTTAAAAGATTATAATTATTTTGAAACGTTGCGTACTAAGTTAGGCTGGGAGCAACATCACTAATGCTACAGCATATCAACATTAAAAATTTTGCCATTATTGATAACTTAGATTTAGAATTGCCTGCTGGTATGACAGTGATTACCGGTGAAACGGGTGCAGGTAAATCCATCATGATCGATGCGTTAGATGTCGCACTAGGTGACAGAGCCGATAGTAAAATGGTGCGCCATGGCTGTGATAAGTGTGAAATAAACTTAAGCTTTGATGTGACGCACATCGAACAAGCACGTCGCTGGTTAGAGCAACATGAGCTTGGCGAAGACTCTCATGAATGCGTCATTAGACGCGTCACCTCCAAGGAAGGCCGTTCGCGCAATTTCATTAATGGTTCATCAGTCACGCTGCAGCAATTAAAAGAATTAGGCGAGCTATTAGTCCATGTACATGGTCAACACCAACATCACGCCATGTTGAAACGAGAACAACAACGGATCCTATTGGACAATTACTTGCAGCAACCCGCTCTATTATCAATAGTCGCCAAATGCTATCAGCAATGGAAACACACTCAACAAGACATTGAAACCTTAGAGCAGCAAACCGGGAATGATGATGCTCAAGTAACGTTATTACAGTATCAAGTGGACGAGCTTGAAACATTGCAACTGGTTGATAAGGAAATCGAGCAGTTACATGCTGAGCAAAAACAATTAGCTAATGCTGAGTCAATCTTGCAAACCTGCCATGACGCTGTGAATTGTCTCAGCGAAAACCCAGATGACTCAGTCACGCAACAATTAAACGTTGCCATTAATCAATTAAGTCAATTAGATTTAGAAGCGGCTCAGTCTGCTAAAAACTTATTAAATAATGCCTTAATTGAAGTAGATGAAGCCGCTGCAGAGTTAAAGCACTTACACCAAAGCGTGGAAGTGAATGATGAGCGCTTGAACTGGGTTGAAAAACGCTTGGAAACCATTCATGATTTAGCGCGCAAACATAAAGTAAAACCCGACGCATTATGTCATCATCACGCGCAATTACAGCAACAGTTAGAGGCTATTCTCAATGCTGATGAACGTTTGCAACACGCTAGGGCCCTACAACAACAGTATTTAGAAGCCTATGAAAAGCATGCCAGCAAATTATCACAGCATCGTCAAAAAGCAGCAGAGAAACTTGGCAAGCTGGTGACGAAAAGCTTACAAAGCTTGGGTATGCCCAAAGGACAGTTTGCCATTGAGTTTTCTAAAACAACGCAACCTATGGTAACAGGTAACGATGTCATTGATTTCATGGTCTGTGCCAATCCAGGTCAAGCCATGCAATTATTGAGTAAAGTGGCTTCTGGTGGTGAATTATCACGAGTGAGCTTAGCCATCCAGGTGATTACGGCAGCATCACAAACCACACCAACGCTAGTGTTTGATGAAGTGGATGTTGGTATCGGGGGCGGCACCGCAGAAATTGTCGGGCAATTATTGCGAACCCTTGGTGAGTCATCACAGGTATTATGTATTACGCATTTACCACAAGTAGCAGCGCAAGGACATCATCATATACAAATTAGTAAACTGCCTGAAGAAGATGATACGATTAGTCAATTAAAGTGGTTAACTGACGATGAACGGGTGCAAGAATTAGCGCGGATGCTAGGTGGCGTTAAGATCACAAAGTCTACCTTGGCACATGCGAAAGAAATGCTCGGGTTAGTTGAGGTGGAGAGCTAAATGTTCACTGGAATAATACAAGGTATTGCGAAAGTAGAAAACGTTGAGAAAAAGGCTGGGTTGTATCGGCTTGGTTTACAGTTTCCTGGTGGTGCTTGTGAAAATATTGCGATTGGCGCTAGTATTGCCGTTGATGGGGTTTGTTTGACGGTAGTTAGATATAAAGACAATACAGTAGAGTTTGACGTGATGAATGAAACGTTAGAACGCACAACACTGTGTGAATTAGCTGAAGGTGATACCGTGAACTATGAACGCTCGGCGCGCGTTGGCGATGAAATTGGCGGGCATCTGGTGTCAGGACACGTGCATGGAACAGCAGAAGTGATTAAATTAATGAAGCCGCTAAACAATCATATTGTTTTTGTAAAAATACCAAAACCGTGGATGGAGTACGTTAGCTCTAAAGGTTTTATCACCTTAAATGGTGCCAGCTTAACAATTGTTGATGTAAACAGTAAAACCAATAGTTTTAGCGTGCATTTAATCCCTGAAACACTGGATCGCACCACCTTTGCCGATAAAACCCTCGGCCATAAAATTAACTTTGAAATCGATCAAAATACTCTGATGGTCGTGGATACGACTAAGCGGTATTTAAAAACTCAGAATACTGCTATACCCTGATTCATCGATACCTTTTTTGCGTGTTTTGTTGGTGATTCTGACTGGGTCTAGCCGCGTCGTCGTCCCGGCCTTGAGCCGGGAAGACAACGCGCGAAGAGCGAGCCAAAAATACCAGAGATGCTCGCTTAAAACGTGTCTCCCCCTCTGCTCGCTGGGGGGAAGGAACAAGAGAGTCTCGTAGTTTGAATCACGAGGAGTATCGCTAACTATCACTATCAGGTTCAACAATACCAAGGATAATATTTCCTGGACCTTCTTGTCTAACCTGAGAGGGTGCGATTGGTACAAGCCTCATACCACTGCTGGCGCCATTCACTGTCATTTCATCTTCGACTTTTAAGGTTTTGACAACCGTTCCAGAGTACGTGTAGGTGAAGAGTGAATATTGATTAGAGGTGGAGTCTAAAAAAACCTTTAATTTCACCATGCCACTGCTACCTTTATGGGCTTCGTAAGTTGCAACTTCACCCCCCGTGTGCTTAGGAACAACTCCACCATTTTGTAGCGTCACTGGTAAACAAACATCGACACAAGTGCCAGCAATTTCAACGATGGCATCGTAATCCATTGAGCTATTACTAATTGTTATCGAATACTGACTGGCATACGCCAAAGAAACACTGACTATCCCAATGACACCAATAGCAAGCTTTAGTAATTTATTCATCATTTAATTCCTCATGGTTTATTCTAATCAATGTGCGTGTAGGGGCACTGACTAGCTGGCGGTTCACAGGGGCAAGATTGATCGGCGGGATCGCAATTCTTCCAGCCTACTCCCAACGCGTAAGCGTATTCACTGTGTGTTGTTTGCAGATTAATATAATATTTATCGTTACTCGACTCAGCAGGGATATAAGTATACTTGACTGGCTTTGCATTTCCGTAACTTAAGCCTTGCTCAAACTTATAAACAGTTTCTCCCGATTGTTCAGGATAGGCTGCAATCATTTTCAATTCATTTGCATTAAAGCCCGTACAAGTAGTCTTGGTCCTATCATCATTGGTAGTACACGTGATTTGCTCTGGTGGCACGTGGATTTCATCAGCAGCAAAAGCCACTTTCACCACTGCGATTAACACGAGGCAGGGTAATAAAAGATAGTATAAACTCGTTTTTTTCATACATAATCCCAAAGGTTTCATCAATCGAATGCTTAAAGTATAAACCTGTTATATTAAGTGCAGATTAAACCTTTTTCCCGTAATAAATCAAATAGTTTGTTCTTTTTATAGATGCGTAAGACGGATGCAGCCTCTGCTAAATAGACACGATGCTGGGAATTCGTCATGCACCACACCATCCACTGTGGTTCTTAAACCAACATCACTGGCCATTTCTGTGGAGGATAGCATACCTTCGTGTAAATCAGAGGCGCTGTGGAAGTAGTCATATTGCACTTTGCGGAATAACTCATAGAGTGAGGTGCCGCCTAAGTTATATTTATCAGCCAGGAAATCTCGCTCATAGCGACGCATTAAGGAGCGAATTTCGTGGAGATCGGTAATAATGCTGACTTTTTTTCTTGTGCTGGGCTTGAATTCAATCGCACAAGGAAATTGTAATGAATAATAAACTGGCGAAGAACCTGGTTCTCGCATATTAAAAAATTGCGGTTGGATGATGACCGGGGGATAATTTTTAATATCATAAACATCGCAATATGCTGTTTGAATAATATCCCATGGTCCTGATAAAGTATTGAGTGCAGGACCTAAGCCAGTAAAAGTGCCTACTCCCATGTTTATTAAGTATTGTGCTATGTCCATGATGTAAGCATTGGGTCTTGATTCATACTCACTAAGAATTAGTGAAAAAATTAAATTATGATAGATTGGTTGGACTCTCCAGGAGGAGGTAATGCCCTCACGTGAGTGATGAAAATAATCGTAAAACGTTTGCCATGCTTTATCATTCAAATGCTTAAACCAGCTTTCAGAAAAATACAATATTTCTCCTTGCCACGGTTCTTTCCCTATATTGTCACTGTTAGCCAACTCACGAAAAACATTAAATTGTTGCATCAATGATCTTGGAACACTTGCATTAATACCAAAGACTTTTTGCAGCTTAGTATGCTTAATCTCATCTGTGATCCTAGGCAAAGTAAAAACCGACCTAGCCCCCGACGTCATTTCCCAAAGAAAAATTGGTTCTTCTATGCGATGTGGCTCAAGCATACGAGATGCACCAAACACACTACCCTCAGCAAGTAGTCCAGCTAACGATAAAGCCCGATCTTTCATCGGCAAGTAAATTTCAAAAGAGTTTTTTAAAATAAGACTGAGAGGATTAGAATATAAATTATATTTTAAACCATCTCGAATATCTGGCGCTATTGTCTGATCAGTAATTGGAACTATATCACCTTGTGAATTGGGCAGCGTTAATAATGATTTCTGCATAACCTGGCTACCATAAGGATAAGCTACCTTTAAAAGCCAGTGTTCATCACCAGGACTTAAATCGTCGATTATTTTGGTTAGTTCTGGAGATACTCGTTTTACATCCCGTCTTACCTGACTCCAAGTCATTTTTTTGCTTTTGCCTTTGAAGGAGACACTCACCAGCTTGCCCTCTATTAACGGATAATATTTTCAAAATTATAGCACATACAAGAGTTCTGTAATGGATATATAGCACTTCTACTTTATCAGTGTATACAAGAACCTTTCTCTGTATGTATCCGTTTTATAACGAATGACTTTTATTGATCGAAATCCTGCACATTTGGCGCATGCTTTCACCTCGTTAATAGTAGGGATATATCCCTGTGCAAGATATTCTCTTTCACTAATCAGATAAAATTGCTCACTCAAATACTCAGTATTGGTATTTACGTACTCTGTATTAACTGATTGGATGCACCAAGTACTTGTATCCAAATACAACGTACCCTCATCATCCAGTAAGTCATACAAATGTCTCAAATAACCCAGCTGCTCCCCAGGTGTAAAATCCCCAATACCACACCAAAGCGACAGCAATACATCAAATGGCTTATCCGTTGAATAAGCAAAAACATCATCATGATATATTGTGATTTTATTGCCAAAAAGTTCAGCGAGGCGTTTACAGTAATTCTCGCTTTTTTCTAAGGCATGGATTTCACCTTTATAGCCGAGATCGAATAACGCTTCGATGGCTCTGCCGTAGCCAGCACCGACATCTAAAATACGATGTGCAGTTTTGAGTTCATCATAGATTAATTGGATGTCACAGGCTGAAGCAAGACCCGCTATTTCGGCGTAATTCTTGAGGATTTCTTCGTTTTCGGGGTGGCAATAAAACCTGTCATGGTTAAATTCATTGGTCCAGGATGGCGTTTCTGCTAGGCAGGTTTCATCGTCTTTGCTTAAATCAATCATTTTTGTTCCTTACATATCGTGTCATCATTTGAGATAGTTAGCGTCAAAATTATCCTATTCCAGAGTTTTTTGAGATGCAAGCTGGGATTTTCAGGCCACTCATTCCGAGCCAATAAAAATAAGAAATTCGGCAAGACTTAAAATTCATAAATTTATAATTTATTGATTAATAATGTTATTTTTTTCCTTACCAAGCAACAATTGTCATTTTTTTTATAAAAATTGTGCTTTTTTAGCTCGGATAATGCCTTGAATTGACCCAGCTGTAATTTATATACGCTCCTAATTTAGACTCCAATTATTGGACCCTAAAACAGGGTCTAACTTTCAGAACCTTTCTTTCCTCTTCCGGATCCAGAAGCAAAGTGGTTTAATTTAAACCTGCAGAACACAAACTGCACAACATGGAGTAAATCTTAAGATTTACAGTATTCACGAGAAACATAGGGAGATACGCAGATGTTAGTATTAACAAGACGCACCGACCAAATCATCCATATCGGCGACGATATTCAAATTCGCATTTTAGGCACTCAAGGCCGCTACGTTCGTGTGGGCATTGAGGCACCAAAAGATGTGGGTATTTATCGCGATGAAATCTATCAAAAACTCAAATCAAACACTCCAGACGAGATTGTAGAAGAGAATTAATGCCTATACCCATTGTACTTCAAAATAGGATGGGTATATCAACAACACAGGAGTGTTCATCATGAAAAACCAACTGACTTTTACCATTGTGTTTGTGCCGGTTGCCATCATCCTCTGGGGGATGTTGGTGATCAGTCTGCAAGCAAGCGCGTTCTAATGTAACAAGGAGAAAACCTATGTCAGATACTAAGTTGCCCAATTTAGAAAAGCCCATCGCAACACATCAACAAACCAGTTTTAGTTTAGAGTATTTATTAAATGAAGCGTGTGATTATTTAACGCTCGGCATTAATGAATTATTTGTTGAAAACACCCGTACGGAGCAATACCATTTTTTAATGGTGTTGCAACGTTTGTTGCAACGCTTAAAGCGCCAAGCCGTTAGCCCTGATAAAAAGGATGCTTTTGCTGAGACATTATATCAAGCGGAATCTCTAAGTCGCTTGGCGGCTGATTTGATTTTTTTGGAAAATACCGATGGTGATCGGGTTAATTATTTAATGATCTTGCGTGATTTATTGAGCGAGGCACGGGAAGTAATGGAGGTGTGCTAATTTTATAATTCTTGATTAATCACCGCTGCCACATCGGCTGGGTGTTCCATGTGGGTGTGGTGTCCGCCGGGGACTTCGATGATGTTTAGTTTTTTAATTAAGGTTTGGCGTTGTTTGAATGCGTCGGCTTTGACTTTTGCCAGCATGCCTTGTTTTGGTTTGATCAGTACCGTGGGGGTTTTTATGCCGCTGAGGAATGCTTGGGCTTGAGCTTCAGTGAAGTAGGATTTTGAAGGAGCGAGTAATTTACGATCGAACCGCCAAACATAACCATCGCTGACTTTTGCCATACCGCGCCGGGTTAACGCTGCTGCTGCTTGATGACTTAGGTTACCTGACTTTTGGCGTACGGCAATGGCTGCCTCCAGATCAGGATAGACTTTTATTTTTTTTTCCTGCTCTACTAACATAGCATTGACAGCATTACCGAGGCGTGCGGGTGCTTGACTAGCCTCTTCTGACAAAGGACCGATGGCATCGATTAATATGAGTTTTTGTAATAAATTGGGGAAGCTGGCCGCCAACAGTGTGCCGATGATACCTCCTAAGGAATGACCAAGAAACGTAAACTGTGACCATTTTAAGTGATACACCACATCCATCACGGATTGCACAGCATCAATCAAATGGTACTGAAATCCTGGGGGATAATGTCCTGACTGGCCATGGCCCGGTAATTCAATGGCAATGAGGTGAATGTTGTCTAACAGTGGAGCTAAGTAATCAAAACTGCCCGCATTGTCTAACCAGCCATGCAAGGCAAGCACAGGTACGCCGCCCTTCTTGCCCCACTGTTTTCCGTGAATGACGACATTACTCGTCTCTATACTGATTTCATCTCCGTTGAATGGCATCGACAATTACTCGGGTTGTTGACAACGTGTGTCTTTAATAAAGAGTGTGATAGCAATACTTGCTACCAATGCAATGGGCAATATGCTTAAAGCAAATTGGTAATCACTGGCACTGTAGGTCGGTACGCCATGCACTAAATACCCCTTAGAATGCCAATCCAATAATATCCCAACTAAGGGTTGGAAGATAACACCCCCTAACATGATCAAGGTATTAGTTAATGCCGTAGAAGTTCCTGTGTATTTTTTTGAATAGGTTTCTTTGCTAAGAGAAAAACATAAAGGATGCGCACCACAGGATAAGCCTAAAATAAACATTAATAAGTAGATCATTGCCAACGATAAACCCGGCCAATAAAAAATACCCAGCGTCGCAGCAGCAGCAACCATCACGGATAATAACAATGGCATACGGCGGGAATTAATGTGATCCGACCAGGAGCCAACGACAGGACTCGACACAATCCAACCAAAAAAGACGAGATTCACCGCATTGACGGCTTCTTTAGGCGTTAAATGCAAGACGTGTTCTAGATAAGGCACCCCCCACACATCTAAAAAAACAGACGCTGGCAAATACAACAAACAACCCAGCACACCAATCAGCCACATTTGCGGATTACGAATCATCATCGCTAAATTTGAAAATAACTGTCGCATGTGTGGATGATCATCCGTCGCTTTTGGTTTAGCTTGACCTTGGCGCTCTTTCACTAAAAAGAAAATCACCACACTTAACACCACACCGGCAATCAATGCAGAATACAAGGCATGCTGATAACCCAGTGCTTGCACCATGTTTTGTAAATAGCGCTCTGAAAAAATCGCAGCGAGCATGCCAAAGGACGTCGTTAACCCCGCTGCCATGGCAAAACGATTAGGCGGTAACCATAAGGTTGCGAGTTTTAACGCACTGATATAAGCAAAAGCTGAACCAAAGCCAATAAGAAAACGCCCAAGTAAGGCTAAATAATAATTATCGACACTAATAAAAATTGCTAAGCCCGATACAGCCAACAGACAGGCACTAAACAACACTAAACGAATATTATAACGGTCGATAAGCACACCGACGGGTAATTGCATCGGTGTGTAGGAGTAATAATAGAACGCAGCAAAATTCCCAAATAGAGAGGCGTTAATGTGAAAATGCTGCAATAAATCATCCATCATCACGCTGGGTGAAATTCTTAAGAAATAGGCATAACAATAAAAAAGCATGCCGATACCAAAGATGGTCCATGCTAATACTTTTCTATTATCAACGGTGGCATCACCTTGCTGTGCCGCTGGTGCATCTAACATATTATTCTCCGTTATAAATCCTATCACACTCCAAAATACGAACTACTATCGGCTGCATTTTGAACTATGATGGGGATATGCCCATCGTACTTCAAACTGCGAGATTTATGACGCAGTTTGATTCACGAGGAGTATATGATGTAACTTATTTACTATTACAGCTCTGACAGAGCCCATAAATAATTAAACTATGTCCTGTCATTACAAAGTTTGCATCTTTAGCAATCTTCTTCTGCCGCTCTTCGATGGTTTCATCCACGAACTCTACAACTTGACCACAATCCGTACAAACCAAATGATCATGGTGCTGGCCTGTATTTAATTCAAATACGGAATGACCACCTTCAAAATTATGTCTCGTCACTAAGTCTGCGTTTTCAAACTGAGTTAAGACTCGATACACCGTAGCTAAGCCAATATCATCACCTTTTTGGTGCAGGGTGTGGTATATCTCTTCCGCACTAAGATGACTATTGGTCGAGCATTCCAAGAGTTCTAACACTTTTACTCGTGGTATCGTCACCTTTAAGCCGGCATCACGTAAGTCTTTATCTCCCACAGCAACTCCTTTGGTTAAAAAATCCGAGTGGCCAAAACCGGTTAATGGTACAGAATTATGCTATTGAGTACAAGCACTGATAGCGCCGTGTGTCATTAGCATGTCATATTTCAAAATGCGAGATTAAAGCCGGCGAGGTGTGTACCTCTTCCACTGAAAGATGTTATTATTCGTAGCCAATATATTTCAAATTATAGATAAGAATACTATGCAAACGCTCTATCGAATAGGACTTATTTTTTGCATCATGCTGCTGGCAAGTTGCCAGTTGATTCCCGTGTATCGTCCAGATATTCAACAAGGTAATATTATTACGCAAGATCAAGTGGGCCAGTTAAAAATTGGCATGCGTCCTGCGCAAGTGTTGTATATTATGGGGCCGCCTATCTTGAAACAAAATTTTATCCGTAATCGTTGGGATTATGTCTATACCTTGAAACGCCCTCATAAGAAAATGATTGAAAAGCGCTTAACGCTGGTTTTTTCACGGGATCGTTTGGTGCAAATGTCTGGCGTTGAGTTACCGCCTATTAGCACCGGTGGTTCTGTACTGCCGCAGCCTTGGGATACCCATTATAAGCCTGGGCCTTATATTCAGAAAAAAACTTCTTTGATTTCTTAAGGCTTTTTAGCACGGTGCTCATGACCTAAGTTATTTCTTTTTAGCGCGGAGTAATCGGGCTTGTTTGGGATCGATGGTGAGTTCTCGATAAATTTCTATTCTATCTTCTGGCTGTAATACGGTGTCTAAGGCTTGGCGTTTGCCAAAAATGCCAACTTGATGACGAGATAAGTCGATTTCCGGGTGAGTATTTAGAATACCTGAGGCTTTAATCAGAGTTTCAATGGTATCCCCTGCTCTCGCTTTAAGTTGCAGCTGCACTTGTTCGTCGGGTTTTGCATAAACTATTTCCACCATGAATGTGTTGGGATTATCCATAAACCGTTTTTGCTCGATCGGAAAAAGCGTCGACTAAGGTGTTAGCCACCTGGGAAAATAAAGGATTTAAGGCAAAGCCAAATAAGCCACCCGCCACTTCGAATTCTAAATTAAGCACCACTTGGCAGCCATCATCATGGGGATCAAAGGCCCAAAAGCCTTCTAATTGTTTGAATGGGCCGGATATGAGCCTGACTTCGATCATTTTATTCTCTTGCAAGCGATTACAAGTGGTAAAAGATTTGTCAACACCACCGCCCGATAAATGCAGCGTAGCCCGCACTTCGTCTTCTGTACGGCTTAATACTTCACTGCTGGAACACCAGGGTAGAAAATCAGCATAATCCTCAATACCATCCACTAAGGTATACATTTGCGCTGGTGTAAAAGGCACCACAACATCTTTTCGAATCAAAGTCATATTTATTCTCCTCTAGTAGGGGATGATAGCAAAAATACTTTCGATCATTAAGGATATCTGCATAAATCTCGCATATTGAACTGCGATTGGTATATAATCCTAGAAACGGCAGTTAAGACACGAATTTTGGCGCAACATCTTGATTCGCCTAGCTAGATAAAAAATTGTCTCATCACCAATAAGGTGACGTCAAAATTTTTTATTACGCCATGCAAATCAATTTGTTACACCAAAAGTTCGCGTTTAACTGCCGTTTCTAGGATAATCCCACTACTATGAGTAAAAAATCGAAAACACCTGATAATGTGATTGCTGTTAATAAAAAGGCATCTCATGAATATCTATTCGAACAAAGGTTTGAAGCAGGTGTGGTGCTCGAAGGATGGGAAGTGAAAAGCTTACGGGCTGGTAAGGGCCAAGTTACTGATAGCTATGTCATCATCCGTTATGGTGAAGCGTGGCTTTTAGGGGCCCACATTCATCCTTTGCCACAAGCCTCGACCCATGTAAAACCAGTCCCTGATCGCAGTCGTAAGTTATTGTTGCGTCACGAAGAATTGCGCAAATTAATCGGCGCTACGGAGCGTAAAGGCTTTACGATTGTCGCGCTGAAACTCTATTGGAAAAAAAATCGAGTAAAGTGTGAAATCGCACTGGCGAAGGGTAAGAAATTACATGATAAGCGCCAGAGTGAAAAAGACAAAGACTGGGCCCGGTCGAAAGCGCGTTTATTAAAAGGTTAAGGCGTAAGCGTCTATAGCCATTACAGAGCATGGATTAAACTTATAGTAATCTCTTAATGTTTTTGTAAGATTTATCCGCTATACTTGCGGGTAATTCCCTATTATGGGGGCGACTTTGGTTTCGACGGGAGTTTTGAAACTTGAGGTGCATGTCGAGGTGGTAGCGAACCTCGTAAATATTAGCTGCAAATTTATAGTTGCAAACGATAGTAACTTATACGCTGGTGGAGATGTTGCTGCTGCGTAAGCAGACAACAATTTCTCCCGCTAGTTGCTAAAACCAACTACGGCGCCATTACCTGAGTTCTCTTGTGGGCTCTACGTGATGGTCATAGTACGCAAGATCGCTGAATGTTAGTCTGTGAACATTTGGCTAAACTAAAGCAGACTCGCTGATAATATCTCCTGCCCGTTGGAGGATTATCAGTTAATTAAAAACGAGGCTAAACATGTAGTACCAAGGGTAGATTGCTTGCGGACGCGGGTTCGATTCCCGCCGCCTCCACCAATTACTCGGCTATAATATACTTTCTTTTTTGCAGCACGGTAAAAAGTGCTGTATTGAGCCCCCCTTAAGCATCACTTACAATACATAAGCTACTCCGAAAATTTACCTATGTAATAAAGCGCTGACATTTAAATTTATGGTGCGTATAATTAACTTATCAGTCATGAAAAATAACATTATGAATAGGCGAACATGGATATAGAAAAATGCCAAAACATTCAAAGAAACTTTGAGTACTTCTTTGAAACAATCTCTAAAAATACGATCAACACGGGTAATTTTAAATGTGTGATGTCCAATATCCCCGATCCCTATTTTAATTCCATCATCAATACAAACGTCTGCGAAACAGATATTGACACTATCATTATCGATCTAAAATCTCGCTACAAAAAAGAAAATAAGCGCCACAGCTGGTGGTATAATGATTTAACAATGCCTACCGATTTACCTCAGAGATTAATGAAACACCATTACAAACCCAGCGTAACTTTCATGGGCTTAAGCTATGATTTAACCCACTATCAAATTAATAATACTGAAGATGAGGACTATCTTGTCGTCCATTTAACTGATCCAAAGCAACTCACGTATTGGATTTATCCTTTCTTAGAATACAATAACTATAAAAACCACATTGGTAGAAAAATCTTTGAGCGTTACAATGAATTATTTGATACTGACAAAAGCCTAATGCATTCAGTCGTCTTTTATAAACAGCAACCCGTTGGTTGCGGTAGTCTGCTAATAAAGGACAGATGTGCAGGCTTGTATAATGTTAGCTTCATTGATAAAACCAACCAAAGCAAAGTTATTCAGCTTTTAAAAACAGCCCGATTGAATTTAGCAAAAAAGAATCATTGCTCAACCGCGGTGATACAAGTTCCTTACAATATTCATTGCAAAGGTTTCTATAATGACTTTGACATTAATATGACATACAAGTTTTTTATTGGCTGAATATGAAATGCGAGATTTAAGGGCGGTTCATAGACCGCCCAATTACAATAAGCACTTATTCTCTTAATCTAAGGGGCACACTCGTATAATGTGGCCATCGGGATCTTGAACAAGGAAAAAGCGACCAAAGATTTCTGTTGTTGGCTCCTGCACAATATTAATGTCTGGGATTTGTTGCCATTTCTCATAGAGGCTATCAACCTCATCGTTAGACGACAACATAATACCAACTTCAGAAAATCGCGGCACAGCTACATCAGGAACTACTCCACCCGTCCATAGGGAGAAGAGTGCTTCACCACCAGCATCAAATGCTACGTAGCGAGGACTGGTAAACACGGGTTTAGTATCGAACAGCGTCTCATAGAACGCTGTTGAGCGCTCAAGATCAGACACATAAATAAGCTGCAAGTTTGGTTTCGTTGATATTGTCATTAAATGCTCCTTAAAAATCATCACCATAAAAAAAACCAGTTTCAATCTTTACCCCTCGATTGCACATTAAAAAGTCTGCTAAATAGCCATCGTGGGGAACCCGATAATCCATCCATGTGGTGGGAATGCTACCGACATAGACATTGGCAATAGTAGCATCTTCCATCACTTTATTAATCAATTTTTTCTGGCGTGATAATACCGTCACAACCAGTGAGCCAGATAGTGCTTTACAACCGTCTTGAGCATTAAAAGGAGCAATCGTAACACATGGAAATGGAAGCTCACGCTGTACGCTTTGACAAGCAGCGCTCTCAACCAATGCTACATGTGGCTTTAAGAGGACACCCTCTGAGGTATTACGCTCATACCTCCATGGTATATCGTCAAGTTGCAATAATTTCTCGTAAGCCTCAGCTTCTTGCTTTCTTGCTAAAGGCAGTGCTCTTTGTTGTGAACGCGTAGCCAAGACTTGCCGCAATCTTTTAGCAAATCCTTTAGCATCCTCTTCTACTAAGATGGCGCTTGTGGCAACACAAGCGGCACCGCCGAGTGACAAAACAGAGTCTGCTGCAACAGCAACAGTTTCATCATGACAAACATCTTTCCCAATAACCATCTTGGAACGACCCGGACCTTGCACTAGCACTCGTGGGTTATTACCATAACGGGCGGCAATCTTTGGTCCACCATAAACGATAGAAAAATCACTGCGTGCAATTAATGTTTCTGCTCCTTTATAATCCGTCGGAATTAAAGCAACATAATTTTCTAAGCCTGCCTCTGTCAATGCACAAACCAAACGTTGTGCTGTAAAAGGTTCCCGCGTGGAAGGTCTGACTAAGGTGCGATACCCCATAGCAATGGCTTGTGGCCACAACCCATGAACACCCGGTCCATTGCCTGCTGTAATCACAGACACCACATCACCTCGCCTGGAGAAAAGACTACAACCGGTAGTGAAAGCTGGGGAGCTAGACATCCAAACAGCACCCGCTGGCGTTGCAGCTTGCAAGATGTCACGCATATGAGTAAGGCCATCAGCAATATTCTCTAATGACTGGCTGACAACCGTTTGCGAAAGTCCTGTTACCTTCATCACAAGATCACTATACATCGCTGGTGACAAGCCGGCTAAACTAGCTTTTTTATACAGTTGACTTGCCTTTTTTAATCGTTGATAACGTTGCGATAATGACAATGCTGGTGCAGCACGCATTTGAGTGATGACATCTTCAATATAAATCGGCGGCGTTATAACACTCTCACCCACAATACGATCAGCAACATCATAAATGGCTTGACGGCGACGAGAAACATTTTCTGCGCCAAGACACTGTGCGCTTACGAATTGTGTGGCCGCCGGCGTTGTTATTTCGTTGCCATAGGATTGTGCCATCAATACACTCCTTCAATCACGACTTGGCCATCAAAGTTTGCAACGGGTTTAATGTGACTCACTGCCGCGCCTGGATATCCGAGTAGAGAGGGGATCCGTACTGCCGTATCACGCTCTAAAATATTGGGCAATAATGCGTATTGACTCAAATGATTCATCACCACTTGACCTCGCTTATAGTCAGGAACCGGCACGCCACTATCTGGGTTAATCACATCCAGCAAGACATAAGGTGCAAAACTATCAAAAATGGGTGCACCTTGATAATCTTCATTTATCCGTGCTTTTGTTTCCGATAAAATCATGGTGCTGCCATAACTTGCCGTGATAGTAACATCTGGAAACACAGTACTTTTCAAATAATCTAGCGTGTCAATATCCATTTGCGTTCCTCCCCAGGTAATCATATCTAGGGTTTGATTAAGATGCTGACGCAAAAAAGGTCGCCGTGCTATCGCTTCTAATAAAGGCGGTGTTGCTACTAGATAAGCAATTGATTGTGTGGCAATGATTGGCTCTGCTTGATCAAGTAAATGATCAGAATACGCTTTAACACCTTCACTATCACCTGCTTGAATCAGCTTTTTCACCCAACGCGGATCCAAATCCACGGTAAAGCATTGCCCGCCTAACGCCCTAGCACGACGTTGGTTTATCTCGCCAACGATGTGTGGGCCCCGTGGAATAATTGCTAGCGTATTTTTAGCTTGCTTGTGAGTTAATTGCTTAAACCCTTGCAAACGCCAGGTAATTAATTTCGATAGCCACTCATCATAAGCAATGACTCGCTTTGCTTTTCCTGTCGTACCACCGCTTTCAAAGATTCCTGTGAGGCTTGCATTAGCAAGCCCTTTTGGCTGTAAATCCTCGATAGCCACATCGCGAAGTGCAAGACTAACATCGGGAAACAACGATAAATCTTTAAATGTATGAATATCCTTAATAGGATTAAAATCCAAGTGGCTACGCATATCCAACCAAAATGGCGATCCTGTTTCTGGTGAGAAATGCCATGTCATCACCTCGGTTAAATGTCGCTGAAAGTTATGCTCGATCATCTGCCCGCCTTTTTTAAAACATTCGTGTCAATATTTTTGGATCTTGGCCAAGCTTTGCCAACCCAACCGCTTCTTCTGGCACCAGTTTAGTGAAACCACCATGGCGAGCACCCACATTTACATCGCGCCAAATTCGTTCTAGGGGACAGCCCCTATCTAACCCTGATGAACCGTAAATCCACATTAAGTCCTGCACGATATCGACGCAGCCACGCATTACCATGGTTGCTCGAGCGCGATTATCAACACGATCTTGCACGTTAAGCGTGTGTGCCGCATCACGTGCTGCTTGGTCGATGACATCGGCATTGTATTCTGCTGCGCGTTTATAAATATCCAAAATACTATGAAGACGCCCTATCTCTGTTCGCATTGCACCAGAGTCACTCATTAATTGATAAGTGCTGCCACCCACAGGGCGCTTCTTAGCAAGTTCGGTCACATATTCCAAGCCTGCCTCCGTGGCGCCGAGTATAGGACCCAACAAAGCATTCATAAGCACGCCTGTGAATAAATGTGAGTACGATGCAAATTGATCGCTGCCAAGATCATGGCTACTCGCTCGATTTTTACCGGATAAGATAAGACCATAATCTTCCATATTGCTTTCAGGTATTTCTACATCGTGAGCACGTATCGTCACACTTTGCGTACCGCGCAAGCCGGTGGCTTTCCATTCTTCGTGTAATTCTAATTTTTCAGCTGGCACCGCAAGCACCCTGACATCGGGTGGAGTCGTTCCCGCAACTGCGCCGAGACAGAAGAAATAACTCGCATACGGCCAACCAGAAGCATACTTCCATTCACCGGATAATCGATAATGTCCAGAAGCATCATCCTTTTTCAGCGTTCCTGGACGCCCTAATACCAAGGCAAACAATCTATTTTCCCCCACGGACGAAGAGGTTAGTGAATGAAAACATCCCTTCAAAGACCAGGCAGTATTAGCAACGCCAACGACCCAAGCAAGAGACGCATCTACTTTGCCAAGGGTTTGACAAACACTAAGTACATCCCGCAAAGAACCAGGACCTGATGTGTCATTTTCATCGAGGATATTGACTACATTTGATGTTTTTAAAATATCTTGCAATGCGCTGGTAAATGTTTCTCTGTCTTCCTCTGAATGCATGCCCAATATTTTTTTAATATCAGCATCCAAATTTAAAGCCTGTATATCATATAAGTTAGTCGTCATATGCAGCTCTCCAATCTTGAATTTTTTCATGTGCTTTCTCTATGGCAAACTCTACGAACTGACGTGACGTTGAAATACGTCGCGGCATTTCAGGAGTTTCGAACATTTTCCAAAAAAAGGGCAAGCTCGCTGCTGCTTCTTCGACCTTATAACCGCAAGAAACTCTTTTCATCAGATCCTCGGCATCGTAACCTGGACCTATCTCTGTTCGACGTGCATAAGTTGTCGCCCACCCTGTTTTATGTGGTCCCGGCTCTATGCAACCGACTTGAATGCCAGTACCCTTAAGCTCATGCCACAGTGTATCTGAAATCGCTTCAATAGCATGTTTACTAATTTGATACGCGCCAAGTAATGGCCAACAAGCCACACCACTCATGCTTGAAACTAACAAGATCCGAGATGACTCAAGTTCACGCATTAAAGGTAACAAAGGTTTAATGATATTCAGTGTACCCTCAACATTCGTTTTAAACTGTGCTTGTATCTGCTCATTTGATAAATCCTCTAGCGTTCCAAACTGTGCATAGCCCGCAGAAGTAACAATCCGGTTTGGCGTTCCAACGCGTTGCACTATTTTTATTAATTTTTCTTTGAGTAATTTAGCATCTTGCACATCAGCAATAATTGGAATAAACAAATCTTGATATTGCTGCACTAATTTATCCGCGGCCTCAGCAGAACGGGTGATGCCAATGACACGTTCTTGATGCTCTGTAATAATGGAGTCCATCCAACAGCGACCTAGGCCACTGGAACAACCACTAATAACCCATGTATTCATGTTTTCAACCCCTCCTTATAAGCTTTTTCATCAAACTCAGTGACAAGTTCTTTTTCACTACGAGAAAGATAGGCTGCCACTGCCAAACTAAACGCAATTAATAAAAAGCATGCCAATGCAGCAATGGCTGTCAGTTGTGGTGATTCACGTAAACTGGTAAGAGTCACTTGGAAATAGCGCCCTAACTGTAAGCGCACAACCACGGAAAATAAAAATGCGATAATGACACCACCCAAGGCACTAAATACTTGGCGAGCAGCATTGAAAAACGCCATCGCCTGCCCAACATTAGCGACCCTAGCGCGACCTAAGGCTAAGTTAGCAAGGGGCGCAAAAGCAAGACCTGTACCTGAGCCAGCAGCTATCATTGCAAGACAAAGTGCTACCAGCGCAACCCTACCACCAGGCACTAAAATGCCAATTAAACCAAGCGCAGCGTTAGCAGCAGAAAATAAAATCAAACCCAGCCGTACAATTTTCTCAGGCTGTAATTTATCTGAAAGGTTACCGGCAATCGGTCCTACTAGCATATTTGACAATGCAACCGTAACCATTACTGAACTTATCGCAATAGGTCCAAATGCCATGCGCACACTTAATAAAAAGACGAGTGGAAAGTAGAAAGCCGTTAACCCCGCACCTAGTAAGCCTGAAATTAAGCTGAATCTTAAAAATTCTCGATCTTGCCATAATGTTGGTGATAATATGTGTCCATGTTTTTTCTTTAAATCATTTTTCATCATACTAAGCGCTGCAAGCATACCAATGAAAAAAGTTGCTATACCAACTATCATCATTGCACCAGACTCGCTCATGAACTGAATACCAATGATTGCTGCAGCAACGCACAAGCCATATAAACTAATCATTAGCGTGTCTTTTAATTTAAACGCCCGACTATTTTCATTCGGCAAACTCTTAGCAGCTATTAAAAAGCAAACCAGTGCAACAGGAATATTAACCCACATCACCCAACGCCAATTTCCCGCTGCCAAAAAAATTTGAGTAATCACCGGCCCGGTAGAGCAAGCAATACCCGCAACCGCACCCCAAATACCAAGAGCTGTGCCTCGCCCACCTTTGGCAAAAAGAATAGAAATATAAGCCATACTTTGCGGTGTAAATAGACCGGCGCCTATCCCCATCAACACCCGACCAAACACGACAGTAGCAAAGGATTGTCCGGCACCACTAATAGCAGCACCTATGCTTAAAATAAAGTACGCAATTAACACTATAAATTTTCGGTTGGTCGTATCGCCTAGCTTACCCCCTAACAAAAGACATGCTGCAAAAGTAATAAGATAGCTATTATTGACCCACGCTACCGTGGCCGGACCAACATGAAACACATTCATCAACGTGGTGTAAGTTAATGGCACCGTTGTTGCGTCCATCATCACGATAAAAAAGCCAAGGCATAAGCCAACAAAGGGGATATACTTTTGCAACATGTTATTCATCCTTTTCATGCTATAAGGCGGTGGTCTTTAACACTAAATGCCACGCCGGTAGTTTAGTCCTACCCATATCATCTAGCATGATTTTTAATCCTTTTTTCTTTTTAAAATCTTCAATTGCTGCAGCATTACCCTTATACTCCGTTCGCTCAGCTAGTATTATTTCCCAGCCGCTTAATTCAAGTGTGCTAGCAATGTCTGATAACTCATTGGCGAGTGGTTTTGGCATTCCAACGACTGACGGCGCGAATGTAATTAAGTGAAATACTGTATCTATCGTAGCTAGTCGATGCATTTCCTTTAAATAGTCAACACGCTTTACTGCGGGTATTGCATGGTATGTTGCAGAGTCTAAAATGATATTAAATCCCGGTGTAAGCCCTGTTTTGCAGGCATCACCTTCTTGAAATAAAATACTAGCATCCGCGTGAAGTTGGCGTGCTTTTTCAATAGCGGCAGCAGAAACATCAATAGCAGTAACATCAAAACCACGGTCAAAAGCTGCTTTAGCATTACGTCCTAGTCCACAGCCAACATCTAATAATCGACCAGTAGACGCATTATCAAGAATGTCACAGACAACTGGTTGCGCTTCGCCAATTTCCCAAGGGACATCTGTAATTTCAGCACTATCAATCAAGGACTTTCCCTGATAAACACCTTTAAAGTTTGCGTGATCATACTCATTCATTTCATTTCTCCTCATGTTTATGTCAACGTTAGTCTTTTGCATTATAGGCATGAGAGAACTGAAATAACTATAAGTAGAATTACGGAGGTAAAATGGGTATATACCCGCCACACTCCAAAATGCGAGATTAATGCTATTGCTTTTTGCCCCCTTGGAACCTTTGAAATTTGGCAATAGACCGACTATTACCTGCATTTCAAAGGTTCCAAGGGAACAAAAATCAACTCGCCTAAATCTC
>JAJFKI010000032.1 GCA_021773295.1 Gammaproteobacteria bacterium | reverse complement strand
GCGCTTCAGAGTGTTATGAGGTTGAGTGAAAGTGATCGAGCGAAGGCTATCTTTTCTTGAGTGGGCTTGTCGTAAACACGCCGTAAATACATCCCTGTAGGCTTGGAAGTGGCATCCCTGCCACTTACAGTTTACGACAAGCCCACTCAAGAAAAAATAGCGTCGAGAGTTGTTGATTTTTCATTAGTCGAAAAGTGTTATAGCTCATTTATATCGGCACTTCAGGGTGTTTAGTGGGGGAGAGCTGCCGACACTTGGGGTTGCTCTGTGCTTGACCGCTTACTAATTTTTGGTATACTTGCCGTGCTTAATGGGTTGTTAATCGAGTCACTAAGTTACGTTTTTGTTCCTAAATAAGATTGAGGTTATAGATATGGCTGCTGAATCAAAGAATGACTCTAACAATAACGCCGCTGCTATGGTGGCTAGCTCTTCATCTGACAATGGACTCACCTTATTACCCAGTGAGGTGGCGAATGATGAAGAACATAAGAAAATTACTGCCTTCATTCGTCTTATTAGCTACGCTGTTCGCTCGGTTGAAAAAGTTGGCGATGATTGTTTCAAGGTGAATTTTTACTATAACATTGAGGTAAAAGATTTGCTGAAGAGTTGTGGGCTCGGTCATTTACCAATTTCACGCCCTTTATTTAAACGGACAAAACGCTACATTGAAATAACACCAAAGACGGGGGAAACCAATGCGCCAAAATCACTCTTTCACTACCTGTGCCTGTTGCAACATATGCAAACTAATGAAACAGAAAAAGCACCGCACAAACTATCAGTAACGGATGATCTACCCCTTGCACAGATTTTATTACAATTACCTAGCGAACATCATTTGGAGTTATTCATACAACTTCCTAGCTCGGTTTTGGCTGATGAATTTTTTGGTCGTTTGGGGCAAGATGTTTTAATATTGGCTCGCCACTCCCGAGCCCACGCGATGGCCCAGCTATTTAACAAAGTATCTAAAAATACCTTAGCGTCATGGTTCAGTGATGATGTTTTTACTATGTTCTTACATGATGCTGCGTGTCATCAATCTTCTGAAGGCTTTATGCAACTTCTTTATCTGCTCGAAAATCAAAGTAACTTTGCTTCGGCGATATTAGGAAATACTGGTGAATATAGTATGACTGCACTAATGCCTGCTGCAAAGTATCAGTCTGCTAAAGCCTTTAATCTGCTGGTAAAGTTCGCGTTAGATGGGAATGATATTGAGGCTTTTCTGGCAATACTATCACGACAATATCGTAACCATAATAAAATTAATACGTGCTGGTCCTACATCACGCAATATCAAACCGCTGATGGCCTGACAACATTCTTTACGCTACTAGAACAGCACGTAAAACAGCTCAATATGGACCTCTTCGATCTTGTTTGTGAAACTTTTTTGATGGACAATACGCTTGTGCATTTCTATGAGCAAAGAGCAGTCAAGATCATTCGAGCCGTTGTCAATCAATCTACTGACAACAGCGAAATACCAGACTTACAGACTGTCGATGAGACCGCACAAAAACATGTCATTGCGACTTCCTCCAGTAGCAGTAGTGAAGCATCAAGCAGCACGCTTAAATACTTGTTTCCAAGCCAAGCTCACCCTGAATTATCGGTTGCTGCTGCAAGTAGTAGTGCTACTATACCACCTGACAGTGATGCGCTAAAAAAAGAAACTATTACAGCTAAGGAAGAGCAATTGCTAGCTTCAAGGACTTCGGGAACAGCAAACGCTAAGAACGTGTCTCATGCAAGCTTTTTCCCTGTAGCAGATCCGTCTAGTAATGCCCCACTGAACTTGGAATCACCACGCCATCAATCTCACATTTAAACGTTTACAACGTAATTAATACTTCTAAGCCTGCATTGTGTGTATTTGATGCGCTGATTGTACCTTTGTGTAAGCGTATTGCTTGTTGGCTGATGGCAAGGCCCAATCCGTAGCCCTCGGTGCCTTGTGACTTGTGGCCACGAAAGAAGGGTTTGAAAAGTTGCTCGAGTTCTTCATCATCAACACCTGGGCCGTGATCGCGGATTGTGATAGTGATGTGATGGTTTTCTTGGGTGATGCTTATTTCTATGGGTTTATCGGTGGGGTTGAAACGGTAGGCGTTTCTCAAAATGTTTTCGATAGCTCTAGCTAAGAGTTTTTTGTCAGCTTTTAGTGGGTAGGTTTCTATATTTGTGTTGAGTTTGATAGGTAAGGCTAATTGACTGAATTCGTAGTCTACGGTGTGGATAATTTCTTTTATCAAAGCGATTAAATCTATGTTTTCTATGTTTGGTTTTTCTAAGTTCTGTAGGCGGGAGAAGGAGAGGATTTCTCCAATGAGATCATTGAGTTTTTCGGCTTCTAATTCTATACGGTCGAGTTCATTGTCTATTTTGCTGTTTGAGTTGCGCCGGGCCAAATCGAGGCTGACTTGCAGTCTTGATAAAGGGGAGCGTAATTCATGTGAGACGTTTTGTAAGAGTGACCGCTGGGCATTCATAACACTCTCGATTTTCTCAGCCATCCTATCGAACTCAGTGGCTAGCTCACTGATTGCATCATTACGACTACCAATTTTTTCGGCCACCCGAGTAGACAATTTGCCTGCAGCAATGGCACTGGCAGCACTTTGTAATTTGCGCAAGGGTTTGGTTAAGTATAGGGAGAGTAGATAGCAAATGATGCCAATGATTAAAAAAGCAAAAATGATGCGCACGATATTTTGGTATAGACGTTTTTGCTGTAATTCTGCACGTGTTGTTGGGAAAACGGCGATGAATCTTAACATATGGCCATCAGCTGTCCAAATAGGGATACGAAAAACCGGTCCTGTTTGCCAATATTTCTCAGGGATTTTGCCAAGTTTGCTTTTCGCAATAGTGGTGCCATTACTATTATCGCGAACTCGTATTTTCATAGTGACAGGTGGTTTTAAATTCGAAAGCCAGTGGGATACGGCCTTCTCACCACCACTGTTATAAATACTGGCTGTGGCGTTGGCATAAAAGTTAACGAGCTCTCGTGCTTCTCCACGACCAATACGCTCCACGGGTAGAAAGTAATTGCTATAAAGTGCTGTGGCAACCACGATTAATATCATCGTTGCCCATACCCATAAAAATATTTTCCAAAAGAGTCCGCGCATATTTAATTGCTCCGAAAGATATAACCGATACCGCGTATGGTTTTAATTCTGGTTTCACCGTCGGCCAGTGGACCTAGTTTGTGGCGCAAGCGACTAATGTGAACATCAATGCTGCGGTCGTATTTTTCTAAATTACGGTCCAACGCTTGCTGACACAAGGTTTCTTTAGTAACGACCACGCCAGCATGCTGCATTAGTAGTTTTAAAATTGTGTATTCTGCTAAGGTTAATTCAATGGGTATATTGTCCACTTGCACGGAATGCTCAGCTTCATTCATGACAATGTCATCAATTTCAATGATAGTACTATTGTTAGCACTGGCTTTGCTAGCGCGGCGTAAAATGGCTTTCACACGAGCAGATAATTCGCGGGCATTGCAAGGTTTCGCTAAATAATCATCAGCACCCATTTCAAGGCCAACAATGCGATCCACTTCTTCGCCACGGGCAGTGAGCATGAGGATAGGCATGTCGGTTTTTTCACGCAATTTTCTTAAAACTTCAAAACCATTTAGCCTGGGCAACATAACATCGAGGATGGCAATATTAAAGCTATCTTGTTGAATAATGTGTAGCGCTTGCATGCCATCATGTACTGCCGTAACCTCAAAACCATCGCCGGCTAAATACTCTTTGAGTAATTCGCACAGAGCGATGTCGTCATCGATAATTAATATTTTGTCCATTAACTTGTATCTCTTAATTTCATGCTTTTAATTGAAACATTTTCTCGATCTACCTGTAGGGGCGGTTCGAGAACCGCCCATGCCTGAAACGCTAATATGTTAATTAAAATATCCAATTGTGTTTCCTTGCGAAGCAAAACTATTCAGATAAATAGTACATTGTGCTGCATTTAAGAGGGCGCTTCGCGAAGCGCCCCTACAGGATGGTTACGTACGGGAAGGAATTCCGCCCCAAGTGCCAAGCTGTGAAGGGTATAGTATTACAAATTTTCGCAATATAACCAACGGCTTTACACAATCTTTACAGTTAATTTGCTATTGATTAACACACAAGAGACCTCATATTAGCTACACTTACCATCGTGAACAAGCAATTTTGATATCAGGAGATAATCATGAAAAAGAAAATCGTAAGAATGATGGGTGTCGGCGCCTTAAGCGCTTCATTGTTGACCTTAAGCCCCGCTTTTGCTGAAGCAGCCGAAAAGTCACAAGCCATTGGCGCTAAGCAAACAGCGTCTCATGGTCCAGCATCCTATGGCAAGAAGCATCGTATGAAGTTTATGATGAAATCATTAAACCTCAATCAAGATCAAATCACTAAAATCAAACAAATTCGCCAAGACATGCGTGGGCAAATGAAGGCTTACTGGTCGCAAATGCAGGATATCCGCACGAAGATGCACTCGCTGATTAATAGTGAAGAATATACTCAAAACAAGGCAAAAGCACTCATTGCTGAGAAAACGGGCGTGTTAGAAAAGCTTATGCTACTGCGAGCTGATACAGCTCATAAAATCTGGTTAGTGCTAGACTCTGCCCAGCAAACAAAATGGCAAAACATAAAGGTTGATCATCATAAGCCCCATGTCAAAGCCAAAACATATTAATTGCTAGTTTTACTCCAGCAGCTTCACAGCTGCTGGGTTTTTAATTCAGATAAAGAAGGAGCGAATAATGAATAATCTAATTAGCGTCACTGTAAATTATGAGGATTATTTTATCATGATATTTTTATATTTTAAGGAAACTTAATCACTATAGATTTCCTTTCACCATCCACCAGTGAAACCTTCCTCGATTTTTTAATACCATTAATCTTACTATAAAGCACATACTGACCCGCAGGCACAATAAATTTTGTATCAACGCCATTGCGATGTAAATCAGTGCCGCCATTTTTCAAAGACTTAAGTTGCCATTTCACTTTACGCAAATCATCATAATGCATTAAACCGTATTCAGCACGCAGCTTGAGAATCGCTGCAGGGAATTGTACGACTTTTTTAGTGGTTGTTTTTGCTTTGATAGTTATAGTAAAGTTCTTATTCACGGTGCCATAGTATGCTTTTACCAAATAAGTGCCTTCAGGCAAATAAAACTCAGCTAATGGCAAGGTGCTTGCAACAGTCGGGAGTTTTTTGGTTTTATCATGATAAATTTCCCATTCAATGTGGCGATGAATAGGACGCTGTTTTATTTCACCGGAAAGAATTAATTGCCCTACGGGAAAACGAATTTCTTTTTCTAGGGTTACCCCTGGTTTAATGGTGAATTGATGGCTGCTATGGTGATCACCATAGTTTATGCTTAATCGATACGTGCCCGCGGGTAACACGAATTTGGGACTATGATGTTTGCTGCTAGCATAATGTTTTTTATCTTCATTAACACCATGGACTTGCCAACGGGGACCTTTGTGTTGAATAGGTTCGCCACGTTCGCTGAGGCTATTAAATTGAATACTGCCCGCATTGAAGCTAAAGGTTTTTAACTTAGGCGAACCTGCATGCACGGTAATGAGTTCAGACAATTTACTATGGCGGTGGCGTGCCACCACTAAATAGTTACCCGGTTTGAAATGAATAATAGGACTTGCTTCGCGGGTAAAATATAATATCTTGCCATCAGGCACTTGTTTCACCCACCACATCACATTGGTTTTTAACATATCTGCATTCGGGCTCAAGCTGGCTTGTAACTGTATTCTGTGGTGGCTGGGTGTCACTGTTTTGGCATAAACACTGCCGCTTACTAAAAAGATAATTAAAAAATGTATTAATATATTTATTCTTCTCATTATTACCTGCACATTAAATGTTCGTTCTCTCATGCTCAATATAGCTCATTATTTGCAACAGGTGGGTATGTTATGGGCTATTATGGAGGTAGGAAGCACTGGCGATACCCATAAGAATTTGATTCATAGTGGTTTTAAGGCGTATCCTAGGGCTTATATTTTTTTGAAAAGGTACTGATATGTGGCCAAGGCGTAAAAGGGGCGTGGGATTACTAGAGTTACTGCTGGCATTGGTAGTGGTAGCTGTATTCTTAGTCTTTGCTGCCAAGCGCTATAAAGTGTATGAGCTACATCAAAATGAGTATGTCTTAGCAAAAACAGTCAATACGCTGATTAATGGCATCAATGGTTTTTATTTTCAGGAATGCACAAGAAACGAGTGGCCTCTCAATGCGAATCGGTATGGCATCCAAAACATTTACACCTATTTGCGCATCCCTAACCGATCACTAAATAACCCCTTTGGCCCTATTACTTATACCTTCGGTTCCTTCGATACCAAAGTACCTAATCAACGTTATTATTCACGCTTATTGTATCTGCGCATCCCCTTTGATAAACACTATGCCAATGAAATGGGTTACTTTAAATCACGCTTCAATGCCACCAACACTTACAGCGATGGCAAAGGGAGTGGGCTGGAGTGGCGCTTTGCCCCCTTTAACCCTAATCAGCCGCAAAACCTTGGTAGTGACGCGAATTGGATCATTCAGGTGAATATGCGCAAATATATGCAATCAACCGATCCAAGTAACGCTTGCTGGTTTCCGCAATAATATCAGTTTGAAGTACGATGGGTATTGATGCTTCTGCCTTAATTGAGGATAATGTCTGGCCAACAGTATTAGAGAGTCACCATGCTTGAAATTAATCCAATTGTTCAGAAAATTAAAGACATGCAACAACGCACGGAGTTGTTGAGGGGGTATCTTTGACTATGATGTCAAGAAAGAGCGCCTGCAAGAAGTCGAACAAGAATTAGAACAACCTGATGTTTGGAATGATCCACAAAAAGCACAAGCCTTAGGAAAAGAGCGGGCTTACTTACAAGACGTGGTCGCCACCATTGAAACCTTGAATACATCCTTAGAAGATTCAGCCGAGTTAATAGACATCGCCAATGAAGAGGGTGATGCCGCCAGTGTTGAAGAGATTAAAGCAGAACTAGAAACACTGGAAAAGCAATTAAGCCAATTAGAATTTCAACGCATGTTTTCAGGCGAGATGGATCCTAACAATGCCTATGTGGATGTGCAATCAGGCTCGGGTGGTACCGAAGCGCAAGATTGGGCAGAAATGTTATTGCGCATGTATTTGCGCTGGGGTGACTCTCATGATTTTAAATGCGAATTGATGGAAGCGTCAGCGGGCGATGTAGCAGGAGTTCGTAGTGCAACTATAAAGATTAGCGGGCCTTATGCTTATGGTTGGCTCAGAACAGAATCGGGCGTGCACCGTTTAGTGCGCAAGTCTCCTTTTGATTCTGGTAACCGCCGCCATACCTCCTTTGCAGCCATCTTTGTCTCACCAGAAATTGATGATAGTATCGACATTGACATTAATCCAGCGGATTTACGTATCGACACCTATCGTGCCAGTGGTGCTGGCGGGCAGCATGTGAATAGAACGGATTCTGCAGTAAGGATTACTCATGAACCGACAGGTGTTGTGGTTCAGTGTCAAAATGATCGCTCGCAACATAAAAACAAAGCTCAAGCCATGAAGCAATTACGAGCGAAGCTCTACGAATTAGAAATGCAAAAACGCAGTGAGGAAAAGCAAGCCTTAGAAGACACGAAAACGGAAATTGGTTGGGGCAGCCAAATCCGTTCATATGTTTTAGACGCCTCACGCATTAAGGATTTACGCACAGGCGTGGAAACGGGAAATACTCAAGCCGTATTAGACGGTGATTTAGATATGTTTATAGAAGCCAGCTTAAAAAGTGGTGTGAGCAAACAAAAAGGTAATAACTGATGAATGATGAAATGAATGTATTAGATGAAAATGAATTAATTGCTCAGCGCAGGGCGAAACTCGCTGAGTTGCGGCAACAAGGCCAAGCGTATCCTAATGGTTTTAAGCGCACAGCTATCGCTGCTGAATTACATGGAAAGTATGATGATCTCAGTAAAGAACAACTAGCCGAATTAGATGAGCATCACATCATCGCTGGGCGCATGATGACACAGCGCTTGATGGGTAAAGCTAGTTTTATCCATGTGCAAGACATGTCAGGGAAAATTCAAGTGTATGTACGCCGCGATGATTTACCAGAAGGCATCTACCAAACGTTTAAACAATGGGACTTAGGGGATATCCTTGGAGTCAAAGGTTATATCTTCAAAACTAAAACCGGTGAACTGTCATTACATGCCACCGAAATCAATTTATTGAGCAAGTCCTTAAGACCCTTGCCCGATAAATTCCACGGTTTAGCCGATCAAGAAACTCGCTATCGTCAGCGCTATTTAGATTTAATGGTGAGTGAAGACACACGTCGCACCTTTATCATTCGCTCCAAAGTAGTCGAAGGCATTCGTGAATTTTTAACGGAAGAAGATTTTGTGGAAGTAGAAACTCCGATGATGCAAGTGATCCCCGGCGGCGCCGCAGCGAGGCCCTTCGTCACAAAGCATAATACCTTAGACATGGATCTCTATTTACGGATTGCACCAGAGTTATATTTAAAACGCTTAGTCGTTGGCGGCATGGAGCGGGTGTTTGAAATTAATCGTAACTTTCGTAACGAAGGTATTTCCACACAACACAATCCAGAATTCACCATGCTGGAATTTTACCAAGCCTATGCGGTGTATACGGATTTGATGGATTTGACCGAGCGCTTACTAAAACGCTTAGCAGAAGATATTTTAGGAACCAGTATTTTAGAATATCAAGGCCATACCTTTGATTTTGATAAACCCTTTGTGCGCATGAGTATGCGAGATTCAATTTTGCATCATAATCCAGAGATTAAGCTAGAAGACATTGATGACTTAACAGCGGCAACTAAAATTGCGGATAGCATGGGCGTTAACCTTAAACCTAGTTATGGTCTAGGTAAAATCCAAACGGAAATTTTTGAAAAAACGGTGGAGAAGCAATTGTTACAGCCCACCTTTATTACGGAATACCCAGCGGAAGTATCACCCCTAGCACGACGCAATGATGACAATCCCTTTATTACCGACCGGTTTGAATTCTTCGTCGCGGGTCGCGAAATTGCTAATGGCTTTTCAGAGTTAAATGATCCAGAAGATCAAGCAGAGCGGTTTAAGGAACAAGTGAAAGAAAAAGACGCTGGTGATGTCGAAGCCATGCATTATGATGCGGATTATATTCGAGCCCTAGAGTATGGCATGCCACCAACGGCCGGGGAAGGCATTGGGATCGATCGCTTAGTGATGCTATTTACCGACTCGGCTTCAATTAGAGACGTGATCTTATTTCCGCATATGCGTCATCGTGAGTGAGGTTGTTGTTAATTTTGTAAGCTTATTGGTGCGCTTACGGTAGGCGTGCGTGACTAAAGAACCCCTCTAATTTATCGTATAGCCTCGAGAAAAAACTAAACGACGAGGGTAAGTTATGCGATCATCATCTAAGAACTCAGCTAGCGT
>JAJFKI010000031.1 GCA_021773295.1 Gammaproteobacteria bacterium | reverse complement strand
ACCCAAAAAACACCCCCTTGCGCCCCTGGGGGTTTTTTCTTTGGGGGTAAACCTTTACGCAATGCACGGGACGACAAAGATGGGTATATTGTTAATCCCCGCAATCTTCTTGTATGATATCTACATCCATAGTAAACACTCAAAACAGGACGTCAATGGACCGAATACGTACAATAAAAACAAGTCTTGTACTAACCTTTATCATGTTAGTTTTATCTGCTTGTGCCTCAAATCCTCCAACTTTCCACGAAACGGATCCAGCCGTTGTTGCCAAAGCAGCAGCAGCCGGTGGTTTCGCAGGTGCGGTTGCGGGCAGCCTTCTCAGTAGTGGTGCGGCGGCGGCACCCTCAGCGGCTGCCGGTGCAGGCCTGGGTGTGATTGCGGGCGCTGTACTTGGTCATGCCATGAGTAATCAAAAGATGCCGCCAAAAAGAATTTTAATCGATGCCGGTGTGCAAATTGTCGATATTGGCGAAAATACCTTGCTGCTGCTACCCAGCCATGTATTCTTTCATCAAGATTCCAGCCACGTGAATGAAGGCTATTACATCGTCCTTAATGCCTTGGCAGAGTACATCAAAGGTTTTGACATTCAAACGATCAAAGTGGCCGGTTACACCGATGAACTCGGCGATAGTGAACGAGATTTAGCCTTGTCACGCCAACAAGCACAAAATGTTGCTAAATATCTACAAGGACGCGGCATTAATGTTCCATTTATGTATTCGATCGGCTATGGTGAACAGTTTCCAATTGCATTCAATGATCCAGGCTTGGCTGAACCCATGAATGATCGCGTGCAAATAACCTATCGTCGCCTAACCTTTGGGAGTTAAATATGGCAGAAGAAAATAAAGCAAAGGCTAAGGCCTCTAAAAAGGCAAAGCCCACCGCTGAACAGCAAAAGGCGAAAGTTGCTGCGGTTGAATTAGTCAGGTTGCGGAATAATTTTTATCGAGATAACTATCGTCGCTTAGTTGGAGTGGCATTATTTTTAGTCTTATTATTAATTATTTTAGGGGGAACCTGCTTTTGGTTATTCACCCACCAACCACAGCCAAAATATTTTGCCACCAATATTCGCGGTGGTTTGATTCAAATTCAACCCTTAAGCCAACCCGTGGTCTCCACTGCTGAGCTTAACAATTGGGCAAGCCGTGCCGCCATGGCCTCCTTCACCTTAAACTACGTGCAGTATAAACAACAAATGGCGGCCGCCATTGATACTTACTTTACCAAAGACGGTGGGCAGGAATACCAAAATGCCTTAGTGTCATCCAACGATTTAGATTACATCCGCGTTGGGAAGTTTATCGTGACTGCTGAACCAAGCGGTGCCCCCAGAATTTTGGCACAAGGGGTGGTACCGCGAGGACAATATCAAGGGCGCTTTGCCTGGCAAGTGCAAATACCGATTAATATCACGGCCCAAAATGAACGTTTCAGTCGGCCATCCAAATTGTTAGTGGACTTATTCATCGTGCGTACATCAACGCTTGTTGATAAAACGGCAACAAGTATCGATGCCACACTAGGAATTGGGATAGCTGAACTGGTAGCAGCAGCGCCAAAAAGAGCGACTTAACATGGCAAACTCGGGCAAAACAGCGTATTACTCAATCATTAATACCAATAAATTACTTTTATTTGCGGCTGCGATAGCGCTCGTGGGCTTGTTATATGGTTGGTATAACCGAGATCCTGCGCCTACCTATGCCATTTACCAACAAAACAAGCAAATGTACCGAGTGCCGATCAATAGTGTGGATAGACCCATAATGTCGCGCCAGGCGATGTTAAATTTATTATCGGTAGCGGTGACATCTGCCTTTACCTTCGATGCGAATAATTACAGAGCGGTGCTACCTGCTGTGGGGAAAAAGTATTTTACCGATGATGGTGCTGAGAACTTCCTTAACGCCATGGTACAAGCAGGACAGACAGCGTTAGTGGTTAAAAAACAATTGATCGTTTCTTCGGTGATAAGCAACCGACCAGTTATTTTGCAGGAAGGGTTTGTAGCAGGCGATTACAGTTGGCGCGTGCAAATGCCAGTGATAGTGACTTATCAAAGTGCAAGTGAAGTGTTTCAAGTGCACCTTTTTGTAACCTTAATCGTCCAGAAAGTATCTACAAGAGATAATCCCTACGGCGTTGCCATCGATAAATTTCTCACGCAAAAACAGTAAACTATCGCCTTCCTTCATAAAAGTTGATACAGTTATACCCATCGTTCTTCAAAATGCGAGATTTAGGCGATTTGATTTTTGTTCCCGTGCAGGCTTTGAAATGCGGGTAATAGCCATTCTATTGCCAAATTTCAAAGTCTGTACGGGGGCAAAAAGCAATAGCATTAATCTCGCATTTTGGAGTACGATGGGTATGTACCCATCGTTCTTCAAAATGCGAGATTTAGGCGATTTGATTTTTGTTCCCGTGCAGGCATTTGAAATGCGGGTAATAGCCATTCTATTGCCAAATTTCAAAGTCTGTACGGGGGCAAAAAGCAATAGCATTAATCTCGCATTTTGAAGAGCGATAGGTATGCAACTAATTGACTTAGGAATGTTGAATATAATGATAACTTGGCAAATGTCTAAAGCCTTGTGTTTGCTTCTGCTGATTACGGTAGGATTATGTTCCTATGTCACCAATAGCCAAGCGATGACAGAACGTAGTGGGGCAGCCACACTCGACGTGTCTCCCACAGTACGACAAGCCTTTCAGCAAAACCCCGAACTCGCAGAGCAAGTGCAAAGTGCCTTAGCAGGTAAGCCTATCATAAACCCTGCAGCACCACCCTCGATTCACCAGCAGTTGGCTCAACAAACAACAACGCAAGCATTACCAGGGGGGCAATTACCCTCAACGGCCAATGCTCAACAACCATTGCCCTTGGCATCTGGCTCCAGCGTTGGGCAGCAAGTAACAGGGACAAACACCGGTAGTGTTACTAACCCTGTCACGGGTAACCTCAATCCTCAATGGCAACGTGTGGTGAAAAAGCAAGCTTTTAAACAAGTGGAGCAAGAAGCGTTTCCCTTAACACCCAGCCAAATTAAACGTTTGCGCAATAAATTAGATGATACTCAGCGTGCAGCAGCCACTGCACCTTATTCACGCACACCACGGCCAACGTCAACATCATTAATCGTCAATCTTGCACCCGGTTCAACGCCACCCGTGATTCGATTGAATTTAGGGTTTGTGAGTTCACTCGTTTTTGTAGACTCGACCGGTGCACCTTGGCCGATTGATGCCTATGATATCGGCAACCCCCAAGCGTTTAACATCAAATGGGATAAAAAAAGTAACACATTGATGATACAAGCACGCGCCCCATACACTTATGGCAATATGGCCATAAAGCTGGTGGATTTAAACACGCCGGTCATGCTAACGTTAGTTCCGGGGCAACGAGTGATAGACTATCGTGTTGATTTGCGCGTGCCGGGCATGGGTCCAAACGCTAAACCAGTGATTAGTGGCTCCAGTTTGCCGGATGAAGCGGATGCGCGTTTATTAAATGTATTAGATGGTGTGCCGCCAGAAGGCAGTAAAACATTGGATGTTAAAGGTGCTGATGCAAAGGCATGGTTAGCGGGAGATGCTATTTTCCTAAGGACACGATTTAAAGTATTATCACCGGCTTGGCTGGCCACCATGTCGAGTGCGGATGGGATGAATGCCTATAAAATGGCAAAAACGTCGTTGATATTATTATCTCGCTATGGCAAAACGACGCAATTGCATATAAAAGGTTATTAGTATGGCAGGACGCTTACAAAATCTTTCAAATTTATTTGCGGATATGAAAACGCGCACCATCATATTAGTTACCGGTGGCGTTTTATTACTAGCAATTGTGGTTGGCGTGGTGGGTTTACATCGCTCTCGCACTGCTGCTACGTCCAAGGCAACGATACAAACGGCGCCGCAAAACATTCAATCAGTCCCAGGCATTAGCCCAACCTCTCCCGAATATGCGGAGTTACAAAAGCAATTAAACCTTAAACGTCGTCAACAAGCGCAACGTACGTCAAAAAGTTTTGTGCCAACTGTTGTTAGTCAAACCAAAGGCGGGACTGCGGGTGCCGGATTATTAGGCGGCGGTGGTAACAATGGCGCAGGTGCTGGGCTTGGCGGTGCGGGTGCTGGCAGAGGTGGTGCTGGCAGTGCGGCAGGTGCTGGAGGGCTTGCAGGGAGTGGCGCCGGAGCCGGTGGTATGTCAGCTTCTGACGCCGCAGCCTTGAAATCACAATTAGCGGCGTTACAAGATCAAATGAATTATCAACAATCACAATTGCAACAATTAAATCAACAGCAATTACAAACCGCCACTAAAAAAGCACAGTCTGATATGACGAATATGGCAAAGACATTGATGGCATCTTGGTCAGGTAAGGGTACGCCGGCACAAGCGTTAGTACAAGGCACAGCCGCACAAGTCTTAGAAAAAGAACGTCAACAACGCGTCGCCAATCAGGCTGCACTAGCGTCACAGCCTGGTCCGCCGATTATCAAAGCGGGAACGATACTGTTTGGTTCACTGGTGACATCTGTGAGTTCCGATGAGCCTGGTCCTGTATTAGCAAACATTGTTACGGGTGAATTTAAAGGCGCGAAATTGATTGGTAGCTTACAACAAACGCAAGATCAATCAGGCTTAGACCGTCCTGAAAAAGTTCAAATGAATTTCAGCACCATGAATTTACCAGACAAGGCGCGCACCATTGGTATTAACGCTGTAGCGATTGATCCGGATACGGCACGTACCGCATTGGCAAGCCATGTGGATCACCATTACTTATTACGCTATGGCTCTTTGTTTGCTTCATCTTTCATGGAAGGTTACGGTAGTGCGGTGACGCAGTCGGGTCAAATCGTTTCGAATTTAAGCACGGGCTCTCAAATCACCGTCTCACAAGAATTAAATCCAACGGAACAAATCGCAGCTGGCTTTGGCCAAGTGGGCCAACGTTGGGGTGAACAAATGGATAAAATTTTCGATAGACCGAATACAATTATTGTAAATGCGGGTACGAGTGTTGGTATCTTGTTCCTTACTGATGTTACGATTAATGTGCCATCGCTAGTACCAAGGTTACCACAACAAACCAGCGCGACCACGCAGCAATTAGCAACGGCAAATAGGAGTAGTCAGTAAATGACGGATGAGAAAAATAACAACCATCCTGATGACGATGATTTCAGCTTTCCGGATGAAGGCGAATATCAATTTGACGAAACTCATGATTTTGACACAGATGAGTTTAGTTTCGATGAATCAGAGGATTATAGTTTTGACACCGAAGAGGCTTATGTCGAACCAGAGGAGTCTACCGTTGAACCCGTAGCCGCCGCTGCCACCGCTACACCTGCTAGAAAAGTGGTAGCCGGTAAAACCAGTAGTAAAAAGAATATTATTTTGGGCGCTGCTCTTGGATTAGCTGTGTTGTTTGGGGCTTATGTCATGTTTAGCGGTTCTAGTAAAAAGCAAACACCGCCTAAGCGAACCACAAAGCCTGCTACCACACGTCCTAAAACCTTATCACCACAAAAAGCTGCTATGCCAAAACTTCCACTAGAGACGACGACAAAACCGGCCGTTAAAACACAAACAGCGCCACCGGTATTTATGCCATCAACGGCTACCCCAGCGACAAGCGCTAGCACCCCAACTCAAACCACGACAACTCAAGATTCAAACCTATTACAACAAGCTGTTTCTTTAAATGCCGCATCACAAGAGCGCATGGCGAAACTTGAAAGTAAAACCGCTGTGTTAAAAGAAAAAATGGATGATGTAAAAGAGGCTGCAGAAAAAAATCAAGAAAAGATTGAATCCTTAGCAACAAAAATCACTACATTAGCCGAACAAAGTAAACGTATTGAACAAGCGTTACAATTAATCGTCAAGGCCGTTAAACAACCTGGCGTTAGAGCGAAACAAACCACACGGCGTTATACAGCACCAGCCAGACGCCGCCGCAGTAGCGCTGCCACATCAAGTGCACCCAAGACCCGTTATTTTGTCGATGCTTTAATCCCAGGTCGCGCATGGTTGAAAGACCGACAGGGCAAAACCATTACGGTTTCCGTTGGCGATACAATCCAAGGTTATGGCCGCGTCACTCAAATCAGTCCAGAAGGTGGCTACGTCAGAACGAGCTCGGGCACTAAAATAGAATACGGCATCGAAGCAGATTAGCCTACTTTATCCTCAGCCTTGTGGGAGAGGGCTAGGGTGGGGGGAAAATAATGAAACTACCCTTAATAATTACATAATAAACAAGGAATATACTCAATAAATAGCTTCTCGATTAATAGGGAAATGCATATATTCATCAATTTTGAGCTGAAACCTTATGTAAATCAGAGGGTAACAGTGGGAGAACCGATGGTTTTAGTCAGTCAACATAAACAACGGCAGTTAAAGTTATTCGTATTGATAGCCTATGTCATGGCCGCACTTTTGATGCCATTGATGGCTTTTGCTGCAGATGATGGTGGCGGCTCCCCGGGTAGTGGTGCGCCTACCAGTGGCCAGCCCACAGGCGATGGGGGTAATGATCCGGGCGATGGCGATCAAAGCTGGTGGGATCCCATAAAAAACTACAATTTTCCCGACATCAGTCAAACCCTCACGAATATCCAACAAACCCTACCTCATATTAACGCACTCGTCAGTGCGTTAGCTTACACGATAGGGTTTTATATGTTTTTCAAAGCGTTTTACGAGTTGAAAAAATACGGAGAGGCTCGCACGATGATGAGCGCCAACACGGATTTGCGGGGGCCGATGATGATGATGATTGTTGGCACGGCAGCTTTATTTTTCCCTACCATATTAAACATGAGCTTAATTACCGTGTTTGGTAATGACAATATTTTAATGTATGGTCCCACCGATAATGCAACCTTTGATTTAGCACGGACAACAATTATTCTCGTGGTGCAAACCATAGGTGCAATTGCCTTTTTAAGAGGCTTACTGTTTTTTTATAAATCGGGGACGGGCCAATCACAGCCTGGTACCTTGACGAAAGGTTTTACGCATACCCTTGGCGGCATCTTATGTCTTAACATTGTTGCTGCAAAAAATGTGTTATATACTACCTTGGGCATTGTTGGTAGTTAGACGGCAGCTCAGTGAGGACTTACGCAGAATGCCAAAGATTTGGCGTTCTGCGTAAGTCCTGGGAGTAAAAAGCGAGACATTTTGTGGAGGTAAACATTTATGAAAGCGTTAACGGTCAATGCCAATGTGCATTCTTGGATCAAGGCATTCTTTATCGTTAGTATTATTTTGGCAGCATTCTTTTTTTTCCAAACGGCGTTTGCGTCAGATGGCGGCGGCGGTGGTGGTGGCTGCGGCAGTGCAAACTCAGGCTCACTGGGCGAAGTTGCAGATAATATCACGAATAGCTTCGGTTCTGTCACTAAGTTAATCACAGGCATGTCCTTTGTGGCAGGGTTTGGATTTGTGCTAGGTTCAATTTTTAAATTCAAAGCGCATAAGGATAATCCAACACAGATTCCTGTGGGTACACCGATTGCATTATTATTCATCGGTGCTGCCATGATTTTCTTACCTCAAATGTTAAATGTGACGGGTATGACCATGTTTAATAGTTCTAGTGCTCAAACCGGCACAATAACGGGTACTTGTGACTTTGGCTTCGGGCAACAGTCTCAATAACGATTAAGAATAGTACATGCATGATGTGATTTTGAATGCAAGTTTAACTAATTTTGCGGCCTTTATGGGCCGCAAAGGCCATCCTAAATTTAAACAATTAGCACAGAAAATCTTAGAACGTGATGAACACACCTGCCGATATTGTGGCTTTCAAGCCAGAGATTTCCAAGAAATTGTCAATGTGAATCAAAACTACCGCCAAAATCGTATGAGCAATATGGTGACGGCTTGTTGTTTTTGTTCTCAATGTTTTTTCTTAGAAGTGGTGGGCGAAGCCTATGGCGGTGGGACGTTAGTTTACTTACCAGAAATGTCACAAGCTAATTTGAACGCCATGTGTCACGTCTTATTTTGTGCGATGGCAAATGAAACAGACTATAAAGATTCCGCTCAAGAAATTTACCAAACCCTACGCTCACGCGGTGCCCTTGTCGAGGAAAAGTTTGGCGAAGGCTTAAGTTCTCCGCAAGTATTTGGACAGTTGTTGATTGATTTTAAGGCCAATCAACGTAAAAACCCAAAAGCCTTGCTCAGCACCTTACGATTATTGCCAGCACGTGGTAAATTTAGGAAACAAGTGGAACATTGGGCAAAGCAAGCATTAAATGATTTAGAACAGCAAGCCTTAGAAAACCAACATGCAGAATTGCTGAGTGAATAGATTACTCCCTCAGCCTTGCAGCCTGAGGAATAGACACGTTTTTGGCCAGCTTCTTCCGTTATTTAAGGCTTTGCACAGACGTCGTCATCTCGTCGACCTTGAGTCGGGATGACGACGTCTGTGCAAAGCCTTAAATTATGCAGCAATAGTAGAAAATTCGTGTCTTTCCTCCCCCTGGTGGAGGGGGATGCACCCACGAACAAAATGAGAGGTAATCATGCTCGGTATTATGGACAATGTCGTCGATGGTTTTACGACGCTATTATCATGGCTCAGTTCTGGCCTGAAAATGACAGCAGATTCTTATTGTGATTTAGAAACTGCAGAAAACAAAACAACGTTAGTGGCCCGTGATGGCTCACTCGTGACTATCTTAAGAATCGAAGGCGCAACCGCGCTCATTGGTACTCCAGAGTTTGATCGTCTCCATAGTGGTGTTTCACAAAGTCTTCAAGCCACGCTGTCTCGCCCTGGCCATAGTGTACAAATGCTGTTTAGTTATGACAGGGATGGTGCGAAGCAGGAAATTGCTGACAATTTTCTTAGCGCACGGCAAACGGCAAAAGAAATCGGCTTACAACTCGATGATTTATTCGAAGAGCGCATCAATTATTTAAGCAATTATTGTGCGAAAGAAGATGTCTTTTTCGTATTATGGACACGCCCATCAGGTTTAACGAAAGAACAAGCAAGTCGTACCATTAAAGATAAACAAAAATTCATTCGTAAAAATGAAATTCCCCCCTTTAAAGATTCACAAAACTTAATCGCGGCCTTTCCTGATTTACGTAATGCGCACGATGCCTTTGTCCGAGCAACATACAACGATTTAAATGCACTGAATTTACAAACAGGCGTGCTGAATATTCATGATGCTTTGCATGAAGTTCGCATGACCACCGATCCTGAGTTTACCGACAGAACTTGGAAGCCAACCTTGCCGGGCGATAAAATTCCCAAGCGAGCGTCAGAAATTTTTGAAGATGAAATATCCAATATTTTATACCCTCCTTTAACACAACAATTAATGCCACGTGATGCTGAGCGTCTTGATTTTCGCACTATGCGCATTGGCGATAGAGTGTATTCTGCCATTTTCGTTGATTTGTTTCCTAAGGATGTGAAAACTTTTTTGCACTTATTTAATCGTGTTCATGCCAGTCAAATCCCATGGCGGATTTCGTATTTAATGCAGAGTAATGGCTTAGAATCAGCCAAAATGCGACAGATTTTATCAGCGATACTCTCGTTTACTTCCGCGCAAAACCGTTTGTTGCATGATTCATTGCAAATCTTGCAAGAAATTGAAGTCAATGCCTTAGATGCTGTGGTGCGTTTACAAGTGGTTGCTTGCACGTGGGCACCGGCGGATAATATCCGTTTATTACGCACAAGAGCAGCATTACTCGCGAAAGCATTACAAGGCTGGGGTAATTGTGAAGTCAGTGAAGTGACCGGCGATCCTTTTGGTGGGGTCGTTTCTAGCATGCTAGGAATTTCAGGTAGTAGTGAAGCGATGCCGGCGATTGCTCCTTTATCGGAAGTCGTATACATGGCACCTTTGACCCGTCCAGCATCACCCTGGAAAACGGGCGCTCTATTATTCCGCTCTCCCGATGGTAAGCTTTGGCCGTATCAACCAGGCTCCGCCAAACAAACCACTTGGATTGATATCCTGTATGCAAGACCCGGTTCTGGTAAATCAGTTTTATCGAATGCTATTAACTTAGCCTTGGCACTGTCAGCAGGCTTAAAACGTTTACCGCGGATTGCCATTATCGATATTGGTCCATCGAGCAGTGGTTTAATTTCATTATTAAAAGAAGCCTTACCACCTGAGAAGCGACATTATGTGGCATCTTATCGTTTGCGTATGACACCGGATTATTCGATTAATCCCTTTGATACACAATTAGGTGCGCGTTATCCCACGCCACAAGAGCGTAGTTTCTTAGTAAACTTTTTAACGCTGTTAGCGACGCCACTTGGTGAAGACAGGCCTTATGATGGTGTTGCCGATATGGCAGGGATGGTGGTGGATGAACTATACAAAGTCTTGGCGGATAATGGTAATCCATATACTTACACCGCTGGCCTTGAAACCATCGTTGATGAAATTATTGAAGAAATTGGTTTTGTTAAAGATCAGCACACCACCTGGTGGGAAATTACCGATGCCTTATTTTTAGCAGGTTTTAACCATGAAGCCATGTTGGCGCAACGCTATGCCATGCCATTATTAGCCGATGCCGCTTCTATTTGTCGCAATAAATCAGTGGAAGATTTGTATGGTGAAATTAAAGCGCCAACCGGTGAATCACTCATTGATGCGTTCGCACGAATGATTTCTAGTGCTGTGCGTGAATACCCCATTTTATCACGCGTGACGCGCTTTGATATTGGTGAAGCGAAAATTGTGTCATTAGATTTGGATGAAGTCGCAAAGACTGGGGGTGAAGCTGCTGATAGACAAACAGCAGTGATGTATATGTTAGCTCGTTATGTGTTAGCGCGGGATTATTATTTAACCGAAGATAATGTCAATGATATGGCTGAGCAATATCAGGATTATCATAAAACTCGTATCATGGAATTGCGTGATGATCCGAAACGTTTAGTTTATGATGAATTTCACCGAACCTCCCATGCGAAAGCAGTGCGCGATCAAGTTATCGTTGATATGCGTGAAGGGCGAAAGTGGAAAGTGCAAGTCGCATTAATTTCGCAATCATTAGAAGACTTCGATTCAGTAATGATTGAATTTGCAACCTCGATTTATATTATGGACGCAGGCCCAGCCCAAGCCATCAAGAAAACGGCGGAAATCTTTGGTTTATCCGAAACAGCAAAATTAGTTTTGGCTAATAAAGTTCATGGTCCAAGAGAAGGGGGCTCTACTTTCTTAGCGCAATTTGCCACGAAAGATGGTTTAAACACACAGTTACTCACTTGTACCATTGGCCCCATCGAACTGTGGGCCTTTAGCACCACGGCAGAAGATGCCAAGTTACGTAATACCTTGTATCGACATTTAGGCCACATGACAGCCCGTCAAGTTTTGGCGCGCGTCTTTCCTTCTGGCACAGCAACCTCCTTCATCGAAGCACGCTTAGAACAAGCACAAGAGCAAGAAGGCTTTCTGGCGGAAATAGATAGCTTAGGCGTGGTGGATCAATTAGTCGAAGACATCCTAACAGCATATTCAAAGAACCCAACATTCACAAACTTACCGATTTAATTTCTTCGCTTTTGTGGAGCTGTCTCTTCTACTCGTTAAAAAAACTGCTTTTTTTGCTTCAGTAAAAACCGAAGGTCTGATTAAGAGACAGCTTGTGGAGAAGGACTTTCTAATCTTCATCACCCGTATTATTTTCTTCACCGGAAGTTTGCGCTTGGCCTCTAGCGGCTTGGATGGCGCTGTTGCGCATTTGTGACAGCATTGCACGTGCAACGCCTTGTTGTAAGCCAAGTTGTGATGCAGCAAGTGTTGCATTCATTTGACCTAGGGCTAAGCGTTGTTGAAACATTTCGTAGCGGATTTCTGCGAGTATGATCACGTTTTCACGCATTAACTGTACCGGTGTTGCTTTATCAACATCCTTGTACCATTGGCTGTTGCCAACACGACGATTTGCCATGTATTGATCCAATTGCAGTTGGCTCATGTTTTTGCTGGCATTTAAGCTCAGTGTCGAATTAGCACCACCTTTCAAAGGATCACTAAAGGTCGTGTCGGGAAGTTTACTCTTTCCAGAAGGAATCACCCGATTCTCCAACATGGTATTAAACACATTCAATCCAACCGATAGTGATGTAGCATAGGCCGCTAAGGCATTTCGATAGGCCAAAACTTCAGTGGTCGGATTAGACATGGCTTGAATATTTTTCGGTAACGGGTTAATAGGATTTGTTTGTCCTGAGACAAACGCAATGAAGTTTTGTGCATTTTTATAGGTTTGCGAGTCTTTTGTGATACCGGCTTGTCCTAAGAGTGAGGTGATAGAAAAAGCTTCGGCTGCTGCTTGTTTAGATTTATTTGAGGATTTATCAACAGAGGCGAGTTGCTGGCTTAATTTAGCAGCATAATCTGCCACGGTACTGGCGGGATTCGGATTGGTTAAGGTATCGATGATGGTGTCATTCGTTAAGCTGCTGCTATTAGGCACGACATTTTGGGTTTGGTTAAGGATTCTGCTGGTGGCACCGTACAGATCGCCATCCTGGCTTTTAGGAGCCGATGAGCCACCGAACGCGTCACTGAAGCTCTTATTTAATTTTTGCATTTGATCACAGGTGCTGCAGGCAGGTGTGATTGGTTGATCTTCAGCAAATGCATTGGTAGCGATTAACAGTGTAAACGTCAATAAACTGACATTAATGGTATTACGTATCATGGGAAAGTCTCCTCAGTCTTTAGTAACGATTTAAAACTATTAAAACCCATAATCCCAACCATTACCAGTGTCATCTTGCGTTGAATCATCATCACTCGGGAAGCCAGTGATAGCAGGTGGTGCTGGTATGGTGGGCGTTTGTTTTTCAACCTTGGTTTTTTTTTTAGGTTTCGTTGTGTGTGTTGGCACAGTCACTGGCGTTGTTGGTGCCACCGTTGTCGTGTTGGGTGTCATTGTTGGGACGACAGTACGTGGCGCAATGGTTTTAGGTTGGACCAGGCTTGGTGTTGTGATTGGGGGTGTTGGTATCGCTTGGGTTGTAGGTGTTGTGGTAGTGGTTGCGGGTGGCGCTTCAATATCTGCATTGATTGCAGCACGTTGTTCTTGTGCGTCTTGTTTAGCGTCTGCCATGGCTTGCTCATTTTGTTGCTTTAACTCTTTCCACGTCAAAGCAAAGCTTTGGTTGCTTACTAATAGCAGCAACACCAAACACACTCTAATAATCATCGTCACCTTCCAACGCTTTAATCACTAAAGCGAACCTGTCTGGGGCAAAGACGCGACCTAACAACCGTAAGCGTTCAAATACAATATTACGTCGTAAAAATAAGCCAGGAACATCATCATTAGAGGCGCTATTTTCTTCGGCATGGATGAGTAATTTTGATGCGGCGCCAGGATGGGCCGTGTCTATGGCTTGTAATAAGCGTAAATTACGTGCTGATTTGATATGACAAGCGAGGTTAATAAATTCATCCTCATGACCTAAGTCATAATTACCGGCTTGTGAAAGCGCTTCACCTAATTTTTCAATGGCAGCTTCTAAGCCTGGGTCGCCATCGAGCGTCCAATCTTCAACACCTTCCATGAAAGCAACAACACGATAGATCATTGGATCATCGTAGTCTTTCCAAAACTTATGGGCACCTTCATGATTTAAATCAACCATTGCTATTACTCACTTGATCACATAAATATTGTTCAGAGTTTAGCATTTTTAATATCCATAAACAAAGCTATTAAGTTTTCAGTAAGTAAAAAGCGTGTCCTTGGCCTTGAGTCGAGGATAATGACGGCGCGCAAAACGCTTAAGTTTTTGCAAAGTTTATTTTGCTTGCTTTCTGAACGAACAGGATGATATAGTAATTTTCTATTCTATTTTTTCGTAGAGGTCGATGTTATGGGAATTTTTAGTAGGACGGGTCGCGCAGCTAAGTGGGCGACAAAACCTGCCGTAGACTTTCCATCTTGGATGGGGTTTAAACAAATCGCCGGACTTTCCGCTGGTATTATTGGTAACCTTAAGCAAGCCTTTGGCGTCAAGAAAGAAGCTGATCATGCAGAAACATTCGACCAAGCCGTAGCGCGTTTACAACTCACCGAAGAAGCTATTGCCGCTCAAGGTAAAAACTTCTTGCGACTCACATTAATCTTCGCACTCATTGGTTTAGCCATTTTAGGCTATGCTATTTTTTTGCTTTGGGATGGTCTTATAGCGGGTGGTTGTTTAGCCATCATATTGGCCGTGTTATCGTTTGCCAATGGGTTTCGTTACCACTTTTGGTATTTTCAAGTCAAACATTGCAAGCTAGGGTGTACCGTGCGCGAGTGGTGGGACACGAAGGTTGAGGATTAGTGCAATGAAAGGTCGATGGTTATTATTTATTATTCTCATGATAGCGGCACCATTAGCACTTGCGCAAAATGGTAATGATACCATTGGTGGTTTTTTCTCAATTCCTCAATCGGATATTTCACAATACATATTAGGCTTCGTTTTTGACAATGTGGGTAATGTACTTTACTCGCCGGTGCAGTCAAATATTTTTAAAGGCGTGTTAGTTGATTTTAATAATGCCGTATTAGTGCTTGGCGCCATTATCATTATTTATAGTTTATTAGTCTCAACCATCAATACGGCTAATGAAGGTGAAATGTTAGGTAAGCAATGGAATTCTGCGTGGATTCCTTTACGAGCTGCGGGTGGTTTTGCCTTGTTATTACCCACCAAAGCGGCGGGTGGTTACGCCATTATTCAAGTGTTTATTATGTGGGTGATTCTGCAAGGGGTCGGCGCTGCGGATGCCATTTGGACCCATGCCTTAACAGCGATTAAAACGGGTGAAGCCACAGCACCCACCGCGCAACGCAGTGAATATTACACACTGGCGGGTGAAGTATTTAGTTCGCAAACCTGTATGTATCAATATACTATTGCGACCAATATTGCCCGTGAAGGTCATTATGGGATTAATGATCAAAACATCTATTCCTTTGACACACACTATGCACCCGTAGCGCCTTATAACGACACCGGATATCATTACAGTTTCTCTATTAAAAATAGAGACACTGGTCGCTGTGGCTCAATTACTAAATCATATACAAAAAATGATTTACTCGACAACATGCGTAATAATGCTTTAATTGTTATGATGAATACACTAAATTCTCCTGCACGTAATTACGTTACGGCGTTCAATCAAAACATTATTGTGCCCAAGGCAACTACAGATGCTGCTAAACAAGCCATTCAAGATGCTGCAACGACGATGTCGAATACCTTATATCAATTTTACGTGGATCAAGCGAAGCAAGTAGCGGAGCAAGGATCTGGCGTAGGCACTATTTTCGGTCCTACAGTGGGCTTACAACACATCTTTGGCTTTGGAGATTCAGCAGGTGATGCCAATTATGGTAAGACCTTTAGTAGCATGCAGCATATGCTGGATCAAGCGCAGAATTTTGGCTGGATGATGGCGGGGGGCTACTATCTATCGGTGGCTAATTATGCCAGTGCCTTTGTCAATGTAACGAATTGGGTTCCTGGTTATAAGGGGCCAAATAAAAGTGATTTGAAAGATTCCTTAGGCAAAGATAATTATAACACTTACATGGATCCTTTCTTGACCCAAGTGCAAGCCTTGGTAAGCCAAAGCATTGACTCACTCACGAACCTACAATTGGAAAATGCCTTTGGAGGTATTAGTGTCAGTAGTAATGTGAAACATGTGTTAAAACCCTGGTTGACAGGGTTTCCAACCATCGCGAATGATTTTATAAAATACATTAATGATTCGGTGAACCAATGGAGCTCAGGCATTTTTACTGAGGATCCGGTGAAGGGTGTGACAGCCTTAGGTGCGAAAATGATTGCGCAAGCACAAGCGATTTGGGGTGGCATTATTGCTGCTATTAGTGTTGTGACTGGCTTGAGTTTCATGGGCATGAATATTATAGGTAGCACGGTACAAACGGCAGGTATGGCATTGTCGATGGCGGCGATTTGGTTCATCCCCTTTGTATTAGGCACCATTGCCGCAGCTTTTGTGAATGGGGTGTTACTGTCTTTATATATTCCTTTGATCCCTTATTTAATCTTTACCTTCGGGGCCATTGGCTGGTTAGTGTTGGCGATTGAGTCGATGGTGGCAGGGCCTTTGTTAGCCTTGGGGATTTTACACCCTGAGGGTCAACACCAAGTGTGGGGGCGAGCCGAAGCAGGCGTGATGATTTTAGCCTCAGCCTTCTTGCGACCCGCGTTAATGGTGGCAGGCTTTTTTGCGGCAATCCCGTTATCTTATGGTGTCGTGGGTTTTGTGAACTTTGGTTTTGCGATTGTTTTAGGTAACTCTGATGGCACTGGTATTTTTGGCCCCATTGCATTATCAATCTTTATTTCTATTTATACTTTAATTCTTATTTTGGCCTTTAACCGGATCTTTTCCTTGATTCACGTATTGCCAGATAAAGTCATGCGCTGGCTCGGTATCCAAGAGCAAGGTGGCTACAGTGCGGCGCAAGAATTGCAACAAATGCAAAGTACCATTAAAGAATCTGGCGAGAAAGGTGCGCAAGCAATGCAGGCAAGCGCCGATAAATTTGGTGATGCTGGCAAACAGTTCTTGAAAGACGCCAAAGGCGGCGGTGGTGGCGAAGGCGGCGGGGCTGAAGGTGGCTAATCCGTATTTCCGATAACTTACGGTTTTGCGCAAACGCCATCTTCGGGGCCTTGAACCTGTCACTTGATCAGATCTTCAGTACATCTTGGAGTGTGATGGGTTTATATCCCAGCGTCACGATCCTGATTCTTAGATCCTGCAGCGATTAAACGATACTCACGCTCTGAAATAATCCCAGCATCAAATTTCTTTTGCGCATCTACAATCATCAATTGTCCATGAGAGCGCAATAAGCGGCGAGTGGTAGCCGTGATATTTTCTGGATCGACATCCAGCATTTCATCACGGATTTTTTCATTAAAGACAAGAAACTCTCTTAAAGGGGTGCGCTTACCATCAACAGTCGGCACGAGTTTTTGCCAAATCACTAAGCGAATGGTTTCAATAATATCAATCATACGACCGTGGCGTTCATCAGCGGGAAAGGTATTCACCAAACGACGCATTACTTCCGACACACCATTACTGTGTAAGGTGGTATAAACAGGATGCCCTGTCATCGCTGCTTCCATCACGGCACTAATGGTTTCTACATCCCGAGATTCACCCACTAAAATTAAGCGCGGTTTACGTCGCAATGCATTGCGCACACCCGCAGCAAAGCTTGGTAAATGTCGTGGGATTTCTGATTGGCTCACAATAGAAGAGGGCTTATCCACTTCATCAAAAACAAATTCAATCGGTGCTTCATAGGTGAGGATTTTTCGATTCCCTTGTGCCTGTTCGGACAATTCCCGAATAATGGAGGCCAACAGGGTACTTTTACCAGAACCGGTGGAACCCGTGACATACACCACACCTTCTTGCGGTGCAATGGCATCCAGTAATTCTGATTCCAATTGTAAATCGGCTAAGGGAGGCGGTGTACTGGGGATTGTTCTAAGGGTGACTTGGATGCCATCATGTCCTTCCACTTGGCAACCCGTGCCATTGACCCGGTAACGATAACGCTCACCACGGGACGGGCGCACTTCATAATGGGTATCTACGTCTTTGCCACTCAAAATTTGTGTCGTGCCATTGGGGCCATAAATGGCATTGAGAATTTCGCCCACTTCGGTGTTGGAAATCGCCCGTTTAGTAATGCGCAGCAAGCGGCCATGCACTTCAGCGTAAATGGGTTCACCTGATTGCGCTGTGATATCTGACGCTTCGCACTTATAGCAATACACTAAGATTCTATCCATTTCATCTTTGGTAAATCGTAGTGGCTCATTTTCTATTAGTAAACTATCATCCATCAACTATGATCCGTAAAAGGTTCTGCTAAGATGGGCGTCCACTCTTTGCTATTGGCATTTAGCTGTGGTTTCGCCGTTATTCTTAAAACTTGGTCATTAATAGTAATTTTAGACCCTCCTCCGGTAATTCCAAGATCAGTCTTGGCAACAAAGGGGGCGCTGATCATATGTTGGTTCAATAATTTACGATATAAGGCCATTCCCTGATAATCTCGCGTTAATCTTGAAAGGCTATCAGAGAAGATAGAATTAGCTTGTTTTATGCCCTGTTTCCAGCCAATAGCGACATAGTGCTGCCAAATGGTTAATTCTTCTTGGTTCTTGGGTAAGATGGATTTATCAGGTAATTCCGGTTTTTTGTAGTGTAGCCATAAATAATCACGCCAGGTGGGTGGCGCGGTGACAAAGCGGGCTTGTTGTTCAATTTTAAAGGTGCTATCGGCTAAACGAATTGTATCAGGATCGTTAAGATTCAGGAGGTTATCTCCTTGCACCAACACTGGTGGCAATACATTGTGATCCAACATCAATGCTTGGAAACGGTAGACTTTATCTAACTGTGGGATATCACGTTTTAGCACGGCATTGATTTCTTCACTCCGCTTTGCCAAGGCTCCTTGAGCGCCGACGGTTAATGCGGCTTCTTTGATGGCGGCGGTGCGAATCGGGTTTACTTCTTTCTTTTCTTCTTTTTTGCTGATGCGGTATTGTCGCAATGCTTTTAAATCACTTAAATCAGTTGTGTCGGCATTGGGGGGGTAAATAATGGTTGGCGGTGGTTCACTTTCGCAGGCCACTAGCATCAATGTGACCGCTATTAACAACAATAATCGCTGTATTAATGTTTTCCATTTAGCTTCTAGCATAACGCAATTCTATCGTGTGGCTGTTGGGGTATACGATAATGTCTGCTTTATTACCGGCTTGATAGCCGACATTGGTGAGCACATCGCCGATAGGCTTATTCTGGGCATTGAGTGCAATCATCACTGGGATGGCCGGTGCTTTTCCTAAGACGCGTACTTTATACCCTGTTGCTTTAGCAATTTGATTGACTAAGGGACCAATAGGTCCAGACCAATTAATGGAAACGAGATTAGCCATACCATAAGCACTTGGATCGGGGCGGTGAAAAGATTTGGGTGGCGGTGTGCTGGCTTCTTGTATTTCGGCAAGAGCGATGAGTGAGCGACTGACAGAGGCAGCAGCTTCCGATAATTTGGCTTGAGCAGGATCCGTTTCGGGTGCATAGTTAGCACTCTTTGGTTGCGGATCCGGTCGTTGGGCGCAGCCAGTGAAGATGAGCGCAATGATGATGAGGCTAATAAACTTTTTCATAAACCCTTTTTTATAAACATTCTCCCAATAAGCATTGAAGCAAGATGCGGTAGTAAAGTCAATATCAGGCGTTAGGAAGAGGTGTATACCCATCGTACTTCAAAATGCGAGATTTATGCCGCGGTGATTTTTGTTCCCAGGAGCCGTTTGAAACGCAGATAATAGCCATTCTATTGGCAAGTTTCAAACGGCTCCTGGGAACAAAAAGCGTCCGGCAGAAAATCGCATTTTGAGGTACGATGGGTATAGTGGTATGGATTTATAAAGAGAGTGGTTCATGGGGTTTAAAATAACCCCAGAGTTTTCTATTTTGCATTGGCGTACTAGAATAGCCTTTTGAGGTGGGATACATGCGATAACAATATCATTTTCGGTAGGCTTAAATTAGTTTTTTTACCCTTACCATATAGGCCCAGTTTTTGTAAAAACTCATGATCCAACAACAAGCATGATGCCAGAAAAGAATCTATTTGAATAAATCTGAGTGGGAGCCTGTTCGTTCAAAAATAACGGCATCATCATCTAACTTATAAATCAATAACCAATCCGGCTCTATATGGCACTCTCTATGATGGCTGTAGTTTCCCGACAAATTATGATCACGACACCGGATCGGTAATGGCTCTTCGGCAAGTAGTAACTCAGCAACGCGTCTTAACTTACTCATATCTTTATGACGTTTTTTGACACGCTTAACATCTTTTTCAAAGCTTTTTCTGTAAATTGGTTTTAACAATTTAAATTAAATCCCTATCTTACCAAAGAAATCATCTGCATTTTTGCACTCAATCAAGCCCTCACCTTTATCAGTTTCTTCGAGTATTTCCTCAGTTTCAGCATTGGGAATTTTAGACATAGCAATATCAAAAGGCAACGCCCTTTGCATAGCGACTTGAACTAACATTAAATTAATCGCTTCTGACATGGACAAACCAAGCTTTTCAAGAATGAGCTCAGCATCTAGTTTTGTTTTATAGCTCACTTTCGCCCTTACTGTTTCAGTTCTCATAAATACTACCCTATTAGTCTTGACACCATAGCTATAGTATAGCCCTATTATGGCCCTGGTGTCAATGCGGAATATTTATCCTGCTAGCAGCACTCCAACTGTCTGATCTAGCAGATGAATGATATATCAAGATATCATTGCTGCCTTGCTGCCTTAAGGGCCAATAATCGTCAATTATAAGTAATAATAAACTGATAGCACAGCACCAAAGCCTGGCCATACCGCCATCATCACAAAGCGACAAAACCATTACGAAGAGCATGGCGGGTGCTGGCTCTAAGGCTGGAATTATTTTGCATGCCATTCGTTACTTACACCTGGTTGCGAGTTTTTCTGCAGCTGAAAGCGTATATACCCGCCACACTCCAAAATGCGAGATTAATGCTATTGCTTTTTGCCCCCTTGGAACCTTTGAAATTTGGCAATAGAATAGCTATTACCTGCATTTCAAAGGTTCCAAGGGAACAAAAATCAACTCGCCTAAATCT
>JAJFKI010000004.1 GCA_021773295.1 Gammaproteobacteria bacterium | reverse complement strand
CTTTATCAATATCAAGTTGAAGGAGTACCAGCAAAGAAATTCTCGAAACGGTTTGGTGGGATTAAGCTTATAGATCCGGAATAAATCTGGAATTGAGTAAGTCTTGACGGTTGGTTTTATTGAAATATCCACTTTGGGTCGCAAGTGGACTATCGGATTGTATTAAGTCCACGCTAGAAAATGCCAGCATAAGTCTGATTGCTACACAATTAACAGATATTTCCCGCTCATTAGTTTGCAAGCATAAAAGATATAGTCTTTCAATTAATCCTGAAATAACCGCAGATTTCGGGTCTCTTTTGCGTATCAGGCAATAAAAACCCGCCACAAAGACGGGTTAAATTTATCCTGAATTAAGTGCAACCCAAGCTGTTAACTTAAGATTAATTGTCGAGTAACTCTGAGCAAAGGGTTCTGTCGCATTAAACGAGGTCATCGATACATTCGTGTAGACTGCTGACATTGAAAAAAATGGTGAGGCTACATGCTGGTTGTAAAAGGAATGCGATTTCCGATTGAGGTGATTCTGGTCTGCATCCGCTGGTACGCGGCGTATCCGTTGAGTTGTCGGCACCTGGAAGAAATGATGGAGGAGCGTGGCGTATCTGTGGATCATTCTACAGTGAGCCGTTGGGCGATCCGTTTTCTGCCATTACTGGAAAAGATTTTCAGAAAGTATAAGCGCCCGGTTGGTGGAAGCTGGCGGATGGGCGAGACTTATATCAAGGTCAAAGGTGCTTGGAAATACATCTATCGCGCTGTGGACAGGGATGGCAAAACGATCGACTTTCTATTGACGGCCAAGCGCGATAAGGCCGCTGCTAAACGCTTCTTTGACAAAGCCATGCAAGCCAATGGCGTTCCTGAAAAGGTCACGATGGACAAAAGTGGTGCCAATAAAGCGGCGATTGATGAGATCAATGCCAACAAGGAGATACCCATGGTGGTTCGTCAAGTCAAATATCTCAATAATATTGTAGAACAAGACCATCGAGCAGTGAAGCGAATGACGAAGCCAATGCTCGGATTCAAATCTTTTCAATCAGCTAAAAACATCTTGGCTGGCATCGAACTAATGCACATGATTCGCAAAGGTCAGATGATGATGGAGAGAACTGACAAGATGTCTTTTGCTGAGCAATTTTATGCGCTGGAAGAATAAATCCGTCTAGTAACAGAAGCCGATATATCTGTTCACTTGAAATATGCATTTTTACAGTTAATGCGACAGAACCCAAAATCTTCATCTATTGCTTTTCGTCCATAGAAAGCTGTTCTCTTAAATCCAGCCATCTCAGCAGACAAGCTAATATTTGCAGTAGCGGCAACATTATCTAAAAACTTGTCCCACTGATTATTAGTTATTTTTCGTCCCATATATATGTGTAATTTTGATATTGCCAAGTTAAATCGAGCTGATTTCTGCCTCGGGCTATCATTTATAATATATAAAAATCTAAGTGTTACAAATTATCTTGCCGATTATTTTCGTTCAAATTTATTTGTCTTGGCAATACGCTACAAAAAATTAACTTGGCAATATCCCAAAAACGGATGGATTATTTCGAAAATTAAACCTGAAACTTAACTCGGATTTATATTTGCCGTTAAATGTATTTAATTTGCATTTCCTTAGATAAGGGTATCGAATGGCAATTCAGCAATGTCGGGCAAACGAATATTTGGGACGTTTACTTAAACAATACAATGTAGAACAGTTAAAACAGCGCCTTAGACCAAAGCACGAGGCACCTGCGCAGAATATTCCCCGTGACCCAAGAATCAGTGAGAAGACCGTTGCACGGCGTTGGCGCATTTTGGCGCTTGATATGTCTGTTCAGCAGCAACTCTTAGATACACAAACTCAAGCACAGCAAGATCTTTATCAACGTAATATCGAGAATTTTATCGGTACGGTGAAGTTACCCGTGGGTATCGCCGGGCCGTTACGGGTTAATGGGCTTTTTGCTCAGGGAGACTATTACATTCCATTGGCAACCAGTGAAGCTGCTTTAGTGGCTTCGTATAATCGCGGGGCGAATCTCATGAGCAAAGTAGGTGGTTGTACCGCGATGCTGCTTAATGAAGGGGTAAACCGAGCGCCAGGTTTTGCTTTTAAATCCCTGATTGATGCGGGTGTTTTTGTGGCCTGGGCTGTCAGTCAGCTTGATACGTTCAAAGGTTTAGCCGAAGCGACGACGCGCTTTGGGAAGTTGCAAGACATGCGCATCACCGTTGAGGGAAATCATGTCTATCTGAATTTTGAATACCTGACGGGGGATGCCTCCGGACAAAACATGGTGACTATTGCAACCCATGCGATTTTTGAATATATCAAGCAAAAAAGTCCAGTCACTATTGAATATGCGTTTATTGAAGCGAATCTTTCGGGCGATAAAAAAGCCAGCGCACAATCGTTTCAATCGGTACGTGGTAAGAAAGTAACGGCGGAAGCAATCATCCCAATTGAGTTGGTGGAAAAAGTTTTGCATACCACAGCCACCCGTATGGTGGATTACTGGCGCATGTCGGCTTTAGGTGGGGTGTTAAGTGGCACTATTGGCGTTCAAGGGCATTATGCCAATGGATTGGCCGCGCTTTATATTGCTTGTGGTCAGGATGCCGCCTGTGTGTCTGAGTCATCGGTGGGGGTGACGCGATTTGAGATAACGGCTGAAGGAGATCTGTATGCTTCAGTGACTTTACCTAATCTCATTGTCGGTACAGTAGGTGGTGGCACTGGTTTGCCCAGTCAACGTGCTTGTCTAGAGATGATGGGACTAGCGGGGGAGGGTAACGCGCAGGCTTTGGCAGAAGTTTGCGCGGCAGTTGCTTTGGCGGGTGAGTTGTCGATTATTGGCGCACTTTGCGCTGATCACTTTGTTCGAGCACATCAGCAGTTAGCGCGGGGGTAAGTCTATGTTATCGAATCGTTGGTGGATTTATCAGCAAGAACGTTTTCCTTTGTTGGCGCATGGGCCATTGGTGGCAGCGTTTAGCTTCTCTGCAGTATGTTTTTCTTCCTTGTTGCGCGATGAAGTTAGTTTGCCGGGCTCGTTGCCGACTGTGGTGGCTTTTGTAACGGCTTTGCTATTGTTCTTACAGCTACGCATTGCCGATGAGTTCAAAGACTACGAAGAAGATTGTCGCTATCGATCATATCGACCGGTTCCGCGTGGTTTGGTCAGTTTGCGAGAGTTGGGTTGGGTAGCGGCTGCGAGTATGTTAGTGCAACTGTTGTTGGCAATTTGGCTGGCACCAAGTTTGGTTTTTTTATTGCTGCTGGTTTGGTTTTATCTGGCGCTAATGAGTAAAGAGTTTTTTGTCCATGACTGGCTTAGGACGCGGCCTGTGACTTATATGTGGAGCCACATGATCATCATGCCATTGATCGATTTTTATGCAACTGCTTGTGATTGGTTAGTGGCGGGTGATGGTTTACCTTCAGGTTTATATTGGTTTTTGTTAGTGAGTTTTTTTAATGGTGTTGTGATTGAGGTCGGGCGAAAAATACGTGCCCCCGAGGATGAAGAAGAAGGGGTGGAAACCTATACCGTGTTGTGGGGTGCGCGACGCGCAGTTGTGTTCTGGTTAGGTGCTTTAGGTTTAACAGCAGGCTGCGCATTGATGGCAGCATGGCAGATCGGCTTCTTGATGCCAGTAGCATTGCTATTAGTTTTATTACTTGTCTTTGCAGGGTTAACGGGGTTTAGTTTCATGAAAAGCCGTGAATCTTATCTGGCCAAACGGGTTGAACTGATTTCGGGTGTATGGACATTGTTAATGTATTTGTCTCTAGGGGTCATTCCCATGTTGTGGTCAATTTGGAGTGCGCCATGAGCTGGGTATTGTTTCCGGGCAGCCATGGGCGTCATCTGCTGGGTGGAAAAGCCCATGCATTGGCTGAATTAGATGACGTAAATTTACCTATTCCACCGTGGTTTGTAGTTACGCCGGATGCTTTTAAACTGTGCTTGACTGCGCCGCAATATAACGATTTATGCGTAGCTGAAAATTTGGAGCAAATTCAAGTGGCATTAAAGCCGCTTGTTTGGGGCGATGATTTGTTGGTTGAATTGAGTGCGGTGTTGCAACAACTTTGTCCAGCAGACGAGCCGGTAGCGGTACGTTCATCAGCGGTGGATGAAGATGGTGCGCAACATTCTTTTGCAGGTCAGTTGGAGAGTTATTTATTTGTTGATAAGGCTGATGTGGCGCAACGCATTATTGATGTGTGGCGCTCGGGGTTCAGTGAGCGCGTGCTGCTATACCGCCAGGAAGTGGGCTTGTCATTGATGCCGCAGGTACCCGCCGTGTTGATACAGCGTATGGTTGACGCTGATGTATCGGGTGTGGCCTTTGCGGCTAATCCAGTGACGGGCCGACGCTCAGAAGCGGTGATCGGCGCTTTATATGGATTGGGCACAGCATTGGTGTCTGGTGATGCCGATGCGGATACGTATCACGTCAATTTAAAAAATAAAATTATTCAACGGGAAATTGCCGAGAAAAATCTTGCCCATCAGTATGATGCGAGTCAGGATGAGGGTGTAAGTGCTCAAGCGGTAGAGGTAAACAAAGTGAACCAAGCCGCCCTCAATGATGCGCAAATTTTGGCGGTGGCTGAGTTGGTGCGGACAACCAGTAAGCATTTTGCTTGCCCGCAAGATATTGAGTGGGCTTATCACCAGGGTGAATTGTATTTGTTGCAATCACGACCGATTACCTCTTTAAATGAGTTGGCTGATCCTGAGGGAGCGCTGAATATCTGGGACAACAGTAATATTGCTGAGAGTTATGGTGGAATCACGACACCTTTAACTTTCTCTTTTGCTAGCAAGGCTTACGAAGAGGTATACCGGCAGTTTTGTCGCATTCTGAAGGTGTCCGAACAGGTCATTGACGATAATGATACGACGTATCGACGCATGTTGGGTTTAATCCGTGGCCGAGTGTATTACAACTTGTTGTCTTGGTATCGTGTTTTGGCTATGTTGCCGGGCTTTACTTTTAATCGACCTTTCATGGAACAAATGATGGGTGTGAAAGAAGGTTTGCCGGAATCTGTGGTTGCAGCGTTGAATCAGGCCAGTGGCGGAGCCAAATTTCGTGATGCGTTAAATTTGGTGAAAATGCTTATGGGTTTAATCGTTAATCATTTTACCTTACCTATAAAAATAGACCGTTTTTATCAGCGTCTCAACAAAGCACTGAGTATTGATTATCAAACCTTGTCGACCATGCGTGCTGACGCTTTGTGTAGCCATTACCATGATTTAGAAAAGCAATTGCTAACACGCTGGGACGCGCCGTTGGTTAATGATTTTTTTGCGATGATTTTTCACGGTGTATTACGCAAGCTGACGGTCAAATGGTGTCATGATCAAGATAACACGTTGCACAATGATTTGTTGTGTGGGGAAGGTGGCATGATCAGTGCAGAGCCGGCGCAGCGAGTGCGCACTATGGCACAGTTATTAAGTGATGATGCAACAATGATTCAAATCTTATGCGAAGGTGACTTAAAAGCTGTTCAACACAGTGTAAGCGAGCGACCCGTCTTGGCTAAACATGTTGCAGATTACCTCAGCAAGTTTGGAGATCGTTGCTTGGATGAGTTGAAGCTCGAGAGTATTACGCTGCACGATGATCCCAGTTTGTTGTTTCGTTCGATAGGGCAGTTGGCGCGACGTTTACAAGACAATCCTGCGGCGCTTGGCGAGAGAGTAGAAGAGGCTATTCGTGCTAAGGCTGAGCAGCAAGTGAAAGCTGCATTGAGCGAGGGAGGGGTTAAACGGCACGTGTTTAATTGGGTGCTTAAACATGCGCGTCATCGAGTGTGTGACCGGGAAAATTTACGCTTTGAGCGTACTCGCCTATTTGGCCATGTGCGGCGTGTGTTTTTTGAATTGGGGCAACGCTTTGCCAGCGTCGGCATGCTTGAGCAGGCGCAAGATATTTTCTATTTAGAAGTTAATGAGATCATGGGTGTGGTGGAAGGCACGACATCTACGGAATGTTTAAAAGCGCTGGTTGGTTTGCGACGAGCAGAATTTGCACGTTATGAAACGATGCCTGCCCCCGCTGATCGCTTTGATACTTATGGCATCGTGCATCAGGGTAATCTCTTTGAGAATGTCCATGTCGTTGAAGAAACCCAAGGTGATGAGGCGAAAGGTATTGCTTGCTGTCCGGGCATTGTACGTGGGCCGGTGCGAGTGATTACTGATCCGCGTAATGCGGTGCTTAAGGCGGGCGAGATTTTGGTGGCAGAGCGAACAGATCCTGGCTGGATCATGCTTTTTCCTTCTGCGTCGGCTTTATTGGTTGAGCGAGGGAGCTTGTTATCTCATTCAGCGATTGTGGCGCGAGAAATGGGTATTCCGGCCATCGTTTCTATTAGTGGGGTGACCCGATGGTTAAAGGACGGTGATTGGGTGGAGATGGACGGTAGCCGTGGAACGGTGCGGCGGGTTGAGCCAGAGGACATGATATGAGCAGTGAAGTAGAAAGCCGGGCAGATTTTTCGCTGATTCGTTATGCTCAATGCTGGGAAGATGCAGATATTCTAACTGAAGGTTTAGGTATTCAATCGGGGGACACGTGTTTATCAATCGCTTCGGCTGGGGATAACGCGCTGGCCATGTTATGTCATGACCCTGCTCGAGTAATTGCTCTGGATTTGAATTCGGCGCAGTTGTCTTGTCTGGCGTTAAGGGTTTCGGCTTATCGATGCCTAGATCATCAGGGTTTGTTGGAGTTGATAGGATCACGTCAAAGTAATCGTCGCGGCAAATTGTATGCAACTTGCCGAAAAGATTTGCCGACAGAAGCTAAAGAATTCTGGGATAGTCATTTAGCTCAAATTGAGCAGGGTATTGGTGGTGCGGGTAAATTTGAACGTTATTTTGCGTTGTTTCGTCAGCGCGTTTTATCGCTCGTGCATAACCACAAGCGCATTGATCAATTGCTTGCAGGTGGGGATTTGGCGCAGCGTGAGCGTTTTTATAATGAAGTTTGGGATAACTGGCGCTGGCGCGCTACTTTTAAAATATTTTTCTCACGCTTTGTGATGGGTCGCATGGGGCGTGACCCAGGTTTTTTTCAATATGTTGAAGGCAGTGTCGCCGAGCATATTCTTAATCATACCCGGTACGCACTCACACAATTGAATCCAGCCGACAATCCTTATTTACAATGGATATTGACGGGTACCCATACCACTGCGCTACCTATGGCGCTACGCCAAGAAAACTTTGAACTCATTCGAGAACGTGTAAATAGGGTCGAGTGGCATTTGTTATCGGTGGAAGACTACCTGGATCAGCACCAAGGCCAACTTATTCAACGATATAACCTCAGTGATATTTTTGAATACATGTCTGAAGAAAATCACCATCATTTATTGCGCCGTATGATTGCTGTATCAACACCCGGTTCTCGCTTGGCATATTGGAACATGCTCGCGCCTCGACGTCGGCCTGAACATATGGCCACTAAACTTAAACCATTGACTGAGTTGAGTGAGCGTTTATATGTCAAGGACAAAGCATTTTTCTATATGGCCTATGTTGTCGAGGAAGTGCAGTGAATTTTCATCCCCTGCTAGCGATGGCTTTAGTGACATTGTTGCTACTAGTCTTGTTTGCCGGATTGCGTTTTTATCAAATACGATGCGCGCCTCATCCAGAATTGGTGCGTAAATTGTTGCATATCCTCATGGGTGGCATTACTTTGACTTTTCCTTGGTTGTTTAATGAAAGTTGGCCAGTGGTTGTTTTGGCTGTTTCAACCATCGCAGGTCTTTTAATATTGAAAAACCGACAAGCTGTGCGACAACAATGGGGTGATGTACTTCATGGCGTATCGCGCAGTTCATTTGGCGAATTGTACTTTCCAATGGCTGTGGCGCTATTGTTTGTATTAGCAGAAGGTGATGCACTACTGTTTTGTATTCCAATATTGATTTTAACTTTGGCGGATGCTTTGGCTGCTTTAATTGGTGTGCGTTATGGCCAGGTACAATACAAAACAAGTGAAGGCAGTAAAAGTCTTGAGGGTTCGGTAATTTTTTTTACGGTCGCGTTTCTGAGTGTACATATTCCTTTATTGCTGTTCAGTGAGGTTGGGCGTGCAGAGTCATTGCTTATTGGGCTCATTATGGGTGTTTTGGTCATGCTATTTGAGGCCATTGCTTGGCGTGGTTTGGATAATCTGTTTATTCCCTTGGGTGCATTCATTTTATTGAAAACATATTTACCTATGGACGCTGAGTCTTTAACACTTAGGTTATTAGTTGTTTTTATCTTACTTGTGGGGTTTTATCTCATACGACGCAAAACAACGTTGGATGGCAGTGCGATCCTCGGGTTGGTATTAATAGCCTATGTTACTTGGGCGGTAGGTGGTCTTATATGGTTAGTGGCACCAAGTATCGTATTAGTAGCCTATATTTTATTAAGTAGTCAAACAAAAAATAAAGTAGGACAAGTCCATTCGATACAGGCTGTTGTGTTTGTGGGAATGCCAGGTTTGGTGTGTTTGTTTTTGGCGCAAGAGCTACATCAATCACAATTAATTTATTGCTACACTGTTGCTTATGCAGTTCAACTGGTTCTGATCGGTCTTGCGCGTATTAAGTTTAGCCATGCTGAATTAACTAATTATAGTGTTTTGATACGAGCAACCTTGCAAGGTTGGAGCTTAGTGTTTATTCCTTGGGTAATCATGCAGTTTACTTTCAATGCGGTTGTTTTTTCTATTTTGGGTGCTGTTTTTGTTTATGCAGCGGCTTATATTTTTTTGTATTGGCAACCGAATATGCATGATTGCCCTTCCGATAATGCACGGTGGTGGCGTCAAGGTACGGTAGCGACTTCGGCAGCAACAATAAGTGGTGTGCCGTTATATCTTTTCGGAGGGATGTAAAGTGGCAACCGTGATATCGATTGACGACTCAGATCAGCTGATCATCCACACAGATTCGGATTGTTATAAAAACTTTGATGTTGAATGGCTTAAGCTGCACGAGGCCGATCATCATTGTGTGTGCATGGATGAGCAAAAACTTGCGCATGCGCGTTGTTCTCTTTGGTGGAAATCGGTGCCAAGTTACCAGGATAAACGGTTAGGTGTGATCGGCCATTTTTACTCAGATACTGCCAGCGCAACAGAACAATTACTCACGTATGCCTGTAACTATTTGCGGCAAATCGGTTGCACCCTGGCTGTAGGGCCGATGGATGGCAATACCTGGCGGCATTATCGTTTTATAAGTAAAAGAAGCAATCAACCGAGTTTTTTTCTTGAGCCCGAGAACCAGAGCAGTTGGCCTGTAGAATTTAAAGCGAACGGTTTTGTAGCGCTTGCAAATTATAGTTCAGCATTGACTCATGACCTCAGTCGGGAAGATGAACGCTTGGCTGAAATTCGGCTGCGCCTGAAAGCGCAAGGCGTTACGCTTCGATCACTGGATATGGCACAGTTTGAAAATGAACTGGATCGTATCTATGTGCTTTCCATAATGAGTTTTCAGGATAATTTTCTTTATACGCCTATCCATCGCGGTGAATTTATCCAAATGTATGCCAAAGTTAAGCCTTATGTGCAACCGGAATTAACGTTATTAGCTGAGCTTGAAGGAAAACTTATCGGTTATTTGTTTGGTATTCCGGATTTGTTGCAGAAACAGAGTGGGCAAGCAATCGATACTTTCATCATTAAAACTGTTGCTGTTGATCCGCATCACCGTGGTGATGGGCTTGGCGCTTTATTGGTAGCCGATGCGCAACAGCGTGCCTATACCTTGGGTTACCGTAACGCCATCCATGCTTTAATGCATGAAACGAACAATTCTAAAAATATAAGTGAACACTATGCAAAGACGATAAGGCGATACAGTATTTATAGTAAAGACTTGTAGATTATTGATTACTTTGTTTAATAACCCAGTTAAGCTGGGGTGTGAAAATGAATATTGCTGAAATCCTTAAACAACAGGCCCAGCGCGATCCTGAGGCCATTGCACTTATCGATACATATCGAGGTCGTGAGCGGCAATACAGTTTTTCTGAGCTTGAAGATGCAAGTGCTAAGGCAGCGGCATTATTTTTACAGCGGGATCTCAAACCGGGTGATGCCATATTGGTGTTTTTGCCGATGTCTTTCGAACTCTACGCAACACTCATTGCAATTTTTCGTTTAGGGTTGGTTGCGATGTTTCTTGATCCCTCAGCGGGGCGAGTCCATATTGCACGGTGTTGTGCGCTACATCCGCCGAAGGCGTTTATCGGTACAGCCAAGTCACATTTGTTACGGTTTTTAAGTTCGGCATTGCGTCGTATTCCACATAAATTTGTTGTGGGCAGTTATGTGCCGGGAGCCATTAATTGGCGACATGCTGATCAGTTAATGCCCGTGCATCATATTGTCAGTCGACAAGCGGATGCCGCTGCTTTGATCACATTTACCAGTGGTAGTACAGGGCAGCCCAAAGGAGCCATCCGTAGTCACGGTTTTTTGATTGCCCAACATCAGGCGTTGGAAGAAAGTCTAGTGCTTAAACCTGGTCAACTTGATTTAAGCACCTTGCCAATTTTTGTGTTGGCGAATCTAGCCTCAGGTGTGACTAGTTTGATACCCGATACAGACTTACTTCGCCCAGGCGCGATTAATGCTGAAAAGGTGATGCGTCAAATTAAGCGCTTTGGTCCTAATCGCACTGCAGCGTCCCCAGCGTTTTACACGTGTTTAATAGAATATTGCCGCCAACATGGCGACTCCCTAACTTCTTTTCAACACATTTATACTGGCGGTGCCCCAGTTTTCCCTAGGCTTTTGGCCCAACTCCAACAATCAGCACAACGGGGCAATGTGGTTGCTGTTTATGGTTCTACCGAAGCCGAGCCGATTGCACATATTGCCTATTCAGAAATTAGTGAATCTGATATTCAGGCGATGATATCCGGAAAAGGTCTATTAGCAGGTTTGCCAGTTTCTTGTGTCACGTTGCAGATTATTAAAATGCAATGGGGGGAACCTATTGGGTCTTATGATGCGCAAGAATTTAATCAACAAATTTTAGTATCGGGTGAGGTAGGGGAAATTGTTGTTTCAGGTCAACATGTGTTAAAGGGATACTTGAATGGGTTGGGGGATGAGGAAACTAAGTTTGATGTGGCAGATCAGCGTTGGCACCGAACAGGAGATGCAGGGTACCTTGATCACCATGGGCGACTTTGGTTAATGGGCCGTTGTGCAGCCTTAATCAACGATGAAAAAGGTACATTAAATCCTTTCGCCGTAGAAAGTGCTGCGATGAACCTAACTGATGTCCGCAGAGCTGCTTTAGTGCGGCATCGTGCCAAGCGTCTTTTATTGATTGAAGAAATAAAAAAAGGTGGCTGTTGTGTTACAAAACTTTCTGAGATATTAGGCTGGGCCGAACTTGATGAGATTCGCATTATTCGATCCATTCCTATGGATAAAAGACATAATGCAAAGATAGATTATCCTGCATTGATGCGTAACTTGGATACTGACAAGTT
>JAJFKI010000030.1 GCA_021773295.1 Gammaproteobacteria bacterium | reverse complement strand
ACGCTTAGCCAGTGCTGTTACCAGCACCAACTCAAGGCTCGGTACCTGATGTGCTGAGTCACACTTTCAGGGCAGAACTTTCATCTGCGAGTGCTGCAGGTAACACTACCTGCAGGCTCTATTGGCACCTCGTGGCGCACTGATTTTGAGATTAATCACCAGTAAGGTAATTACTGGATTGTCTCGGGTGAGACTGTGCCGGCCTATACATATATTTTTTTTAACACCAAGCGATTTTCTCAACCTCCCCTTTTATAGACAGCTAGCAGTTGTTTATAATCAGGGCGTTCCTCCGCCCAAATACTAAGCTCTTGCTCAAGTATCTCTGTCGCAATTCTTTCAATCAAATTTGCCATTGCTTCAAGCTTTTTAATGCTTTCAAAGCTGTCTAATACAATGAAACCACTTGGTTCACGGTTGTTTAAAAACGGATGCGCAATCATATTTCTCAAATCACTTAGTTTGCCATATATTTTTTTTTCGTTAATCGCTTTGTTTAAATAAGGCTTATGGTACTTTTCAATAAAAAAACCCATAAGCATATCTTTTGTAATTAATACCTTAGGCTGCGTTCTATTTTTTCTATTAAAGAATTTCTTTCTTATTTTTTTATCATACCAAGCTTCATAAATTTTGAAGAAAGTTATATATCTATATGGAATATCAAGGCTATTCATCCCTTCCCTATATAATGAAAATAATGACCCCATAGGGTAATGAGATGGAATCCCTGCTGATGGTAGAGAAAACACCGCTGTTTTTGGACAATAAGATTTTGTTGAAAGTTTGATGCCATGTTTTTCATCAGTAAGATGTATTTGCCAAACCCTAAAAGGTCGTCGGTAAAAAAAAGTAAGCATCGATAGTATTGAATTTAATATTAGAAATGATCTCGAGAGTGCATCTTCCATATCACTATATTGCGAACCAATCAAAATGGCTGATAAAAAATCTTGTGCATTCCTCTCAAAATATACGTCTACCTGCTTATCATTTGGTTCTTGTAAATTTTGCGACAACTCCGTGTTTAACTTAACATGGGCATATAGTGTTTTTGCCCTAAGGTCTTCAAGGCAAAACCTTACACCAATTGCCCTTATAGATTTATCCTGGCTAAAGTTAAGCCGGCTTTTCTTATCACCAGCTTCACACCACCAGCTAGTTGCATAAATATGCGGTATATGCAACTCACTCAATGACCCAACATCAATATACTTATCATCCATTGTCATTCCAAATTCCCACTATAAAAGCACATAAGCAATGCATTTATGACACAGCGTTTTTAATAAGTAAACTCCCACCTTATTTCTCGTATTTTTGCTCTAGAAGCTTGAGTTCCTTACTATCAAATTTATCATTAAAGAACTCATCGTAATGTTCTTTAAGATGGTCTAGTACAAAACTATTGATTATATAAGGATACTCCAACGCATCTCCCTGGCTAGCTGGCACTATAACACCTTTCTCACATAAGGTGATCGCGGTTGAATCATTATGGAAAGTTGCAAATGTATTTTGTTTCTTTAAGACGCAACACAAAAGGTACTCAGCTTCTTTTTTTGATAAGAACACTAACTCTTTGAGAACCTTCTGTTCCTGATTAGATTTTTCCAGTTTGTTTTTTATCATGCCAAAGCCCCAAATAGAAAACTGGAATAGAGGTATTAAAATAAAAAATATTGTAAGTACACCGATGTATATTCCAAACTGTTGTCTAAATAAGTTAATTTGCATGCTTGCCGCTATTGGTGATGGTAAAAATAATATGACAACGCCAAGTATTGCAAATAATATGGCATACCGCCTGAAAAAAAATATAATTGGTTCTATTTTTTGGAAAAAATTTGTAATACTAAAATTTATCATATTATATCCTCAGAAATTATAGCCCCATAAATTATGGGCTGTGTCCTTAAGACTCTACTTGTTTACCAAGCCACGGTTTATAAAAAATCAAATAGTACACTGACAGCACTATCTTCAAATTGTCGACCAGCTTCAATGTATTCAATAACTATTTTAGTACTTTTCCAGCGACCATGCTGTTTAATGGCGGCGAGGGGTGCTCCTAATCGTGATGACTCGGTTGCGAAACCTCTGCGAAGCGAATGAGCAGAATAGGCATCGCTATTCGGGAGCCCCGCTTCCTTCACCAATTGCTTGAGGATGCAACTCACGTATTGGCTGGAGATGGGTGTCTTCCTAACCGTGCCCGTTTTAGAAAGCCTTCTAAAAATAGCCCCCTCCCAAACCCGTGATGCTTTTTGCCAAGCCAACAAGGCTCGCACCGGGCAACGCAACTCATTCCCAAACGGAATCACGCAAGGCGCACCCTCCCCCACTTGATCGGTCTTCGATCGTGGCAAGGTGATAATCATACCCTCTTTCACAAACTCGACTTGCTCCCACTTAAGAGACACTAATTCAGAGCGGCGCAATGCCCCGAAAAAGCCCACCAAAATAAGCGCCCTATTTCTAACCGCAATTAGGCTGTCTTGTTCTTTCAAATGAAGCATTAATTGATCCAACACATCGAGGCGTAACGCTAAGGCTTGGTGCTTCGCTTGACCATGCAAGCGTGCTATTCCTCTTATGGTTTTCTTCACCGTGGGATCTTGGGTAGGATCTGGGTGCCCCGATAACTTATGCCACTGGCGAAGATGTACCATGCGTTGTTCTAGCGTTCTGGGATTATGGCTAGTGGCTAATGCTTTTAGATAGTCAACCACCATCGCAGGGGTTGCTGGCAACCCGCCGCCCTGCGCTAGGAAATGTTTAATGCCTGCCCGATAGGCACGGCGTGTATTCTCAGCCGTGGCTGCTTGCACGTAAGTGTCGCTGTCATCGTGCGTGCTCAACGCGTTATCGTTTGGTTCTGTGGGTAATGATGCCATTTTGCGCCCTCTCCATGCGATTTTCATTCACACCAATATTTTGTCATGTTTTTACACAACGCATCTCGGCCTGTTCATACTATACATTAGTAGTGATTAAGT
>JAJFKI010000029.1 GCA_021773295.1 Gammaproteobacteria bacterium | reverse complement strand
TTTGTATTTCAAAATGCAACAAATGTGGATGTTAATATATCCGATTGTGACGCTAAGGTTTCGTTACTAGACTTGGGAACTGCAAAACTAGATTTAACCTTTCAACTTATGAAGATTGCTGGCTCATATGAGTTGGAAGTTGAGTATCGTGATGAGTTGTTTAGCGAGGCTATTGTTTTAAGTTTCATGGATAGATATATTTTAATATTAGAAACGTTATCAAATGAAAACAATATAAACTTGAAGTTAGCGTCAACGTCATTTCTGCTTCCAGATGAAGTTGAGCGATATAAAAAATGGAATAATACACGTATTGATTTTAACGCACCAACACTTCTTCATGAATGCTTCCAAAAAACGGCTAAGAAGTATCCAAGCAATATTGCCTTAATGTATGATAATACTTGCATAAGCTATGCTGAATTAGATGCTAAAACCTCCCAGCTTGCAAATTATTTAATTTCCCAAGGTGTTCAAGTTGAAGATTTTATCGGGATTTATCAACACCGATCATTAATGATGATTATTTCAATAATCGGTGTGCTAAAAGCTGGAGCAGCATATGTTCCAATAGGGATTGATTACCCCCAAGAAAGAATTAACGCTATAAATAAAGACAGTGCATTAAGATTTATACTTGCACATTCAACCTGTTGCTCACTCAATACAGATAATTTGATTTTATTAGATAAGGTAAAAAATGCTATAGCAGCAATGCCATTAGTTGAGCCAGCAGTTAAAATCCAGCCTTCGAATGCAGCATATGTGATATATACGTCAGGTTCAACGGGTAGTCCTAAAGGAGTTGTCAACGAGCACAAGGGAATCGTTAATTATCTAAACACAAGACAAGAGAAATTTAATTACCAAATATTTGATAAGTTTCTTTTAAAAACACCGTGCACATTTGACGTCTCTATCTGGGAAATGTTTTTACCTTTAAGTGTAGGAGCAAGTCTTTTTATACTGCCACCTGAAAAGCATGCTGACAGCCAGTTTTTAACTAGTTATATTATTAATAAACAGATCACTATTATTCATTTTGTCCCATCAATGCTGACATATTTTATGAGAGAAGAACAAGCTAAGAATTGTATCAGTTTAAGGCATGTTTACTGTAGTGGTGAACCCCTAACACCGACGAACATAAATTTATTTTATAATGTGTTAAATGCAAAACTTATCAATTTATACGGGCCGACAGAATCAGCAATTGATGTCAGTTACTGGGTAGCACAACAAGGCGTATCTAAAACTTATATTGGTAAGCCGCTAAGTAATATTAAGCTTTATATTTTAGATGAATCATTAAATCAGTTACCTTTAGGTGCAGTAGGTGAGATTCATATTTCTGGTGTTCAGTTGGCGCGTGGCTATTTAAATTTAAAGAGTAAGACAGACATTTTTTTCATTGACAATCCATTCATAGACGATAATAGTAGGTTTTTATACAAGACAGGCGATTTAGCGCGTTATGGAAATGATGGACTAATTGAAATTTTAGGAAGAAAGGATAACCAAATAAAAATACGTGGTTTTCGAATTGAACTAGGAGAGATTGCTCATGTTGCCAGAAATTTAGATGAAATTAAAGATGTTTATGTGGGTAAATATGATAATGACAAACTTGGTGCCTATATCGCTTTATTCTATGTGTGTCATGATAATAAATGTGTTTCCCAAGATGATATTAACCGACATTTAGCCAAGTTTTTACCGAAGTATATGCTGCCAAGCTTCTACGTAGTGCTTACTGAGTTTTCACTATTACCTAATGGAAAACTAGACGCAAAAGCATTCCCAGAGCCGTTACAAACTAGAACAAAAAAAATCACTGCTATTGCAAAAAATGCAACAGAAAATAAACTTGCTGCAATGTGGAAAGACTTATTAAGCGCTGATGAAATAAGTACAGAAGCTGGTTTTTTCGAGCTAGGCGGGCACTCATTGTTAGCAATCGAATTGCTAGAAAAAATCCGGGTTAAATTTAATGTAAATCTTAGGTTGCAGCAGTTTTTGAATGAGCCTACCGTCTGTGGTTTGGCTAATGCCATTTCAACCATGAAAAACAATAATACAATAGAAAATGATATTCAAACTTTAATGTCATCATTTAATAACACAGATATTAGCTCACTAAATCCCTTCCCTTTAAATCAAGTGCAACAAGCCTATTGGGTAGGTCGTAATTTTGATATGGAGTTGGGAAATATAGGGGCACATTTTTATCTAGAATTAACTACTAATTTTATAAATTATAAGCAGTATGATTATGCAATGGAAAGATTAATTGAGCGCCACCCAATGTTAAGAACCGTTATATCTAACGAAGGAAAGCAAGAAACATTAGTAGCTGTATCTCAGTACTGTATTGAATATAAAGATATTAGTGATAAGTCTGCCAGTGAAATATCAAAGACTTTGATGACATATAGAGAATTGCTATCCCATAAACTTTACGATCCAAGCCAATACCCTCTGTTTGATATAGTATTGCTAAAACATGCCAAAGATAGCGCTAGACTAATATTTAGTTTTGACTTGTTAATTTGTGACGCACAAAGTATCTATATATTGCTTTACGAGCTGAGCATATTGCTTAAAAAGCCTGACACACCTTTGCCTGAAATAGGCGTATCATTTAGAGATTATGTTGTTTTTGAACAAAAAATTAAAAATACTAAAACATATAATGATTCAAAAAATTATTGGACGAAGCGAATTGCTCAATTGCCACAATGGCCGGTTTTACCGCTTAAAGTGATGCCAGAAACTATTAAGCAACCGACATTTAAACGTTGGGCTTCATCAATATCAAACAAGGCCTGGCTTAATTTAATTAAGAGATGCAATGCAAGCTCGATAACCCCATCTACGTTGCTATTAACACTTTTTTCAAAAATATTATCTCAATGGTCTAATCAGAGTCATTTTACAGTAAATTTGACTTTATTTAATCGATTACCGATACACAAAGATATTAATAAAGTAGTTGGTGACTTTACAACATTGAACTTACTAGAGGTTAATTTTGATAAGACACAGACTTTTTTAGCAAATGCAACATTGATACAGCAGCAGTTATGGCATGATTTAGAGCATCGTTATTATAATGGTGTTGATGTTATAAGACAGTATGCTCAACATAATAATTTTACAACAAGTTCTGCTATGCCAATTGTTTTTACAAGTACGCTAACACAGTCAAAAGCTCTTAACGCTAGTGTTATAAAAAAACTTGGTGAAGTAGAGTATAGTCTTAGTCAAACACCACAAGTTTATCTTGATAATCAAATTTATGAATATAATGGTAAATTACACTTTCACTGGGATGTTGTAGAAGACTTATTTCCTGACGGAATGATTGAATCAATGTTCGATAGTTATTGCGACTTAATTAATCAATGCGTCACAACTGAAATGTTTCTAACAAAGGGCAGTAACGATTATTTTCCTAATCAGCAATTAGCACTGATATCATCAATTAATCGTACTGAAGAAATATACTCAAGTAACATTCTTCATGATGATTGTATAAATATCGCAAGACGCCATAATAAAAAAATTGCCGTATCAGCGATCAATGTAGAGCTGAGCTACGGCCAACTGTTGCTAAGAGCGAGCAACTTAAAAAGGTGGCTACACGAGCAAGATTTACTGACAGAAGAGTTGGTAGCGGTATTAATACCAAAATCATGGGAGCAAATAGTCGCTGTATTAGGTATAAATATGGCGCATGGCGTATATATCCCAATTGATGTGGCATGGCCATTAGATCGCATACAATATATTCTTACTGAGTCGAAGATAAGATTAATAATTTCAGCAGAAGGATTTGAGCATCCGATATTAAGAGTGTGTAAATCAAACGTTTTTTACATTAGAGAACAGATTGCTGCAACGGTTGATAATGAAAAAAATGAATTAACTCATACTGAGTCAGAACATTTAGCGTATGTAATATATACGTCTGGTACAACTGGTAAGCCAAAAGGTGTTGCGATTACTCACCATGGTGCTAAAAATACAATTAATGATATTAATAAACGTTTTAGAGTGACTAGTGACGATTGTGTATTATCAATTTCAGCGTTAAATTTTGATTTATCTGTTTATGATATTTTTGGATTATTAGCTGTTGGAGGACGGATCGTGATACCTGAGCAAGACTCATTAAAAGATCCTGCTCATTGGTTAGCACAATTACATCAGCAGAAAATAACAATTTGGAATTCTGTACCAGCGTTACTTGAACTTATGGTAAATTACGCAGAATCAACTAATAAAACATTGCCAAGTAGTCTGCGCTTAATCTTAATGAGCGGAGATTGGATTCCCCTAAATTTACCCAAGAGGTTAAGAAATTTAACAAACTGTGATATAGAAATTGTTAGTTTAGGTGGTGCGACAGAAGCTTCAATTTGGTCTATTTTATTTCCCATTAAAGATATTCAACCAAATTGGAAGAGTATTCCTTACGGAAAGCCGATGGCTAATCAGCATTTTTACGTTATGGATGATAAGTTGCAGTTATGTCCCATATGGGTCTCTGGTGAGTTGTATATTGGAGGTGTAGGCTTGGCCAAATGCTATTGGCAAAACAAAGAAGCTACAGAGAAAAGTTTTATTAAACACCCTGTGCTAAAAATTTGTCTATATCGAACAGGCGACAAAGGCAGATATTTACCAGATGGAAATATAGAATTTCTTGGAAGAATCGATAGACAGGTTAAAATTAGAGGTTATCGAATTGAACTTGAAGAAATTGAAAAAAACCTTTTATTACATTCTATGGTAAGCTCCGCTATTGTAGAAGTTATTAATGATGACGAGAATGAAAAAATGCTAGCAGCTTATGTCATAGTAAAGAATGCAGATAAGCATGCTACTAATGTGCTGCTTAATTATCTAAAACAAAAACTACCTGAATATATGGTGCCTGATTCCCTTACGATCGTAGAAAAATTTCCAATGACAGATAATGGCAAGATTGATGTTAAATCATTGTCTGCATTAAATAGTCGCGTTAGTGTGAATAAAGAGCCTCAGAATGTAAGTACAACATGTCAACAAAAAGAGATTAGCGTCGATAGAATTATACGAAAGACCCTAGCTATTGATGATATAGACATCAACAGAAGCTTGTTTGAGTATGGTGTGACATCTGTTGATATTATTAAAATAGCAAACGCAATTGAAAAAAATTATGGTATTAGAATAAGATTCCAAGATTTTTATCGCAATCCTACAATCACTGGACTTAACGCGATTATTTTAAAGATAAGTAAAGAAAGAAGGGGTGCTAGAGAAGATCAAAAAATTGTATACGATATTGATGAACGTGAAAAAATTAAAAACTCAAAAGTCTGGCACAGAAAAAACAAAAATGGAACATATATAAACCTTTTAGAAACAAAGGGTAATCATTATCACACTATAAATTATGAAAAACTGACACCAGTGACACAATATTCGCAGCACAGGATATCTTTATTCAGTATTTCTGAATTATTACAGCCATTTAAGTTTCATAAAAATAGTAACCGCTGCTTTTATCCATCATTTGGTAACTTATATGCATTGCAAATGTATCTGTATATAAAAGGTGATACAGTTGAAGGCGTGGAGCAAGGTATTTATTACTACGATTCGATAATGCACAAATTATTGTTAATAAATAATAAGTTTGAGTTAAAAGGAGAGCATTATCCTCCACTCGTGTATGAGCCACTATTTAAATCAGCAGCATTTTCACTTTTTTTCGTCGCAGATGGTGAGCTAATGGAAAAAATGTATGGTAAAGAAGCATCAAAACTGAGCTTAATAGAGTCAGGCTATCTTGCACATCTTCTTATGATGTCCGGGTGTGATAAGCAGCTCGCATTTCATCCTGTGGGATCATTTGAGTTCGACCAAGTAAGAGAATACTTTCAATTAAACAATTCGCAATACTTAGTACATTCATTAATAGGAGGGTTGACTGAAACTAATGAATATAACGAGCAATGGGAATTTGGGGAGTTATGATGAATGCTGAATGTGATTTAAATGCTTTGTTAAACCACTTGTCTCAAAAAAATATTGAAATTTGGTTGGAGGGGGATAAGCTTAAATTTAAAAGCCCACCTCAGATAATGACAGATGAGCTTAAAGAGCAGCTCAGACAGAGCAAAAACAGCTTGATTAAACACCTAAAGAACATACAAAGAAACCTATATGAATTATCTTTTTCACAAGAGCGTTTATGGTTTTTACAACAATTAGATACAACAAATGTTTTTTATAATATTCCCCTTATTGCATGGCTTGATGGCAATCTTAATATCCAAGCACTAGAGAGCGCTTTTAACCACATACTTCAAAGACATGAAGTTTTGCGAGCAATTTTCCCAAAATCAAATTCTGGGCTACCAACATTAGAGATAATTGATGATTTCAAAATAAAGTTAAACCCACAAAATGTTCCTAATGAAAAAAAGGCGTTTGACATCATAAAGCAATACGCACTACAGCCCTTTGATATTTTATCGAAGCCATTAATAAATATTCAGCTAGTGTCTATCGGAGAATCAAGACACTTACTTCTCATTAGCATGCACCACTTGTTAGCAGATGGATGGGCGCTGAATATATTAAGCAATGAGTTGACTGAATTATATGATGCACTCATCTTAGGCAATGAAGCGAGATTGTCTCCTATTCAGATGCACTATTATGAATATTCAAAATGGCAGCGTCACGTAGTCAGTACTAAAAAATATCAAAAACAGCTACAGTACTGGAAAACGACGTTAAAAGATTATTCAAGATTAGATTTCCCAACAGATTATCCAAGACCAACGCGTAATAATTTTCAGGGAGATATGGAGAATTTTATATTTCCAACAGACTTAGCCGATGAAATTAATGATTTTGCAAGCAACCAAGGCGTTACGGTTTATACCGTGATGTTAGCAGCACTTAATATATTATTATCTAGATATACGGGTAAAAAAGACATAATCATAGCCACACCCGTCTCAAACAGATCAATACCAGAGGTGGAAAATTTAATCGGTACTTTCATGAACACTTTGGTATTAAAAACAAATCTTCATGACATAGATAATTTTCAGCAGGTATTAGATGCTACTAAACAAGTTACACTTGATGCCTTTGACAATCAAGATTTACCATTCGAGTATTTAGTAGAACAGCTGAACCCAGATAGATCATTAAATAACAGCCCTATTTTCCAATTTCTATTTTTGTATGAAACAGGTAAATCATCATTGATTAATCTCAGGGGATTAAAGACAACACCCGTGAATTTACCACTAGGCACTGCAAGATTTGAAATCGTATTTTTACTAAACACTACAGAGCGAGGCTTAGAAGGTGCAATCGAGTATTCAACGCAGCTTTTTAAAAGGGAAACCATTTTAAATTTTATTGTACACTTCAGGTTACTGCTAGAGGAGATAATTAAACCTCAAAGAAAAAAACTTTCTTGCCATTTCCTGATGACAGATAAAGAAAAACAATTATATAGTTACGACATAAGAAATGATACAAGCTGCACACTGAAAAGTTTGCCACAGCTCTTTAATGAAATTGTATTGAAGCATGGTCATATGCCAGCAATATTTTCGTCAGGTCATTGTATTTCATTCTCTGAGTTGGATATATTATCTAACCAATTAGCCTATCAACTCGCTTCCATGGGTATTAATAAAGACGATAGAATTGGTGTTTACTGTAATTCGTCTGCTTTTTCAATGATTGCAATTCTAAGCGCGATAAAATTTGGCGGAATATTTGTTGCGCTCGATCCAAACTACCCAATAAAACGAATAGAATATCTTACAAAGGATGCAGAGTTAAAACTAATCATTACAGAAAAAAAACATATAAGAAAAATATCACATCTAACAATTGATCTGATAGCAGTGGATGACCTTGATACAACCGATGAATATAGTATGGTAAACGGTAAAACTGATTCTGCTCTCTATATCATGTACACCTCAGGCACAACGGGTGACCCTAAGGGAGTTGTTATAAAACATAATTCCGTACTTAACTTACTTGATGCACTTGAAGAGTCTATCTATCAACACAATCCTAGCCTCAACAATGTTCTGGTAAATGGTTCATTATCATTTGATACGTCTATTAAGCAAATCATTCAACTATTCAAGGGTCGTTGTATTCACATGATTAGTAATGAAATACGCTATGATGGTAAACGCTTTATTGATTATGTTATTAAGCATGCGATTGATGTAGTCGATTGCACACCTTCACAATTACAGCTGTTAATTCAAAGTGGTTTATTAAGTAATAAACAACCTAAAAAATTGATAATGTTGCTTGGTGGAGAACATATAAACCAACAGCTTTGGGAAGTGTGCGCTAAAAACAATTCAAATATCATTTTTTATAATATGTATGGTCCGACTGAATGTACTGTGGATGCCTCATGGTGTAGAATTGCAGGCAATATCCCAACTATTGGTCAACCAATAAAAAATCAAGCAATCTATATTCTTGATCATCTGCAGCGACCGCTGCCATTGGGTGCTGTAGGAGAAATTTATATTAGTGGTCTAGGAGTTGCCAAAGGATACTGGAATAATAGACAGCTAACTCAAGAAAAATTTATAAAAAACCCTTTCGATAATACTAATCAGAGTTTTATGTATCGTACGGGTGATTATGGGAAATATTTAGATGATGGATCAATTATCTTTAAAGGTCGTAAAGATGAACAAATAAAAATACAAGGTCATCGGATAGAAACAAAGGAGATTGTTTCAGTTTTAGAGAAGTACGATGATATCGATGCAGCATTAGTCATTCCTAGTAATGATGTTAAGAAAAAATTAATCGCATACATTAAGCCATCGAAAACTAGGGCACCATCAATTGATAGCATGCCTAGATATCAACTACCAAACGGCTTGGCGATCGCTCACTTAAATAAAAATGAAACAGATTTTTTGTATCGTGATATTTTTATTAATTTAGCGTATCTTCGACATGGAATAAAAATATATGATAACGCTGTAATTTTTGATGTTGGTGCAAATATTGGAATGTTTAGTTTGCAGGCTTCTACCTGTGCCAGCCACCTTAAAATCCATGCATTTGAACCAAATCCATATATAAGAAAAATCACAAATAAAAATTTTAATATCTATAATATTGTGGGTAATGTTTATGAGTATGCGGTAAGCAAGTGTAATGAAAGTGTGTCGTTTCAGTTTTATAAACACATGTCAATATTATCAGGCATACATGCTAATATGATCGAAGAGGAAAAGCTTTTACAATCATATATCAAGAAAAATGATGGTGTTGATATAAACGCTAATACTTCATTAAAACAGCTGGTGGCTAATCGTTTAGAGTCAGAAGTTTTTAATGTTAAAACAATAAGATTATCTGATTTTTTTAAAAAAAATAATATTAATAAAGTTGATTTATTAAAGATTAATATCGAAAAAGCTGAACTTGAAGCATTAGAGGGTATTGATGATCATGATTGGAGTATGATTGAGCAGGTGGTTGTCGAAATACATGATTTTGATAATGCACTTGAAAAAGTAAAATCAATTCTAACACCACATAACTTCAATATTAAAATCGATAAAGATTGGTCTCTTGATGAATCACAAAATATTTATTATCTATATGCGACCAAAAGTGATACTCATAATGAGATAGCTACTAAGATAGTACATCCCCCTATTATAACAGTGAGTGAAATTAAAACGTTTTGTGAAACTCATTTACCAAGACACATGTTGCCAGCTGAATATGTTTTTATCGAAAATTTTCCATTAACTTATAATGGTAAGATCGATCATAAAAAATTACTGAAAATACACCAACATCAACCATGTGCTGAATCAAATAACGAAGTATTTAAAGGTGATGCAGAGCAAACCATTCATAGTATTTGGTGTAGTCTTTTAGGCAAAAATAGCATTAGTCGAAATGCTAACTTTTTTGATATAGGTGGACATTCACTATTGTTGGCTGTCTTACATAATGAGTTAAACAAAAACTTTGACACCGATATAACGTTAGTTGACTTATTTGAATTTACATCAATAAAATCACAAGCTACTCGTATTGCTAAAACACATGATATCGCTCCAAAGAAAAACAGACGTGCACCAACGCATAATACTTCTAGTAAAGCTAAAGATATTGCAATTATTGGTATGGCTGGGAAATTTCCACAGTCTCCAAATTGTGACGTCTTCTGGGAAAATTTGATGAATAACGAATGCATGACGACAACATTTACTGATAGCGAATTACAACAAGCTGGTGTAGCACAAACAGTTATTCGCGATGCGCAATATATCCCTGTGAAGGGGGCGCTTGATAATATTGAAAATTTTGATGCAGAGTTTTTTTCTTATAACCCAAGAGAAGCTGAATTAATGGATCCTCAGGTACGTATTATGCTTGAGTGTGTGCAAGAAGCTTTAGAATCATCAGGTATAGTTACCCCGGTTATTAACGAACGGGTAGGGCTGTTCTGTGGGCAGAGCATTAGTACCTATTTATTAAATAACATCTTGCCAACTATTAAGGAAAATGACTCTATAGATGCATATCAAGTCATGTTATCTAATGATAAAGATCATTTAGCGTTACAAATTGCTTATCGATTTAATTTGCGAGGACCATGCATTTCGATACAAACAGCATGCTCTACATCACTAGTTGCTGTGCATATGGCTTGCAAGGCAATACAAAATGGTGAGTGCGACTTAGCACTAGCTGGTGGAGTATCTATTACTACACCAAATGCATCGGGTTATCAGTATGTAGAAAAAGGAATATTTTCGCCAAACGGTACGTGTCGCCCCTTCGATAGTAATGCGAATGGTACTGTGCCTGGTAATGGAGCTGGTGTTGTTGTCTTAAAGGACTTAGAGTCTGCCATGACCGATCATGATAATATTCTTGCTGTTATTAAAAGCACAGCAATTAATAATGATGGTAACGCAAAAATTGGATATACAGCGCCAAGTATTAATGGTCAAAAAGAAGTGATACAGAATGCAATTGATGACAGTGATATTGATCCGATTACAATTTCTTATATAGAAGCGCATGGCACAGGTACTGCGCTGGGCGATCCGATTGAACTCGCTGCGCTGAATCGTGTGTTTAACAAAGATACTGCAACTAATAAAGTCTACATAGGATCATTAAAATCAAACATTGGACATTTAGATGCTGCTGCAGGTGTAGCAAGTTTAATAAAAGTTATATTATCGTTGCAGCACAAAACGATACCCGCCAGTATACACTTTAATGCTCACACTGATAAAATTGATTGGCGGACTAGTGTTTTTGAAGTTGCAGCCAAAAATATTCCTTGGCTTGCATCAGATTTACCAAGACGGGCTGGAATAAGCTCTTTCGGAATTGGTGGTACGAATGCTCATGTTATCCTTGAAGAAGCGCCAGCTAAATGTCCCTATGTGGAGGAGCGGGATCCTTCACTTTTTGTGCTCTCTGCAAAGTCAGAGCAGGCACTGCGAGATATATGCTTAAAATTTGAAAATTATCTTGAAGAGACGACGAATAATATGACAGATCTCTGTTATACCTTGCAAACTAAGCGATCCCAGTATGCTTATCGAGTGGCAATACCATTTACAGATAAAAATAATTTAATGAAACAATTAAAGAAAATTAATTCAATCACATATTGCTCAAAAAGCAAAGCGTCTAAGGTAATCGTTGTGTTTTCACAAAAAAATAACCTTAGCCCTAATTATATATTTGTCTTATACCAATTATTTCCTGAATATCAAAGGATAATCGAAAATATCCAGGCGGCAATGAGCGATTTATTTGAAATTAGTCCTATAAATTTAATGAGTAAACGTGAGCATAATCAGTATGAATCGCTCCTGTTTTCATTTATAGCACAATATTCTTTAGCAACATTTTTTAAGAGTATGCGTATCGAGCCAACGCTTGTCGCAAATGACTTTCTTGGTGAAGTAGTTGCTGCAAGCTTGTTAGGTAGCATAGCATTAAGTGACGCATTACAGCTTTTAGGTTCATTTTATAGCTTACCGCTTCGAAGTCATGTAAAGTCTCAAAAGATAAATACAATTATTCAAACAGCGCCGCCTCAAGCATTCTGGTACTCAGTTACAAATGATAAAAAAATCACAACGTCAATTGGAATGAGTTCTAACTACTGGCGTAATTTCAAAGTAGCTACTACGACTCAACAATTGAAAATAGTGCCAGAAGCGTTTATCGAACATGGATTAATCGTGTTGTTAGGTAACTCAACCTACACTGATTCATTGCATAGCTTAACACGTTTTACGCCTGATCATGCAGAGCAATCTAACACAAATTTGTTACTAGATTTTTATCAGCTATTAGCCACGCTATGGATATACTGTGGATCACTCAATTTTAGTGTTTTACATCACGGTAAAAGCCGATATACGGTCGCATTGCCAACGTATGCTTTTCAACGAAAGCATTTTTGGCTTCGTCAAAAGAAAAAACAAGAAAAAAACATCTCTGTTGAGAACAAACAACAAGACCAAGATATCGAAAGTCGGTTGCGTGATATATGGATAAGTTGTCTTGGGGTACAAGACATTGATTTGGATGCTGATTTTTTTGAGCTTGGTGGTAATTCACTGATTGCTATTCAAATCTTGCAAAAAACTCAGTCTACCATAGATGCTAATTATAAACTTCACGACATCTACTCCTTGCCTACGATTAGACAGATGGCAAGCGATATTATGTGTAACCATTAATTTCGCATTTTGGAGTGTGGCGGGTATATCATCAATATGGTTTAAACGTTGATGAGGAAGCACTAGCTGAAGTCGAGGTGGAGCTTGCTGCTACACTCACACTCTCATTGTTATCAGCACTATCATCAGGGAAGTAGAGCCTTCCTCCCGGATTGGGCAAATCATCAACCCTGATACCGCCTAATTTTGATGAAGTGACTGTAACATTACTGTTGCGAGTATTGGCAATGTTTCCTTTGCGTTTGGTTTTTCTATGGTCGCTGAGAAACCCCTCTGGAAAGCGTGCTTTAACGTCACCCAAACTAGTTTGAAGATGAATTGTGCTACCAGTAGGTACATCAGAAAATAAAATTTGTACATCGCCGAGCGTTGCTCTAGCATATACTTCGGTTGCGCGAACACCATGTAGTCGTACATTCCCAGCTGCTACTTGTGCACGGACAGAAGGGCCTTTGGCATAGCCTTGTATGTCTCCCCCTACTGTGACGGTAGCATTTAAGTCACCAAGAACCTTTTCAAAAAACATGGTGCCAGCCTTCATGGTGACGGTTACATTAAATCTTGCGGGTAAGTAAACTTCTATAATATATGCGCGTTTTTGTCCTAGGAAGGGCCACCAGCTAGTTGCATTCAATGTTAGCGTGTCACCATCACGTTCCATTCTTGGGCGTTGATTTTCAGGACTATCAACTTGCCATTGAACACGGCAGTGAGCCGTTTCATCTTCACTGTTTAGCAGCATAAAGTTACCGCCAATTAACCTAGCGTTAAAATTAGCTAAATCAGATACATCGCCTAGCTCGATTTCGTAGGTTGCTTCTTCTATGGTGTCTTTTTCTCTTTTTGGCAATTTAAACGCTTTGCCATACTCAAGTTTTTCATCTGCCATTATCCACTCCTACTTATCAAAATTTATAGTGCTTTACTATAAGCGCGCTTGCCCCATAACAAAGAAAAAGTGACTAACAAAATTAATATAATAAGCCCTTTGAAGACCGTTACATCGTAAATATTCCCAGCAAATAATGCTCGATTAGCCTCTACAATATACTTAAGTGGATTAATATGACTTAAGTATTGCAACCAGTGAGGTGCGAATGATAGTGGTATTAACACGCCAGAGAGTAACAACATGGGTTGGGCGATGAAATTAATAATTGAACCAACGGCATCTTCAGATTTTAATGTTAAAGCAATTCCATATGACATAGGCGCCATGAATAGCCCAACCAGCATCATCATGACTAGTGTTAAAAATGTTCCAATTAATTCAGCCTGTAAGTCAAAGATAAGCGCAAGAAAAATTAAAATAAAAGATTGAATAATGAGCGTCATAGCATCACGTAGTGAGCGACCAAGTAATAATGCTAATCGGCTAACGGGCGTTACTTTTAATCGTTCAATAACTCCAGATTTTAAGTCATCTATCATGGCAAAACCAACGAACATAGAACCAAAAAAAGCGACCATGACTAATAACCCAGGTATAAAGACTTGGATGGTTTGACTTTCTGAAATACCGGCTTGTTGTGAAAGATTAGCAAGTAGGGGGCCATATAGAAATAAATAACAGACTGGTTGAAACAAGGCTACGATTACCCATATCGGGTTTTTTATAGAAAGTTTAGCGTAGTGCATAAACAAAAAATAAGTTTCTTTTAACGTTTTCATATTACTTAAGTATCCATAATGTTAACTTTCACGTAATGCTAAACCAGTTTTAGTTAGGAACACCTCATCAAGTGATGGTTGTGTTAAGTTTAAGTTTTTGATAGTGAGGTTCAAGAAAGAAACGGATTCAATAATTTCTTGTAGTATACCTTGACCGGCATCGAGATTAATTTTTAGCGTATTCTCGTTAGCGCTAAAGCTTTTTACGTAGGGTTTATTTTTTAAATAATTAATAACTTGCTCTAGTTGATCTGCTTCTTCACCAATTTGCAACGTAAGAACATCACCTGATATTTGACGCTTTAGTTCAGATGAGGTGCCTGATGCAACTATAGAACCATGATCGATGATTGAAATTTGATCACATACATGGTCGACTTCATCTAAATAGTGAGAGCTTGTGAAAATCGTCAAGCCAAGCGTTTTTAATGTCACTATTTCTCGCCATAAAAAGGCTCTCGATTGCGGATCAAGTCCATTTGTTGGTTCGTCAAGAAATAGTACTTCAGGAGAGTGAATCATACCCATGGCGAGATCTACACGGCGTAGTTGTCCACCAGAGAGCGTCCGTGCTTTGCGATGCAAAAATGACGCTAAGGCTAGAACGTCAGTCAGCTTATTAATTTCATGTTTAGCACTTTTTGAATTCATGCCATAGAGCCGTGCTTGCAGCATTAAGTTTTCATAAGCGGTTGCTTCACGTATGCACCCACTCATCTGTGCAACATAGCCGATTTTAGAACGTACTTTTTGAGGTTCAGTCTTAAGATTATGACCTGCAATGATGATATCTCCGCGATCAGCAGGCATTAAGGTTGTTAATAGACGTAATACGGTAGTTTTGCCAGCTCCATTTGGACCTAAAAAACCAAATATGGTACCTGCAGCCACCTCTAAATTTACACCGTTTACTGCTTTTATTGGAGATTTTTTGCCGGGAAAACACTTATATAGATTGTTAGTTTTTATGATTGGAACCATAAATTACCCTTATAATTGACAGACTGTTTGGCGATTAAATTTTTACAAATTGACTCACTGCTTCTTCCTAACATCCTGTATTTTCAAGCACTTTGGATAGGTACTTAAAAAGTTAAATTATCTCACCCGTGTGCAGGTAGTATATCATTATTTTCAAAAGGCGCAATGAATAATAGAATGGAAGCGTTGGGTAAAAATACGTATTTTTATCTGTCCCAGTACATAGTATAATAACCACCAAAATTTGCAAAAGTCGGTATTCACTTAGCGTTTGTTAATGCGTGTTGCTGGTATTATTTGGAATAGTTTTTTTTGTTATTAATTTGGGAACGTATGAATAAAATTGATGAAACAAATAAATGGTTTATTAACGTCGGGCAGCAACACGATGCGGCGTGTCATCTGTTCTGTTTTCACCACGCAGGCGGAGGTGCATCATTTTTTTATAAATGGCAGCAGTATTTACCAGCGTCAGTAAATGTATATGCGGTGCAATTGCCCGGACGTGAGACACGTCATAATGAACCTTTTATGACAAATATATTGCGCATTGCTGAAGTTATTGCAGGACACCTCATTACTTTGCAAAAACCTACTTTCTTTTTTGGACATAGCTTGGGGGCGCTTCTTGCCTACGAAGCGTCAAGAATCATGGTTAATTCAAATAACGGACCACAAAAACTATTTTTGTCAGCGCATAGGTCACCACAATATGCATTTAAGCACAATCAACTTTTCACAATGGAAGATAGTAAATTTATACAAGAGATTTCTAAAGTTTATGAAGGACTTGATGAGAGAATACAATCTGAACCGATGCTGATTGAGCTTTTGCTACCACGAATTAAAGCAGACATCCAACTGTATAATCAATATAAATTCAATGCGTTATCTCCGTTAGATATTCCCATTACTGTATTCGGTGGCGATAGTGATCATTCCGTATCACAAGAAGAATTAGTTGGTTGGGAAGAGCAAACGAGTGCTTGTTTTAATTATAACTATTTTGAAGGGGGGCATTTCTACATTACGACCCATTATATAAAAATTCTTGAAATTATTAGTAATGAGATCTTAGTAGCATTAGAAAATATTAGTGTAGATAGTTAACAATAAATTGATCTATATCTGTAATGGTATACAATCAAGTCACTAAAAAGCTGAGCGTAAAGTTTAGCAATAGATAATAAATCAATGCCTATAGATACATGAGGAACAATGGATATATACCGTCGCATCATGGGGAGCAAGTGGTATATTTGGTAGCTTTATCATTTAAAGTATAATTAAAATGTATTCACTCGGTGTAAACGAGTGACGACTTAGCTCAATCAAATAGGGAGCGGCTATGGGATCAATAAAAGTAAGCAACGATATCACATGGATTTTTCCATTTTTATCACCGAATGGAACTAAACCAAGCCAGTATATATGCCAAGTAGAGCTGGACCACGAAATTCCACCGGGTATACTCTTTCACGATTGCTTGGTAGCGATTGCGAAGGCACATGAAAAAGTAAAAAATGGTAATCAATATGTCTGTTATGGCTCCTGGATTGGTAAAGGTCTGGTTTGGTTGTTATGTCCACTAGAGAATGCAGAACAAGCTACGTCTTTAATAAGTGATGAGCAAGCGTTATGTGAAGCACTAGGTGAAGAGCAGGGGAAAAAAATCTATCAGGATTACCAAGGTACTTTAATTTATGAAAAATATACTACCCTAGAGTATCAACCCCAGTATAGTAATCCTAAAACCACATTTAGCACTAATGAGGGTGATACGCCTATGGAGTATTTATTTTACTCGACAATCACCCTTGCAGATAATGGAGCAGCGACGGAGTTTGATAATGCTTATGAAAAAATAATTCAAGCCCATCAACAACATGAACAAGGTATAGATTGGGTTACCTACAAAGACACAACAAGCAATGTGTTGCACCAATTTTCTCCTATGCGTAAATTTGGTGAGATGGATACATGGCCAACGATCACCGACGTGTTAAAGGTATATGATGAAAAAGAGGCAGCATGGGTAAAAGATATTTATTATCAAAATATTTTAAGCCAGCAAATGCAAATCATGACATTTGTTCCAAGTTGCGATAATAGCGGCTCTGAGTATGTTGAGTAATGATGTGATATAGGGAATGATGAAAATGTCTATTAAATTTATTTATAATCTTGATTTTAAACTTAAAACTGAGATGACCCCTCAGTTTGAATCCAGCTTTGCAAAAGTGATAGAGGCGCATAACTGCCACGAAAAAGGTTTAGGGAAGCAGATGAAGTTCTATAGAACGTTTGCAGGAGATAGGGATATTATTAGAATTTCTGTCCCAATGGCATCGCTCAATGAAATGGATTTATGGGAGCATACCCCTGAAATTGTTTTGGAATATTTTGGTCAAGAGTTAGGTCTTAAAATTTTACAAGACTATTGTGATGCAACGGCTGGTTGGGAGAGTAGCATTACTAAGCCTTACGAACCAACAGCTTATTTGGATAATACTAAATACAGCTCGTCTTAGATTTTGTTTGATATCCCCGTCACACTTCAAAATGCGAGATTAAGACGACTTGATTTTTTTTCCCTCTGAGCGTTCGAAATGCAGGCAACAGTCAGTCTGATGCAAAATTTCAAACCGCTGCTGGGAGCAAAAACACTTGACTGAAAAGCGCATGTTGAGATGCTATAGGTATAGATAATCGGTGCTGTAGATTTTTATTTGCGAGATGAATCATCCTAATAATTTAATAACTCAATACTAGGAATTTTGCATGCTGGATAAAGTTATAGGACAACTAAGTTGTGCTCAAGAACAGTTATGGTTTCAACAGCAAGTAAACCTAAGTTCTAGTGTATACAACATTGCAACTGTGTGTGATATCACGGGAACGCTGGATATTGTGAAATTAAAATCAAGTTTTCGTTATTTAATAGAGCGCCATGATAGTCTTAGGGTAAATATTCGGGTAAAAAATGGTGTTCCTTATCAAGTAATAAATAGTTCGTCAGATGAGGTTAAAAACTTTTTTTATGAGCAATCAATTTTATTAAATGATAAAAGTGGGCTTGAAAAGAAAATTATTGAATTCGTCAATAAACCATTTTTACTTGAAACAGAGTCGTTGATAAGAGCGCTTCTCATCAAAAAGTCAAAAAACTCATTGACGTTAATTGTGGTTGTTCACCATATAATTTGCGATGGCTGGTCCTTAAATGTATTTTTTTCTGAATTGAGGCAGTGTTACGAAGCGTATGTAACGAACACAATAGCCAACTTTGAGCCTATCAAAACGTGCTATTTTGAGTATGCTAATGAACAGCGCGAAAAATTGACTACTAATTTCTTTAATGACGACAGAGATTATTGGCATAAGACGCTACAAGGGGCAACAAAGCAACTAGACTTATACACCGACTACCAAAGGCCTAGCGTTGGTATTTCATCAGGAAGTAAGCTGTATTATAAAGTCGAGGATGCAATTACAACTTCGATTTATGACTTTGCTAAATCAAATAAAGCGAGTCCTTTTTTGATTTGTCTTTCTGCATTATATGGTTTTCTATATAGATACAGTGGTCAAGAAGATATTATAATTGGGGTACCTTTTTTAAACCGCAGTGATAGCAACACTCATTCAACTATGGGGCTGTTTGTTAACACTCTTCCCATTAGAGTTACCATTAATAACAGAGCGAGCTTGCTGGAATTAGTCAACCAGGTAAAAAGTACACTGGGCCAGGCTATGGGGTATCAAAACTATCCTTTGAGCGAAATTATAAAACATGCTGATTGCGATCGCTCTCTAGCACGGTCACCACTATTTCAAATAATGGCTGTACAAACAGTTGAGACTGAAAACATGACATTTGGTGATGCTGCTTGTGAAACATTAGCTGTTGATACTAAAACGTCGATGTATGAGATGTCATTTTACATTAGAATTAGTCGGCAATCACTATCTCTCGTAGTTGAATACTCAGATGAACTATACATTGAAAAAACTATACGAAATTTTATAGCTTGCTGGGAATCTGTGGTTAAGCAGATTGTTACACAACCTAATACGCTTGTTAAAGATACTGTAATGTTAGCAAATGATGTTTTGCCATCAAGGATAAGCACTTTAAAAAGTTTTGAATCATCAAAAGCAGCCTGTGAATTAACATTGGTAGACATGTTTTACAGTCAATTAATGAAAACACCAAACAAAATTGCACTCAAAGATGGGGTCCGTACTATCAGCTATAAAGAGCTAAATGTCCTTTCAAATAGCATACAACATTTGTTAGAAAAAGAAAGGATTCAGTCATCGAGTATTGTGGCAATCTGTTTAGATAGGAGCATTGAAAGAGTTGCTGCAATTATAGCTGTTTTGAAAATGGATGCGACATTCCTCCCGTTAGAAACGGATATTACACCATATAGAATGAGTCATATTTTAAAAGAAGCAAAAGTGGCTGCACTTATCACTCTTAAACAATATGCTTATAACTATGTTAATTCAGAAATCAACCCACTTTATATTGACGAAGCACAAGATGGTGGAGAATGTAAGTTAGTCAATGAAGTAACTTCTATAAAGTACACTAATAAAATTGCTTATCTTATATTTACGTCAGGATCATCAGGCAGGCCAAAATTGGTGCGGGGTACTCATGCGGGGCTAATCAATAGAATTGTTTGGTCCTATGAAATATATCCGTTTTTAGAAGAAGAAGTTTGTTGCCACCAAGCATCTGTTATGTTTGTTGATTCTATAGCAGAAATGTTTGTGCCACTGTTAAATGGCATACCATCAATCATAGTGGCTAAAAATAATTTATTAGATTTGACGGATCTAATTAAGTTAATTAAAACTAACAATATTTCAAGAATTTTACTGATTCCTTCACTGTTAAGATTGTTCCTTGAGATATGTGAAAAAGTTGATGCAGTGTTGTCATCGTTAAAATTAATTATGGTTAGCGGTGAAGTCCTTGATGTGTCTTTGATGAATAAATTCTTCAAGATTTTTCCGGGTAAAAAATTAATAAATATTTATGGCTCATCGGAGGTGTCTGCTGACGCCAGCTATTTTGAACTAAGCAGTATCTCACATTATTCTGATATACCAATCGGCCAACCAATAAAAAACACGGAAATATTTATTTTAGACAAAAATAGAAAAATTGTCCCTAGGGGTGTTGTCGGTGAAATTTATATAAGTGGCAGAGGTGTTGCTGCGGGATATCTAGGTAATGATAAGGCAACGCGTGAAAAATTTTTGCAGAACCCATATTCAAAACAGTCTGATTCAATGAAAATGTATGCTACTAGTGACTATGGGTACTTATCAACATCAGGATTGTTACATTACCGAGGTAGATTAGATAATGTGGTTAAAGTTAGAGGCAAGCGAGTAGAGCTAAGCGACATTGAAAGCAATTTATTAAACCACCAAGCAGTTAAAGAAGTCATAGTTAGTTTTGATGTGAAGAAACAATCGCATCAACTTAGAGCATACTTTGTTAAAAGCAACAAAAATGACATACTGTTTTCGAAAGATATTCAAAATTTTTTAAGACAATATATCCCAGAATATATGATACCAAGTCAGTATTATGAGGTGACAGAGCTTCCTAAAACAGCTACGGGGAAGCTAGATAGAAAGAATTTATCAAATATAGACGCCAACCTACTACCGGTGGAGCAAAAATACGATATATCTGAGTCACAGTTACAAAAAAAAATAAAAGCAATATGGTTAGATGTTCTGAATATAGATAACATTTCACTGCATGATAACTTCTTTGATTCTGGCGGACATTCTTTATTATTAATGCAATTGAAAAGAAAGCTAAAAAATCAACTTAATTATGATGTTTCAATAATGGATTTATTTGAGCATCCAACAATTATGTTACTCTCTCAGCATATGGCGTCAGATAAAGAAAAAAACAAGGAATTAGATTCAAATAGACATAGCCTCAATATCCAACAAGAAGATATAGCAATAATCGGCATGGCTGTAAGAGTGCCAGATGCTAATAATCAAGTTGAGTTTTGGAATAACCTAATGTCACAGCATTGTGCGATTAAAGAAATCCAGCCGCTATATAATGAAGAAACAAACACAAATGTGTCAGATAGTCAGCAAACAAAATTTGTTTACAGCGCAGCACAACTCAAAAATGTTGAGTATTTCGCAGCAAATTTTTTTGGGATGTCACCACAAGAGGCGGCCGTTCTTGATCCACAACAACGGGTGTTTATGGAAAATGTGTGGGAAGCTTTGGAGAATGCAGCAATTGATCCAATGACTTATGAAGGGAAAATAGGGTTATATGCTGGTACATCAACGAGCACTTATTTTTTAGCAAACATTTTACCAACAATTGATTTTAGTAACCCAGCAAATGTGTTTTCAGCAATAACAAGTAATAGTGAAAATTACTTGGCAACAAGAATTGCCTATAAGTTAAATTTACAAGGTCCTTGTGCAACCGTGCAAACAGCTTGCTCAACATCATTGGTTGCGGTTCATATGGCTTGTCGTTCTTTGCAGGTGGGAGATGCTGATATTATGTTAGCAGGTGGTGTTACGATTAAACTGCCACAAGATAATGGTTATATTTACCAGCAAGGCTTAATGGTATCACCTACTGGTAAATGTCGGGCTTTTGAACGTGATTCTGATGGTACAGTTTTTTCAAATGGCTCTGGTGTTGTTGTATTAAAACGTTTGAGTCAGGCTATCGATGAAGGAGACTTTATCCACGCCGTTATTAAAGGCTCTGCTGTGAATAATGATGGTAATAGTAAAGTGGGTTATGTGGCTCCAAGCTTGTCTGGACAAATAAAAGTCATCAAAGAGGCCCTGAATAATGCAAGTGTGAAGGCGGAGACAATTGGTTTCATTGAGTCTCATGGCACGGGCACCAGTTTAGGTGACAAAATTGAACTTTCAGCGCTAAAAAAAGTTTTTATGTCGAATCAACATAAACGCTCTGTAGCCGTCGGTGCGGTTAAAGAGAATATTGGTCATCTTGATGCAGCTGCGGGTGTGATTTCCTTATGCAAAGCCTCGATGGTGTTGAGGTATGGCTGTATACCAGGTAGCGCAGCCTATAAACATGGAAATGATGAGCTTAGCGCCGATGGTAAACGCTTTTATATACCAACAGAGAATATATCCTGGAAACAAGCATCATCACCGCGAAGAGCTGGTGTAAGTTCATTTGGTATTGGTGGTACAAATGCTCATGTGATTTTAGAGGAAGCTCCAATACTATTAGATGATCATCAGTCAAGTGGGCCAGCAGTTGTCAATCTCTCTGCAAAAACTCCGTCTGAGCTGAAGGATATGCATGACAATTTACGTGAATACCTGGTTAGTGAGAAAAATCTAACGCTAAATAGTATTGCTTACACGCTAAACATAGGAAGACAGGCGTTTGGATATCGGTGGTCTTGTGTTGCATCAACGACGGAGCAATTATTAGACCTGATGGGAAAAGAATTTAGTTGCGAAAAAGCAAACGAACGGACCGTACTATTATATGTTCCTCAAAATACTTCAGTTAGCGACCATGCTGAGTTTAGTCTTACAAATTGCATCTATCAACAATCAGTTGATAATACATATCATACAATTAGAGAACAATTAGAAAGTGCTAATAATAAAAAATTATTATTACAGTTAGATGAAGCGGTCGAGAAAAGTAATATTAACAACCCTATATTTAATTTTGTATTAATCTATTCATTATGTATGGCCTGGATAAATATTATTAATGTGCCAATACGTATTGCTTGTGAGAATAATGATGACATAAGAAAGTGTATCTATAATGAGGTTAGTTTCGAAAAAGCATTAGCCGGGGTTGTTTTGGCTGACAATAAAAAACAAGCAACAACTCATCACGCTATGCAAAAAACAGATGATTTGCATGATAATGAGATTGTTGTTGAGCTTGGACACCTTCTTAAGTTACGTTTGAGCGCTGATAGGTTTGAGGAACTGTTGGAAACACAAGGAAATAGTAATAGTGGTTTTTATCAATGTATTTCAAGTTTGTGGAATCTTGGCGTAACTATCAATTGGCAGCAACTTTATCGTTTAACAAAACCTAAAAAAGCACAACTTCCCACATATCCTTTTGAAAAACAAAAATATTGGATAGAGCCAACACTTAAAAGTTTTGATGTTAAAGACGTTAAACTTTCTGCTGCAAATAATCAGGATGCTAATCTTAGAGAAAGACCAGGGATGGCAATAGACTACCAACCACCAAATTCAACACTCGAAATTAACTTAGAGAAAATATGGGGAAGTATTCTTGGAATTAAAAATCTAGGCATTAATGATGATTTCTTTGATCTGGGTGGTGACTCACTATTAGCACAACAGATTATTTCTGAAATTAACATGACATATCCACTAGATGTTTCATTAAGTACTTTTTTCAATAAAAGTACCATTTCATCGCTTGGTCAGCATATCTATGAGCAACTAATGCAGGTTGTCGATGAGCTATCAGAAGAGCAAGTTGAGCAGCTTTTGCGAGAGTAATTTTTTAAAAATTGGATACTATTAATAATGAGTATTAAAAAAAATAAATGTGAACTAGAAAACTGGCTACGAAAAACGGTTGCTATTTGTCTGAATATTTCAGAGCATGATGTTGATATAGATGCTCCATTTCTCTCATTGGGAATTCGTTCAAAAAAAACATTTACGCTGGCTAAATTAATTGGTGATTACCTGTCAATTGACATTTCACCAACTATTTTATTTGAGTATCCAACAATTAGTTTGCTGTCTGACTTTCTAAGCATAGCTAATGAGAAAAGTAATCATAAGGTTGTTAAGAGTGAAGAGCCAATTGGTATTGAACCAATAGCTATCATTGGGATGTCATGTAGAGCCCCTGGTGCAAATAATATTGGCGAATATTGGGAGTTACTTAATAATAAAAAAAATACTGTAAACTCTATTCCAGAGAAGAGATGGGATAATACCTTATATTATGATTCGGATCCGATGAAGCCAGGAAAATTGTCCACTAAAAACGCTGGCTTTATCGATAATATTAAGCAATTTGATAACAATTTATTTAAACTTTCAAATGCTGAGTTGTTAGATGTCGATCCCCAACAACGAGTTTTATTAGAAGTTGCATGGGAAACGTTAGAAACGGCATGTTACGTGCCTAATAATATGCGTGACAAAAATGTTGGGGTTTTTGTTGGATTGCATAGTAATGATTATTTAAGAATGAATTTAGCACAACCAAAGGATATTTCAGCGTATACTATCCCTGGTGGCGCATTAAGTGTTGCTGCTGGACGAATTTCATATCAATTTGGATTTATTGGACCAGCAATTGCGATAGATACTGCGTGCTCATCATCCTTAATGTCTGTTCATTTAGCATGTCAAAGTTTATATTTAAATGAGTGTGAGATGGCATTGGCAGGTGGTGTAAATCTTATCTTATCTCCAGATTTTTTAGTGGGTCTTACAAAGTCTCGTATTTTGTCACCATCAGGCCAGTGCCACACATTTGATTCAAAAGCTGATGGTTATGCACGCTCAGAGGGGTGTGGTTTAGTGCTCGTAAAACGTTTGTCTCGAGCGATAAAAGACAAGGATAATATTTTAGCGGTTATCCTTTCTTCATCAGCAAATCAAAATGGTTTTAGTAATGGTCTTATTGCGCCGAGTAAAAGTGCACAAATTTCCGTAATAAAAAGTGCAATTAGAAAAGCAAAAATAAAGCCACATGAAATTGATTATATTGAAGCACATGGTAGTGGAACTGTATTAGGTGATATGATCGAGCTAGAATCTCTCAATAATGTTTTTTCAGAAGACGCAGAATTAAGAAAAGATAAGCTTGTGGTCGGTTCTGCAAAAACGAACATTGGCCATACTGAAACAGCAGCAGGAATATTAGGCCTAATAAAAGTTGTACTAGCACAGCGACATAAACGCATACCAGCAAACTATGGGCTAGAGGAATTAAATCCACACATTAATTGGGAAACATTTAATTTAAACGTTGTAAAAGAAACTATATTTTGGGATTGTTATGTTAAAAAACAGAGACTTGCTGGGGTAAGTTCCTTCGGGTTTAGCGGTGCTAATGTTCATATGATTATACAAGAGCATCAAGACAATCATGAGCTTATTAGCAGTAAAGTTGATGAATACCACCTGATGCTATCTGCCGCTGATCCTAAATCAGTTGAAACCATTGCGAGAACATACGCACGCTTTCTTCTTGATAAGCCAAGCATAAATATCAATGATTTCTGTTATGTTGTTAATCATTGTAGAGCAAAACTGGACTACAATATCTGTATTAGTGCAAACAGTAAAGCTGAGTTAATTGAAAAGCTATCGGATACCAGTTTAATTAGGTGTAACTTATCATTCGACAATAATGTAACTATCGAACCAACACATGGAAATAAGCGTATCATTCCCACCTACGCATTCTCAAGAAAAAACTATTGGAAAGCGTTTGAAAAAGTTATTCATGATAATAAGGAAAATGAAGAGACAGTTGTAAATACTCAGCTAGAACCAAAAAAATATACACGTGTATTACTTGCCAAGTTATTGAAAATACATCAAGAAGATATAAATGATCAGACTCCATTGCTTTCTTATGGATTTGATTCAATCATGGGAATAAATCTTAAGAATGAACTTCATAAAAATTTCAATGTTGATATACCATTACAGATTATATTAAGTTTAACAAATGCGAGTAATTTGACCAATCTTATAAAAGAGCGGTGTTACGATGGTGAGTCTAAACGCAATGTCGTCATTAAAAAATATCTTAGGAATAAGCAATATTATCCGCTCTCACCTCCACAAAAGCAACTCATCTTTTTGCAGCAAATGGCTTCTGATAGTCCAGCCTTTTTGCTTCCAATCGCATTAAATTTAGTGGGCGAACTTGATTTGGTTGCATTAGAAAAATCAATTAATCAACTTAGAAATGATCACGAAATTTTAAGAACAAATTTTGTCATCAGAGATGGCGTGCCACAACAAATTATTAATGCATATAAGCCTACCTCGCCGCAATTTCATGATTTATCTTTGCTTGGCCATGAAGAAAGAGCTCATTCAGCAAGCATGCTTTTAAAATCATTATCGAGCCAGGTTCCTTGTCTAAGGAAAGATGATTTATTTCACGTACACGTAATAAAAATTGCTGAAAAGAATTATAAATTAGCGTTAATTTTTCATCACATTATTATGGACGGTTGGTCTTTAATTGACATTTTAATTCCAAAAATAATTGATGCTTATCAACAGTACTGTAAATATGGAAAAATTGATACTGTAAAACAAAAACTCGAGTATATTGATTACTGTGAATGGCTAGTCAATACTCACGATAATAGTTTTTTTGAAAAGGATATTAATTATTGGAAAGAGAAGCTATCTGGTGCAACATTTACGAGAGTTTTAGAAACAGATTATCTTCGCCCTGATCGTTCGGCCTTTCGTGGAAAACGATCAGAGTTCATGTTACGTAAAGATCTTGGTTTTAAATTAAAAACATATGCAGAGAAAACCAATAATAGACTGTTTAGTATATTGCTCTCGACTTTGTACCTCGTAATTTATAAGTGGACTGGTATGACTGATATTATTATAGGGACAACCTTTTCGAGTCGTGAAAATGCCCAATTACATACAGTCATTGGTGATTTTACAAATCACTTGCCACTACGTATTTGCGTTGATGACGAGCAGCATATCAGCGCCTTTATTTTAAAAGTTAGTGAAACAGTGTTAGATGCGCAGCAACATTCTTTATGTCCATCTCAGATTATTGTCGAAGCAATTAAACCTGAGCAAAGAGGTAATAGAAATCCATTGTTTAATATCGCATGTGTGATGCAATCATTTTTAGCTAACACCTCATCTTGGAAATTTAGTAATCAATTGATGGCTAATTTAGAAACCACGACGGGACAAATTGACAATGGAACGTCTGAGATGGACTTAATTATAGAGTTCATTGTTATGAATGATGTTCTAATTATAGAGTATGAGTATGATACGCAACTGTATTGTAAAGAGACCATGCATTCATTTTTAAACCATTTCCAAGCACTACTTTCTCAGGTGGTTGACAATGGTGACGTAGTTATTTCTGAGACTACACATGTGTCGAGCATTCCTACTCCACACACAATAAATAATGAAATTGACACAGCTAATTTGCTGACAGTACCAAGATTACTGGCAAATCAAGCATCATTGCAACCTAATGCTACTGCCTTAATTTATCAAGATAAAGCGTTGAGTTATCAAGAGCTAGATAAACGGTCTAATATTTTAGCGAATAGCATTATTGATACCATTGGTTTGCAAAAAGGAATTATTGGGTTATATGTTGATCGTACCTTTAATTGTGTCATTGCGGCACTAGCCGTATTAAAAACTGGAAATGCGTATTTGTTTTTGGATCATGGTTATCCCATAAGTCATATACAATCAATATTACACGATGCACAGGTTATTCTAATTGTCTATGAAGAATCATTGTCAAATAATGAGCAAGTAATTAAAGGACGGCAGAGATTATCTATAGACGCGATAAACTTCACTGATAGCGCTATAGATGTTGCTCCCACAGCGAAGTATTCACTAAATGATACGGCTTATGTGATTTATACCTCTGGTTCTACGGGTAAACCGAAAGGAATTGCTGTATCCCATAAAAATCTAAGTCGCTTATTCCAAACAACACAAACGTTATTTAATTTTAGATCAGATGATACGTGGGTTCTCTATCATTCTTGCTCGTTCGATTTTTCAGTCTGGGAAATGTGGGGTGGCTTGGTGCATGGAGGTAGGCTAGTTATCTTACCCTATTTAATGACACGACAGCCAAAGGCGTTATATAATGTTTTAATTAAGCATAATGTTTCTGTTCTTAATCAGACACCATCGGCATTTTCACAATTTTGTCAATATTACCAAACGCTTGAGAGATGTACAGATTTTAAATTGCGTTATATCATTTTTGGTGGAGAAAAGTTAGCGCTAACCGCTTTACAACCTTGGATCATGCGACACCAATTTGATAATCCTCAATTAATTAATATGTATGGTATTACGGAGATTACTGTTCACGCAACTTTTCATAGAATTGATGCCATCAGTGGGGACCATTTATTTCAATGCAATATTGGGAATCCGTTGCCGGACTTAAACATCTTTATTTGTGACAAATACCAACAACCTTTGCCAATTGGGGCAGTAGGCGAATTGTATATTGCTGGTCCTGGTGTCACAAAGGGGTATCTATCTTGCAGTGAAAAGGATAAAAATAAATTTTTATCTGGATTATCAAATATTACAGAGCAACCCGTATATAGGACGGGTGACTTAGGCCGTAGGCTTCACACGGGTGAAATTCAATATTTTGGGCGGATAGATAATCAAATTAAATTAAGGGGTTTTCGTATTGAATTGGAACATATTCGTTCATTGATTAATGCCAATGATACGATTAATGATAGTGTGATCACTAAATATGGAACTAATAAAAGCAATCAATCACTCGTTGCTTATTTAGTGCCTGATATGAATAAGGCCAGGCATCAATACAATTCAAATACCTCAGTTTGTCAATGGGAATCAGTTTTCAATACCGTCTATAAGCATGTACTTGAGCACAATGTCTATCACTTTAATCATATTGGTTGGAATGATAGTTATACTAGTTTATCGCTTCCCAAAGATGATATGCAAGTGTGGTTACAGTCATCGCTCGATAGCATTAGCTTATTGAAACCACGGCATGTTCTTGAAATTGGTTGTGGTACTGGAATGCTACTATTTAATTTATTAGATAAAGTTGAGACGTACACGGCTACGGATTTGTCACGTTCAGCTATTGAATATGTTAGAGAACATCTAGCTTCGTTAGAATGTAAGCATAATAAAGTCTTCCTCTATCAACAAGATGCATTAAATTTTAAAAATTTAGTAAAGAAAAAATATGATGTTATTATTTTAAACTCAGTGATACAATATTTTCCGAGTTTAGATTACTTAAAAAATCTACTTTTTCATTTATCAGACTATATTGCAGAAGGTGGATATTTATATCTTGGTGATATACGTGACTTTCGTTCTATTGATCTGTTTAATGCATCTCTGGCGTTTTATAAATCATCTGAAAATGCAAACATTTCTGAAATTAACGGTGTAGCTGATAGAATCGCTTTAGCAGAAACTGAGTTATTAGTTTCTCCAGCATTTTTCTATCATTTGGCAAATGATACTAGCAGAATAGCACAGGTAAGAACCAGTCTTAGAAAGGGACGACAACATAACGAGATGTTGAAATATCGTTATGATATAGTTATTCGGTTCGACATGAAAATTTCAAGTTATTCACATATTGACAATTGCATTACATGCAACAGAGGTACAGCGCTTAGCGATATAGAGCTATATTTAAAGTCTGGAGCATTAAATTCAATTTTATTTAAAGCTATACCCAATAATCGTTTAGTTAAAGATGCTAGCATTTATAATGCGTTAGTTAATAAAGCTAGTAAATTTGCTACAAAAGAAATTCTTGAAAATCAGTTAGGCAATGAGTTATGGATTGAACCTGAGGATCTGGTGTCATTGGCAAATAAGTATAATTATAGGGTCAATATATCAAATGCTTTTAGTGAAAAAATTGAGTTTATTGATTGTTATATGGTTAAATCTGAAGTACTTGATGAGAAGATTGTTGTTATGCCAAGTTGTAATAGCGTCATTAACGAAAATAACATTTCAAACTATGTTCCGTTTAAATCACTGTCAGATTATCTAAAAAATGCCACCAAATCACATTTGCAAGCATTATTACCAACATATATGTTGCCTTCTTATTACATGGTTTTAAAAAAATTTCCTCTTACAATTAATGGTAAACTCGATGTGAAAAAGCTACCAAATCCATCTGAACCCCCTCCAGATGAAAAAACTTATATTAAGCCACGTAATAAAATTGAAAAATTAGTCGTGAATACTCTGAGTCAGTTAGTCACTGTATCAACACCTAGTGTTAGTAGCAAATTTTTTGAAATTGGGGGGAACTCAATTCTTGCGACACAGTTAATTGCAAAAATAAAAGAAAATTTTGGGTTGGATATACCATTGGCCATGTTATTAAGTAATCCAACAATTGAAGAAATTTCTTCTGTATTAATGTCACAAATTGCTGAGGCAATGAATTAAATGATGTCAGTGATAAGTGTCAATAGCCAAAATAATTATTTTTTAATAATAAAATCAGAATGGGAATTTAATAATGTTATTTTAGGAGAAGTTTTATGATTAGAACAATGTGTAAAAGTAAGATTCATCGCGCAAGAATAACAGACTCTAACTTAGATTATGTTGGCTCTATCACGATTGATGAATCGCTTATGAAAGCAACAGATTTAATGGAGTATGAAGAAGTTCATGTGTTGAATATAAACAACGGTGCTAGATTTGTTACCTATGTTTTAAAAGGTGAACCTGATACAGGCATGATATGTGTTAACGGTGCGGCAAGCCGGATGGTGCAACGGAACGATTTAGTGATTATAGTCTCTTATGCAGGTTATCGTGAAAACGAGCTAGAAGCCTTTTCTCCAAAACATATAATGGTTAATTCAGATAATAAAATAATTACAAACTGCCAAGACATATTTCAAGACCAGCTTAAGTTATTTAAAACTGCAGAGACAGATTAGATGGCGTACACTAAACGGTAATATCCTATGTTTATCACGCGATGTTTAACTAATATCGTTATCACGATATCCGTAATTTTACGATATTGAATTTCGTGCTTATTGCATTATATTACTAAAATAATATTTAATTTAGAGGATATGTAATGAAAAATACGCGTAATGAGTTTGATGATCAAATCAAAAAATTAACACAGGAGATAAGCAAATTAGAGGATAAACTAGCGGCATCTAATATGAATACATACCTTGATGCATTTTCTACACTTTCATCCATGGTGTCAATTTTTTCAACAATGCCGTATACGCAGACTACATCAGATAATATCCATCATAGGAAAAGTTCCAAAACATTAATAAAGCAATTAGGTGAAAAGCGTAGGAAGTTAAATGAAGTACGCCAACAGAAGAGAAGGCAAAATTTAGAAAATCAGAACCAACTTACGGTTAATAGCATCCTATCTACTACACCATCAGCTGCTGCTGTTAGCATAAATGACGATCCTAATGATACTTGCGATGATGAACTATTTATACAAATGAAAAATTTTGCAAATGCTGGGTAACAGAGCTATGAGTCTATACCCGTCACACTCCAAATCGCCTAAATCTCGCATTTTGGAGTGTGACGGGTATAGACAAGGATGACATTCTGCTATAAATTACCAGTCACCCGAGCGGTTTGAACTCATGCGCGCATAGGTCTGTGGATTTATTGTTTATGTGCAACAATCTTTCAGGATGAATGTTATTTGTCAACTGAAGTATTAAAAACAAGAAGAGCAAATGGACTTCCAACATACAGATACAACGATCCCAACCACTGATTTACAGCAAGCAATGCTGTTTCATAGCATTACTGGGACACTAAAAGGCGTTTATATTGTCCAAAAGCTACTGAGCATTGGTCAGGTAATCGAGCTGGGTCATTGGCAAGGGGCGTGGGACGAGGTATTATCCCGTCACTTGGCGCTGTGCTCATCCTTTGATGGCAGTACAGCGAATCTAATCCAACAATCATTTCATCCAACAGCAAAGCTGAGCATTGCCTACCAAGACTGGTCAGACAAAGCGGCAGAGCAAGCAGCGCAAGATTACCAAGACTTTCTGATAAAAG
>JAJFKI010000028.1 GCA_021773295.1 Gammaproteobacteria bacterium | reverse complement strand
TGCATCTCGCTCAAGCTGCGCTACGTACTGTTGCCTATTCTCCTCTGTGGGTCTCTTAATACACGCTGGTGTGAACTCGCCGCTACAAATACTGGTACGCTGCCTCCTTGTACTTGCGAAAAAGCTCGCGTAGCCTGCCCTGGCAGCACTCATCACAGGTAGACTTTCCGGGCGAACACGTAACTGCTTATCGCTAATCACCGCTAAGCGCTGCTGCGTTTCTTCGATGTTCTCTTGAACCTGCTCTGGTGTTTTTTTCTTTTTGTGTGCCGGCGCCGCAGGTCTCATGGCCATTGCAGGGCTAGCGTGTTCTTTAATCTCATTAATTGCCTGTGACAAGTGAGCGGCAACAGGCGTGACGCTCGTTGCTTCAGGCCGGCCTAATCTTGCATTAAAATGTTCAAGACGCTGCTCAATAAAAATTGTACTCGCCCTTGGTGATGCCGTCACATAATCCACAATTGCACCTGTGCCACGGTCAACCTGCTTTATGTTAAGCTTCAGCGCGCTGGCTAATGCCATGGCTTGGGGCAGACCGGCATACATACCATTTTCTTGGTGCCGTGCGCAGTAGTCAGAAAAACCTTGTCGCATCCACCACCGATTAAAGGCTGGCTTAACCGCCTGTCGAATGGTCTCAACGCTGCTGGGGGCTTTCACTTGAGTAGCAATACGTTCAAACCAGGCCGGCACTGCCTCTATCCGGCCATATTCGCCACCCGCCAGCTTGAACTTCATGAGCGCTACTGTCTCACTATCAAGGCGCAAGCGCTCGGCGTGTGTTACACAAATGTAAGCCACTAATTCATTTAAACAAAGCTCGGATGCTAGGGCGCTCGCCACACGATGGTTTTGTAAAGCGGCATTCATCACAGCGCGTAGCGGCTGAGCGCAAACAAATTGTAGCCGCTGCCAATCACAGTGTGCTATCACTGTGACTAAAGGTGTTTCTTCCGCCGGATGACTTGGCGTAAAATAAGCTAATAACTGTCTCACCTGTGCGACCAGTGTATGTTCTGGGTTAAAGGCTAAGGCAGGGATTGATTCAAAAACAGGTTGCAAGAAGCGTTGCTTTATCGCATCACCCGTCTCAGTGCCCTCTTGAATATCACCCGACAAAATGCCGTGGATAATACTCAGTGCGGTTGCGTTAAAAAAACAATTACCATCAGGTGATGCCTGTGCCACCGGCATGACTTGTTTCATGGTGTAGCGGTGAAGCGCCTCGTCAATAGCTTGTTGCTTGGCGGCCAGTACCGTCGTATTGCAGTGAGGGCACTCACTGCTTTGATAGGCATTACGCAGCAATACACTTTTGAATAAAACCAACAATCGGTTGATTTCATCCATATCCCAATCACCATCACGAATTAGTGCCGGATTTAAAGCGATTTTATGCTGATGCAGAAAACGCATGAGCTGCTGCATGATATGCTGTGGTGCCTGTGATAGCACCGTATCTTCATGGCCATGTTCGCGGTTTTGTTCACGATACCCGAGTAAGGCCGTAAAGTTTAGTGTTTGTGAGCTATCTTGTAATAAGTAACTCAACACTTGATGATTTGTTTTTGCGGTTGATGCATTGAAAGCATCGTCAATGTTAAAAAGCTCCGTAATCACAATAGAATCTCCTTCTACTTTAATAGTTATATTAAATGGGCATCATTCCCGCTTGTATGCTGATGACTAACAACCCCCATAAGATAATACTTATGGGGACTGCGAAGACAACTACTCCAAAAGGTAACTTCATTGTTATATGCTCCATTTTTATGGGTTAGGTTAACGGCCGTATTAAACAGCCGTTGCTTCACTGTTATTTTCCGCTTGAATTTTTAAGTAAATTTCCTCGCGGTGAACGCTCACATCCTTGGGGGCGTTAATCCCCAATCTGACGTATCGGCCTTTGACTTCTAAAATTTTAACTTCAACTTGATTGTCGTTTATCAAGATGGATTCGCTTGGTTTTCTGGTTAGGATTAACATAATGTAATCTCCCTATAATGTTTTAAGATATGAAGCTGACTTCATAGTTGGTTTAACAGTTGTGACACGGCAAAGTGCAATGTCGGTTCTGGTAGCGCTAAAGAAAGCACTGGGCTGGGATAAGCAACTTGCGATAGACTGCATCGCTAGCTTGCTATATCGTTGTTTGATGTTAAATAGTCTTTTCACTTACAAACCTCCAATTTTTGCCTGTTTGTTCCTATTTGAATAGCTATTTGAACACTTTACGGCCTTTTTGTCAACACTTTGTTGGTAATTTCATGTTATTTTTGGTGCACTTTACAAGTTAGTGTGAAGCTAATTCACTGTTTTCCTTTGAAATTACTAATAAATTACATTTATTTTGCTCGCTAATTTTATTTTTCTACTAAATGGCTTATAATACAGTTGCAGGTTTATTTAAGCCGTACTTAAGCCGAAAAATCAGGAGCAGTGATGGGTGAGTTTAAATTAAGTAAGAATTGGCACTTGGCGGAAACTGATGATGAAGTGCAAATAAGCGAATTTGAGTTGCTATTATGGCGCGTTTTTAATGGCTTTGTAAGGTGGCATGAAGACTGTGAGACCGCTGTTAATAATGTCGAGCTAGGAGCTAATGAGCTGGCAATTTTACACATTATCCGGATGAAAGAGCGCCCAAAAACCATATATGAGATAGCCCATCTACTAAATAGAACGGATTTCCCCAACATTCAATATAGTATTAAAAAGCTATTGAAACTAGATTTTATCGCAAAGACTGATTCACCAAACAAAGCTATATCTTATAAAATTACAGAAAAAGGCATCTCAGATACATCAGCATATTCACAGGCAAGAAAGGAAGTGCTAGTTAAGCTATTTCCTCTGGTCAAAGACGACTCTGAGACAAACCTTAAAGATGTTTCCAAGTATATGCTGAAATTGGTGCAGGTTTATGATGAGGCCAGCAGAATGGTAATGAGCTACCAGGACTACAGTGCACCAGAAACAGACTAATCTTTTCAATGATCAAATTGAAGGAATTGAATATGCGAAATATAGCAATTGTAGGGGCTGGCCAAGCCGGGCTTCAATTGGGAATCGGGCTGCTAAAGCAAAACTATAGAGTAACCCTAGTTAGTAACCGTACAGCTACTGAGTTTTTGGATGGCTATATAATGTCAAGCCAAGCAATGTTTTCAACCAGCCTAAATATTGAAAGGGAGTTGAAACTAAACTTTTGGGAAAATTCCTGCCCCAAAAATTGCTCTGTATCATTAACAATTGCTACTAACAACGACGGAGAGCCATTAAGCTGGAAAGGATACAATTCTAACCCATTCCAAGCCATTGACCAGCGGCTTAAATTTTCAAGATGGTTGACAGAATTTGAGTGCTTAGGCGGGTCACTACAAGTTTTACAAGCAGATATTGGTGCCTTGGAATCATTAGCGCAGTCTCACGACTTGACTATTGTTTCTGGGGGGAAAGGGAGCATTAGCCAGATTTTTAGCATAGATGAAGAAAAAACCGTACATAAATCCCCTGCTCGTTCTCTAGCTTGCATGTATGTTAACGGCATGAAGCCTGCCTTGAGTACACCAGGACTTCGGGTGAATATCATACCTGGCGTTGGAGAATATTTCACAATGCCTGGATTAACTATCAATGGTCCATGTGAAATGATGTTATTTGAAGGTATTCCTGGCGGCGCTTTTGATTGCTGGGATGCCATCTCTTCGCCAGAACAGCAGATAAAAAAAAGTATTGAGTTACTGCAGAAGCATGTACCCTGGGAAGCAGAACGATGCCATTTATTATCTATCACAGATAAAAAAGCAACACTATGTGGGCGATATACGCCCGTTGTACGTCAGCCAATAGCTACGTTGCCATCCGGAAACGTAGTCTATGGGATTGGCGACACCGTAGTATTAAATGATCCTGTCGCGGGGCAAGGCGCTAACAATGCTAGCAAATGCGCTGCTTTATGTTTATCTAGAATAGTGGAGCATGGAACGAAAAATTTCAATACTGACTGGATGCAGGAATCATTTAATCAATTTTGGAATGATGCTCGACATTCTACTCAATGGACAAACTTATTGTTAGGTCCTCTACCAGAACATATTGGTCGTTTGCTTGTTACAGCAAAAAAGAGCCCTGCTCTTGCCAATTTATTGGCAGATGCTTTTGACAACTTAGGCAGTTTGTTTCCATGGATTGAAGCACCCTCTGCTACGGAAGCTATAACCAGTTTTTTTGAAAAAAACAATGACCATCTACCAAGGAACATGGGGTTTAAAGCAGTAATTGAAAATCTTAATCTTGACGAGAGCTCCAGTATTACTGTGAAGTAACACGACATTACAAAACAATAACACATCCTGATGTTATTAAACGACCGCAAAGTTTTATTTTTTTAAGATAGGTGTATTTATGAAAAATAGTAAAATTGTATTAGCCGAACTAATGAAAAAAAATAAAGAGCATACCCACCAATATAAAAACAGTTCAATCATGGAGCTGCTTGATTTGAGTGCTATGTCATCTGCGCATACACGAGAGAATCTTCTTAGTTGCATTCAAGTATTTTCTGACTATTTTCAAAAAACAGTTATGTTGAGAGCAACTCTTACTGAGCAAAACTCTTTTTTTCAGATAGCATGGCAGCATCTTGAAGAAGAGTTTGGACATAACAGGTCACTGTTGGCTGATAGAGGATATAGTCAGCCCGACTTCGATCCTATTCTAGATGGCTGTTCTTCTTGGTTCGCCTGGAAAATGCTAACGCTTGATAACGTTGGTAAAGCATTTCTTATGCATTTTGTCTTGGAATCAAGCGCTAATGTTTTTTTTCAGAAAGCTCACAAGATAATGCAACGATATAAAGAGACAAATTACTTTGAATTACACAGTGAGCTTGACGCAGAACATGAAATGATGGGGTTAGGTTTACTAGAAAACTTAAGAGAAGCAGAATATCAGCAGCTTTTTGAGATTCAGGAACAAGGTTGGTTAATGATTAATACCATTTGTGATCAGATATCCAATAAAGTGCGCTCAGCAATCGCTCTTAACCAGATCAAGGCCGCATGTTAAAATGGCGGCTCAGTTTTGATGGAGCTGACTATGAGAATACGTAGAGCGGCAATAACCAACTAAACCAACTGTGATAAAAATGTTATCGTCGGCACCGCTTGTACGACAAAATCGCTTGGTTATTATTTATTGGTATCGGGGGATATGTCAGCAGCCTCTTGGCTAACGCATCACACTTAGTTGCAGAAAAGTTATCATTTATTCATCAAGATTAACTAGGAGAGTTTTTATTTGTGTGATTCATAGACATGGTTTCAATTAATTTGCTATGATGCGGAGCTATGGATAGGCAGGTCAAAGCCCGTTTAAAGTGGGTAAAGCTTTATGAAGGACAACAAAATGCAGGATACGTTTGTAGGCGCTGTGGTATCTCAAGACCAACATTACGAAAGTGGTATAAAAGATACCAAGAATTTGGTGTAGAGGGCTTAAAAGATCAAAGCAGAAGGCCTCATAACTCACCTAATAAAAAACTCAATCAGCAAATTGAGAAATGGATTATCGACTTTAGGTTAAAGCGTAATCTGGGCGCTAGACGTATTCAGACAGAACTTATCAGACTACATGATTGCCACCTTTCTCTGGCTAGCATCCATAAGATATTAATTAGAAACCAAGTTAAACCAATTAAAAAATTACGTCGTAAAAATAAATATAAGCGTTATTCTAGACCGATACCTGGAGATAGAGTACAGATTGATACGTGTAAAATAGCACCTGGTATTTATCAATATACAGCCGTAGATGACTGTACTCGTTGGCGAGTATTGGATATTTATAAACGGCGTACAGCAAGTAACACCCTAAGCTTTCTTGATAAAATGGTGGAAGAGTTCCCTTTTCCTATTCAACGTATCCAGAGTGACCGTGGACTTGAATTTTTTGCACAAAAAGTCCAAAAACGATTTATGGAATATGGTATTAAGTTCAGGCCTGTAAAACCAGCGTCTCCACACTTAAATGGCAAGGTTGAGCGCTCACAGAAAACAGACCTTGAAGAATTTTACCCCACTGTAGATTTAAGCTGTTTTGATACTTTACGTGAAGAACTTGCCTGTTGGCAATTCTATTATAATTGGCAACGTCCACATGGAGCCTTAAAAGGAAAAACACCTTCTCAAGTAGACTCAGAGTTAGTAGAAAAAACACCGCTACAAGAAGAAGTTTGCGAGCAATACGATCAATCTAAAGAACACATCCAGCTTGCTAACTACTACCAAGAAATGCAGCTACGCAAATTGAAAGGATCTCTATGAATCACACACCTAAAGTAAGCACCTTAAACTTGAGTATTTAGGCGGCAATGGAGCGGCGCCATTAGGTTTCAGTTTATTCCACCAACGTTAATCGCACCCGCGCTAACCAGCTATTAATTTCTTTTATTAAATCTAATATATGCTTCGGCATCTCTAATTCCACCCTTGTTGCATCACTTAAGGTGCGAAGATGGCCAGACCAAAGCAATTGCAAGCGAGAATACTCATCTTCTGTAAAAGTTATTGGGATCTTCATTTCGGTTTTACGGTTTTGAAACGTACTTTTAATTGTTGTCCTGAGCTTTTCCATGTCAAAAAAATCATTTTTTCTACATAACAATAAAATATCATGGAAATCTTTCATTCTACTATTTGCTGCGCCTCTCGAGACAACGGTCTCCAATTTCTCTGAGAATATAGCCTCAACAGAATATACTTGCAGTAAAATAGCATCTTCAAATATCGGCTCCCCTTTATATTGGAATAAGGGCCATGATATGGATACTGGCTCAACACTATCACCAACACCTATATCAACTTGAATTCTATCGCGCATTGTTCCAAATTGGGCTCTAATTTTCGCCCGATAACCCGGATAATTCATATGATTATGCTCAAGCTCCTCAATGCTTTCAAAAGACATTACAAAGCCATCGTTTGCGTCAGTGCTACATAATTCCACGAGCACTTCTTCAAGCCGCGGCATCTCCGCATGCAAGCGCCTTGCCAACAAATCAATATCCGTAGTTTCCCTGGCAATGAGTAAATAATATGAAAGTAGCAGACCACCTTTGAAGATAAACTTATTTTGATATTTTGAATGCGACAATCTCACTAAGAGTCTTTCTAATAAAATTAACCTCCATACCTCCTGAACCGTTCGTTTCTGCTCCGCTGCAATATGTTTTAAACGTCCTTTAAGTGCTTGCTCATTCATGTAGTCACCATTAGAATGTAAGGATCAAGTATGATGTTAAACCTTTTTGCGTAGCTTTGAAATTTTTCAAGATCAAACTTTTTCTCTCTTTTAGGCTTAACGGCTTCTTTTAGTGCTTTAATAGCGATCTCCTTGCTAAGGTAACGAAAAGAATCGATGATTGTTCGCTCTTGGTTAAATATATGTATGGTTTCTTTCCCAAGCTTATATTGTGTTTCACCCGTGCTCATATCACGCATTCTTACGAAGCGCGTATTTTCTCTTTTGGGTGCTGTAGTTGTATGTGGTACGGCAATCCAGTGCATACGTGGGATTTCATCTGTTAGTCCATAGACCTCAAGGGCAGAAACAAGGCAGACCACGCCTTTAGGTACGCTATTTGCGATCAGTATGAGCTCTTCCCATTGAAAATTAGCATTTATCTTTGAATTAACGCCTCGGTAGACACCTCGCCCAATTCTCTCTATCAGCCCAATTTTAACATAATAGCTCAGCCTACTTGGGGGAATACCTAGCTTTCGGGCGCCAGCCGCATGGAAAAACGGCATTGCAAAGAGTGTCTGTAGAGAATCATCATTCATTAGCTTCATACCATAATTTTAACAACAACACCCAATAAAGTCAACTGGGTGTTGTTGTTAAAATTATGGTATGGCCCCTACTGAACAGGCCCGGTGTCACGGAAGCTGCGTCCAGCCGCCACTTGTTCAATTAACACTCAGTTCTGCCAAATCCTTCTCCCCTATCCCTTCCAGGACTGTATCTGGCTGATCCTCATTACCGGTTTTGATGCTGTCTACCGTAATACCTAATCGCTTCTCAAAATCCAGAGGGAATAAACCATATGGATTAATATGAGAATGAAACAGTAGATTCAAAGCTCGCTTATCCTCCCGCTGCAATTTATTTTCCCACTCAGGTCTGGATAACACTTGTTGAAGGATTAGGGTATTTATATACGACATACAAGCTTGCCATAAAAAATAAAACTCATAATGCTGTTGAGTCGCTCAACAACATTCTGTGCTTCATGCACTTCAATTCTAAGCTCTTCTGACATCAAGTAACGACATAGGAAATTAGTTTTTGCAACTTTACCAATTTCAATAATCGCTCTGTATACCGGGTGTTGATAATTATCTTTGCTAAAGCGCTTAACAAATACATCGGGTTCCATCGTGCCAATTTTTAATGCCACAACGTGCTTAATTGCTTCATCGTAATACTCTTCGATTAAGTTCCAATTAATCGGCGCCTTTAAAATTTCCTCCAGATTTTCATACTGACCTTTATGAGATGATGACGGGTAATATAGTTTTTGCTTGTGAATATTTTTGAGTCTTGGCAGTAGATCAAATTTCAATAACTCACCGATGCCAAACGCAAGTGTGATAGTGCTTCGTGCAATCCTGGGCGAGCAGTTTTAACACCACTAGCAATATCCGTGTATATTTCCTCACAACCCGAACTTCTGAGGGCATCCTCTTGCATGTGCAAATACTGATCTGCAGTAGAAACGCGTCCATATCCGATAAGCATTTTTGATCTTCCCTGTCAGTAGCACGCCATGTGGTCAAGTTGACACCACCAATATAACATACTATAGTATGTTATATATTAGGAGGGCTTATGAACATTAATATTTATGTTGAAGACAATCTCGGTAAAAAAATAAAAGAACGTGCTGAACTGCTGGGTAAAAGCAGAAACTCTATTATCCGTGAGGCGATTAAAGAGTGGCTGCAACACCACAAGGCAAATCAGTGGCCCACTTCAGTGCAGAAATTTAAAGGAGTCTCTGATTTCCCTCCCTTTGAATCACACAGAAGCGAATTGACTAATCCTGCTGAGGATCCCCTTAAATGAAATACCTCTTGGATACGTGTTGCATTAGCGACTTTGTTAAGGGAGATGAGAATACTCTCTCCCAAATAAAAAATTCTAGCCCTTCTGATTTAGCTATCTCCAGCATTACTGTGATGGAAATTCAATATGGGCTTTTATATAATCCGCAGCGAGCTAAAAAAATCAGTAAAATTATCCATGATCTCACCTCTTGCTTAGTCATTTTAGCTTACGAGGAAGGCGATGCTCAACAAACCGCTATTATTCGAGCAAAACTACGCAAAGAAGGGACACCCATTGGAAGCTATGATTTGCTTATTGCTGGCTCCGCACTGCGACACGAACTTGTGTTGGTAACATCCAATGAGAAAGAATTTAAGCGTGTCCCAAATTTGAAAATATCCAACTGGCACCTTAGCTGAAATAGTCTGACAGTTTCCCTCGGTAATCACTACTACAAATTATCGCTTCCGTTCACGAAGCATTTCAGTTTCTTTTTGTGCCACAGCAGCCAATTGCTTCGCTTGATTGGCCGCATCGCTCAATTGTTCACAACGGGTAATTAGTGCTTGCTCTCGCTCCGCCAAATCCTTATTGCGTGCCTCAGCCGCGGCCAGTTGTCGCTCAAGCTTAAGTGCTTGAACATCAAAATCAACCTTTGCATCGGCTTGCGCAACGATCGCTTCGGCAAGCGTTTCTTCTAATGATTTTATACTCTCTAAATAGTCATCGATACGCACTTTTAATTGCTTATTTTCATTTTCCAGCGCTGTAACCTCCTTTACTTTAATACCGGCAATCGCTCGATGAACCGCCTCTGTCAATTCGACACTTTTAATTAAAGACTGCTCCTTTGAGGCTTGCTCTCGTTCGTATCGCTCTCGGTAGCTGGAAATGGTCGCCTTGCTGCCACCCAAAATGGCAAGCGCGGCATTCGTGCCTGCCCTACCCTCGTCGCTGAGTTGCTCCCAAACCTCTACAAACGTTTCATAGGGAATACCCGGTCTGCCTGCTTTTGCCATTTCATCCTCCGCTATTTAATTCTGGTTTCATACTGGTGTTTAATGGTATTTAATAACTTCCCTTTTGTCAAATTTACTAACAAGAGTGGTGTAACGTTAAGAAGCCCTCATCCACCATCGGTGTAAATAGTAAAAACTGTTATCGTTACGTAGTAACGATATACGCTTGACTTGATACCGGTGCTTAAGTGGTGCACAATAAGCGTTACTACGTAACAACCATGGAAAAACACCATGCCAACCAAAAAAAGCATCAAACATGCGCTGGAGCGTGACGCGTTTGAGATTTATGATTACATCCAACGAAGCATTGCTGCGAAAAAATTGCTCGCGGAACATGGCGTTCATGTCATAAACGCTCGCGAAGCGCTTGGGCCTCGCCTCTTACTTAACGAAGCATTCAATGAGTTTGTGGATTGGATTCACACCTACCTGTCTGATGCTGAGTGGCAGCGATGCCTTACCGCATTACGACAAAAGCACTATCGGATTAAACATTCGATCAAAAAGATAACGGTAAGCTGTGATGACTATTGCCGCCTTGAGCATTATGCAGAAAAGCGGGGGATCTCCGTCGCGCAAGCCGCCAGCTTGGCTATCAAAAGCTTCTGCGTTACCACCTAACGATCTAGGTATTTAGAAGCCTCTTAGTTTTACCTGCAAGTAATTTTAACAATAATCACCAGCGAGACTGTGCCTGCCTGCCATTTGGCAAAATAAGCTACAATCAACCACCCCTCATATTCTATTTTCTTGAGTCAGTTATATGCTCCCAAACTTAATAATCTTAGTTAAGGTAGATGGATGCCATGTATTTTTTAATCCTTCGCGTCGTTGCCCTGTGGCAGCATTAAACACTATGCGCACACTGAATTTCGGCAATTCATAATACCAAACCGCAAAAACAAGTCTCTTCGTTATTTCATCGTGGGTGATTTGACATAAGCGCCGGAATCTTTCACTCACGCCATAAGCTAAGCTATTTTAAGAGATAATATTTTGGCTATATTAAAGAGCGATTCATTTGCAGCCTTTCTCTTGAAGTCAAACTCTCCATGCAAATTGACAT
>JAJFKI010000027.1 GCA_021773295.1 Gammaproteobacteria bacterium | reverse complement strand
CTTATGTAGGTGTTGGTGTTGATCCGACGACCATGAGTTGGGGCAATATGATTGATGGAGCGCGATTGGAATTGGCTCGTGATCCAATTGTTTGGTGGCCACTGGTGAGTGCCTTTGGGTTTATGTTTATCTTTATTTTGGCGGCAAATTTATTTGCGGATAGTGTTCGGGATGCTTTTGATCCTCGGGCACTATAATTTTGATTTTTGATTGTGCGTAGGCTTAATTGTTTTATGTGTGGTGTCTTGGTTTTACGACGATTGCGTCGGTGACGGAGATTATACTGGGGATGTAGAGTTGGAAGTTGCCTATTTTGGCGTAGAGTTGGGTGGAGGTGCCGCCGTCTAAGTTTAGGGCATTGTAGCAGCTGAGGCCGCCTTTATTGGTCGGAGTGCTTAGAAGTTTTGCGAGTTGGGTGGTGCTTAAGGGGGCACCGTCAGTGGCGGTGATAATAACGTCACCTTTGCGAGTGATACACAAGGCGCTGCGTTCATCGAAGCTTTCTTTTAAGGAGGGGATGTAGCCATTGATGATTAAGCGGGGGCCGGCTTGGACGGCGAAACTGATGTTTTTGTTGAGGCGAAAGCTGCGAGGTGGGGTAATGTAGGCGCGGTTGTTTTGGATGAAAAATACGCCCCACCAGCTGGTGTTGGTTTTTAATTTGTGTCTGACTTTGCCGCTTTGAATGCGTAATCCTAAGGGTTCTCGTTCTGGGCTGAAAAAACCGCCGTTGATGGCAAGCACAGCATGGCTAGCATCATTTAAGCGTTTAACGCTGGCGCTGGGGGTTTTATGATCTTGGGCTAGCACTATGTCTAATTGGTAATTTCTCAGGTTAATGCGAAAAGCATGGAGTTTACCGCTGGTATTAGGCGTGTTAAGAACTGCGTAATCGAGCCCTTGGCCTAAAGGTTGCCATTGTGTGCTTTTTGCATAGCCAATGTGTGATAGTGTTAGTATTAGTAAAAATGTTAGCCAATAGCGCATATCTGATTTCCTATCAAATAAATCAAAGGAGATCCTAGCTTAAATTTTTGTAGTTTGCACGTTTTGGAGTACGATGGGTATTAACTAGGGAGCAGTATTTGTCAGCAGTATTATCATGTCAACAATTATCGGTAAGTTTGAGTCTTAATCAGCAGCGTTATGAAGTGATTCATCAGCTGGATTTGTGTCTGCAAAAGGGAAAAACGTTTGCCATTGTTGGTGAGTCGGGGTGTGGCAAATCGATGACGGCCTTAGCCTTGAATCAATTATTGCCTGAGGTAGGTGCTTATTATCGTGAGAGTATCGTTGAGTTTGATGGGCATAATTTATTAGAATTATCAGAAGTTGAGATGCAAAGCATTCGTGGTAAACGCATTGCCATGATTTTTCAAGAGCCAATGACGGCCTTGAATCCTGTGCTCACCATCGGGCAGCAATTAACGGAAACATTAAAAAAACACAAAAATGATAAAGGATCCACTCTTAAAGCAGCAGCGCTGGATTTATTACAAGCTGTTGGCATTCCAGAACCAAAACAGCGCTTCAATGAGTATCCGCATCAATTATCGGGTGGCATGAAACAACGGGTTGTTATTGCCATCGCCATTGCCTTACGCCCAGATGTGTTAATTGCCGATGAACCAACAACCGCCTTAGATGTGACAATTCAAGCGCAAATTTTAGAATTGCTACAACAGTTGCAACAAGACACAGGTATGGCGATTTTATTAATCAGTCATGACTTAGGCGTCGTATCACAAATGGCTGATGACGTCGCAGTCATGTACGCGGGGCAATTTGTCGAGACGGGCTCTGTAGAAAATATTATTCAATCACCGAAGCATCCATACACACAGCAATTATTAGCCGCAGTGCCAAGCCTTGATTTACAACACCAAGCTTTATCCATGATATCAGGCAACGTGCCTAGCCTAACCGAGGCTAAAGCGCCATGTCCTTTCGCGCCGCGTTGTCAGAGTGCTTGGCAAACTTGTTATGACAATCGCCCTATGCTAAAGGTTATCGAGCCACAACACCAAGTAGCCTGTCACTTATATTCAAAACAAGCTCGAACACAACAACCAATGACAAACGATGAACCCCTGCGTTCACCTACAAGTACTAAAAAGAACGAAGTGGCTCTTAGGGTGCAAGATTTATATTGCCACTTTCCCATTAAAAAAGGCTTATTGCAGCATACTATTGCTACGGTTAAAGCTGTGGATGGTGTCAGTTTAACACTCTACAAAGGCAAAACATTAGCATTAGTAGGGGAATCTGGATGCGGTAAAACTAGCCTGGGTAAAACCATTAGTCTTTTACAACAGCCAACAGCAGGTGATATTTATTTAGATGAAGAAGTCGTGTTTTCACTGAAGCATACCCATGATTTGAGTCTATTACGCCAACAATTACAAATGATTTTCCAAGATCCTTTTTCATCGTTGAACCCCAGGATGATGGTCGCACAATTGTTAAGTGAAGGGTTAACAGCGCGAGGATTGTACAAAAACAAGGACGAACGTAATGCTTTTCTTATTGAGCTGTTAGACATGGTTGGCTTGCCACAAGATATTTTGCAGCGTTATCCCCATGAGTTCTCTGGTGGTCAAAGGCAGCGTTTGAGTGTTGCGCGCGCCTTAGCTGTTAACCCAAAGATTATTATCTGTGATGAGCCAACTAGCGCTTTGGATTTATCAGTACAGGCGAAAATCCTTAACTTATTAAAAGCGTTGCAAGCGAAGCATGACTTGGCTTATTTGTTTATAACTCATGATATTTCTGTCGTCAGTTATATGGCGGATGAAATTGCTGTGATGTATTTAGGGCGCATCGTTGAGCAGGGTACAGTAACTGAAATTTTAAACACGCCTAAGCATCCGTATACAATTGCCCTACTAAAAGCGGTACCAATCATTGGTAAACAACAAACAAAAGTTTTAGCATTGCACGGCGAGCAACCATCCCCCGTAAACCAACCAAAAGGTTGCCATTTTGCGAGCCGTTGCGCTAAGGCAATGCCTCAATGTCGTGAACAATATCCACAACAGAGCCAATTGAGCGATAGCCATAAAGTCCATTGCTTTTTGTATAGCACTCACTAAAGAAAATTTTCGCATTTTCATCTGTAATGGGATATACCCGTCACACTTCAAAATGCGAGATTTAGGCGATTTGATTTTTGTTCCCGTGCAGGCTTTGAAATGCAGGTAATAGCCGGTCTATTGGCAAATTTCAAAGGTTCCAAGGGGGCAAAAAGCAATAGCATTAATTTCGCATTTTGGAGTGTGATGGGTATATAACTAGCTTTTTTCGTGTCTGGTTGTTTTATGGTGTGCTGATTTGCGAATATGAATACGAACATTTCGTTTCTTTGTTGTATGGACAGTATGCTGGGCCACGTGTTTGGGTTTTATCAACAGTGTCTGTCCAATCTTAAGCTTGGAGGATTTGCTTAAATGATTCCAGGTGCGCAACTGGGCGATACTAACACTATGATGTTTTGCTATCGTCCATAATGAATCACCTGATTTTACGTTATAGTGAGTCATGCTCACAGCTTTCGCGGGTGGGTTAGCACTGACAGTCGTGGTTTTAGTAGACGCCGGTTTTTGTGGCATTACTTTAGAAACAATTAAGGTTTGACCGATTTTAATCTTATTGGAGTTTAAATGATTTAAAGACTTCAATGTTTTTAAATCGATATGGGATTTCTTAGCAATCTTTCCGAGGTTATCACCTTTTTGAACCGTGTAGTGTTGACTACTTTTAATAGCCACCAGCGGTGATATATGCGTGGTATGTTTGTAAATAGGTATGTTCTTGATAGGTAAAATGATTCGGTGTGGTCCATGCTTATCAGGATCGGTTGTCCAACGGCGATAGCCCGGGTTTAATTGATAAAGATCATTTAATTTGATATTTGCTTTTTTAGCAACACTGGCTAGACTAATTTTTCCTTTTACCTTCACTGTATCAAAATAAGGTTCATTTTTAATTTTTGGTAACTTAATGGGATACTTTTTAGGATGACTAATAATTTCAGCCACAGCCAACAAGCGTGGTACATAAGCTTGTGTTTCACGCGGCAAGCGCAAAGACCAAAATTTAGTAGGGTAGCCACGGCTACGATTATATTTTACGGCTCGCAATACAGTCCCTTGACCTGAATCATAAGATGCAATGGCTAATAACCAATTACTATGGAAAAACCCTTTTAAATAAGTTAAGTATTCTAAGGCAGCATGAGTAGATTTAATAATGTCTTTGCGCCCGTCATACCAATAATCGCGATGCAAACCTAAGCCTGTTGCTGTGCCTGGCATTAATTGCCATAAGCCTGCAGCACCGGCAGATGAATAGGCGAAAGGATTGTAAGCACTTTCAATCATAGGTAACAATGCTAATTCACCCGGCATATTATGTTTTTTTACTTCATGATGAATGTAATAGAGATAAGGCTCTGCTTGAGCGGCCATTTTTTCAAAATAAGATTTATGGCTCATGAACCATGCGATTTGTTGTTTGACAGCAGGTGTTTGGGGATAGTGGGGTAATGAAAAGCTTTTAGTGATTTCTCCCCAGACATTATCATCGCTGCCGCGGTGATGATAGCGCGTTTGTTGAGATTGTTTAGCTTGGAAATAGGGGACATAAGGTGTACGGCTATGGCTCTTGCTAGAGGCGACACTGGTGATTGCCAGCAGGCAAACAATGATTAAGACAATGATTTTATTGTATATTGCTGTTCTATAGCTGTAATTCATTAAAAACTATTTTTCCATTCCCGTATTGTGGAGAGTATTTGTACAGGATTTTTGAGTGTTTGTCCAGCTCTTTTTTCAGCTGCTTGCATTACAGATGGTGAATTTACCCTCAAAAAGGGATTGGTGAGGCGTTCAGATGCCAGAGAGTCGGGAACGGTTGGCAGGCTATTGTTTCGCTTGTGTTGGCATATTTTAAGTTTTTCAGCAATATCTGTATTGTCTGGCTCAACCATTTGAGCAAATTGTAAATTATTAACGGTATATTCATGGCCACAGTAAACCATTGTTTCTGCTGGTAATTGGGCTAATTTTGATAAAGCTTGATGCATTTGTGCAGCACTTCCTTCAAATAAACGCCCGCAGCCGGCAATAAACAAGGTATCACCGCAAAATAGTGCGTTATGACCGACATAGGCAATGTGATCAAGCGTATGCGCAGGAATCTCTAAAATGCGAAATTCAGCGTCTAATTCTGGAATATGAATAGAATCATTCTCAGCAAGTGGCTGTGAGATTTGTGCAATATTAGTACTGTTTGGTCCGTAAACAGGCACTTTCCAGCGTTTAAGTAGTGCATTGATGCCTCCGGTATGATCGTAATGATGATGTGTGATGAGAATTGCGCATAATTGCAGCTCATTTTGCCGAAAGTGTTCAATGACGGGGGCGGCATCACCTGGGTCGACAACGGCGGCTAAGCGCGTCTTAGGATTCCATAGGCACCAAATGTAATTATCATTAAAGGCTGGGATGGGTATGATTTCAAACATGACTTAAAATTCCTAAATCGGATGTTATTTGGCTTATGGATGTTATAGTATATAGCCAATGTACTTCAAGATGCGAACCTCCTGTTCCTTCCCCTTGCAGGGGAAGGCTAGAATGGGGGAGGGAGTAAGAGGTTCGCATCTTGAAGTGCGATAGGTATACCGCATATTTTCTAATGGAAACGCTCGCGTGTTAGCAGAAGATCATCAACAACAATTACAAGCTTGGTTTGATACGGATTTAGGTCAATCCGTGCTGGCGGCTGAGAAACATGAAATAGAAAATATAATGGGTGATTATTTCGGATATCATTTATTACAGGTCGGAGGCATTTGTAATCTGCAGTGGTTTGAGCAAAGTCCCATTAAACACAAAGTTTGTTTATCGCCTTGTTGGCCCAAAGCGCAATTAGGTAATTTCGTTTTTGGTCATATGCAAGAATTGCCCTTTGCAAAACACAGCATTGATTTGGCCATCATGGCGCACGTGTTAGAATTCACTGAATCACCAACTAAGGTGTTAGAACAAATTACCTACGCTTTAATCCCCGGTGGCCATATTATTATTTTATCCTTCAACCCTTATAGTCTATGGGGAATTAAAAAATTGTTAAACACTAACACTAAGTTTCCCTGGCATGGTCATTTCAATAGCATTGGCAAATTACGTAAGTGGCTGCGTGCTAATGACTGTGTGATCGATTCGTATAAGACATTTAATTTTCAATTGCCCATCGCCGATAGTGCCACTAGAAAAAAATTTCAATTCGTGGAATCAATTGGACAAACGTGCTGGCCAACGAATGGTGCTATCTATTGTTTGATTGCGAGAAAACAAATAGCAGCAATAACACCTATAACCATGCCATGGCGTTTGCGCAAAGTAGATCTTGGTAAAAATGGTATGACAGAGCCAACAACAAGGGGGCATAGTGGCTAAAAAAGTTGAAATATTTACTGATGGCGCTTGTCGTGGCAACCCTGGTCCTGGCGGCTGGGCAGCGATACTACGTTACAATGGGCACGAGAAGATTATCTATGGTGCACAAGAATATACGACGAATAATCGTATGGAATTAACCGCGGTGATAGAAGCTTTATCTTCATTAAAGCAGACTTGTAACGTTGAAGTAACCACAGATTCCCAATATGTCTGTCATGGTATATCAAAATGGATCGAAGCTTGGCGCAAAAAATCATGGCGTACCTCAAGTAATAAACCGGTTAAAAATGCCGATCTGTGGCAAGTCTTGGATAAAGAAGCCAAGCGCCATCAAGTGAATTGGCACTGGGTTAGGGGGCATGCAGGGCACCCTGAAAATGAGCTAGCGGATGAGTACGCAAACAAAGCAATCGATGAATTTCAACGGGAGGGTAATTAATGCCATTAAGACAGATTGCCTTAGACACGGAAACCACAGGTCTTGATCCTAGAGATGGTCACCGAGTTATTGAGATTGGCGCTATTGAGTTAATTAATCGTCGCGTCACGGATACTAAGTTTCACGTGTATATAAACCCACAGCGCAAGGTTGAGGCAGGTGCCTTGGCAGTGCATGGCCTATCCAATGAATTTTTAAGTGATAAACCACTGTTTGCTGAGATTAAAGATGAATTTTTACAGTTTATAGGCAGTGACGACTTGATCATCCACAATGCACCCTTTGATTTGAAGTTTCTTCATCATGAATTAAAGCTGGATAAAACGCCAAAACCGTTTCTCAATAAGTCGAGGGATATCATTGATACTTTAACAATGGCACGGCAAAAACACCCAGGACAGCGTAATAATTTGGATGCACTGTGTAAGCGTTATGATGTTGATAATTCTGGTCGTGATTTGCATGGTGCATTATTGGATGCACGATTGTTAGCTCACGTCTATCTTGCAATGACGGGCGGGCAAAGTAGTTTATTTGAACATGAGCAAATGACACGTACCGAGACGAAATCCAGTAAAACGGTCACAGTTGCAGCAACTATAGCCTCTAAAACACCGATTGTTCATGCGAATCCGGCAGAGCTATTGAGTCATAATACATATCTTGATAAATTAACGGAAACAAATGGAGAATTGTGTGCCTGGAAGCAATACGAAACCTAAACCATCATCAAAAGTTGTACGATACATTAGTTCATTCATGCAAATGGAAGCAGCTGGTGGAATTGTGTTGTTCTTTGCTGCAGTTTTGGCCTTAGTGTTAGATAATTCTGGGATGGCGTACCTCTATAATGATTTTCTTACCGTTAAGCTGACTATCATTACACTCACTAAGCCGATTATCTTATGGATTAATGATGGCCTCATGGCTATTTTCTTTTTTTTAGTGGGTTTAGAAATTAAACGTGAAGTATTGGAAGGAGAGCTAAACACGGCTTCAAAGGCTGTTTTGCCCGTGATTGCTGCGGCGGGGGGAATTATTGGACCCGCATTATTTTACTACTTTATTAATCAAGGTGATGCTACTGCGATTAGAGGTTGGGCCATTCCCACAGCAACGGACATTGCCTTTGCATTAGGCGTATTATCATTGTTGGGCAGCAGAATACCTCTTGCGCTCAAAGTTTTTCTTACGGCATTAGCAATAATTGATGATTTGGCGGCCATTGTTATTATTGCGATATTTTATACGGCAGAGCTTTCTTGGATATCACTGAGTATTGCCGCCATTTGTTTGATCATTTTACTTTTCTTTAATCGCCTTGGGGTTTCTGCATTTACCCCCTATGCTATCGTCGGCGCTATATTATGGGTTTGTGTGCTAAAATCCGGTGTGCATGCTACTTTAGCAGGCGTTGTGGTGGCATTAGTCTATCCTACTCGCTCGACTAAAAATCCTGAATATTCTCCTTCACGTCGCTTGGAGAAGGTCTTACATCCTTGGGTTGCTTTTGTAGTGTTGCCTTTATTTGCATTTGCTAATTCCGGTATTCCCTTCGACACGATTACCTGGAAGATGCTCTTCTCTTCAATTTCTCTTGGGATTGCATTTGGTTTGTTTTTTGGGAAACAACTAGGCATCTATCTTTCAACCTATATAGTGGTTAAATTAAAAATCGCCAGACTACCTGATGATGTTACCTGGGCAAAAGTGTATGGCATGTCATTAATTTGTGGTGTTGGTTTCACCATGAGTTTATTCATTGGGGGCTTGGCTTTTGGTGAAATGGGATTGAAGTATAATGACATCGTACGAATTGGTGTTTTGATGGGCTCATTTGTTTCAGGTTTGGTAGGATTTATATTTTTGCGTTTGTCGTGTCGACAAGCAAAAGAGATCCCCGCTACTTTGCAAAGTGAAAATTAATCTTTTTCTTTTTTCACACTTTCTGATTTCTTTGGCTCTTGTGATGGACAATGATATGTCTTGAGACAAGCATCATCATTGTCGACTATTTCTAATGTGATGGGAAACCCCCACAAATAATAAAAGTGTTTTAATACTTCATTGGCACTGTCATTGAGAGGCTTTCCTTGATGTTGATAATACCTTAGTGTGAGTCCTCTAGTACCTCTAACATCTACATTAAAAACTTGTATATTTGGTTCCAAGTCACCGATATTATATTGACTTGAGAGTATGTCGCGTACATGTTGGTAGCCATCAAGATCATGAATCGCTGATACTTCAATATAGTCATTTTTATCATCATCTAAAATAGTAAAGAGTTTTAAGTCACGAATTAAATGTGGTGATAAGTATTGAGAGATAAAGCTCTCGTCTTTAAAGTGTTCCATCGCATAATGCACTGCATCGAGCCAATGTTGTGTGACGAGTTCTGGAAACCATTGTTTATCTTCATCGGTTGGTGATTCACAGATACGTTTGATATCAGAATAAATACCAAAGCCTAGCGTATAAGGGTTAATGCCTGAAAAATACTGGGTGTCAAAGCTTTGCTGTGCCACTAGATTGGTATGATTTTGGATAAACTCTAACATAAATTCATCAGTAACTAAGCCTTGATCATAGAGTGAGTTGATGATGGTGTAATGCCAATAACTAGCCCAGCCTTCATTCATAACTTTTGTTTGTCGTTGCGGATAATAATATTGAGCGATTTTTCTGACAATGCGAATAATTTCGCGCTGCCATGATTCTAGTAGTGGTGCATTTTTTTCAATAAAATAGAGTAAATTTTCTTGCGGTTCTGAAGGAAAACTCAAAGCTTGTTCTTGCTCGTTAGATGAATCATTTTTTCTATAATTTGGAATGGTGCGCCATAGTTCATTGACTTGAGATTGTAAATAATCCTCCCTAGCTCTTTGCCTTGCTTTTTCTTCTTGCAATGATAAACGAGCAGGGCGTTTATATCTGTCTACGCCATAATTCATTAAGGCATGACAAGCATCGAGAAAAGTTTCTACTGCTTCAACACCATGCTTTTGTTCACACTGAGCAATATACTGTTTAGAGAAAACCAGGTAATCAATTATCGAGTCTGGATTAGTCCAGGTTTTAAATAAATAATTATTTTTAAAAAATGAATTATGTCCATAGCAGGCGTGCGCTAGCACCATGGCTTGCATAGTCATGGTGTTTTCTTCAAGCAAATAAGCGATACATGGATTTGAATTAATGACAATTTCATAAGCCAAGCCCATATAACCACGCTTGTAGTTTTTTTCAATATTAACAAACTGTTTTCCAAAAGACCAATGTGAGTAGCCTAGTGGCATACCGACATTGGAAAAAGCATCCATCATTTGTTCTGCCGTAATAATTTCAATCTGGTTGGGGAATGTTTTTAAACGAAAGTCATTAGCGATATGAGAAATGGCTTTATCGTACTTTTCTAAAAGTTCAAAATTCCATTCAGATGTTTTTGAAATAGGCTCTCGGTTACTCATGTTGCTTTCTCTGAAATAATTTTCGTAATACAGGGTAAATTTCGGTTATATTATTAATGTTTTTCATATTGAAAGTCTGAAATGTTTCCTTTACAACTTGATATGAGCGCCATAAACTTTGGTGGTGCCTTGGTAATATTTCCACATAAGCATAGTATTGAACATAGGGCATAATCTCAGTAAGCAGCAATTGTTGGCAACGGGGTGAGTCAGCATTCCAGTTGTCACCATCAGATGCCTGTGCGCAGTAAATATTCCAATCTTCAGTAGGATAACGTTCAGTGATGACATCACTCATTAATTCAAGTGCACTTGAAACAACTGTGCCACCTGTTTCTCGAGAGTAAAAAAATTCATGCTCATCAACAACCTTAGCAGTTGTGTGGTGACGAATGAATACGATGTCAATTTTTTCATAATTTTTATTCAGAAAAAGATAAAGCAAAATGAAGAAGCGTTTAGCAATGTCTTTTTTAGTCTCATCCATTGAGCCTGATACATCCATAATACAAAACATAACGGCCTGAGCAGTTGGTTCTTCGCGTATAATTTTATTTGCATAGCGTAAGTCAAAAGGGTCGATAAACGGGATTTTTTTGATTTCCTTTTTTAATGCCTTGATTTCTTCTCTAAGTGATTCTATTTCTGGAGAGCTTCCGGACTTTATTTTTAACATCTTATTTAATTTTTTTTCAGCCGCTTGCAAAGCTTTCTTCTTTTTGCCGCCAAAAGCAATCCTTCTTCCTAAAGCATTGCGCAAAGAACGGATAATATTAATATTAGGTGGTGTTCCAACCGTGGTAAAACCTGCTCTGACGGTTTTTCTTGTTTTTATTTGTGTGAGTTTGGTTTTAACTAAATCTGGTAGTTCTAAATCTTCAAAAAAAAGCTCTATGAACTCATCTCTGCTCAATTCGAAAATAAAGTCATCGCTACCTTCACCAGAATCACTGGCTTGACTGCCACCACCTTGTCCATCAGCCTGTGGGCGCTTTATCCTGTCACCTGTGATAAAATCTTTATTGCCAGGGAGAGATCTCTCAACTTGCCCACCGGCACCATGTTGAAAAATAGGCTCACTAATATCCTTTTTAGGGATAACAACTTTTTCGCCGGAATAAATATCGGTAATACTACGTTTATCGATAGCTTTAGAGACGGCTTGTTTAATTTGTTTTTTAAAGCGGTTGATAAAGCGCTGTCTGTTGACGGCGCTTTTATTCTTGTGATTCTGTCGGCGATCGATAAATTGACTCATGCCGCACCTATGATGATTTTCTAACCCGCAAATACCAATCACACAGTAGCCTAACCTGTTTAGCGGTATAACCTTTTTCAACCATTCGACTCACGAACTCATCATGTTTTTTACGGTCGTCTGTCGATGATTTCGGATTGAATGAAATGACAGGTAGCAGATCCTCAGTATTGGAAAACATTTTCTTCTCAATCACAACGCGTAATTTCTCATAACTGTTCCACGCTGGATTGCGACCTTTATTATTAGCTCTCGCTCTTAGCACAAAATTGACAACTTCGTGCCGAAAATCTTTGGGGTTACTAATGCCTGCAGGTTTTTCTATTTGTTCTAATTCTTCGTTAAGGGAGTTTCTATCATAAATTTCCCCAGTATCAGGATCTCGGTAATCTTGATCTTGAATCCAGAAATCCGCGAAGACAATATAACGATCAAAAACATTTTGACCATACTCTGAATAAGACTCAAGATAAGCTGTTTGAATCTCTTTACCAATAAAGCTCACGTAACGAGGGATTAAATACTCTTTTAAGTGGCGTAAGTATTTATCATGTTCTTCTTGAGGGAATTGTTCTTCTTCGATTTGCCGTTCAAGTATATAAAATAAGTGGACGGGGTTAGCTGCAATTTCACTGCTATCAAAGTTAAAAACTTTTGAAAGAATTTTAAAAGAGAAGCGCGTTGATAAGCCTGTCATACCTTCGTCGACACCAGCATTATCACAATACTCATGATAAGACTTTGCTTTTGGATCGGTGTCTTTAAGATTCTCACCATTATACACTCTAAGCTTGGAGTATATGCTGGAATTTTCAGGTTCTTTTAATCGTGATAGCACAGAAAATTGTGACATTACCTTTAAGGTGTCAGGCGCACAAGGAGCCTCGTTTAATGAACTATTATCAATAAGTTTTTTATATATTTTTATTTCTTCAGAATAACGCAAAACGTAGGGCACTTTAATAATATAAATCCTATCTAAAAAGGCTTCATTATTTTTGTTATTTTTAAACGTTATCCATTCAGACTCATTGGAGTGAGCAAGGATGGTTCCATCAAAGGGTATAGATGGCAACCCTTCTGTCGCATTATAATTTCCCTCTTGTGTTGCCGTAAGTAATGGATGTAACACTTTGATGGGTGCTTTGAACATTTCTACAAATTCCATTAAACCACGGTTAGAAAGGCACAATCCTCCAGAGTAACTATAGGCATCTGGATCATTTTGAGAAAATTCTTCAAGTTTTCTAATATCAACTTTACCAACCAAGGAAGAAATGTCTTGGTTATTTTCATCACCTGGTTCTGTTTTTGCAATGGCTATTTGGTTCAAACGAGAAGGGTATTTTTTAACGACGGTGAATTGATTGATATCCCCATTGTACTCCCTTAAGCGTTTAACCGCCCAGGGGGACATAATACTCTCGATATAACGCAGTGGTATGCCGTATTTCTCAAAGAGTAACGCTGCATCTTCCTCAGGTGAAAATAAACTAAGCGGTGATTCATTAACAGGTGATCCTTTTATAGCATAGAAGGGTTCTAGTTCCATTAGAGACTTTAAACGTTCAGCAATAGAAGATTTACCACCGCCAACAGGTCCTAGCAGATAGAGTATCTGTTTCTTTTCTTCTAAGCCCTGTGCTGCATGTTTGAAAAAGGCTACGATTTTACTGATGGTTTCTTCCATGCCGTAAAAATCTGAGAAGGCTTCATGCTGTGATATCACTTTGTTAGCAAAGATACGGCTTAAAACGGGATCTTGTCTAGTGTCTACCAGTTTTGGTTCCCCAATAGCGTTGAGTAACCTCTCCGCTGAATTTGCATACGCTTTTGGATCAGACTTACAAAGATCTAAATAGCTTTCTAGACTTAATTCTTCTTCTTGGCGCTCATCATATCGTGCTTGGTAATCATCAAAAATACCCATTGCAACACTCCTCCTCTTGCCCACTCATAAGCAGGCAGCAAGATGAATATATCTTACTCAATTATTAGTGACAGTCATTGGTATCCCTCTCATGGTAATGTTTAAAGAAGTACCAATCTTTCCCTAATTATAGCTGAGGATCATTTATTCACTACGTGCATAGAGTAAATAGTTGATTGATAGGTCTTTATTGATGTTGCTTCTTCGGCTAAATGGGTTGTAGTGCAATCCTGATAAATCCAAGCATTTAAACTTATTTTCTCTGCAAATACCCGCTAATTCGCCGGGTTTTAAGAATTTTTTATATTCATGTGTGCCACGTGGAATAATATTCATCAAATACTCAGCTGCAATGATCGCTAATGCATAAGCTTTTGCGCTACGATTTATGGTGGATAAAAATAAATGGCCTTGAGGTTTTAATAAGTGTTTGCATGCTTTAACTATGGCAGCAGGATCCGGAACATGCTCTAACATTTCAAGGCATGTTATGACGTCATAATGTTGTGGTTGCTGCTGCGCAAGTTCGGTGACGTCTATACAACGATAATCAACCTTACTCAAGGAGAAAGGCTGTTGGTGTCTCTTTGCTGCGCCAATGCCTTGTTCATCCATATCGATGGCAGTGACGTCAGCGCCGGCCTCCCACAAACTTTCGGATAAAATTCCGCCACCACAGCCTAGGTCTAATACGTTTGCATCTTTTAATTCCACGTGTTGCTGAATATAGTGCAGCCGCACGGGATTGATATCATGTAAGGTTTTAAAGGCGCCTTCTTTATCCCACCATTCGGATTCAAGCTGGGCAAATTTAGCAATTTCATTGGGATCGGCAGTCATGCTTAGCCTCTTAGTTAAGATCATTTTGGGAAGAGAATAGCATATCCCCGTCGTACTTCGAAGTACGATGGGGATATGCTACACTCCATCAATTGGATTTTTAATAATATTGAGATATATGCAATTACAGCAGCGCAAAACCTGGTTAACTGATTTACTGTATCTATTATTTGGTCTTTTGGGTTTTTACCTACTGTTTCTTGGCGCCCATCATTTACTCACGCCCGATGAGGCACGTTACACCGAAGTTTCTAGGGAAATGTTGGCTAACCATAGCTTTTGGATCCCATGGCTAAATGGCGTGCCATTTTTCGATAAGCCCACCTTATTCTACTGGTTACAAATATCGGCCATGAGTATTTTTGGCGTCAATGAATGGGCAGCGAGATTATGGACTGCTGTCTTGGGGGTTAGTGGCTGTTTGCTAGTGTATGCGGTTGGCAGAGTACTTTATGATCGCTTAACAGGAATTATATCCGCAGTTATTTTAGCCACTTCTCTTGTTTATTTTCTCATGTCACATTACGCGAATATTGATCTTACCATCGCAGTTCTGATCAGTGCAGCCATTGGCTTTTTTTTAATGGCAAACCAATACCCTCTAGGTAAATTGCGTAGTCGTTTAATTTTATTCTCGTACGTTATGGCGGGGTTTGCTGTTTTAACCAAGGGCTTAATCGGTATTTTGTTTCCGACGATGATTATTGGCACCTGGATAATGTTGACGAAACAATGGTTTTTATTAAAACGAATGCACCTGCTATGGGGAGCATTAATTGTTATCTTGATAAATCTACCATGGCTTATCGTTGCTCAAATAAAACATCATGAATTTTGGTACTATTATTTTTATATTCAGCAAATCGGTCGTTTTATCAGTACAGATTTTAATGATAAACAACCTTTTTGGTTTTATCTCCCGGTTATATTGTTAGGGATGCTGCCATGGAGTTTCTTTTTGCTGCAAGCACTTGCACAAAAGATTAGATCGATTTGCCAACATTATGTGGCCCATTTTAATGATCTTTATCTATTGCTATGGCCATTATTGATTATGGTTTTCTTTTCAATTCCCCGTTCAAAAACATTGGGCTATATCTTGCCGGTTTTTCCACCCTTAGCCATTATCGTGGGGTATTATATTCGTCAAATATGGAATTGCGATAATAAGCAACGAGTTGTTTGCCGTTGTTTAAGTGTTCTTGGCATTTTGGCTGCTATTGCATTAGTGATATTTAAAGCAGACGTCAGCGGCAATTTTAATACCTATATGTACATCATTAGTATGGTGTTCGTGTTAGCGAGTTTTGCTTTGTGGCTGTGTCAAGGCTTAGCCTTTCGTTATAGCTTCACAGTTTTAGTGATGGCCTGCTTCATGACGATGGTGACACTGTTAAGCGGTGTTAAAACGTTGCAATTAACAGCGATTCCTCGTCTCTTACCCATCATTAAGCTCTACGAAATTCCCCAAGCCACCGTGGTGGAATATTACCGCTTTGACAGGGATTTACCCTTTTACCTACAGCATCCGGTGACCATTGTTGCCAATTGGAATAACCCTAAATTAAAGAAAAAAGACAGTTGGCAAGGGATTTTTGCCTATGAGTACCAGTATAAGCAATACCCTAACCTATGGACGCCAAAGGAATTCTGGAAGGCTTGGAATGCAGAGCGGCCACTCATCGTGCTCGTTAAGGGCAAAAAATTAGCAGATTTCCAGGAGAAGGCTAAAAATAGCGCAATTGTAGTGGCAAACTACCATGGTAAAGTGGTGGTTATTAATGAGTCAATATTACACTTGCAACAAACGACTAAATACTAATAATTTATTCCGATTTTATGGTATAATTCCGCGCTTATTCATCCTTAATAAGATTAGGACAGTACATTTAAATGACAGACTTTGCCAAAGAAATTACCCAGGTCACCATTGAAGAAGAGTTGAAGCGCTCTTACATGGATTACGCCATGAGCGTCATTATCGGCCGGGCATTACCCGATGTACGCGATGGCTTAAAACCGGTTCACCGCCGGGTATTATACGCCATGAGCGAGCTCAACAATGATTGGAACAAACCCTATAAAAAGTCAGCTAGGGTTGTCGGTGATGTTATCGGTAAATATCATCCACATGGTGATACCGCGGTCTATGATACCATTGTGCGGATGGCGCAGCCTTTTGCGATGCGCTATATGTTAGTGGATGGGCAAGGTAACTTTGGTTCCGTCGATGGTGATGCGGCTGCAGCTATGCGATATACCGAAGTCAGAATGTCTAAATTTGCTCATGAATTATTGGCAGATTTAGAGAAAGAAACGGTTGAATTTCTCCCAAACTATGATGAGACTGAGTTCTGTCCCGGGGTTTTACCCACCAAAATTCCAAATTTACTCGTCAACGGTTCTGCGGGTATCGCCGTTGGTATGGCAACTAATATCCCGCCACACAATTTAAGTGAAGTCATTAATGCTTGTAAAACCTTGCTTGATAATGCAGACATTAGTATCGATGACATCATGGAATATATTCCAGGCCCTGATTTTCCTACCGCTGGCATCATCAATGGTAAAGCAGGCATTGTGTCTGCGTATCGTAGTGGCCGCGGTCGCATTTATATTCGCGCAAAAACCCATGTTGAAACCAATGAAAAAAATGGGCGCCAAGCAATCATTGCCACAGAATTACCTTACCAAGTCAATAAAGCAAGACTCATTGAAAAAATTGCAGATTTAGTAAAAGATAAACGTATAGAAGGTATCAGTGGCCTGCGTGACGAGTCCGATAAAGATGGTATGCGCGTTGTAATTGAACTAAAACGTGGTGAAGTTGCGGAAGTTGTTTTGAATAACTTGTATGCACATACGCAATTGCAAAATGTATTCGGCATTAACATGGTCGCTCTGATTGATGGCCAGCCACGCTTACTTAATATTAAACAAATATTACAAGCTTTCCTAAAACATCGCCGCGAAGTCGTTACACGCCGTACTTTATTTGATTTACGTAAAGCAAAAGATAGGGCGCATTTATTAGAAGGCTTAGGTATTGCCTTATCTAATATTGAAGAAGTGATTCAATTAATCAAATCATCAGCCAATCCGCAGCAAGCAAAAGAGGGCTTGTTAGCAAAAGCTTGGGCGCCAGGTGTGGTAGAAGGTATGTTGGCAAAAACGGAAGTTAATATAACACGACCAGATAGTCTCGATGCGCATTACGGGCTAGCGGAGGCTGGCTATCACCTATCACCAGAACAAGCACAAGCTATCTTAGATTTACGCTTGCATCGCTTAACGGGATTAGAAAAAGATAAAATCTTCAAAGAGTACGAAGACTTAATTACAAAAATTAAAGACTTGTTAGAAATTTTAAGTGATCCAGAGCGTTTAAAATTTGAAATTCATAGAGAATTAGATGAAGTCAGTAAAGCCTATGGCGATGATCGTCGTACGGAGATTATGAGTAGTCATCTAGATTTAACGGCAGAAGACTTAATTACTGAAGAAGATGTTGTGGTCACATTGTCTCACTTAGGCTATGCGAAAACACAATCATTAGATAATTACCGTGCTCAGCGACGAGGTGGTCGTGGGAAGTCAGCTACTAATGTCAAAGAAGAAGACTATATACAAACATTGCTGGTTGCGAACACCCACGACACTATCTTATGTTTTTCAGACAGGGGTAAAGTCTATTGGCTTAAAACCTATCAATTTCCACAAGCCAGCCGGACATCGCGCGGCAAGCCCATTGTTAATATCCTACCATTGCAGCAAAATGAAAAAGTAAGTGCAATCTTGCCGATAAAAGACTTTAGCCAAGAGCACTATGTGTTTATGGCTACATCGAGTGGTACCGTAAAAAAAGTGGGTTTAGAACACTTTTCTAGACCTCGCTCCTCAGGCATTATCGCAATCGATTTGGCCGATGATGATAAATTAGTTGGTGTTGCATTAACGGATGGCAAACAGGACGTCATGCTATTTTCCAATGCCGGTAAAGTGATTCGCTTTACCGAATCTGATGTGCGTGCCATGGGCAGAACGGCGAGGGGCGTGCGTGGTATTAAACTTAAAGATGAGCAACGAGTGATTTCTCTTATCATTGCTGCACAAGGTGGTGATATCCTAACAGCAACGGCGAAGGGCTATGGTAAACGTACCGCCATCGACGAACATCGCGTGACCGGCCGTGGTGGTCAAGGTGTCATTGCGATACAAGCGACTGATCGTAACGGCGAAGTGATTGGTGCCTGCCAAGTGAATGAAAGCGATGAAGTTATGTTAATCAGTGATCGCGGGACACTGGTTCGGACAACGGTTAAAGAAATTTCTATGGTGGGTCGTAATACTCAAGGGGTGCGATTGATTAGAGTTATCGAGGGAGAAAAGCTCATCGGTGTTGAACCTATAGCAGATATCGATGATGGTGAGCAGAACGAAAGTCAATCAGAAGAAGATCAATCAGAAGAAGAATAATCTTAGAAATGGTCGTTAAACGCGAATCAAGATGCTGCACCAAAATTCGTGTCTTAACTGCCGTTTCTAGTAGAATATAGAGGATAATGATGCGAGTACATAATTTTAGTGCGGGACCTGCTGCTTTGCCTGTTGAAGTCATTCAGCAAATTCAAGAGGGCTTATTAAATTGGCATGGTATTGGTTATTCTGTGATGGAGTTGGGTCATCGGAGCGAAGCGTTCAAAACGATCCTTGAAGAAACTAAAGCCAACTTAAAAGACTTGATGGACATTCCTGATGACTATCGAATTTTGTTTATTGCAGGTGGTGCCACGGTACAGTTTGCTACGATCCCAATGCACTTTTTAGCAAAGGAAAAAGTGGCAGATTATTTTGATACGGGCTCTTGGTCTAAAAAAGCGATTAAAGAAGCTAAAAAATATGGAAACGTTAATAGTGTTACTAGTAGCGCAGACAACAATTATACGTCAATACCTGCAGAAAGTGAATGGGCACTAACGCCTGATGCAGCATATTGTCATTACACTGGCAATGAAACCATCCATGGAGTGCAGTTCCATAGGGTGCCAAATGTTGGTGATGTGCCCTTGGTGTCTGACATGACTTCCTGTATTTTATCGGGGCCCTTAGATGTTTCTCGCTTTGGGTTGATTTACGCAGGCGCACAAAAGAATCTTGGCATTGCAGGTTTAAGCTTGGTAATTATCCGTGAAGATTTACTAGAACAAACAAATGATCTTGTGCCGAGCGTGTTGCAATATAACCAGCAAGCACAAGCAAACTCTTTACTCAATACACCGCCAACCTTTGCCATCTATGTTATGGGTAAAGTATTAAAATGGGTGAAAGCGCAAGGTGGTGTAAACGTTATGGCTGAATTAAATCAGCGTAAGGCTGGTAAAATTTATGAAGCGATAGACGCTGATAATTTTTATAATAATCCAGTAGAAATCAGTAGTCGCTCTCTTATGAATCCTGTATTTCGACTACCCACTAAAGAGTTAGAAGCATCTTTTATTCAAGAAGCACATGAGGCTGACTTGGTTAATTTACGGGGACACCGTTCTGTGGGTGGTGTGCGTTTAAGTTTATATAATGCAATCACGGAACACTCAGTGGATACTGCCGTTGATTTTATGAACCATTTTGCTAAAACTCGTGGATAAGTCTATACCCTCAACCCTGATCGCTAGACCATGCCGGCAAGTTGCGGGCTGTGTGCGTGTGCCAGGTGATAAGTCTATTACTCACAGAAGTATTATGTTAGGTAGTATTGCCAATGGCATCACAACCATTAGTAATGGATTAATGGGAGATGACTGTATAGCTACCCTTTGCGCCATGGAGCAGTTAGGTGTGAAGATAGAGCGCGCTTTGGGTAATCAGTTAGTGATCCACGGTGTTGGTATGCAGGGTTTAAAGAAACCACAACAAGCCTTGGATTTAGGTAATTCAGGGACGGCTATCCGTTTGTTAATGGGCTTGCTAGCGGGTGCTAATATCTCAACCGAGCTGGTGGGTGATAGCTCACTTAATTCACGTCCTATGATGCGAGTCTCTACGCCTTTACAGCAAATGGGCGCAGCGATTCAGTTAACGAAGAAGGGGACTGCACCCATTAAGTTATCGAGCCATAAAGGACTGCACGGTGTTAATTACATGCTTCCAGTGGCGAGCGCGCAAGTAAAATCTGCCATTTTACTCGCTGCTTTATATGCGACAGGTGAAACAGTCATCACTGAGCCAGGTATTACACGTGATCATACTGAACGAATGCTTTTGGGCTTTGGTGCTAAATTATCAAAGTCAGATGTTGGTATACGATTAACGGGTGGGCAGTCATTGCGTTGCCAGGACATTCATGTGCCTAGTGATATTTCATCTGCTGCATTTTTCATAGTAGCTGCATGCATTGCTGCAGAAGCTGAATTATTGATTAAAGATGTTGGCATTAATCCTACGCGTACAGGGATCATTGATATTTTAAAATTAATGGGTGCAGATATTACACTGATCCCTTCAGAGCGGCACGGTGCGGAGCCGATAGCTGATATTATAGTAAAGCCTGCAAAACTACACGGTATTGAAATTCCGCATGCTTTAGTGCCATTAGCGATAGATGAATTCCCAGTGATATTTATTGCAGCCGCCTGTGCCAAGGGCGTTACTGTTTTATCAGGTGCGGCTGAGTTGCGAGTCAAAGAGAGTGATCGCCTGCAAGTCATGGCGAATGGCTTAACGGCCCTAGGCGTTGTCACCGAACTGCAAGAAGATGGGATTCATATTACTGGCGGACAAATTAATGGAGGCACTGTTCAAAGTCATGGTGATCATCGAATCGCGATGGCTTTTACCATTGCGAGCTTGCGTGCCGAAGATGCAATTATTATTCATGATTGCGAAAATATCGCAACTTCATTCCCTGATTTTTTAGAACTATGTCAACAGATTGGTTTATACGGAGAGTCTTATGATCATTGAACCGAAAGTGAGAGGTTTCATTTGCACAACATCACATCCATTGGGGTGTCAGGCAAATGTATTACAACAAATTAACTATGTGGAAAAGCAAGGTCTTGCCACTGGCCCAAAAAAAGTATTAGTCATTGGCGCATCCACCGGCTATGGCTTGGCGAGTCGCATCGTGGCAAGCTTTGGTTATCGGGCTGAAACAATAGGCGTTTTTTTCGAACGAGCTGCGGCAGGAAAACGCACGGCATCTGCTGGTTGGTATAATTCAGCAGCTTTTGAGAGTGAGGCCAATGCAAAAGGTCTTTATGCAAAAAGTATCAATGGTGATGCCTTTTCAAATGAGATAAAGCAACAAACCATCGACTTAATCAAACAAGATTGGAGTGGCGGGGTAGACTTAGTCATTTATAGTTTAGCCTCACCAAGACGCACAAATCCTAATACGGGTGAAACCTTTAATTCTGTGTTGAAACCCATTGGCCAAGCATTTAAAAATAAAACCGTTAACGTTATGACGAATGAAGTGTCAGAGATTGAGATAGAGTCCGCTAATGAGGATGAAATTAATCACACAGTGAATGTCATGGGTGGTGATGATTGGGCCTTATGGATGAATGCTTTAATGGAAGCGAATGTATTAGCCCAAAATGTGAGGACGGTGGCTTATTCTTATGTCGGCCCTGAGTTGACATATCCTGTCTATCGCAATGGTACCATCGGTCGTGCAAAAGAACATTTAGAGCAAACAGCCCATGATTTAACAAAAACCTTACAAGCACGCTATGATGGCAAAGCCTTAGTCTCAGTCAATAAAGGTTTAGTGACTCAAGCGAGTGCTGCTATCCCAGTCGTGCCTCTTTATATTTCGCTGTTGTATTCAGTGATGAAAGCAAAGGGTATTCATGAGGGGTGCATCGAACAAATATGGCGTCTGTTTAACAATGGTTTATATGCAGCAAACAGTGATTCTCTGCTGGATGCAAAAGGCCGTGTACGCATTGATGATTGGGAAATGCGTGATGATGTTCAGGAAGAAATTGTTAAGCGTTGGCAGCAAGTGACGACAAATAATTTAGAACAAGTTTCTGATATCGCTGGATATCGTCAGGAGTTTTATCAATTGTTTGGCTTCGATGTCCCAGGGGTGTCCTATCAACAAGATGTGGACGCTGATGTTGCAATACCTTCAATTGAGGAACAAAGTCTTGTCTGAAATTCCAGTAATCACAATAGATGGCCCCAGTGGAACTGGGAAGGGTACACTAACGCATAAGTTGGCTGAGCAATTGAAATGGCACTTGCTTGATAGTGGTGCTATTTACCGCGTGTTAGCGTATTGGCTGATTCAAAAAAACTGTGAAGCCCCGGATGTAGAGTCAGTCATACACTATGCCAATGACTTGCCCGTTAGTTTCAAATCTTGCCCAGGCGCAAAAAGCAGCGTTTATTTGCAAGATGATGATGTTACTCAACTTATTCGTACCGTTGATTGTAGCCGTATGGCCTCAAAAATTTCGAGCATCCCTGAAGTGAGAATGGCCTTATTAGCGCGACAAAGAGTGTTTAAAAAATTACCTGGCTTGGTGACGGATGGCCGTGACATGGGAACGGTGGTGTTCCCTGAAGCTCAACTGAAGCTTTACTTAGAAGCTGATGCCGGTGTAAGGGCGAAAAGACGGCACAAACAGTTGATTGACAATGGAATAGATGTTAGTCTTGCGCATGTTTTAGCCGAGCTGCAAGCTCGTGATGAACGCGACATGAAGCGTTCTGCGGCACCTCTACGGCCTGCCGCAGATGCAGAAATAATAGACACCTCTCATTTGTCGATTCAAGACGTGTTAGCGCGGGTATTACAGCTGGTTGGCGAGCGATTTATAGTCGCATGAATTTGGGTGGAGCCGGTAGAAACTGAGTCATTTCTTCTAATGAAAGCTTAGTTTCTACTCGGTTCTATTAATATTAACTAACCATCAAATGAGATGCCAAGGTTTCGTTTGATATATTACTTAATCACCATTCCCGCCCGGGAGTCGTGGTGATGTCGAGGAAAATAGATTATGTCAGAGAATTTCGCGCAATTATTAGAAGAGAGTTTGGGTAAATCCCAAATGGAAGCTGGTGCTATTTTAAAAGCGCAAGTGGTTCGTATTGAAAAAGATTATGTCATCGTAGATGCCGGATTTAAATCTGAAGGTGTTATCCCTGTTGAGCAATTCCAAAATGATAAGCATGAAATAGAAGTTCAAGTCGGTGATACGATTGATGTTGCATTAGAAGCGATTGAAGATGGCTTTGGTGAAACGCGTCTTTCCCGTGAGAAAGCGAAACGTGCAGAAGTCTGGACACGTCTTGAAAAAGCTTGTGAAGAAGGTATTACCACCACAGGTATCATTAGCGGCAAAGTCAAAGGTGGCTTTACGGTTGAAATCGAAAATATCCGTGCATTCTTACCAGGGTCATTAGTAGATGTTCGACCAGTGCGTGATCTGTCTTATTTAGAAGGCAAAGAGTTAGAATTTAAAGTTATTAAAATGGATGCCAAGCGCAATAACGTCGTAGTTTCACGCCGTGCTGTGGTTGAAGCTGAAAATAGCAGTGAACGTCAAGCGTTACTCGAGACTATTGAAGAAGGTGCCGTGGTTAAAGGTGTGGTGAAAAACCTCACCGATTATGGTGTCTTCATCGATTTGGGTGGTGTTGATGGCTTACTCCATATCACCGATATGTCGTGGAAACGTATCAAGCATCCTGGCGAAGTCTTAAATGTTGGTGATGAAATTGATGTCGTGGTCTTAAAGTATGATCATGACAAACAACGTGTCTCTTTAGGCTTGAAACAATTAGGTGATGATCCATGGGTCAATATTACTCGTCGTTACCCTGAAAGCACTCACTTACGCGGTGAAGTGACTAATATCACTGATTACGGTTGCTTTGTTGAAATTGAAGATGGCGTTGAAGGTTTAGTCCACGTTTCGGAAATGTCTTGGACCAATAAAAACATCCATCCAAGCAAAGTTGTTAAACTCGGTGATGAAGTGGATGTAATGGTCTTAGAAATTGATGAAGATCGTCGACGTATTTCCTTAGGTGTTAAACAATGTCAATCTAACCCATGGGACCAATTTGCTGAGTCTCATGAAAAGAATGAAGTGATTAAAGGTAAGATTAAATCCATTACTGACTTCGGTATTTTCATTGGCTTAGACGGTGACATTGATGGTTTAGTACACTTAAATGATATTTCTTGGAATGAGCCAGGCGAAGAAGCTATTCATAACTTTAAGAAAGGCGATGAAATTGAAGCGGTCATATTAGTGATTGATCCTGAACGCGAGCGAATTTCTCTAGGTCTTAAACAGCTTGAGAATGATCCATTTGCTAACTTCAGCGCTGAGTATAGCAAAGGTAGCATCGTAAAAGGCACCGTAAAAGAAGTGTCTGACGATGGTGTTATCATTGATTTAGGCAATGACATAAACGGCTTTATTAAAACCTCCGAATTGGATAAAGAGAAAGTCAGAGTCGCTGGTGATCACGCTAAAGTTGGCGATGAAATTGAAGCGAAATTCATGGGCATCGATCGTAAAAATCACAGCATGGTTCTTTCCATACGCGCAATGCAAGTACAAGAAGAAGCTGCCGCGATGCAAACCATGAAATCACAAGCAGACAGCGCGGTGAATCCAACCCTCGGTGATTTGCTCAAAGAAAAAATGGACGGCAAAGAAGAAGAGTAATCTTTTTTTCCCCATGCCTTCGACAAAAAACGTAGGGGCGCTTCGCGAAGCGCCCCCACAAGATATGGGGAAAAAACATTAAAACAAAATAAAGACCCCTGTCACAATCAACATGATTGCCCAGAGTATATCAAAATTAATCCACGCCTTTTTCAAAATACTTGCACTAACAATTTCATAAATTAAGATTGAAATAGCGCTTGTCACTAGGAAAAAGGCGATCATATGAATGCCAATGGCCATGCCGAGTTTGTGATAACGAATGATGTGCTCAGGACTGGTTACAAATGGGATCAACATCAAGCCAGCACCATGAACAGTGGCAATAATAAAGGACCAAAGCCCAATGCCAATCGTCCCAACCTTAAACCCAAACCATTTCGGATGACCAGGTTTTATTAAATGGTAAATGCCCCACCCAACCAATAATGCGGCGCAAGTAACTTGTAAGTACCAGTAATAAAGATAGGTTTGGAGCAACGTGTATAAGGTAAAGGAGAGTATAATTGCTAAAAAATGTCCAATAGTAATGGCGATTAATGATAAATACAGCGTTTTACGTGATTGCTGTTTTAAAGCTAGCGCTGTCCCATAAAGCCACCCCATAGCAGGATTAAGGCCATGGTAGGCACCGAGCACAATGACAACTGTTATCCAAAAACTCATAAGTAACAGTACCACTCAGTCGGTGTTAGACTGCCATGCAAACAAGTTTGATGGCGTTGCTCATCACTGTCGATGAAGAAACCTGGGGCTAATTCCATGCCGCCTCCTTCTAAGACATTCATCTTCATTCGTTTCTAGGATAATACAATGAGCTAGTGAAATAAAGTCATTTACCGTCATGACCCACTTATAAAATGAAAGCTTACGTTCTTGCCTGTTTGTCGCAAACATGTTATCAATATCTCAACATGGACGCTTTTTTATAGGGATAATTATCTATATGACACAATCTTCTCAAAATAAACGCACCCGCGTTATCATTCTTGGTGGAGGGTTTGCTGGATTAACTGCTGCAAAAACGCTCGACGAACACCTTAACATTGGCAATGATGCAAATTTAGAAGTAACCCTTATCGATAGAGGTGGTTCGAAATATATAGGGGCTACTAATCAGTTTGTGTTAGCCGGTCGAAAACAACGTGAAGCCGTCTGTAATAACTTTACCCCAGATTCAGTTAAGTTAAATAATGTTAATATTGTTGTGGATGAGGTTACTCAACTGGCATTAGCCCATAAGAAAGTGATTACTCAAACTAATGTTTATGAATTTGACTGCTTAATTGTGAGCCTAGGCATTGATTATTACCCTGAGTTAGTGCCAGGATTGAAAGACGCTGGTTATAATTTATGTTCGATGGACGACGTTATAAAGTTTAGACAAGAATTAGCTGAATTTAATGGGGGTACTGTTATCGTTGGTGTTAGTGGGCTTCCTTACAAGTGTCCTCCTGTGGTTCATGAAATGTCCTATGTGGTACACGACTTATTAGTTGAACATGGCGTTAGGGATAAAACAGCGTTAATATTTACAACACCCTTTAAAGCTGCGGTACCCGTTGTTAACCCCGTTGTCATGCAAGGTATGATGGATGAGTGCGATATAAAGTGTCATTATGAGTGGAATATGCAGTCTATCGATTCAGCATCAAAAACCATTCATTATGACGAAGGGAAACGTTTACACTATGATTTATTGCTTTGTACTTACCCGCAAAAGGGCGCCACTCTTTTATTAGAAACCCCTGACTTATGTAACGATGATGGTTGGATCCCCGTTAACGGTCGTGATCACCGCACAACGTTTGAAGGTGTTTATGCGATTGGGGATAATTGTGCGAACAAAGTTACCTTTAGTGGTGGACGAGTGGAACCACACCCTAAAGCAGGCGGCTTTGCACTGGTGCAAGGAGAATATGTTGCTCAAGTGATAATCCATGATGCATTACATCCTGAATCTGCTGAATGGACAAGCCCACCGTTTGAAATGTCAAAAGGTAATGGCTGTATCATCGAAGGTCATGGTGGACGAGGTGTTATGTTTGAAGTTAATTTCTTTGACAATCCAGATAAGCCTAGTTTCCAGGTTATAGAACCAAAAGAAGGATTAGTAGAAGAAAAAATGGCTTGGGTTGATAGTCACCGTCATACGTGGTTTAACGATAGTGATTGATTTTTTTTATTCGGTCACAAGAGAGAGTGACGCTTTTTCAGTTGCATGTTCTAAGTGATGGCTAAGCCAGTATTCAATAGGGTAGAGCTCAAAATCTCGTAATAATTGCCTTAATTTATTTTCTGTGCCTTTTAAATTAACGTATGACTTAAAGCGTCTAATGGCACGCATTGGTATTCTTGGATGAGTCGGATCGATTTCTCGTGGATGCAGATAGTAGAGGACTGGGCGTTGCTGTTGATTTACACGTTGGGACATTTTCTTGATGAGAAAATAGGGAGATAATCTAAAGTAACCCCCGCCAAAAAAACAAAGCTTTTGCTTAAAGACTTCACACAGCGTAATAGGGATTTCGGTAATAGAATAATTTCCTTGTGTTAAACGGTGTGGTTCTAATTTGCAATTTTCTATGCCGCCGTGACCATGAGTCCCCGGGAAGATGGATGAGTCATATTCATAGCCCGCCTTGCAAATTTCCTCAATGGCCCAGGGGGTTTTTGTCGTAAGAGAAAAACCAGGGGCGCGGTATCCCTTGATAGGCTTTGCTATGATGTCTTCAATGATTTTTTTTGCTTTAGTAATGTCTTCCCTAAATTCTAACTGAGTTTGACTATAAATCGTTTGATGTTGATAACCGTGTGATGCAATCTCATGACCGGCCTGGTGAGCATCTTTCACTAAATGTGGAAACTGCTCTGCTACCCAGCCTAGGAAAAAAAAGGTGGCTTTAGTATTCGTTTTCTCAAACATAGTCAGCAGTCGATACGTATTTTTTTCAACACGAGATTCTAAGCGGTGCCATTGATTGATGTTGGGGGTCGTGTCTAACTCTAGTATATGGAACCAGTCTTCAATATCAATCGTTAAGATATTCATTTTAGTCACCGGCAGGCATTTTTGTCACCGTCACAAAAAAGTCACGGCTGATTTTTTCAATTGTAACGCTAATATTTGGAATCATGCTAAACAAGGCATCTAATTGATGCTGTGTATACATATGCAAAGGGCAACGTTTTTTATAGCGCAATTTTCGTTGTAAGGCTAATAATGTCCCATCTTCAGGAAAGCTAAAAACAGCTTTATCATTGGTTAAGCCAAGGACTTTTTCAACGAAGGATTTAGGTTGGGCAATATAATCCATGACGCCCATGATGATGCTGTAATCATAGGTTTGATTAGGTTCAAATTCCCGCAAATCGCCCTCAATAAAATGACAAGCTTGGGCAATACCTTGTTTTTGTGCTTTTTTGTTGGCAATGTTGATCATATTAGCCGCGAAATCAACGCCAGTAGCTTGGGTTGCGCCTTTTCTGACTAAACTGTGGCTATAATGCCCCGGGCCACAGCCAACATCTAATACGGTCTTACCACGAATAGGTTGGCAGGCGCTTATGGTTTTTTCATAACGGAGCATCATGCTTTTACGTAATAACTTATTTATTACTTTGTTAATTAAACGATGATTATTATCATAAATTGCCGTAAAATCGCCAGCATAAACATCAAAAAAGTGTTCTGCATTGTTCATTCGTCAATACCTTATCGCTATTATTGATTTTATGGCACTTTATAAGCTTTTAGCACAAAAAACAACTATACCCATCGTACTTCAAAATGCGAGATTTATGACGTGGCGATTTCTGGGAGCAAAAAGCGTCCGTCAGAAAATCACATTTTGAAGTATGATGGGTATACACCCATCGTAACTCATACTCTGAAGTGCGTGGTTCCCGTTACCCACAGATTTTGCTAAGATAGGTGGTTTAGACAGTGGGAAATTGTTTTTAATATGCGCATCATTTCATTCATCATCGTCGCCCTAATCATCATCATTGGCTTTACCTTTGCTTGTTTGAATGCAGAACCAGTAGCCATTAACTATTATCTTGGCAGTGACCAATTACCCTTATCATTACTGCTAGCGATTGCAGTGCTAATTGGAGGCTTGTTTGGCTTACTCGTTGGGATGAAAAAAAACTTTCGCTTAAAACACAAAAATTTTCGATTACAACAATCTTTAAAACGCCAGAAAAAATTTATATCTAATCTCGAGGCAGATTTATAATGATGCTTAACGCCGTATTATTAACATTACCAGCACTGGGTATTGGCGCCTGGTACTGGGCTCGTGGGAAAAGAAAGCGTAGCCGTAATAGCATCAGTAACAAGCTCAATAAAGATTATTTAATTGGCTTGAATTACCTTTTGAATGAGCAGCCAGATAAAGCGGTTGATGTTTTTATTAAAACATTGGAAGTTGATAGTGATACGGTAGAAACTCATTTAGCCTTAGGTAATTTATTTAGACGTAGGGGAGAGGTGGATCGAGCCATCCGTATTCACCAAAACTTAATTGCAAGGCCAAACCTACCCAAAACTAATCGCATTCATGCTTTGATGGCATTAGGGCAAGATTATATGCGGGCAGGTGTGCTTGATAGAGCAGAGAAATTATTTTTAGAAGTCATCGAGTCTGGTGAGTTTGTTAATGAAAGTTATCAGTATTTATTAGACGTTTATCAACAAGAGCGTGATTGGCATGAGGCCATTCAAATTGCACAACGCTTGGAAATGGCCATGGGGCGCTCGATGCAACAGCATATTGCGCATTATTATTGTGAGTTAGCGCAAGAAGCCAGGATAAAAGTCAGTAAAGAGCAGGCTTACCGTTATTTGAAAAAAGCACAGGCGGCCGACAGGTTTTGTGCAAGGGCTTTTTTGTTATTGGGCGAGTGGGAAGCAGCCCATGGTAATTATAAACAAGCGATAAAAGCCTATAAACGAGTGGTTGAATTACAAACGGAATTATTACCAGAAGTGATTGCCGCCATGGTTCAATGTTATGAACAGTTAGGCTGGGAAGGGGATTTAATTAACTATCTCTATGAGTGTTTAAGGCGTCACCCGACGATTTCCGTCATTATTATTTTATCTGAACGCATTCAGCAGTGGCGAGGCCCGCAGGCGGCGATTGATTTTACGGTGCAACAATTAAAAGAGCATCCTTCGGTCAAAGGGTTAAAACGTTTGATGGAAATTGAATTGCAATTAGCGCAACCTGATAACAAGAACCCACTGGAGTTATTGAAAGATATCACGACACAATTATTAGAAAATAAACCTAAATATCGTTGTGAGCATTGTGGCTATGCGGGCAAGGTGTTGTATTGGCTTTGCCCCAGTTGCAAATTCTGGAGCACTACGATGCCGATTCATGGTTTAGAAGGTGAATAACATGCAAAAGACAGATTCAAAAATCATTGTTGCTTTAGACATGGCGAATGAGACAGAGGTATTAACCTTAACAGAACAACTAAACCCACAGCAGTGTCGTTTAAAAGTAGGAAAAGCCTTATTTGTTAGTTGTGGTACGCAAATTGTAAAACGTTTGATTAAAGATGGTTTTGATGTTTTCCTTGATTTAAAATTTCATGATATCCCCAATACGGTGACCAACGCCTGCTTAGCTGCTCAAGCGCTAGGGGCGTGGATGGTCAATGTGCACTGTCTGGGTGGTCGTCGTATGCTAGAGTCTGTCGCTAATGCTTACGCGAACATTCAAGGTGATAAACCCTTATTAATTGCAGTGACATTATTAACGAGTATGCAGCAACAAGACTTAACCGACATTGGCATCAACACGCCACTTGGCGAACAAGCGATGTTACTGGCTGCTTTGGCCAAAGATACAGGTATGGATGGTGTCGTTTGCTCTGGCCATGAAGTAACGTCCATCAAACAACAATTAGGCAGTAACTTCCTCTGTGTCACGCCCGGTATTCGTCTTCCCGATAATAGTCATGATGATCAACGCCGTATTATGACACCGCAGCAAGCCATCAGAGCCGGTTCTGATTACTTAGTCATTGGCCGCGCCATCACCACAGCCAATAATCCCTCCATGGTTTGTGAAAAAATAAATGTAGACATAAATAAATAAACTATGTATTATTAGATTGTGTTTGATTTCATAGGTTAAACACACTGATATTGGTCTCCCCAAACTCGGTAGCGCATGGGCCCTGTGCTATTGGGTTTGGGCCTTAAAAAGGAGTTTATCCATGAAGGTCTTAAAAACCACGGCGGCCCTGGCTGTTGCAAGTTGTCTTGCGCTTCCAGTGGCAGGGCTTGCTAAATCAACCCCACACAAGGGTCCTAAGCATCAAGCTGTCGCCACAGCGCGTGTCAACATAAACACCGCTAATGAGGCAGCCTTAGAATCCGTAGTGGGTTTAGGTGCAAAAAAAGCAAAAGCAATCGTTACTTACCGCACAAAACACGGTAAATTCAAATCGATTGCAGAGCTAGATAACGTACCAGGGATCGGTGCAAAACTATTGGCAAAAATCAAACGCCAATTAATCGTATAAATCCCAAATCCCTATGTTCTTACCATGTAAAAGGGCGCATTCGCGCCCTTTTTTAACTAGATTTAAATGCAATATACCAAACTATCAACCCGCGATAGTGAAAAAAAATGTTCGGGTCAAGATGATGGTCCTCGATAATGAAAAAAAATGTAGCAACTGTCTTGACGACTTTTTCAGAGTACCCTGACATAAGCTCAAGGCAGTTGCTACATTATTTTTCGAATTTCGGTGATAGGGCGTTAATCAGACTGTGTAAAGCAATTACAGTGATATTTTTTTAATGGGAATTAAACAAAATTTGTAAATTAGCTAAAACGATACATTTTTTATTAAAATTGGGGTAAAATGGCGCCAATTTATTAGATAACTCAGTGAAATTTATGGTAATTTCTTCCTATTGGCACTTGAGTGTCAGCATGGCTGTTAGCTTTGCAGTGACATTGTTCTTTTTGTGGGCATTAAAGCCCATCGCCATTCGTCTTGAATTGGTGGACAACCCGGGTGGGCGTAAGCGTCATTTGGGGCAAATTCCTCTGATTGGCGGAATTGCCATGTTTTTGGGGTTTGCTTTTGCCTTGTTAACCCTAGATATTTCCCTTGCGCCCTATCGAGGTTTCATTGCCGCTTGTACCTTACTGATAGTGGTGGGTGTCTTAGATGACTTACATGAATTATCCGCTCGTACGCGTTTATATGCCCAGGTGGGAGCCAGCTTTATTATGGTGTTTTGGAGTGGCGTTTATTTAAAAAGTATTGGCAATGTCTTTGCAACGGGTAATATTGCCATGGGCTTTTTAGCAATTCCCTTTACCGTGTTTTCAACGGTGGCTGCAATCAATGCAGTGAATATGGTAGATGGTATGGACGGTGTCGCTGGTGGGCTTTGCTTGATTGAATTCTGCTTTATTTCCTTATTTTTATTCCTGTCGGGGCATGTGCATGACATTCAGTTAGTCGGGATCTTAATTTCAGCCGTTTTAGCCTTTCTCTGTTTAAATTTTCCTTGGAGTAAAACAAAAAAAGCGCGTGTTTTCATGGGGGACAGTGGTAGCATGTTGCTTGGTTTTACCATCACATGGTTTTTAATTAAATTTTCACAATCGCCGTACCAAAGTTTTCATCCAGTTATTATTTTGTGGATTTTAGCGGTGCCAGTGTTTGATATTATCACCATGACATTTAGACGACTAATTAGACGGCAATCACCAGCAACAGCCACACGTGATCATATTCATCACGTATTAGCCTCAACCGGTTTAAGCCATCGAGCATGCTCATTGCTGATTTATCTCTTTGCGCTTGTAATGGGATCGATCGGTGTACTTGGCAGTGTTTACAACGTCTCCGACTATGTCATGTTGTTGCTGCTATTTTTTTCTTATGGTGCTTACTTGGTTATGTACAGCAACTTACTTAAGCAACACACCACCACAGAACTCTTTGCAACGGATGAATCATGAATTTCATTGAGCGTTTGACTACAAAACAAATTTTATATTTTGCAGCGCTGATGAGTGTCTGTTTGTCTTTAGCGCAATACATTATAGGCGGTGATTTAAATCCTGATGGTATTGTCTATCTTCGCGCAGCACAAGCTTTTATTGAACACGGCTTTAGCGCAAGCATGCAGGTTTATAATTGGCCTTTGTATCCAATGCTGATTGCTTTCATACATAAGGCTACATTATTAAGCTATCAAGATAGCGCTATTGTGATTAACACCGTGCTACAAGCAGGTATTACATTAGGTTTTGTGCTATTGGTTAAGGAGTTAGGCGGAAATGTCACGACGCAATTCTTTGCAACCCTTATTATTTTGTTGCAACCGCATCTTAATGGTTACCATGATGATTATATTCGTGATTTTGGGTACTGGTGTTTTTATTTGTTTGCTTTATGGACATTTATTCGTTTCATCAAACTCCCCAGTTGGAATAGGGCATTGCTTTGGTGGCTGTTAGCAATGATTGCTAGTTTATTTCGTATTGAAGGCGTAGCGATTATGCTGTGTTTGCCGCTAGCGGCGTTGACAGATCCCACCCGTAGCATCGGACAGCGTTGCTATAATTTATTGAAATTATATAGTCTCAGTTTTCTTATCCTATTTGCCTTGATAGGGATCCATGTTTTCTTAGCAGAAGGACATCCTTTAAGAATAGGGCGCTTGCAAGAAATCCAAATTTATCTCTTTAATATTTATCATTACCCCGTTTCTAGCTTAAGTATGGCGATCAAGAATATGCAAGAGCATGTATTAACGCCACTGTCTGCTCGCGGCGCAGATAAGTTACTCATCACAGGCATTATGGGTTATTACTTAATTAAACTTGTGGCAACTGCTAATATTATTCTTTTAGGCTTGATGGTCTATGCTTTTTATAAACGCTTATTAAAAATTATCCAACCGGTACGTTGGACTTTGGTGTTAATTGTTGCCATTAATGTCTTCATAACGGCTTATATTTTATTATTAGATTTGTTTTTATCGGGTCGTTATTTACTCGCGTTAACCATGACATTGTTGCTACCTGCACCATTTGCCGTTGCTTATTTATATGGTTTGTGGCGTGATAGACGCATGATTCGTCATTCCATCAGTTATGTTTTTCCGGTGGTGCTTTTAGTTTTCTTTGTGTTTACGGTGAAATTAATTTACGGTATGCCATCGTCACATCATTATGTCTTAGATGCCGGACGATGGCTGAAAATCGCGCCCCATACCGAATGGAAAGTCATCAGTAATAACCAACAATTACTGTATCATGCGAGACAAAACACCACCGATTGGCAGCATGATTATTTATTCTCATGGCGCAGCTTGATGAAACAGAATACCCAACAAGCACATTATTTAGCGCTGGATATTAATCATCGCCAACATAAGCCATTTAAGCAGCTAAGGCAGGCCATGGGCATGCAGCCGATTAAGATCTTTGCCAATAAGCGAGGCGATAAAATTTATGTATTTAATATTAAACCTGCCGGCTGAATATTCAAAAGTGCTGATCAGCAAACATTATGGTATGATTGGCGCACCACTTGCGCAGCAATAATTTAAAAACGTTATTTTTCAATAAGTTACAAGTATTAAGGAAATGGCTACATGGCTAATACTGAATTAAAACAACGGCTAGAAAACAAAGACTCTATTATTGGCATTATTGGCATGGGCTACGTTGGCTTGCCTCTCGCATTGAGGTACGCTGAAGTCGGTTATAAGGTGATAGGCTTTGATATCGATCGCAGCAAAATCGACTCACTCAATGCGGGTAAAAGTTATCATGGGCATATCCCAGACTCAAGAATTGAGCAAGATGCAAAAGGTAATTTGCAAGCAACCGCAGATTTCACCGAAACTAGTGAAGTTGATTCATTAATCCTTTGTGTGCCAACACCACTGGATAAATACCGCGAGCCCGATTTGTCATACATTAAAAGCACGATGCAATCCATTTTGCCTCATTTAAGAAAAGGCCAAGTTATTTCACTAGAAAGTACAACCTATCCAGGCACTACGGAAGAATTATTAAAGCCGATGATAGAGGCACAAGGCTTGAAAGTGGGTGAAGATATTTTCTTAGTGTATTCACCTGAGCGTGAAGATCCGGGTAACCCAGAATATGGTACGTCCAATATTCCTAAAGTGTGTGGTGGTATGACGCCAGCCTGCATGGAAGTAGGCATTGCCCTGTATGAACAAGTCGTTGTGAAAGTTGTGCCAGTCTCTTCTACCAAAGTCGCTGAAATGACAAAACTATTAGAAAATATTCATCGCGCAGTGAATATCGGCTTAATGAATGAAATGAAAGTGTTGGCTGACCGTATGGATATCGATTTATTCGAAGTTATTAATGCTGCTGCAACCAAACCCTTTGGTTTTGTGCCTTATTATCCCGGTCCTGGCATTGGCGGACATTGTATTCCTATCGATCCTTTCTATTTAACCTGGAAGGCACGTGAATACGGCATGCATACACGCTTTATTGAGCTTGCCGGTGAAATTAATAGCAACATGCCTAAATGGGTGGTTGCAAAAACAACGGAAGCTTTAAATAAAAGAAGAAAACCATTAAATGGCAGCAAGCTGCTAATTTTAGGGGTTGCTTACAAAAAAAATGTTGATGATATGCGTGAGTCACCTTCGATGATTGTCATGGAGCAACTCGCGGTGAAAGGTGCTGAGGTTTCGTATTCGGATCCTCACGTATCGACATTGCCAGAACTACGCCATTATCCAAACTGTGAAGGTAAACAGAGTCTTGAGTTAAGCCCCACACTTATTGCCGATTTTGATGCTGTAATACTATGCACAGCCCATGATAAGTTTGACTACGATATGATCATTGAACATGCGCAATTAGTGGTGGATACTCGCGGTAAATTCCATAAACAAAAACACGAAAAACTAGTCGTTGCATAATTATTATAGGAAGACTGAATGACTGCACCACTGACAACCGATCGAAAAATAAAACTTGCTTTAGTTGGCTGTGGCAATATTGCAAAAAAGCACTTAGCAGCCATCGAGCAATTCCCAAATGACTTAGAGCTAGCAGCCGTTTGTGATAAAACCCAAGAGAATCTAGATGCCTTTATGCAAAATCGGCAGCTGGAAGGTTTTGTAGAGTACGATGATTTACTAACAGCAAAGATAGCAGATGCCGTGATCCTTTGCTCTCCCAGTGGCTTGCATGCAAAACAAGCCATTCAAGCAGCAGAAAATGGCTATCATGTGATTTGCGAAAAACCTATGGCAACTCGTTGGCCTGACGCGTTAGAGATGCTACGAGTGTGTGAAAAAAATGAAAAACACTTATTTGTCTCTAAACAAAATCGTTTTAACCCAACTATTCAATGTTTAAAAAAAGCGATTGATGACAATCGCTTTGGCAAACTTTATCACGTTAATTGCAACGTCTATTGGACGAGACCACAAGCGTATTATGATCAGTCGCCTTGGCGCGGTACTTGGGATTTTGATGGTGGTGCGTTAATGAATCAAGCGAGCCATTATGTTGACTTGCTTTACTATTTATTTGGACCAGTGAAGAAAATACAAGCCATGGGGGCAACTTTGGCTCGTGATATCGAAGCGGAAGACACGATTGTTTTAAATCTTCAGTGGGCTAATGGTGCATTAGGAAGCATGAATGTCACGATGCTGACATATCCAAAAAACTTTGAAGGATCGATGACAATTATTGGAGAAAAAGGCACTGTCAAGCTAGGAGGTTTGGCTGTTAATGAAATTAGTCATTGGGAATTTGCGGACAAGCGCGAGGAAGATAGCAACATTGAACATGTTAGCCAACAAACAACCGCCGCTTACGGTTTTGGTCACCCACGCTTATATCAAAATATTATTAATGTATTCCGTGGTACTGAGGATCCATTGATTGATGGACGTGAGGGGTTAAAGTCGATGGAACTGCTCATTGCTGCGTATCGATCAGCGAAAGATAACAGCACAATATCACTACCTTTGGAGGTATAAATGACAGACTTAGCATATCGCGTACATGAAACAGCGCTTGTGGATGCTGGTGCTAGTATTGGCGCAGGATCTCGCATTTGGCACTGGGTGCATGTGAGTGCGGGGGCTGTGATAGGCAATGATTGTAGCCTCGGACAAAATGTGTTTGTGGGGAATAAGGTCAAGATTGGTAATAACGTTAAAATCCAAAATAATGTGTCGGTTTATGATGAAGTAACACTAGAGGATGACGTATTTTGTGGGCCGAGCATGGTCTTCACCAATGTTTACAACCCACGATCTGCGGTGCCAAGAAAAGATGAATACCGTAAGACCTTAGTAAAGCAAGGCGCCACCTTAGGTGCTAATTGCACGATAGTTTGTGGTGTGACTATCGGCAAATATGCCTTTATTGGCGCTGGCACTGTGGTGAATAAAGACGTCCCAGATTATGCCTTAGTGGTTGGTGTCCCAGGCAAACAAATCGGTTGGATGAGTGAACATGGTGAACGACTCGATTTACCCTTACAAGGCGAACGCTCCATACACTGTGAACATACCCAAAAAATCTATCGTATCAAAAATGATACGGTTTTTGCAGAATAAGGTGAACTATGCAATTTATTAATTTAAAACAACAGTATTTAAATAACAAAGAACAAATCAATGCGCGTATTCAAGCCGTGTTGGATCATGGTCGTTATATCATGGGGCCTGAGGTACAAGAACTTGAAGAAAAGCTAGCTGCCTATGTTGGGGTGAAACATTGTATTGGCGTTTCAAGCGGGACTGACGCCTTACTGATTGCTATGATGGCATTAGGTGTAGGGCAGGGGGATGAAGTCATCACTTCAAGTTTTACCTTTATTGCAACGGCAGAAACCATTGCTTTATTAGGCGCAAAGCCAGTGTTCGTGGATATTGAGCCTGAAACTTACAATTTAGATCCAGCCTTATTAGAAAGTGCCATCACCGATAAAACTAAAGCTATTATACCTGTGAGCCTTTATGGGCAGTGTGCTGATATGCAAGCGATTAATCAAATTGCTGATAAGCACAAGCTGCCTGTTATAGAAGATGCAGCACAAAGTTTTGGTGCTTTGCATCATGGTCAAAAATCCTGTGGTTTGAGTACGATAGGTGTCACTAGCTTTTTCCCCTCTAAACCCTTAGGTGGTTATGGTGACGGCGGCGCGGTATTTACTAATGACGATGACATTGCAGGTTTAATGAAACAAATTAGAGTACATGGCCAAGATAGGCGTTATCATCATCCCATCATTGGAGTGAATGGTCGTTTAGATACCTTACAAGCTGCGATTTTATTAGCGAAGTTTGAACTTTTTCCCGATGAAGTTATTGGTCGACAACGAGCAGGTGAGCGGTATACGCAATTATTATCCGAGCATGTGCGCGTGCCAATGATTAAAGAGTGTAATACTTCTGTGTATGCACAGTATACCGTTGAAGTGGATAATCGTGAGCAGGTACAACAAGCCTTAAAAGAAAAGGGCATTCCAACGGCGGTGCATTATCCGATACCGTTGAACCTGCAGCCGGCGTTCGAAAAATTTAGCCAAGGTAACGGCTGTTTTCCAGTGGCCGAAGCGGCTGCTAAGCGGGTGATGAGTTTACCGATGGATGCTTATTTAGATCCCGCTGATCAAGATAGTATTGTAAAAGCGCTTTTGGACATCATTGAGATGGGTGATTCTAAGACAGTGGCTGATGCCAAATAATCTGGAGCAATTATGTGTGGTATAGCCGGAATCGTTGATTTATCCAATGAGCCCATCGATGGGTTAAGTAATAAGCTAGAACGAATGAATCATCTTATTGCTCACCGCGGCCCTGATGATCATGGCAACTGGTATCATCAAAATCAGTCCGTAGGCTTAACACATCGTCGATTGAGTATTATTGATTTGAGCTCAAACGCCCATCAACCCATGCAAGGCATCAATGACACCGTCATCACCTTTAATGGAGAAATTTATAATTATATTGAATTGATAGATTCGCTATCAGCCTCTTGGGATTTTAAAACTCACTCTGACACTGAAACAATTTTGGCGGCTTATGCAAAATACGGTGAGGCGTGTGTCGATCATTTGCGTGGTATGTTTGCCTTTGCTTTATGGGATGGAGAAACGCTATTTTGTGCTCGTGATCGCTTTGGCATCAAGCCCTTTTACTATGCGACGATTGGTAATCAATTTTATTTTGCATCTGAGGCAAAAGCCATTGTCAGCTTCATGAATCAAGTGAATATTAATCAACAGGCATTATCGGAGTATTTTACCTTCCAGTATCCTATCAGTAATAAAACCTTATTTTCAGGTATCCATCAGTTGTTGCCTGGGCATTTTTTAAGAGTTAAACATGGAGAAATCGAAGTAAAACGTTATTGGGACGTTCACTACGATATTGATTTTGATCATAGCAAACAACATTACCATCAAAAGTTAGAAGAGTTACTGGATGATTCCATTAATGTTCACATGCGTAGTGATGTAGAAGTCGGTTGTTATTTAAGTGGTGGTGTCGATTCAAGTTTAATTAGTGCGCTTTGTGCAAAGAAATCAAATCATCCAGTGAAAATGTTCCATGGTCGCTTTACCTATAGTGATGCCTATGATGAGAGTGGCTATGCACAAATAACGGCTGATGAAACAGGTGGTGATTTAAACATTATTGACATTACTAGTGATGATTTTATTAATAACATTGAAAAAATTATTTATCATCTTGATTATCCGGTTGCAGGCCCTGGATCATTCCCCCAATATATGGTTTCAAAACTAGTGAGTGATAATGTCAAGGTGGTTTTAGGTGGCCAGGGTGGTGATGAAATCTTTGGTGGTTATGCGCGATATGTCATTGCTTATTTTGAGCAATGTATTAAAGCGGCTATCGATGGTACTCATAATAATGGTAATTTTGTCGTAACACCTGAGTCCATTATTCCCAACCTCAATGTGTTAAAAGAATATAAACCTTTGATGAAACATTTTTGGAAAGAGGGATTATTTGAAAGTATTGATAAACGTTATTTAAGATTAATTGATCGCTCTGCAGATTTTACCAACGAAGTTAATTGGGATGAGCTGGATATTGATTATGTCTACGAAGAATTTTTTAGTATCTTTAATTCCACACGCAATGTTAAAAAAGAAGCTTATTTTGACAGCATGACGCATTTTGATTTTAAATGCCTATTGCCAGGTTTATTACAAGTTGAAGACCGGGTCAGCATGGCCCATGGCGTTGAGGCCAGAGTGCCATTTCTTGACCACAGGCTGGTTGAATTTATTGCAACCGTCCCAGCAGACATTAAGTTTACAGATGGCAGAATGAAAACCTTACTCAAGGAAACTTATCGATCCATTATACCTGACCAAATAGTCAATCGAAGAGACAAGATGGGTTTTCCTGTGCCTTTAAATGAGTGGATGCGAGGAGAATTAAAAGACTTCGTCATGGATATATTTTTAACAGGAAAGGCTAAAAATAGGCCATTTATTAACTATGATGCTGTGATTGCTGATTTAGAAACATCAGGCCGATTTAGCCGGAAATTGTGGGCCTTTTTAAGCCTGGAGTTGTGGCAACAACAGTATTGTGATAAATTGTCTCGCTAAAGTTTCAACCGTCAACAGTTTAATCAACATGGGGAAAATTGCATGAAAGTATTTATAACGGGTGGCTCTGGTTTTGTTGGTTCACATCTAGCCGATCGTTTACTTGCTAGAGGTGATGATGTCTTAGTTATTGATAATTATGCGACAGGTCGCAAAGATAATTTAACCCCAAGAGAACAATTAAAAGTCGTTGAAGGTGATATCGCAAATACTAGTTTAGTCAATGACTTAGTGACTGAATTTAAACCTGATGTTATCGTTCATGCGGCAGCCTCATATAAGGATCCAGAAGCTTGGCAAGAAGATATTAATACGAATGTTTTAGGTACAGCAAATGTAGTACGTGCCGCTCAAAATAGCCAATGTAAACGTATCATTTATTTCCAAACAGCTCTTTGCTATGGTGTGAATCCAACTGAGCAACCCATTACTTTGGACTTACCTTTAGACCCTGCAAACAGTAGTTATGCCATTTCAAAAACAGCGGGTGAAGATTTCATTAAAATCTCTAACATTGAGTTTGTGAGCTTCCGTTTAGCGAATGCTTATGGTCCACGGAATATTAGTGGCCCACTACCTACGTTTTATCATCGTTTAACACAAAATAAACCATGCTTTGTCATGGATACTCGCAGAGATTTTATCTACATTGACGATATGATTAACTGCGTTGAAAAAGCTGTTGATGGTGTTGGTGCTGGTATTTTCCATATTTCATCCGGCAGTGATTACTCCATTAAAGAATTATTTGATGCGACCTTAGCAGCCCTTGATATTCAATTAGAAAAAGATGTTGAAGTCAGACCACGAAACCCTGATGATGCCTTTACGATTCTGTTAGATCCTAGTAAAACAAACTCAACCTTTGATTGGAAAATTTCAACACCATTAAAGGATGGTGTTGCCAACGCCATTAACTATTATAAAGAGTTTGGTATTGAGCAAACATTTACACACTTGAAAAATGTGATTGAACCGGATGTTGCTAAAGCATCATAAATTTAGAAGTGATAAAAAAGCGGTAATTAACAAAGCCAGCGCTTTTTTTTAGTACCGCAAAAAGAGGAAAGTAATGAATCAATTCAGTGGAAGCAAAATCTTAGTTGTAGGTGGCGCAGGTTTTGTTGGCAGCAACCTTTGTCATAAGCTGCTAGAATCTGATCTTAAACAATTAATCATTGTTGATAATTTGCTTTCAGCTGAAGCATCACAAGTGCCAAGGGATGATAGAGTTAACTTCATTGCTAAAAGCATTACCGATGATAGTGTTCTTAATGAATTACCTGACGATCTGGATTATGTCTTTCACTTAGCAACGTATCATGGTAATCAAAGTTCTATTGAAGATCCTTTGGCGGATCATGAAAACAATACCTTAACCTCTTTGAAATTATTCAACAGGATCCGTTCCTTAAAACAATTAAAAAATGTGGTTTATGCTTCTGCAGGTTGTACTGTCGCTCAAAAAACCTTTGAAGAAGCGAAAGCAACTACAGAAGAAGATAGTGTTTCATTGTATCTCGATAGCCCTTACCAAATGTCAAAAATATTCGGTGAATTCTACGGTAATTATTTTTCCAGCAAATACGATATGCCTTTTGTAAAAGCACGCTTTCAAAATGTTTATGGGCCCCGTGAGATTTTAGGCGCTGGTGAATGGCGTGGGACGATTAATACTGTTTGGAGAAATGTCGTACCAACCTTTATTTTTAAAGCATTACACGGTGAGGCTTTGCCCGTTGAAAACAAGGGTATTGCTACACGGGATTTTATATTCGTAGATGATATTGTTAATGGTTTAATTTGCTGTGCTGTTAATGGTAAAAAGGGGGGAATTTACAATTTAGCCTCTGGGGTAGAAGAGTCAATACTCGACCTTGCTAAAACCATTAATACAATTTCTGAAAACAATACAGGCATTGATTATAAACCTGCGCGAAGCTGGGATCGTTCAGGAAAGCGCTATGCCGCCACTGAGAAGGCGAAAGAGGAAATTGGTTTTGAAGCCAACGTAGGCTTAAAACAAGGTTTGCAACAAACAATAGACTGGATTAAAGCAAATCATGACTTAATCAGCCGCTGTATTGCTAAGCATGTTAGTCATGAACCTAGCCTGGGAAATTACCTAAAAGAAACAACAGACGTTTAAAAACAATGATAAAACAATTAGCAACATATTGGCATATACTGATTAGATCGGCTCATACGGAAGTGAAACAGCGCTATGCGGGTTCAATTCTCGGCTTGTTATGGGCCTTTATATACCCACTCGTACTATTTTTGATTTACTCAATGATGTATTTAGTCATCTTTCGGGTGCGACCCACGGATATGACAACTAATGCTTATGTGGTTTATATTCTCAGTGGTTTAATTCCCTTCCTTGGGTTTTCAGAATCATTAATCTCAGGCAGTGCCTCAATCACGACGAACAAAGCTATTTTACTAAATACAGTTTATCCCATAGAATTCATTCCTTTACAAATAGTACTATCGAGTCATGTGACTATGATTGTCGGTTTATCAATTCTGTTAATTGCTAAGGCGATTTTGCTGGGAAGCTTTTCGTGGTTTATTCTTTTAACGCCAGTACTTATTTTAGTACAGATTATGTTTGTAAGCGGTATTGTCTGGATTTTATCAATTTTAAATTTAGTGATTAAGGACATACAAACAGCACTCACCTTTATTACAATCCTATTGATGATCATGAGTCCTATTGCTTACACACCCTCTATGGTGCCACGCATGCTAAAGCCTATTATATGGTTAAATCCATTTTCATACTTAGTCCGCTCGTTCCAAGATATATTTGTTTTTAATACGGTAAGTTATAACTTACTCGTTGCAGTAGTGCTAAGCATTATTTCCTATAGCATAGGTTATATTTTCTTTAAACGTGCCAAGTTAGTGTTTGCCGATTATGCATAGTAGTGAACAACCCGCCATAGTTTTTGATAAAGTCAGTAAAGTGTATAAGCTTTACCAATCTAACATGGACAGGTTTCGTGACATTTTCAAATTAGGTGATAAGGTCCAAGCGGCAGATTACTATGCGCTTGATGATGTTTCTCTTAGCATTCCTAGAGGTGGGCGGTTAGCACTAGTAGGAAGAAATGGCGCAGGCAAGACAACCTTATTAAAACTAATTACTCAAAATTTTGCAGCAAGCTCAGGCAAGGTAATTGTCAATGGCAGCGTTCAAGCTTTAATGAGCACTGGCTTAGGTTTTCATCCGGAATTTACGGGTCTTGAGAACATTAAATCCTCACTGAAATACAATGGTCTCGGCCCAGATGAATTTGCAGCGGCCGTTGATGAAATTATAGACTTTGTTGAACTCGGAGACTTCATTAACCAACCCATGAAAACTTATTCTCAGGGGATGCAATCACGCTTACAATTCGCAACAGCTACGGCAATTAAGCCAGATATTTTAATTATCGATGAAGTGCTAGGTGCAGGGGATGCTTATTTCAGCGCTAAGTGTGCTGATCGTATGGAGAAATTAACTAATAGTGGCTGTACCTTACTGTTAGTCTCTCACTCTACGGCTCAAGTATTGCAGTTTTGCGATAAAGCTGTCTGGTTAGAGTGTGGTAAAGTTGTATTAGATGGCGAGGCACTTGATGTTGTAAAAGCCTACGAGGAGTATACAAAACAACTTGAATATAAAGCAGAGCAGCAAAGAGCTGAGCAAGAGCAAGCTGTAATTGAACACAAAATATTGGATAAGAAATCTGTTATTCAGTCTAAATGGTTACGAGAAAAATTGCTTTCGCAAGTGCTTGCACAGCACCAACAGTTCCCTAATTCAAATAAAAGTAACACTACAAAATCAGCACAAATATCACGTTGGCCTAGAACTGCTTCAGGGTTAATTATAGAAGACTTATCGATTTATAATGCGGCTATGGAACCCTGTTATTCAGCAAGTACCAATGAAGTATTAAAAATTATATTTACAATCAAGTGTGAAGAATCAGGTGATTATCCTTGCACTTTTGTCCTTATAATTTTTGGTGAAGATGGTCGCTGGATTACCCGCCATTGCAGCCCAGAACAAAATTGGACCTTGCAAAAGGATCAAGTGCTCCAGTTTAGCCTGAGTTACGATCAGCTGCTATTGGGTAATGGGAAATATATCTTTTCTGCAGCGATCTATAAACAATTAGACTTGGCTAACTTATCTTCCGCGAGTTATTATGATTTGCTTTCACGTAGTTTTGAGTTTGAGGTACAAAGCAAATATCGAGATGATATGTCACTGATCCATCATCCTGGCTCATGGGATATTGAAGAAATTAAGCCAGTTGAGGAAGCTGTAAGGCCATTACAAGAGGGGGTTAAGTGAAAATTGCATTTTGGAGTACGATGGGGATATATGGGAGAGACTATGATTCTATGTCCTGACTGCCGAGACACGTTTGAGTTCAGCTTAGGATACTGTGATAAGTGTCATTGGACGTTAGATTCTGATGATGGAATAAACGTATTATTAAGCAATAGCGATAAAAAAAGTGCTATGTTTTCATCCTACAAAGATAATTATGATCGAATTGGAAATGATGATCTTGCAGAAAGGATTCAACCAGAAATTTACCTAAAAAACCAAGCAAAAAAATTGTTTAGCTATTGTGATAATATTAAAGATAAGGATGTTTGTGAAGTTGGCGTTGGCTCTGGTGGGCTTGTGCAACACTTAGCAACTGCAGGTTGTCGTTCCGTTTTAGGTATAGATATTTGCATGTCATATTTAGAACGACTAAAAAAACGTTATCAAGGTAAGGATAACATTGAATTTACAATGGCCAATGCTGAGAATTTACCCTTTTACAACCAGTTTGATACGATTGTTGCTTCAGATGTGTTAGAGCATGTGCTAAATGTAGGAAATTTTCTTTTTGGTGTTAATCACGCACTACGTACTGGTGGAAAGTTTGTTGTTAGAGTGCCTTTGAATGAGGATATAAACGTCTATTCTAAATTTTGTGACTGTCAGTATGACTATGTTCACTTAAGAAATTTTAATAAACAAACCTTAAATACATTGCTCAAATCAGTAGGTTTTAAAATTCAGAAAATCAACTATGACGGCTATCTTTTATATAATACGAGAGAATATCTAAAGAAATATGACAAAATATATACTTACTATGAAAAAAAATTACGATCATACTATAAAAAGGACTGTAGTGAGTCCGCGATTAATAATACAATTGGGAGGCTATTAATGAAACCATTTGAAATGATCGCTGTATGTGTTAAGGAAAAGGAAGCATGTTGGAAGGACGGAGCTATCAGGTTGTTAGATAAAAATGAAGCAACACTTTAAAAGTCTTATATTTTGTGAAATTGGACAATAACCTTAATGAAAGGGTGTTTATTATGACAGTGCCTAAAGTAACTATTATTTTTATGGGAGACTCAATCACTGAAGGCCAATACGTTGATCCAAAATATCGTTGGTCAGCGTTAATTTCAGATGATATTGAAAAGGAATATTTGTCAACGCCTGTAAACTTTCTAATGCTTAATAAAGGCATTTCGGGTGAAACAACACGACAAGGATTATTAAGATTTCCAGCAGATGTACAAAATCATTACCCTGATATTATGACACTACAATTTGGATTAAACGACTGTAATTGTTGGGTGACTAATAATGGTATGCCAAGAGTTAGCAAAGCATCCTATAAGGCAAATATGCTAGAAATGATTGCTAGGGCTAAAAGTTTTGGTGTTAAACATATAATAGTTTCTACTAATCATAATACCCTTAAAAATAAAATAATGCTGTGTGGTAAAAGCTTTGAAGGGCAACGTTTAGCATATAACGAGATTGTGCGTGACGTAGCTAAAGAAACTAATGTGACTTTTTGTGACATGGCAAAAGCATTTAATGATTTTGGCGAAGATAAATTAGCTAATCACTTACTTCCATATCCTGATTTATTACATTTGAGTAAATTGGGTCATGAACACTACGCGTCAACAATCAAGCCATATATTGATGCAGCGTGTACTGATATTATCAATCAACAAAGAAAAGGAGAGTAATAATGAGCAGTATTGTAAGACAAAAAAGTGAAACAGATCGTTTCTGGGATGAGAGAGCGATCAAAGAATCGGATAAAGATTTAGTTAATATTGCAGATCTCGCACAAAGACAAATAGAAGACGACTTTATTTTAAAATATTTAGACAAGAATGACGAAGTGTTAGAAATAGGCTGTGGTAATGGTATACTCACTGCTGAAATACGCGCCCTGACTAAACATGTTGATGCTTTCGATTTCTCTGAAAGCATGATTGAAACAGCGAAGAAAATGCGCGGCGAAACTAATAATAGCTTCTATCATGAAGATTTGGTACACCCACAACACACCAATAAGCGATATGATGCCATCATCTGTGTACGCGTTTTAATTAATCTTAAAAATATAGAAGAACAAGTTGCTGCAATTCATAATATGAAGACATGGCTTAAACCTAATGGCAAGCTAATCCTAATCGAAGGTTATTCAGAGGGATTTGAACAACTCAATGATTTAAGAGCAAAAGCTTTAATGAAACCTTTAAAGGGTGCAGCAATTAATTATTATTCTCCTCTTGAAGAAATTATGCCAGTGCTAGAAAAGTCATTTAAGGTAAATGACCGCATGCATACGGGTATCTTTGATTACTTAACTCGTATTGTTTACCCAGCCATTGTTGGTGAGGAAAAAGCAACGGGATACTCTGAATTTCATCGACAAATATTACCTTTAGCAAAAGCCTTCAATCCTGATTGTATGCAGCATCTAGCCAGATTACATGGATTCCAATTAACACCTAAGGCTGTTTGACTTATTATCATACGTGAATAATTATGAGTAAAAAATTAAATATACTTCTTATCTGTGATTATTATCGTGGCTGTGCTGGTACAATCAAAGAACATATTTTTGCATTTAAGAAGTATTCTCAGCACAACGTTTATATCCTAAATAATAGGGGTAATTTACCACCATCAATTAATCTAGCTTTATATGATGTGGTTGTTATTCATTACTCTATTATCATTTGCAATGATAGCTATTTAAATGCTAGTGCTAGAGAAAGGATTCGTCATTTTTCTGGTATGAAAGTTTTATTTATTCAGGATGATTATCGTTGGATAAATGCAACTTTTTCAGCGCTTGATTATATGCGAATTAGTATAATCTTTGGTCTCGCTAGTAAAGAAGTTCAAGATGCAATGTATCCTGATAAGAAGCTATCTACCCCATTATGTAAAAAAACTGTGCTCCCAGGGTATGTTGAAACTCGGTTACTGAAATTAAAGCCAAAAAAACATTCGGAGCGAACATGTCATATAGGCTATCGGGCTCGTAAACTTTCAGCTTGGATTGGTAAGCATGCGCAGCAAAAGTACCTGATTGCAGAAAAAGTACAAACAGACTTACAAAACCGCAATGAACTCAGAACTGATATATCATGTCGTGAAGAGGATAGATTATATGGAAAAGCGTGGATTAATTTTTTATTGAATTGTCGAGCTGTGCTTGGTACTGAAAGTGGATCGAGTGTGTGTGACTTTACGGGTGATATTCAAAAAAATGTCGAAGAACATGAGCAAAGAGATCCGAATGTGACATTTAATGAGCTCTCTGAACTTTATTTTAAAGATGTTGACGGTAAATATGTAATAAATGTTATTTCTCCTCGTGCCTTTGAAGCTGCAGCACTTAAGTGCCTTATGATATTGTATGAAGGCGAGTATTCAGGGATCTTAAAACCATATAGACACTACCTTCCTTTGAGGCGTGATCATAGCAATCTCAATGAAATTGTAGATCTATTGCATGACGAATCAAACTACCTTGATATTGTAGAGAATGCTTATAATGAAATAGCATTAAATCCTGAGTATCGATATCCTGCTATGATAAATAAATTTGATCATGCCCTCAATGAGGTCTGTGCAATTGCTAACAATGGTAGTGCTAAACTTGGCTTTTTGAAAACTGTAACACATAAAAAACTATTAACATATTTAGGTGTTGTCTCTAAATATCGAAATCATTTAAATATATTTGAATTAAAAGCCCATGTGTTACTAGCGAATACTCGCAATAGATTACTTTATTGGATTGCCGTTAGTACGATGTGCTTTATTACACTTGTGGTTCCAAAAAAATATAGCCAACAAGTCATTGATTTTCTAAAAAAAATTTACTATAGAGATAAAGGGCCATTTAGTTAGCAGGCTATCTCTCAAAGTACCTAGGTATTAGGTATGCCAAGTATCTATGCGCACCTTTAAATAGCATTAATACCTTACTTTTTGCAGAGTATCGTTTATCAAATACTAATTTAAAGGCATTGTGCGCAATAAATTTAACTTCAACGCTTGCAACATAGAAAAGACTTAAAAAATAGAATTTTCGCTTTATTTTATGCAAATTTCTTGCTGTTTCTTCACTACTATAAAACATGCGATTTTCTTGATCATAGATGTTAGCATCAATATTGTAGGCAACAATCGCTGAGAGCTTATGTTGAGCGTACTGTTTAGATGCAATTAAGTCATCATATGCACGTGTTGTAATTTTAGTTAAGTAGCTATCATCTTTTAATTTAACAATTATATCGTCAATATTAGAAAAATCTTTTTCTAATTTAAGATAATGGATATCCTCTTGGCAAATACCATTATAATAGCCCGGAAACATAATCAATGGCGTTCTTAACGCCGCCGCCTCGAATATTCTCGGTGAAAGTGCTGAGCACACAATATTGGCTTCATAGGGTTGTAACACTGCCTCCCGAGTCTCTTTAAAACTAGCACGTGGATGCTTATGCAAATATTTTCTTGTGAGACGCTCAATACTACCATCATAATCCCAAATACTAGCGCCGCTTTCTGTTGCAAGCACGGCTCTAGCCGAAGCCAGCTTTTCAAACCATGCCTTGCCATAAATTCTATCTTCCTCTCGAACGCTGACATCAATTTTCAAATTATGCTTAGGCGCGATTTTTTCAAATCCTTCGGCAATAGTGACTTTGTCCTGCGCCAATTCTCCTAGCCAGTATTCATTGACACGGCTACGGTAAAAAATATCAAGGCTACGATCTTTTATCGGTGGCGCATCGAGGTTACATAACTCATCAGGCACATAGCCTGTTAATATTGGTACCATGGTTACACCACTCAGCCGAGGATAGGCTTTGGCTATGTTTTCTTCACGCACCAAGGTGAAAAATAACTTGATTCCAAGATCCAAAATACAATCTTCAACGGTGCTTACATCCCGATACTCATCTTGCAAAAACAAAAACTTAAGCCCGTTAAATGCCTTAATTTTCCGATAAAGTTGTTTCGGTAAGTAATAATAATGGTGAGGACGAATCGAATAATGGAAGCCAATGGCGTCGAACATGTTTAAATCTAGTTTATGCAGCACTTTACAGGTCAGGCTATTTTCAACGTACCAGTGATGGGGAGAGTGCTCGGTGATGGCCCTAATATGATCGGCCAAACAACCGGTATGGTGTCCCAAGTCCGCTAATAACAGGATATTGTACTTCTTATCGTGGTTCATAGGTGTTTAAAATTTAACTAGCCTTCAATCAGAAAGTCGACATTATATCAGACATTACCACGCTGCCAAAATGATGTATAATCAGCGCTCATAGACGATTTAAAACAGGGCACACTATGCAAAAAAACATTGTCACCATCATTGGCGCCAGGCCGCAATTTGTGAAAGCGGCTATTGTCTCTCGCCAAATTCAGCAAATGACAGAACTCAAGGAAATCGTCGTTCACACAGGCCAGCATTATGATGCCAATATGTCTGAGGTCTTCTTTGATGAGCTAGAAATGGCACCACCCAGTTATAACCTTGAAATCGGCTCATCCTCCCATGGTGCACAAACAGGCCAAATGCTAACAGCCATCGAACAAGTACTCTTAAAAGAAAAGCCTAAGGCAGTTTTGATATACGGCGATACCAATTCAACGTTAGCTGGTGCGATTGCCGCCAGTAAATTACATATCCCGGTTTTCCACGTCGAAGCAGGCTTACGCTCATTTAATATGAAAATGCCAGAGGAAATTAACCGTATCGTTTCTGACAGGCTTAGCAGCCTGCTATTCGCCCCCACACAGACAGCCGTGGACAACCTGATGCAAGAGGGTACATCCGCCGATAAGGTACATTTAGTGGGTGATGTTATGTATGACGTAGCTCTTTATTTCGGGCAAAAAGCAGAGAAAGTATCCAACATACTCAACACATTAGGATTAAAAGATAAACCCTATCTCTTAACAACCATTCATCGTGCAGAAAATACCGATGATACCAATCGCTTAAGTGCTATTTTCAATGGATTAATGCAAGTCGCAAAGGATTTCCCCGTTGTCTTACCACTACACCCTAGAACTCGCCATGCACTTGATAAATCGGGCTTGCTGGATCAAGTATTACAACAACTCACCATCCTTGAGCCCTTAGGGTTTCTCGATATGCTGCAATTGGAAAAACAAGCCCAATTAATCGTGACGGACTCAGGAGGCGTGCAAAAAGAAGCATTTTTTCATGAAACGCCTTGTGTGACCTTACGAGACGAAACCGAATGGCTGGAATTAGTTGAATTAGGTTGGAATACGCTAGTTAAGCCTGATAATGCTAATAGCATCGTAAAAGCATTAGTAAAACAGCTAAACGCTAATCCCCCTAGCACAACCGCTAAGCCCTATGGTAGTGGTGATAGTGCCGCTAAGATAACAGAGCTCATCTGTAAATTCATTTATACATACCAGAATAATTCTCAAAAAGACATACCTATAGCTGTTTAAACATTGCCTTACACTCCACCTTGGCTATACTTTACTCAAATGGCATATGTCGAATATGCCATAGGAATAACAGTTATAGACAAATAAATTGGGGGCTACTATGAAACCAAAAATACGTGGATTACTGATTTCGACTGCTATTGTTGGATTAACTGCAAGTTATGCTGCCTTTGCTGTAGCAACTGATGTGCCATCAATTAGCAATACTGGGCAAGTTACTGTAACAAAATCATCAGGTTCAGACACTTCTGGCGACACATCAAGCTTCCCGGAAACACTGGCACCTGGGCAGATGGGCATGACTTATACGATGCCAACAAAAGATGGTACCAAGGTTACTTATGAGCAAGATGAGCAAGGTCTGAATAAATGCACGTTTATGTTCGAAATGGCAAGCCCTGGGGTCACGAATATTAGAGTAGCAAATGTTGGTCGAGCGGAGTGCGCTACCTTAGGTGGTCCATCAACTACTCAGCTAGAGGTAAAAATAGGCTCTTAATCCACACCAATTCGCCCTTGGATCCAAAAGCGCGGCATTAAAGTGGCTTCAAAGTTCGACTTTGCAAGCCACTTTAGTTCGTCTTGAGGTAAGGTTTTAACAATCGGGGCATTAATACCAATTTGTAACACTAAGGCCACAATCACAATGCCGATAAACGCGCAGTGCGATTGCCAACTAGCTTTAACGCTTAAACTCGTAGCCTTTCCATGGTATTTTGCAAAGGCAATTCCAGCTACCACAACAAACATAACTTGACTCATTGGCGTCACAAATACGCCACTCACAAGCGAATAACTAAGCCCCGCAAGCAAGGCCGCGGTTAATGCTAAAATCCAATACTTTTTACTGATATCTAGTCTCGCCATCGCGGCAATATTAAAACGTTTAAACCAAGCAAAAGCAGCCCAAATACCACAAATCATTAACAGCAGGGTGGCTATTACTCCCCATTCGCTCAAAAACAATAAGATACTATTGTGAGGATGCGCAGCATACTGGTTAGGATAATAAGCATAATGCAACGGGCCGACGCCAAAAAGAGGGTGGCTCATAAAGAGTTTAATCGCTTGGTACCAAAGATAGAGTCTGGGCTCAGAGCTTTGAGTCAATGTCTGTGAAAAATAACTACTGTGAGCGGTTGTGGCTGCGGTGCTAGCTGCAGTGGGCTCAGCTAACAAGGACGGTAGCCAGTGAACTAAGATGAAATAGACTAAGCCAGCGAACAGAGCAAGTATAATTTGAAGGCTGAGCCATTTAATACATCGCCGACGGAACATCACTAACATCAGCAGGGCAGTAATTATGAGTGCCACCCACATGCCTTTTGCATTGCTGGCATAAACAAACATCCACCAAAGACCACTTAATAATCCGCCAATTACCCACCAGGCTTTATGATAGCTTTTTTGCAATAAGGGCAATGACAATAAGGGCAACAGCCAAACTTGAAACTGTGAAAAAAAACGAATGTTAACAAAGCCAGGAAAGCCGCCATAAAGTCGCCACTGATGATTGGCTAATACCACAAAAAAAACCGCAGTAAAGGTAAGCGTGGCAAGGTATAAAATCGCCAATAAAGCACGTTGATAACGTTCTGGCTGATATAAGAAGTTAGCTGCTATAAAGATTGCAAACACAAATAATAATAAAACAGTTAACAATTCCACTAAGGCCATCATGGTCATTGGTGCTAAATAACTAGAGACTAAACCACAGCTCATAATACCCAGTAGTGCCCAGCGTGCTATTGCCGGGATCAATCGAAACGCAGCCAGCCAGCGCTCAGTCTGTTCTTTAGAAAAGATAATATAAAGTGCTATCAGGCACAACATGCCGATTTCAAAGATTCGTTTAATATCGTAAGTGGTATAGCCAGGCAAGAGTTTCAACGCTAAATAATAGTTCAAAGACAAAAAGAAAAATAAGCTTATACAAACCAAGGGGAAATAATTAACAACTGCTTTAAGACGCAAAGCCTAACTCCTTTTGTTTAAGTATGACTGTTTAAAAAAATCCGCTCCACATCTACCTTATCAAATTCATAACAACGATTGCAAAATTCACAGTTCACACTGACTTTTTTATGGGTTTTCAATAATGCTTGTGCATCTTCATAACCCAGGTTCACCAAGGCTTGTTCCATCTTGCCAATCGAACACCCACACTGAAAGCTCACAGGGTTCGAACGAAAGAGCCGCACATCTTCTTCATGAAACAAGCGATGTAAAATAGTTTCATTATCTAAACGAATTAATTCATCGGCAGTAATGGTTTCTGCCAGTGTGATAACCGTTTCCCATTGAGGATATTCTTGTGCTGAGCTTTCTGGCATTTTTTGTAACAGTAATCCCGTTGCATACTGTTGATTGGCAAACAACCACAGCCGTGTTAATAACTGCTCGGATTGTTCGAAGTATTGTTCAATGCTCTCATTTAAGGGTAGTTGCTGTAAGGGGACCACGCCTTGGTAACGATCCTTAGCACGTTCAGGCAATATTGTAATGACTAATTGTCCATTACCTAAATCAAGTGTTTTTGCTGCTTCATCCCATAGCGCCAAGCCACGAATATGATAAGCATCATCACACTGCGCCACTAATTGCTTAATGCTACCATCCGTTTGCGTTTGTATGATCAAAGAGCCTTTATACTTAATCGTCCCACTGAGTAATGCAGACGCTGCTAATAACTTGCCGAGTTTTTCTTGCACGGGTTCAGGATAGGGGCGGCAATTGAGTATATTCAAATAAGACTGATGCAGCCGCACGAGTTCACCGCGAATGCCGTAGTGTTCAAAGATAAATTTTTGGATGGTGTCGAACATAGTGTGTTGCTAACCTATTAAGTTAAGTGCGACATTATCCTAGATATGGTAATCGTGAGCAAGTTTGGATACACCAAGCTATACTTTCTAAAAATACCAGATAAAGAGGAGCCCCCTATGTGCCGCTTCATCGCCTACCGAGGCCACCCCATCGTCTTAGACGACATCTTAATAAAGCCCAAGAACTCCTTGATTCATCAGAGTATTCACGCCTTAGAGACGTCTCATCCTTTAAACGGTGATGGGGTAGGTCTTGGCTGGTACGTCCAAGATATCGATGATAAGCCAGCTTTATTTCGCTCTGTGCGTCCGGCGTGGAATGAGCCTAACTTTATGACTATTACGCCTAAAATCAAAACAGACTGTATGTTTGCCCATATTCGGGCGGCAAATGTGGGTACCGTCACGCATTACAATTGCCATCCATTTTCCTATAAAAATAATTTATTTATGCATAATGGCACTATTTATGGCTTTAACAAAATCAAACGTGATGTGCGCCGAGAGTTGTGTGATGAAGCCTACAATTGGATTATGGGGCAAACCGACTCAGAACATATGTTTGCCTTATTCATTCATCATTGTCTCAAAGAAAATGTGAACTTCAATACGCGTGATGCCGCCAGTGCCTTCATAGAAACCATTAAACACTTACAATTCATCAAGGAAAAAAACGGCATCGATGAGCCGGATTATGTCAATGCTGTGCTATCTGATGGCAAACGTTTACTAGCATTTCGCTATGTCTCGCATCCTGAATTAGCCTCACGCTCACTCTACTATTCCGCAGGGCAAGAATATCTCTACAAAGAGGGTGCCTGCCACATGGTGCCAAGTGATGGACCTAACCAAGCCGTATTAGTGGTTTCTGAAAAACTTACTAGCTATGTCGCCGAATGGCATGAAATCCCCTCACAGCACTATTTAGCGGTGGATGAAAGCCTAGGGACAAGAATTGAGGCGATTTAAGTAAATAACTGCTTACAGAATTAAAATTTTGACGTATCATTTTTAAAAATGTGTATACCTGGAATATAGTGATGAAAGCTAAACTTACCTTAAGCCTTGATGAAAAATTAATACTTAAAGCAAAACGATATGCTAAATCTCGTGGAATGACGATTTCAGAAATTATTGCTGAGTACATAGAAACATTGGAGGAAAGTCCCACAAGTAGAAGAAGCGCTGTAATAGATGAGGTAGAGACTATTACACCAATAGCCAAATCGCTACGGGGCATCATGAAAAGTAAAAAAATTAGCACTGTGGATTATAAGAAGTATTTATCCGATAAAAACTAAACACGACCTAAAACTACTCACTTTTCTCCGCATCAGCGGGCGCAGGAGCCTTTTTATCCTTATTTCTAAAAATAATGCGGCCTTTGCTGAGATCATAAGGCGTCATTTCCACTGTGACCCGGTCTCCCGTCAAAATACGGATATAATTTTTACGCATTTTGCCCGAAATATGGGCTGTAATCACGTGGCCATTGTCTAATTCCACCCGAAACATCGTATTCGGCAAGGTCTCTGTGACCGTGCCATCCATCTGTAATTGATCTTCTTTCGCCATTTGGTTCCCATCTTCTTTGTAGAAAGTGTGAATAATGCCGTAAAATGTGGTCTTTCGTCAATAATAATCTTTGATTAAGGCTGTCTTAACTGAATCCAGATTGTAAATATTTTCTTAATATTTATAATCTACACTCTTTAATAGATATAAACGATTGAGGCACAGCCCCTATGTCTACTGTAGATTTAAGCAAATTATCCAATGATGTATTATCAAATGCTGATGCTGCGATGCAGATTCTCTATGAGCGCGGTGATACGAAGACGATCAATGATATGGCTGAACAGTTAAACGACTATGCAAATAGTGCTTTCCAAGCAACAGAGCCAGAGCCAAGACCGGATGCTGTCAACACGGAGGAAATGGAGATAGCGCCTGATCCTGACTATATTGAGGAAATGGAAATGGATGAAGAAGCAGGCTATACCATTGAGGACACCATTGAAGAAAGTTTTGACTCACCTTCAGGCAGAGCCACCAACCTATTTCGAACCATTAAAGACACGCTCTCAAAAGATGATCCTGATGTTGATGAGGATCTTAGTAATGATGTCGATAAAAATTATAATAACTCACTAGAGCCCGTTTTAAATACCGTGATTGATACCTACTTAGATCCACAAAGCGTGGCAGCACGAGAACAAGAAGGGGTTAATGAATCTATCAAAACGACTCAAGAGAAACAAGATGATGCGATGGATGGGCTTAACGCCTGGGGCAATGAAAATGGCTTTGGCCCATTAGGCGATATAGCTAAAAGCCGTGAATTGTTTGAGCAACAAGAAGAGCAACGCCAAAAAATGGATAAATCAGCAGAGCTGCGAGATACACCGTCATTGAGTCGGTGAAATATATGACATTTAACCTGGTAAGTGAGAAAATTGTATGGCGATAACAGCATGCCCAAGTTACGAAGTAACAATAGAAAGTACTAAAAGCCCAAGAGTCTTCGCCGTCACCGGCAAAACAGTTGAGACAGCGCCATTAACACCCGCAGACTGTGTGGAGCTGAATGCTGCCATGCTAGCTACAAAGGCAAGTGAGACACGAATACTTGTCGCCCAAAGCAAAATTTCCTTAGCGGTATTAAAATCCCAAGAAGCAAAATTAAGCGAACATCAACAGCAACTTCCTGATAACCTAACATCGCTCTTCAAAGCGCTCGACGAGGATTATCATTCATTGCTTGAAATGGAAGATAGTTGCAATAAAATAAAAACGAATAGTAAGCATGTGTCACTAAAGGAGATAAAAACGAATACGCTAGATAAAAATAGTGCTAAAACTCTGAAACAAGCCTACGAGACACAACAAGACAAACTAATGCAAATTATAGCGCACATTAATGAGGCAAATAATATCGTAAAAGACTACTCTGCATTCTTGGAAATAGGTTCAACGTCAACAGCTGCAATAACACCAACGACACCTACAAAGCCAGCACCAGAAATACCGGCCTCAACTGGCCCGACGACCTAAGTCAACCCAAGCTGATCCAAATAAACCTCAGCATCCAACGCTGCCATACAGCCAGAGCCAGCTGATGTCACTGCCTGCCGATAATGATTATCCGCCACATCCCCAGCCGCAAATACGCCAGGCACGCTAGTCTGGGTGGCATTACCTTCCAAGCCACTTTGTACGACAATATAGTCATCTACCATGTCTAATTGATCCACAAACATAGAGGTATTTGGCTGATGACCAATGGCAATGAAGACGCCTTGCAAGTCGATAGCTTTTGTTTCATCAGTTTTAAGAGAGCGTAATCGCATGCCAGTAACGCCGGTATCATCGCCTAAGACTTCGTCAAGCGCACTATCCCAGTGAATCGTGATATTACCTTGTTCCGCTTTTTTGAAAATCCTATCTTGCAGCATTTTTTCAGCTCTTAATTCATCGCGACGATGGATGAGGTGGACTTCTGTTGCAATATTGGATAAATACAAGGCTTCTTCAACGGCCGTATTACCACCACCAACGACTGAGACCACTTGGTTTCTGTAGAAAAAGCCATCGCAAGTCGCACAAGCAGACACGCCTTTACCTTTATAGGCTTCTTCCGATTCGAGTCCTAAGTATTTTGCATCAGCGCCGGTGCAAATAATTAAGGTATCACAGCTGTACTCACCGTTTTCACCCGTCAATAGAAAAGGCCGTTTATTGACATTAACGGCGTTGATATGATCAAAAACCACTTCAGTATCAAAGCGTTCAGCGTGTTTAATCATGCGCTCCATTAACTCAGGGCCTTGCACGCCTTCCACATCCCCCGGCCAATTGTCGACATCTGTGGTGGTTGTTAGCTGCCCGCCTTGGGACATACCCGTAATCATCATGGGGTTTAAATTTGCTCTGGCCGCATAAACAGCAGCCGTACAACCTGCGGGTCCAGATCCTAAAATAATTAGCTTGCGATGTGTCATTTCACTCATGGGAACTCTCTAAATCTTTCGTAAAGGGTGCTATAGTATCAATTTGATTTGACGCGATAAAGAAAATTATAGGGAATTTACGTCAGTGAAACACACAAAACGTCAAAATAACGATGCTAGCACCTCTTTTCTATCACAACGCATTCGCGAAGGTGCCATGATTTTGTGCTGCGCGGTGAGTCTTTACTTTTTATTATCATTGGCAAGTTACCACAGCACCGACCCAGGTTGGTCAAGCACAGGCATGACGGCCAAGGTGGCTAACGTGGGTGGACGTGCCGGGGCATGGTTTGCAGATTTCTTTCTCTATATATTTGGTTATTTTGCATACATGTTTCCAGTGATGTTGGCCTATGGTTCTTTCTTGGTTTATCGCGAAAGTAATGCCTACAGCAAGCAGCAAGGCATCGTCTTATTAAAAGTCTTAGGGTTTCTATTAATCATTTTATCGGGCTGTGGGCTTTTAGAATTACACGTGACGCATCATGCCCATCACCTACCTTATACCGCCGGTGGCATTCTCGGAGCAGTATTGGGAGAACAATTAATTCTTGCGTTTAATCTGGTGGGCTCAACCTTATTACTCGTTGCGACCTTGGCCACAGGAATTACTTTATTCAGTGGATTATCCTGGGTGCAACTCTTTAAGAGTGTCGCCATAAGCTTGCCAAAATCATTTTCACCGATTAAAAACAGTTTACAAACTTTCAAAGAGTGGCTACAAGCACGTAAAGAGAAGCAACAACAAAAAGCCTTGCAAAAGAAATCTAAACCTAAAATCATGCGGGTTGAGCCCAAACTCAAACCTCTGAAAGAAAAAACCACGCCCAAGCCTCGCATTGAACCTAAGCTCGGTCAAATTAAAATGAGTGACAGAGATCAAACAGAACGACAAATGACGATGTTTAATCATGTTGATCTCTGTCACCAACTACCGACCTTGTCCTTGCTTGATAGAAATACTCAAGCCAAAGATCGTCAATTATCAAAATCTGTCTTAGAAGCACAGTCACAAGAAGTCGAACGTCGTTTATTAGACTTTGGTGTCGATGCACGCGTGGTTGCTGTGCACCCAGGACCTGTGATTACTCGCTTTGAATTAGAGTTAGCGCCGGGTGTCAAGGTGAGTAAAATCACCGGGCTTGCAAAAGATTTAGCACGTTCACTATCGACAGTGAGTGTGCGAGTGGTAGAAGTCATACCTGGTAAGGCTGTGGTTGGTTTAGAGTTGCCGAATGAACACCGTGAAGTGGTTCGTCTGCGTGAAGTCTTAGAATCGCAGCGCTATGAACAAGCGCGCTCTCCTTTATCATTAGCCTTAGGGAAAGATATTGCAGGTCACCCCGTCGTGGTCGACATTGCCAAAATGCCACACTTACTGGTTGCCGGTACAACAGGCTCGGGTAAGTCTGTTTCATTAAATGCCATGCTATTGAGCCTGTTGTATAAAGCCAGCCCTAACGAAGTACGGCTGATTATGATTGATCCAAAAATGCTAGAGTTAGCCATTTATGAAGGCATTCCTCACTTACTAGCACCGGTGGTGACTGATATGAAAGAAGCAGCCAATGCACTGCGTTGGTGTGTGGCAGAAATGGATCGACGTTATCGTTTAATGGCACATTTGGGTGTTAGAAATTTAGCGGGTTTTAATAGTAAAGTGACTAATGCTATTAAAGCGAAACAACCGATTCGCGATCCACTGCAAGGGAATTTACCCACTGATGAACCTATTTATTTAGAACCTTTACCCTTCATCGTGGTATTGATTGATGAATTTGCCGATATGATGATGGTGGTAGGGAAAAAAGTCGAAGAACTCATCGCACGGATTGCACAAAAGGCAAGGGCGGCAGGGATTCATTTAATCTTAGCCACGCAAAGGCCCTCTGTAGATGTTATTACCGGTTTAATTAAGGCGAATATCCCAACACGCATTGCCTTTCAAGTCTCTTCAAAAGTTGATTCACGTACCATCATCGATCAACAAGGGGCTGAAACCTTGTTAGGCCATGGCGACATGTTATACCTACCACCCGGCAGCGGTGTCCCAGTACGAGTCCACGGGGCATTTGTGGCCGATGATGAAGTTCATAAAGTGGTTGCTAATCTTAAAAAGCAAGGTCAACCACAGTACCTGGATGAAGTCATATCCGGTAATATCGACACGGATTCGCAAGATCCTCTATTAGCCGGAGAAAATGAGGGTGAACAAGACAGTTTATATGATGAAGCCGTAGAATTTGTGACAAAAATGCGCAAAGTTTCCATATCAAGCCTACAACGACGCTTCAAAATTGGTTATAATCGAGCCGCCAGGATTGTTGAAGATATGGAAGCCTCCGGCGTGGTGAGCCAGATGGAAAACAATGGTTCTCGCGAAGTATTAGCACCACCACCCGTTGAAGCTTAATGAGGTAAATAGACATGATCAAACGAATTCTTACACTTTTAATACTGATGCCAGCCATTGCACTAGCAGTACCGAATGATGCATCAGCTGCCTTTGAAAAAATCTTAGGTTCGCTCAAGAGTATGACCGCAAATTTCCAACAAAAAACCTTTAATAGCAAAGGCAAATTACTACAACAAGCCAGCGGCACCATGGCGGTGGAACGACCTAAAAAATTCCGTTGGTATACACTAAAACCTAATAAACAATTAATCGTCACCGATGGCAATTTACTCTGGATCTATGACGTAGACTTAGAGCAAGCTAGTGTACGCTATTTGAAGAAGTTACAAAACAATACGCCGGCCATGTTACTCAGTGGTAGCGCTAGCGATATCGAAAAGAATTATCAAATCGAGCTAGTAAAACAACAACAAACTCAGCAAATCTTTAAATTAACGCCAAAACAACAGCAGGGCGTATTTCAACAATTACATATGGCTTTTAACAACAATCAACTCATAAGGATGGAATTCAAAGATAATTTAGGTCAATTTGTAAAGTTAAACTTTAGCGCGGTAAAAGTGAATCCTAATATTGCCGCGAATCAATTCACCTTTAAACCACCAGCCGGGGTAGATGTCATCGGTGCGAAAAAACAATGAAGCCTGAGGCTAGCATTGACGAGCAGTTACAGCCTTTAGCCGCGCGTATGCGCCCGCAAACTATTGATGAATTCGTTGGGCAATCTCATTTATTAGGCAAGGACAAACCTCTGCGCTTAGCTGTTGAACAAGGAAAATTACACTCCATGATTTTGTGGGGCCCCCCAGGCATTGGTAAAACAACACTTGCTAAATTATTAGCTGCCAGATCAAATGCTGAGTTAGAATATTTGTCTGCGGTGTTTTCTGGTGTTAAGGATGTACGAGCTGCTGTTGACAGGGCGAAGAAACGACAAGGGATGCAGCAATCGACAATATTGTTCATGGATGAAGTGCATCGCTTTAACAAAGCACAACAAGATGCTTTTTTGCCGTTTGTGGAAGATGGTACTTTAACCTTTATCGGTGCAACCACGGAGAATCCTTCCTTTGAATTAAACAATGCCTTGCTCTCTCGTGCTAGAGTCTATGTTTTAAATCCTTTATCGAAATCAGAAATTACCACTATCGTAAAACATGCCATCATTGATGAAGACAAGGGTTTAGGTACTCTAAATATTAGTTACCAAGAAGATGTGCCAAGCATCTTAGCCGAATTAGCCGATGGTGATGCACGCCAAGCGCTTAACGCGCTGGAAATCATTGTTAGTCTTGCTTCAAGTTATCAGGGTGAGATTCATTTAGATCAAAATCTAATAAAGCAAGCTATACCTAATCGCTTGCGACGTTTCGATAAGCAGGGTGATGTGTTTTATGATCAAATATCTGCGCTGCACAAATCTGTGCGAGGCTCTAATCCCGATGCGGCATTGTACTGGTTTGCGCGTATGCTAGATGGCGGTTGCGATCCACTTTATATCGCCAGGCGTATGCTACGCATGGCCTCTGAGGATATTGGCAATGCTGATCCCAGAGCTTTACGAATTAGTTTAAACGCATGGGATGTACAGCAACGCTTAGGATCGCCAGAAGGGGAGTTAGCCATTGCTCAAGCCATTGTTTATCTTGCAGTAGCACCCAAAAGTAATGCCGTTTACAAAGCATTTAATGAAGCAATGCGCGATGCAAAGCAATCAAGTTCACTGTCGGTGCCAGTACATATTCGCAATGCACCGACAAAATTAATGAAGAAATTAGGCTTCGGTAAGCATTATCGCTATGCTCATGATGAACCGCATGCCTATGCCGCTGGTGAGCATTACTTCCCAGAGGAAATGCCACCAAAAAATTATTATCAGCCTGTACCCAGAGGCTTAGAAATTAAGATCAAAGACAAGCTAGCACAATTGCGCGTTTTAGATGAGCAATATGTTGAGGAGCAAGGGTGAAACAATTAATCTACATCGGCATCGCTGGCGCATTTGGGGCAATGGCTCGCTACTTGATGGTGATTATGGTGCACTCATTTACCAGCCGCCAATTTCCTTATGGCACTTTAAGCGTGAATATTTTAGGATCGTTTTTATTAGGCTTGCTAGGGATTGTATTACTCAATGAATTTAACGTCGCCGTAGAAACTCGCAATGCAATTTTTATCGGTTTTCTTGGCGCGTTTACTACTTTTTCTACTTTCTCGGTAGACACAATCAATTTAATGATGGCAGGAAGAAATATGTTAGCACTTAGTAATATTGCCGCGAGTTTCATATTTTGTTTACTCGCAGCATGGGCCGGGATCAGCTTAGGGAGGCATTGGTAATGGATGTAATCATGTGTCGTATCTATATGACAGAGTCAGAGCATAAATTGCGAGAATTACTGAAATATTTAAAATCACAAGCACAAGTACGCGGCGTCACCGTGTTTCGTGGCATTGAAGGTTTTGGGCAGTCGGGCGAGATGCATAATGTTAAATTTATGGATTTAAGCAGTGATTTGCCTCTAGTGGTTGAGTTTTTTGATATACCAGAAACCATGAAAAAGGTTATTGGTGAATTGCAAGAAACCATCGAAGCAGAACACATCGTTTATTGGTCAGCAACGATTAATGAGTAAAAAATAATGTTAGATAGCAAATTAATTAGAGATAATATTGAAGAAACGGCTGAACGTTTAAACGTTAAAGGCTTTGAATTAGACATAGATGCCATTAATGAGTTAGAAAGTCATCGCAAAACTATTCAAGTAAAAACTGAAAGCTTGCAAAACGAAAGAAATGTGTCTTCCAAAAGCATTGGCCAGGCCAAAGCAAAGGGTGAAGACATTCAACCTTTATTGAAAGAAGTAGGACTACTGGGAGATCAGTTAAAAAAAGCGCATGATGAATTAGAAATCGTTAAGCAACAGTTACATGAAAAACTGTCTGAAATTCCTAACGTTCCAGATGCTGATGTGCCAGTAGGCAATAGTGAGGAAGAGAACGTAGAAATAAAGCGTTGGGGTCAGCCAACGAGCTTTGATTTTGAGCCTAAAGATCATGTTGATTTAGGCCAGGAAAACAAGGAAATGGATTTTGATATTGCCAGTGAAATCACGGGTAGCCGCTTTGTTGTATTGCGCTCAGGTTTGGCTCGCTTACATCGCGCCTTGACGCAGTTTATGCTTGATATACACACGCAAGAACATGACTACGAAGAAACTTATGTACCTTATATCGTTAATCGCAAATCATTATTTGGCACAGGTCAACTGCCGAAGTTCGAACATGATCAATTTACGATTCAAGATGATCGAGGATTTTATTTGATTTCAACGGCAGAAGTACCATTAACAAATTTAGTTGCTAATCAAATCATTGATGCTGAGAAACTACCACTGAAATTTGTAGCACACACACCATGCTTTCGCAGTGAAGCAGGTTCCTACGGCCGTGATACTAGAGGCATGATTCGACAACATCAATTCGAAAAAGTAGAGTTAGTGTGGGTAACCAAGCCTGATGATTCCTACGATGCGCATGAGCAATTAACTCAGCATGCCGAAGTAATTTTACAAAAACTTGGATTACCCTATCGGGTCGTCATTTTGTGTGGTGGTGATTTAGGATTCTCTTCAGCAAAAACATACGATTTAGAAGTATGGCTGCCAGGCCAAAATGCCTACCGAGAAATCTCATCATGCAGCAATATGCAAGATTTCCAAGCGAGACGCATGCACGCTCGCTGGCGTAACCCAAATACAGGAAAACCCGAACTCGTGCACACATTAAATGGCTCAGGTTTAGCAGTAGGGCGTACCTTAATCGCCATCATGGAAAATTACCAAGATGTGCATGGCCGCATTCATATTCCAGAAGCTCTACATGCTTATATGCCTGGCATAACAGTTATAGGGTAAAAAAATAATGACGCACCAAAAACCAATGCTTACATTACCCAGTGGCGAATCGAAATTATTATTACATTCTTGCTGCGCCCCTTGCAGTGGTGAAGTGATGGAACGCTTAGTCGAATCAGAAATCGATTTTACCATTTACTTTTACAATCCCAATATCCACCCCAAAAGAGAATACGAAATCCGCAAGGATGAAAATATTCGTTTTGCAAAGAAACATGATATCCCTTTCGTCGATGCTGATTACGACGTCGATAATTGGTTTGAACGAGCAAAAGGGATGGAAAATGAACCAGAACGAGGCATTCGCTGCACCATGTGTTTTGACATGCGTTTCGAGCGCACAGCGCTCTATGCCCATGAGCATGGCTTTAATGTTATCAGCAGTTCCCTTGGCATTTCTCGCTGGAAAAACATGGCCCAAATCAACGACTGTGGCGAGCGCGCTGCAGGCCATTATCCTGATATGATTTACTGGACCTACAATTGGCGCAAAGGCGGTGGCTCACAACGCATGATTGAAATTTCCAAGCGTGAAGCATTCTATCAGCAAGAATACTGCGGCTGTGCTTATTCCTTAAGGGACACTAATCAATGGCGCATCAGTAAAGGGAGAACGCCTATTAAGATTGGCGTTAAGTATTACAGCTCATCAGAGTTATCAGAAACAATAGACGAAAAATAATATGCGAATGACGAGAATAAATCTGTTAGTGATCTTGAGTATCCTATTAAGCCTGAACAGTCGCTTAGTCTGCGCTAGCGCTGATGCTACAGCTACAGCTGATACTATGAGCCCACAGCAACGTCGTGTTTACCAACCTCAGCCTGATCAAGGTTTACTGGGCATTGCTGTCTATTACAGCAAAATGACAAGCAGTTTGCTAAATGAAGTGTTACGGTTTAATATTGAACGCGGTCGGGCTAATTTATATTCTGGTGAAATATCATACCGATTATCTCCCCAGAATCCATTAAGTCAGTTTTTTGATCAGTTTAGGGCTAAGTTTGAAGTCAATGGTAACGTTACCTACCAAAATGATCCTATCGGGACTATTTATGAAGTTAATCCTTATATCGATGTACGTTGGATTAACTTTCCCTGGAATCATTTCCTCACCACAACATTTGCTATCGGGGAAGGGGTATCTTATGCCAGTGCGATCCCGTGGCGTGAGCAGCGGGACATGGGCAAACAAATTAATGGCCGGCGTTTTGAAAATTATTTATCGTTTGAAGCAACGCTGTCATTACCCAAACGACCAGACTGGCAGTTACTTTATCGCATCCACCATCGCTCTGGCGTGTTTGGCATGTATGATTCAAGTAATTCAGGCTCAACCGCGGTAGGCGTTGGTATTCGCCATTATTTTACGTAAACCCTAAGGAAAAGGGATGAGTCACAAACGAACGTACTACACTGTCATTATACTCTTGGCACTTTGGGCCACAACAATGGCTTATGCTATTCCTGCTAAAACCATGCAGCACATTCCAAAATCCACCCAAGAAGAAATGATTGGTATCACTTGGCATCAAGGTTGTCCAATCCCATTATCACAATTGCGCTATTTAACGATAATATACTGGGGGTTTGATAGTAAGCCACATAAAGGTCATTTAATTGTTAATCAACAAATCGCACAGCAAGTAACGAGTATTTTCGAGCAACTTTATCAAGCACATTTTCCCATCGAGCGCATGCATCCCATGTATTATTACCAAGGTAATGATGAAGCTGCGATGGAATCCAATAATACATCCGGTTTTAATTGTCGTCCTATTACTGGCAGAAACAATCGCTATTCATCTCATGCTTATGGTTTTGCTATTGATATTAATACACGCGTTAATCCTTATATCCGTGGCGCGATTGTGCTACCCATTAACGGCGCTGCCTTCGCCGATCGTAGTAAAAACCATAAAGGCATGATTAATCACAACACCCTTGCCTACAAATTATTTGATCGTTATGACTGGTCCTGGGGCGGTGATTGGAAAAAGCTACAAGATTATCAACATTTCGAAAAATGTGAGGCCAATTATGTTAACCATCGGTGCAAGTAACTCCATTATTGTCAGACTACAGCTAGAAAACCACGCGGGCGTTTTATCCGATGTGATGTCTATCATTGCCCATCATGATGGTAATATTGGTGCTGTTGATATTATTCGAGTAAAGCAAGATACCATTATCCGTGATATCACAATCAATGCCAGCGATCCTGAGCATGCAGAGTTAATTGTAAAAGCATTAAGTGAGTTTGATAAAGTAAAAATCGTCCACACGTCTGATAGAACGTTTCTCTATCATATCGGTGGCAAAATTCAGGTAAAAAGTAAAAGCCCCATTAAAAATCGTGACGATTTATCAATGGCTTATACACCGGGTGTAGCGCGGATTTGCACAGCGATTCACAAAAATGAGGCCGATGCCTATAATTTAACAATCAAACGCAATACGGTGGCTGTTGTAACCGATGGCACGGCAGTCTTAGGCTTAGGCGATATAGGACCAAAGGCGGCTATGCCGGTGATGGAAGGTAAAGCGATGCTATTTAAAGATATAGCCGATGTTGATGCCTTCCCCATTTGCTTAGATACTAAAAACACCGAAGAAATTATTAAAACCATTAAGCATATTTCTCCAGGATTTGGTGGTATTAATCTTGAAGACATTTCAGCACCACGCTGTTTTGAAATTGAAGAACGTTTGAAACGTGAATTGGATATTCCAGTGTTCCATGATGATCAACATGGAACAGCCATCGTTTTAACAGCAGCTTTTATTAATGCGCTTAAAATAGTGAAAAAACAACCCAAGGATTTGAAAATCGTATTTAGTGGCGTAGGAGCAGCCGGCATTGCTTGTACGAAAATGCTACTTAAATTCGGTGTTAAAAATATCATTGGTTGTGATAGCAAAGGTGTTGTACATCGTAACCGTAAATATTTAGACCCGGTCAAGCAAGCCTACGCTGAAATAACAAATTCTGATAATATTGAAGGCAGCTTACAGCAAGCGTTGGTTGGGGCTGATGTGTTCATTGGTTTGTCTGTGCCAAACATCCTCACCGTTGGTGATATTAAATCGATGAATAAGGATCCTATCGTATTTGCTATGGCAAATCCAACACCAGAAATTATGCCAGAATTAGCCATGCCCCATGTTGCCATCATGGCAACAGGGCGTAGTGATTACCCCAATCAAATTAACAATGTGTTAGCATTTCCCGGCATATTTCGTGGCGCATTAGACTGTATGGCATCAGAAATTAACGAAGAAATGAAATTAGCTGCCGCTTATGCAATCGCAGAAGTCATTGATGATAACGCGCTATTTCCGGATTACATTATTCCTAGTGTCTTCGATAGTAATATTGCACCAGCAGTTGCAGAAGCTGTGGTCAAGGCAGCAATTAAAACTGGCGTAGCACGTAAGCATAAAGAGAGTTAATGAACTGGGATAAACAAACAATTAAAAAATATTTACCCTATGGCATCATAGGTGTTGCATTATTGGTGGTGTTTATCCTTATTATCAGCAAAAAGGGCACCACAATTAGCCCAACTAAAGAAGCCAGTTGGCCCGTTAACATCATTAAACTGGAAAAGGGCACATACGCGCCTTATCTAATCCTTTATGGGAGAATTGAATCTCCAGAAATGGTGGAGCGAAAAGCGCGCATTGAAGCTGACATCACAAAAGTCTATGTACGTGAAGGGGTCGAAGTCAAAAAAGGTGATCCATTAGTTCAATTGGAAGATAGAGAGCTAAAGTTGTTATTACAGCAACGTCAAGCAGATGTGAATGATTTCGAAGCGCAAATTGCAGCAGAAAAAAGACGTAACGAAACAGACGTGCAATCACTCGAGCATGAAAAAGCCCTTGTGGCTATTGCGCAAAAAAATGTGGGACGTCGTGAGCATTTAACCAAAACATTGGCAGGCTCTGAACTCGCTCTAGACCAAGCGCATGAAGAATTAAATCGCCGCCGTTTAACGGTCACACAACGTGAAAATGATATTAAAGATCATCAAAATCGTCTAGCGCAATTACAAGCAAAATTAATGAAAGCCAAAGCACTGTTTGATTTAACGAACATTGAACTAGAGAAAACCTTAGTAACAGCACCGTTTGATGGTCGAGTCACCATGCTGTCCGTATCAACGGGTGATAGAGTGAAAACCGGTGATGTGTTAATTCAACTGTATGACAGCCGCTTTGCTGAAGTCCGCTGCCAAATTCCAGAACAATATGTGCAACGTGCGAGGGATGCTGTTACCAGGGGCGATAAAATAACAGCTACCACGCGTATTAATAATAAACCTTACAGCCTAACTTTAAGTCGTTTAGCGGGCAGGGCGGAGCGAGGTCGATTAGGCATTGATGCGCTCTTCAGGTTTGACGAATCAATCACTGATGCTGTGATTGGCAGAACAATTCCCTTGAAAGTTGATTTACTGCCTGTTAACAATGTTTTCGCGGTTCCTGTTACTTCGATCTTCAACGGTAACCAAGTTTTCAAAATTGTTGATGGTCGTCTATTGGCAGCAACGATTAAAAAAATTGGTGTCACAGATCTTAAAAATACGCAATATTATTTAATCCAAAGCCAACGTTTAAAAGAGGGTGACTACATTATCACTACACAATTACCAAATGCAATTACAGGTTTAAAAGTTACCATTGAGTAATATACTCCTCCTGATTCAACTAAGAGGGCGCTTCGCGAAGCGCCCCTACATTTTTTACGTAGCACAAGTCAGTCTGTAATATTCAAACGAGCCTAGAATAATTAGTGATTATTAAAATTAATCATGAAGGCGATAAATTCATTAAAGGGAAGAGGTTGGGAATAGTACCAACCTTGTCCATAGCTAACACCATTCTTTTTCAAATGCTCTAGTTGCTCTTTTGTTTCAATGCCTTCAGCAATAACGCTTAAGTTTAAGTTTTTTGCCATAGCAATAATCGAGTCGACTAAATTTTCGGTGATTGCACCGGTACCAATACTTTCCGTAAAAATTTTATCGATTTTTAAATAATCAAGCGGGAATGAGGAAAGATAACTTAAACTTGAATAACCCGTTCCGAAATCATCTAAGGCTAATTGAGCATTCAAGCTTTTCAATTTTTCCATAATTTCGCGAGGTTGTTGGTCTTTATTAGGAATCAACGATCGCTCAGTAATTTCATAAATAATTTGATGGTAGTCAACACCGGATTCTTTTAAATGACGGTTTGTATCTTCAATGATTTGTCCATTATCAAAATGATTTGGGCTAAGGTTAATGGCAATATGCATGTCCTTGTCATTTTTTAAATGCTGCCCAAATTCATCAATCACGGTATCGATCAGCCACTCGGTTATGGGCACAATCATCCCGCTGGCCTCTGCCAACGGCACAAAGAGATCAGGACGAATGATATCCCGCTCTGGGTGGAGCCAACGCAATAACGCCTCTGCACCAACACATCGATTCGTTTGCAAGTCAATGACAGGTTGATAATAAACTCTTAATTCATTATGCTTAATAGCGCGTTCTAATTCCTTGCTAAGAGACAGTCGCCGTTTTGTTACTAGTATTGCCATAAAAACAACAGCAATCATAAAAATAATAGCAATACTAATTTGAAACATAGCTAAACGATACCAACTGTGAAGCAGCCAATTTTCAGTAACACCAATAGTTACATAAATATCGCCCGTTTGATCAACCTTATTTGAAACCAGGGTGCGAACTGTGCCATCGTTAAATTTTGCCTTTGCCACAATGGTATCATTTTTTAAATAAGCTACATTTAATAATTTGACGCCCGTAGTGTCGTGCGGATGATCAGTAAAAAATTCCGTGTGATCTTCTCGCGTTATTGCAGAGAAGCCATCTTTACCATGGCGTGTACTTAAATATTTTTGTGTTGTTTGTGGCAAAACAACAGCAATAATATAATTACCGTCATCACGATTATTAGAAACCACCATCACAGGTTGAGGAATGAGGTGATTCTTTACAGGGCCTGAGACTTTTAATCCGTGCTTACCCAATAAAAACGTATACTCATCTTGATTAAAACGCTCATTGAGTCCATGACTCGTACAGATTAACTTACCATCTTTTGATACTAAACCAACAAGTCGAACTTCTGGCATGGTATATTCAATTTCAATTAATTTATTGATGACTGCTGTAGAGCATTCAGCTGGAACTGTTTTTAATGGCTCAGTAATTTTTTCAATGCGCGCTAAGCCCTTGGATAATTTATCAGAACTTGCAATGGCTTCATTAATAGTAATCTCTAATTGTGTGTCCATAGTTTCATGATAGGTATACCACAGCAATAAGCCGATAGGCACGGTTGATACTAGAAAGGCGACAATAATCGTCATTATTAGGGTTGTTTTGCGCTTCATAACGATTCAAGTATAGAACAAAAAATCCTTACTGATCTTAAGGTTTTTTTAACTTGCTGAAATATCTAATATTTTCTTGTTTGATAATTGAGCATGACCCAAAGCCGTACTAGACTTAAGAAAGTAATGGATTGATACGGAGATATCAAACAATGAGAGGTTCTCTTCGACATTGGCGCAAACAAGCTGTTCATGTCATAAAAGCAGATGCAAATCGTAGTGCAGATACCAATTTATTGAGGGTATGGTTTCCAAAGATCCCTCATATCGATCTTTATTTTAAAGATGAATCAGCACATAAAACCGGCAGCTTGAAACATCGAATGGCAAGGCGTTTATTTATGTATGCCATCATTGATGGACATATCAAAGAAGGGCTGCCCGTCATCGAAGCCTCTTCAGGTAACACGGCAGTCTCCGAGGCATACTTCGCACAAATCCTTGGTTTAGATTTCATTGCCGTTTTATCAAAAAAGACATCACCCTATAAAATCCACCGCATCGAGCAACTAGGTGGTACTTGCCATTTACTTGAGCCCAATGAAGATGACAGAAAAATCGCTTTGAAAATCGCATTAGAAACCAATGGGCATTTCATGAATCAATTTCGCTATGCTGAAAAAGTTATGTTACTCGCTGACGATTCCATCGCGGATGCAATCAACCGACAGTTGTCGATGGAGCGTTATCCTATACCTATCTGGTATGTATGTGGTGCTGGCACTGGAGGGACAGCTGACTGCATCTCCGCTAATATTTCTTATAATAATTTAGAATCAAAGTTATGTGTTGTTGATCCCGAATACTCCTGTTATTACGATGCTTATATGAAAGGGGATACCGATATAACCATTAAAAAAAATTCTCTTATCGAGGGAATAGGGCGCAAACAAGTCGAGCAATCCTTCAACCCACACATTATCGATAGAATGATTAAAGTGCCGGATGCGGCCAGTGTTGCTGCCATCCAATGGTTAAAAAATTTAACGGGGATGTGGGGTGGTGGCTCTACGGGCACTAATTTGTATGCCTGCTTACAGTTAATCAATGAAATAAATAAACAAGATCAGAAAGGCTCTATTGTCACTTTAATGTGTGATAGGGGCATGGTGTATCAAGAGACCTACTATAACCCGCAATGGCTAGAAGCGCACCATTTAAATATCAAACCTTACCTACAGCAAATTCAGCATTTCTATGATACCACTGAGTGGCTTGAGATTAGTGAGTTCAAATAAGCAAAGTTGATAGATTATTGATTTATAGTAACTATCATTGCAACAAACACAAGCAAAATACCTAAGGGTTTAGTAATTTTACTCCCCCAAGAAACGTTTTTTTCTATTGCCATGACTAGGGCTAACGCTAACATCCAGACTAGATGGTAGGCACTAACGATAAACATTAACAGCATCAATGCCCAGCAACAGCCTATGCAAAATAAACCATGGGCAGTTCCCAGACGAAATGACTGCCACAGTGTATTGCCACCACGCCAGTGTGTCACAATAAAACCATAGGTGGAGCGACATTTTCTTAAGCACTGATATTTTAAGGATGAAAATTGAAATATTCCAGCAATAAACAATAATGATGCTGACAACAACCAAGCTTGCTGTCCATGAAAAATGTTCGAAAATATGTATTTAATCACTAATGAACCATAAAAAATAATGACACCAAACAGGCACCAAACACTCAAGTACCCCCCAGTGACAGACACCATGAGCAAAGTCTGTAATGGTTTATCTACAGTGATGCGATAAAACATGAGTAGCAATGGAATCATCGTAGGCAGCATCATCGCCATTGTCATCATCAGCCAACTGATAAGAAATAAGCTAAGACCCATTAACTGAGCCTGCTTAGCATTCATCATAAAATAGTGACCGGAGTAGCCAACGATAGCCAACAATAAAACTAATGTAATGATGCTGGCATAGGCTAGTTTTTTCTGTAAATTATCTGATGTAAGTAAAGCCAATGACATCAGCTGTTAGGAATGAAATTCAAAGGCGGCACAAATGGCATTCCTATCTTGAACATCAATGGTAAACTCTGGAATATCCACATGAAATTTTTCTGACTTACCCACCAGGGCTGGTGAGCCCGGCACGGTCGTAAACATGGTGTCATGTAACGTTGTTATACCACCTGTTGCACCATGCAGTGACTTCAGCTTAGCTGTGGCATGACCGCCAATAGTGAAGTGCCCATCTATGCCTTTTAAATGGAAATCAATAGGGGCTTGCTCAACTGAAAGTATATTGCCAATTAATTTTGATAAATCTTCCAGTGGCCCGTGATACTTACCTTGCCAAACATTACATAATTTTTGTACTTGTTCTTCGGTGGCTTCTTCGCTAATGTAAACCCTAACATCCCAATTGCCATCTAACACGTTGCCGGGAATATGACTAATAAGAGAAAAGGTACAACCTGAAACATCAACACCTTCGACTTTGCCTTCTGTTATGTGCCATGCCATGATGCCGTCACAGGTTCCATGATCAGGATCTTCACCAACCCAGCAGGGGCAAATAACATGACAACTGCAAACTTCGAGAAAATCTCCTTTGATTTGGTAGCTCATTTGACAATCCTTGTTTATTAGTTATCTCAAAATCATATTATAACTTGGCTAGGATAACAAGCGCGTTAGTGGTGGACTATCGTACCGAAGAAATAGAAAGTTTAGTCAATTCACAAATATTGACTTTTTTAGGCAACAAATTGATGACGCCAGAAGATACTTCTACACAAAACCTACAACAAGAAGTTGACACTAATAATAGCAGCGTTTCACCATCTATGAGTTACTCACCTGGTAGATAAACGGATCAGAATGAATTAGTCTCGACTTGAATCCATCCATTCCAACACACCCCTTACTGGTGATTACTGTGATAATCACCAGTAAGGGTGCTTGTTATTTTAAGGTAAACAAAGAACAGTTATCTGAACATAAAAATGCGAGATTTATGTCACGGTGATTGCAGTCATGTAAATTGTAGTTGATTATGAGTGGGCTCATATGTTACAACCCTGAAAAAAGGAGTTATTAAATGGGTAATGATTCAAAATTAGAGAGTGTATGGGCCGGTCAGGTTCCATATAAAGAGCGAGTCAATCGATTAGCGATGCGCATGCAATTAAACCAGCCCTATGAGCACTACCCCAGAATGAGCCGAGTAACTCCCGTAGTCAATGGTGGGTTATTTTTTGGTACCTCACATGAACAACCCAGTCTAGAGGACGATCCTAATGCTGTAAATGTTATGGAATTATACCTTGGAGTATCTAGTGATCCCAGATATGATTTAGAACCTTTCATGCAACTTGGTCCTTTTATTAAAAAAAGTTTTTATGATCCAATACGAGAAGCCTATGAACACGATAGTGCTGAGTTTTTTCAAAAAGTTGCCCGTAAATTAACGCACACAATCCCTATAATAGGCAATGTCTTTCAGTGTATTGATGAGGCTGCTAGTGAGGTTCTTGCTAGCCAAAACCATCAACTGATAATGACTCGCCTAGATCAATTGTTGACAATTTCTATGCATATCCTTGATGGTACTGCTACTGCCGCTGATAGAACGCATTTAAAGGAAAACATTGATCTTTTAGAAGACGATCAGTTAGAGCTATCTGAAACAGCACTTAGCGCATTAAGTGATGTGCAAGTTGAAGCTATTGCAAAATCACAATTAGAAATGGTTAGTAACGCTAGAAAATCTGCAAGTTTTTTAGAAGTTACTGATGCATTAGGCTTTGGTACAAACATGCTATCAAGTATTATTGCTATAAAAAATCCTGGTTTAGCAAAGCATGTGTCTGCTATCTCCCACGGAGCAATTCAAGTGGGTACCGCTATTCATTCTATTTCAAATATCCTGCGAAGCTCAACTTCTCTACTTGCTTTAGCAAACCCATTAGCTAGCCTTGTTCAAGTTGGTATTAGCTTGTTTTCTGCCTTTACTCAGGTGGACACAGTGATGCCTCTAGATATTATTAAACAACAAGTCGCACAGCTTGGTGAAGCAATTAATACGGTTCACCAACATATGCATGTTCGATTTGATCGTGTGGAAGAATTATTACATGAAATGCACCGTAATATTCATAATGAAATTATTCAAATTCATACAAAATTAGACCACCTGTTGGAAATTTCCGAGCAGCAAATGTCCTATATTAGAAATCGATTTGATAGTCTAGAAGAAATCGTTCTTGACCAAGCAAAAGAAATTTACTGCAAAGAACTCCATGACACTATTGGGGCAATTGAAGCGTTAGAAGCTGGGGGTATGACACCTGATTCTTCTACTTATCAACAGTACTATGCTGCTCTGTCAAACTGGGCAAAAGTACATTCAAAACATCCGCTAATTACCGGTCATGATAACCTACCGGCCGATAATGAAACGATTATTAAGCAACTTAGTGAAAATAAACCAGAATCTGTTATCAATTACTTTTGCAAGGTTTTATCTACTCAGTATTCGGTTAAATTCGCATCACCGCGCTATGTTAATATTTTTGTATGGGCTGATACTGTTGATACACATATGAACATGCTTACTCAATGGGCTGCAAACTATGGTTATCCGCCCCATTCTCACAACCTTCGCCAAATACTCATGCGAGGTATCAGTTTTAGTCGAATGATAGTGTCTTTACAACAAGATAAAAACATACTGCAGCAACTTATTAATGAGTACTATGCCATTATTTATCAGTTAAAAAACAATTATACAGTAACTGAGGTTATTGATACTGTTCGTAATGGCACAACATCTGATATTTCCAGATTATTGCTATCATTGGATGCACGGTATTATATGATTAAATCATATTTAACCTTATGCTACAGTCGAATTGCAAAATTTGATCCCATTATCAGCACGCTGATTGCTAATAGAACCCACTATGATTATCAACTTATGCCGGGAAAGGCATTAGTCACAACCATCACACAGCTATTACTACAGCATGCTGTTCCAACGTTACTAGAACGCTCAGTGCTTGAGTTTTATTTGTTTGCAACGCATCATGCTAAAAGCGTTCTTGATTATATGGAATCTATTAATGCTTCATTAAATGATCCGTCATTAAAAGAAAATCATCCCTTAAGTTGCATTATAATTAATAAATTAAAAGCTTTTGGTCGTGAGCATTATCCCAACTCTCCTGATTTTGCCTTTACTGACGTTGGTGAGGATGACTACACGAATCGCTTTGCAAACCATTTCCTAAACTACCAGCCAACAGATTATATTATGGGTTTAAAAGTGGCAGCGACTGTAACTGTCTTACAGACGTTGTTAGAGCAACCTTCGGATCAGTATCATGATGAGTTAGGGCGTCAAGCATTACATTACTCTGTTCAATTCGGTCATCATCCATTTACGAGTCATTTGCTCACTAACCATCACTGTCCAAATACAAAAGACTCCTACGGAGAAACGGCACTACACGTTGCTGCGCGACATGGCCAAGGTATTTTATTGCGTTTGCTCGCAGCGCATGGGGCAATACCAACAATGACCAATGTATTCGGACAAACAGCATTGGATATTGCAACCGAACGTGGCGATGCTGCTTTTATCAATGCATACCATTTGTGTTTTATGAGTGACAAATCACTATTAGAACGCTGGCAAAGCGGCATTGTTGCTGTGATGAATGCCGGTGATTATTATGGGCATGAAAGTACATATTTACAGTTTCGCCGCTTCATCGATAAAGTTCCTAAATTTTGGACAAATGAGCCTTGCTTGCCAGCGGCAGTTGGCCCCTATCAATTTTTATATGATGTTGCCGCTGATGCTAATACGCCTAGCTATTTACTTGCAAAAAATGATAACAAATTTACTCTGCGCGACTTATCAACGCAAAAGGTGCTCATAGAACATCAAGGTGCTCAGTTGTCTTCAGAACAATATGCAATAACGCACGCTTGTGGTAATTATCTTGCAAGACTGTATAACACTAAAGGTTTAAAACGCTCTCCTTTGCCTTCCGTCATGCAGTTATGGGACCTCAGTAGTAGATCATTATATAAATCAGTATCATTACCCTATGAGCATGTTCACCTCAAAATGTCATTGACTCACCTCGTTGTTGAAGCCCGGAATTATCATTGGGAAAAAGGTAATCATTATGGCCATAACAGCAAACTAATCGTCTATCGGCTTACTGATGGCGCTCAAACAGTGTGTTATGACTTTCCGATTAAAGTAATTTCTAGCGGTCGCAGTAAAAGCTATGCCACTACCTTATCAAGCTGGTTCCTCAGTGCAGGAAGACTCATTGCACTATCAACGGATACAATAAATGTCTGGGATTTAACGGCTAACCACGTTATTGCTCAAATCAAAAAAGAAAAAACAAGCTATCACTTATTAAGAAACTCACATTCACACCAATCAATGTCAACGGATTACGTTCTGTTAAATGGTACGAGTATTTTACCGCCAGCTCGAGGTGTAAGACGTATTAGACGTTCAAACGTTACTGTGGCATTGAACATAAATAATGGTGAGCTAATTAATTTAAACAGTCACTATCAATATCTTTTATTTCGTGATGTTTCAATACAAGGGCAGAAAATTGAAAATTGCTTGTTAACTTATGGGAGCGCAGGAATTCTAGGATTTTATCGTTTGCCTTCTAAAAATTATATCGATCTTACCAAAATGAGTACCCCAACCCCTGATCCCAAAAGGCGCCCAACACCTCATCCATTAACTCTGATATTTTTCTACAGCGTATGTGCTCATGCCCTACAAATGCAAGGCAATGTATTAATACATGTGGCATGTGAGGCTAAAAAATCACGTATTGATAAAAAAACACCTCATCCACACCAACTTAAAATATGGGATACTGACACATTAACGTGCATCAGAATAATTGATGCATTACCACATCATATAGTCCATATCAGTCTCCAAGAACACGTTATCATTGCCCAATTAGACACTGGTATATTCAATGTGATTTATTTAAAGAACCAACAACCACCACAGGATGAAGACTGGGATGAAATCTGGTTTGAAAATGAACTATCAAGTCATACGCCACTTTTACCATTAGCATCTTCAACATTAGCCTCCTCATCCTCCTCATCCTCATCCTCATCTTCTTCTTCGGCAGCAGGTACTTCTTCTCTATCAGGTGACACAACACATTACAGCCAAACCTCTGCTGCATTTTTTGGTGGATTTCTTTCTCATAGCAGCGCAGCTGCTTCAAGCAGCATTGCGTCATCATCATCTAAAAATCTCTCACCCTTATAGCATAAAGGACTTGAATATTGGACTAAATATTAAATTATGATATAAAGAACTAAATACTTTCTTGCCCCAACATGAGATAAGCATCGATGAAAATTGCCATGTTTAGCTGTCAAGCCTATGAGCCACCCTTTTTTAAATCTTATTTAAAAGACTACCCTCACTCATTCCAGTTTTATGAGGCTCATTTAAACTTACACACTGTCAATTTAGCAAAAGAATATTCTATCGTTTGTTGTTTTGTAAATGATGATTTAAGTGCAAACGTATTAACAAAGCTTGCAGAGAATGGCACACAATTAATTGCATTGCGCTGTGCGGGTTTTAATAATGTTGATTTAGAAAAAGCAAAAGCTCTCGGCCTTAAGGTTGTTAATGTTCCTGCTTATTCGCCTTATGCTGTGGCTGAGCATGCGGTGGCCTTAATCCAGACACTCAATCGAAAAACTCACCGCGCTTACAATCGCATTAGAGAAGGCAATTTTTCTTTGAATGGCTTATTGGGATTTGACTTATATGGCAGTACTGTCGGTATCATTGGGACTGGGCTGATAGGTAGCAGGTTTGCCCATATCATGGCTGGTTTTGGCTGTAAGCTATTAGCCTATGACATCCTCGAGAATCAAGAATGCCATGATATCGGTGTTAACTATGTTACCCTCAATGAACTCTATCAAGCGTCAGATATCATTAGCATTCACTGTCCATTGACCCAAGCAACGCTGCATATGATCAACGAGCAAGCAATTGCGCAAATGAAGCCAGGTATCATGTTAATTAATACTTCTAGAGGTGCTGTCATCGATACCTGTGCCGTGATTACTGGCTTGAAACAGCAACATATTGGCTATTTAGGAATGGATGTCTATGAAGAAGAAAGCAATTTGTTTTTTGAAGACTTATCTGATGTGATTATCACTGATGATGTATTTGCGCGGTTACTCACTTTTCCTAATGTGCTTATTACTGGGCATCAAGGCTATTTCACACGCCAAGCACTCGATCAAATTGCTATTACCACCTTAGAAAATATTACAGCATTTGCCGAGCATAATTAAGCAATCAAGCATTTTTCTGCCAGGCAGATTCTAAGGTGGCTGTGGAGGCCATACTCAAAAAAGAAAAGTATCACACGGTAGACTTTGACATTATACCAATTAAAAAATATATCGCTCGAGGAAGACCAACAAAAGACACGCCTCAACTTCACAATTGATTTAGGGATCGTTTTTGATCTAAATTTAGACCTAAGCTGGATCTTGATACTTTTCCATTATCATTGCGAGGTAATTTGTCTAAAATAGTGTAAGCTGTTGGTAGTTCATGATGTTCAAAATGCTGGGAAAGTAAAGTCAGTATGTTTTTAAATGTTTCTTCTAGATTACCCAAAGGACTTCCTTTAATAAATAAAACGTTTTCTTCTTTCCCTATCAATTGGTCTTGGCGCGCTCTTGTGGAGCCAGACGTAACAACTTTTATAGACTGGTATAAAGAACAGGTGTTAAAAGCTAAATTAGAAATAACCACAGCTCCTGTTGCCTTAAGTTCTAGCCATTTTTTTACAGATCAAAAGAGTAAACCTACGCCAAAGTTAGAGCAGCTGCAGTCGTTGCTTAATGATAATTTCAAAACGACATTTGGAGATACGCCAACTTACATATCTCGAATTTCAAACGCAACGAGCTTAGACAGAGTGGCAGAAATTGCGGCAGAAGCAGTGAAAAATAACTCCATAGGGAGAGACCCATTCCTTCATGAAGTCTATGAAATACTTGCCAAATATAAAGGTAATAAAATATTAGCTAAGACAGGCATGTTAGATGAGGTCAAAGAGCATGTAAGAAACAGGCCTGGGGGGGCATGTACTATTATGTGAAGTTAAGAGGGATCAGGGACAGCGGATGAGTGGTAAAGATCTACCCCGATTTGTTAGATACCTTACTAAGGTTGAGATGATAACGTGCTTAATTGATAGATAATATTTTTTAACCGGTGTTTGTCAACAAAGTTGTCGCCTATTTTTATCAGCACGAATACGACGTTTTCTTACATGGGGTAGCAGGCCCATTAACAGATTTGGGATATTTCAGTTGGAAATGGAGAAAAAAGTTGCTGAAATTGAACATGATTTAGTCACTGAGGCTGTGATAAAGAATCTAAATTCTGGGGGGCATTATAGGATTCCTGTAACCCGCATTTCTATAGCCTAAAAATTTTTTTGCGACAGAACCCTATTTTTGCTTATTAGTAGCAAAAGAATACCTGTTGTCCCACAAAAAATGGATGCCAACAAAATGCCTAATTTAGCATTGTTTAAAAGATTGGGGGTAAATGACAGATCAGCAATGAATAACGCCATTGTAAATCCAATTCCAGCAAGTAAACTCCCTCCAGCTACTAGGAGCCAACTCAAATCTGTAGGTTTTGTTGCGATACGTGTGCGAATGGCTAGCCAGCTGAAAGAAAAAACACCAAGAGGTTTTCCGAGCACGAATCCTAAAAATATGGCTACTGTGATACGGCTACTAAACTCTGTTGCAGTAATCATTACTCCAGCGTTAGCAAGAGCAAATATTGGAAGAATTATGTAACTGACCCATGGGTGCAATATAATTTCTAATCTTTCAAGGGGGGAAAGCACCTCGCGTGCTGCAGCCTGAGCTGTTAATAAAGCTTTACGATCTTTTGTGTCTCCACTCCAGTGGTCCCCAGGAGCATAGGAAACAACGTGATCAAAAATGGTATGTAATAATGTGTCACTAACCCACTTTTCAGTGGGAGTCATCAGTCCAAGAATAACCCCAGTAATCGTAGCGTGAATACCAGCCGCATCTATTATGAACCAAATTACAATGCCGACGAAAAAATAAGCGACCAAACTGCGAATACCTTGATTCCCCATTATTCTTACGAAAATGAATCCTACTATGGAGAAGCCAAGGTACATCCAATTAATCCCGTGTGTATAACCAATGCCAATGACCATGATGGCACCAATATCATCAGCAACGGCTAGTGATAGCATAAATATGCGCAGACTTTTAGGTATCCTTTTGCCAAGGAGTGCTAAGCACCCTATAGCGAAAGCTGTATCTGTTGCCATTACAGTTCCCCAGCCATGTTGTCCTGGGTGACCCGACATAAAGATCCAGTAAAATAGGGCCGGTACAAGCATACCTCCCAACGCTGCGATAAGTGATAATGCTGCCATTTTCGGTTTACGCAATTCACCAAGGACCAATTCTCTCTTAAGCTCAAGTGAAATTAGGAAAAAAAATAAGGTCATTGCCCCATCATTAATCAGATCGCGCAGTGTACGCGTGAATTCAATAACCCCTACATGGATGCTCAGAGGTATTTCCCAGAATGATAAAAACTGCTTGGCCCAGGGTGAGTTGGAAAGAACTAACGCTATAATTGTAAAAAAAAGGAGAATTACTGCGCCTCCAGCCTCAATACGGAAAAATCGCTGTAATGGTTTGGTTATCCAATCGATATGTTCTTTTGGAAGTTTTGGTGGTGTTAATGGCACTTATTATTTCCTAACTCGTATTCTGCGTTGTCGCCATACATGACATCTCATGCCACTAGCGACAAAGAATAAAGTGATTGTTTTTTAAGAGGCCTCTTCATAGCAACTTAATCCATCATTGAGTAACTTGCAATATAACAGGGCGCATGGTACAAATCAATAATTTCCGAGTAATCTTATTATCTGAATGTCAAAAAGAGGGCGTTTTATGGCTCAACCTGAACCTATCAGACCACTATTTATCCTTGCCGATAATCTAAGTCAAATGGGCAAATCCATTGTTGAGTTTACTCAAGTTGATTATAACAAAGAGCTAGGTTCTGCCTTAATTAGTGCAAAAAATGATGCCGAAGCCATTTCAGTTTTTCTAAGTGAATTTAAAGACTCGCCAGAAACATTACGCTCATATAGTAAGGAAATTGAACGCTTATTGTTGTGGTGTATTCATGTCGCCAAAGTGAATATTTCTAGTTTGCGACGTGATCACTTATTAGAATATCAATCTTTTTTGAAGCACCCTACTCCCAAAAAACTTTGGTGTGCTCCTAGCGCTAGACGACAAAACAAAGATGGCTCGATTAATGAAAATTGGCGACCTTTTGTGAAAGGCCTGGGCAATAGCTCTATAAATAAAGCTTTAACCATCTTAGATTCTTTCTTTAATTACCTGGTGCAATCTAATTATTTAATTGGCAATCCGTTGGCCGTTGACCGACGGCGTAAAAAACGGAATAAATCAAAGAATAAAATCATCGATCGTTATTTAGAATTGGATGAAATCAATGCGGTATTGCAATCATTATCAGAGCATCTCATTAATGATGACAAACAAAAATTTCAAGTCATCCGTGCTCGCTATATTGTGCTTTTATTATTTTATACCGGACTTCGCATTGCCGAAGCAGCAAACAATCGGATGGGAAATTTTTTGCAACGAGAAAATAATTGGTTTTTGCGTGTGACAGGAAAAGGCAAAAAAGTGCGTGAAATTCCGGTGCCAGATGACTTGTTAAATGCATTGGGGGAATTTAGGTTCAATATTGGGCTGCCCTCATCTGTTCCTAAGTTTCGCGAAAAGACGCCTCTTATTCCGATGCAAAATTTAAAGCAACCTATCAGTACACGCCGTATCGATCAAATTCTACGATGGGCATTTGATTTAGGTAGCGCGCAGTTCGAACCCGATGAACCTAGAAAAGCTTCTAAGCTACGGGCTGCTTCCGCTCATTGGTTGCGTCACAGTTATGTGACGTATCTATTGGAGTCAGGTGCCCCATTAAAAGTCGCGCAAGAAAATGCCGGGCACAGTGATGTTGGCACTACCATGCATTACCGGCATGTGGCGCAAACGGATCGACATGCTGCCACTCGCAATTTATCGTTATCAGCGAAAAATAAAAAGCCCGCTGAGTATTAATTACAGAAGTTCACGTTCAAACATCTGGCGCCGTTCCATCGGTGAATGGTAGTCCACCGATTGCAGCAAATCTATATCAATACATTCTTGTTTTGATTCAATTGCCAATACGGCTGCGCGTTTAATCAGTGTAGAAACTTCACTAATGATCCCTTCACTCTTTGCTAAAATGTATTCTGAAATATCCGATTGATTTAAGTGTGAATGTTTTTTCAAGGTGTAGGTCTTTAATTGTTAATCAAGCAGCAATAGGCAATTGAAAAAGGCCACGGCAATGGGTTTTCCATTGAAACTGATTAATATTAATAACGTTGCTTTGCTTATTTTCAGCAATGTTGTTGGGTACGCTACCCATGCAATCCCATGTGGGTACGCTGCTCGTTAAAATATTGCTTAAATTGGTCGAGTATGCGCTGTAAGTCTGATTCAGTCCAAAATAGTGTACGGTCCAATAGCTCATTTCTGCAACTTCGAATCAATCGCTCAATGAAAGGATGTGATCGAGGTTGATAGGGAATGGAATTTACTTCTTTGATGTCTAAAATGCGTAAATTCGCTTTCCATCGATGAAAGTTAAAGAGCGGCTCGTTGTCTGAAGATAGATGCTTTGGTAACGCTTGTTTCGCAATCATTTTGTTGAACATGCAGCAAATGGCAATGCCATTTAAGTCACCTTGATGAACAGCAAAACCAATAATACGTCGCGTAAATTGATCCATGATGACCATAACCCAGTGAGATTTTAGCAGGATAGACTCAACCCGAAAGAAGTCAACAGACCACAAACTATCTTTCGTGTGGCCAATGAAGGTTAGCCATGAAGGACCATCACCACCGGAGCCTGGTTGATAATATTGAGATAGAACCCACCAGACAATATCTTTATTAATATCCATGCCAACGGTGTCACTTATTTGCATTGCAATTCGTCGACACCCAAAACGAGGATTATGCTTTTTCATTTCCAGGATAGCATTAATTAATGCTTGAGATGGCCCGGTAGGTCCTGGTTTTCGCTGTGATTTCCGAGAAAATAATAAGCGATATTTTCTTTTTATTAGTGCCTTATGGAGCTTGATCAGTGTGGATGACTGGATAATAATTGCAGTTCTAGCTAATCGTTTTGGATGAATGATCGCTGTTAAAAAGGCAAAGCAGATATGATGCTCATGAACTCGTGCAATAAGCTCAAAGAAAAAATCTTATGATGTTTTGAGAGTATTACCGTAAATTTTGACACGAATGGGGGCATTACCCCTATTAGTGATAATATGAGACCAAACCAGAGAAAAATGATTCGGTTTAACCATCTGTTGGCAAACATGATCATATTTCATAACGTCGTGTACCAAACTAAGGCTATCAATAAGTTAAGATCTCAAGGCATTGAGATTCCCGATGAGATGTTAGCTGGGATTTCACCATACTGGACAGAGCACATTAACAGATTTGGGATATTTCAGTTGGAAATGGAGAAAAAAATTGCTGAAATTGAATATGATTTAGTCACTGAGGCTGTGATAACGAAGATTTAACCCTAAATTTCCAGGATCGGGGCCGCACCTCATATTAAAGCATTTGCCGAGCATAGTAGGGTTCCGTGATATTTCGCTGGACAAATTATGTTCTTTTGTCAATTTCCATGAAAAATACAATTTCTTAATGAGAATGGTTATCATCGCTGTTGACTCTAAAAGCTTAATCACCTATGATCTTGCCTTCAGATAATCCCAGAGAGAGAAAGAATATGGCACATTCCCACGGTCGCAAACAAGCCGACTTTTGGACAGGCTTATCCGCCTTAATGATTGGTATCAGCAGCTTCTTTAATTGCAGTGTTTATTTTGGTGGCATCATTGATAATGCTGGCGAATTTGATGAGGATATATTTAATTTATCCATGTATGGCCTTGTCTTTGGTATGATAATTTCATTGATCATTGCGCTTGGATCTGGCTATTCAAATTTTATTTTAAACTTACATCATCAACCTAATAAAAATAAAAAGATTGAATTAGAAGAAGAAAAAGATGACGCTCAGCAAGCACTGGTGTCTATTGTCCCTCAAAATAACTACGGCACTAATAATAACAACGAAGATGATTCCATAGACAATCCACGCTTAAAGTGGTGGCAACATATCGCGCTTGCCTCAAACTGGGTATCTGACTCTGTTGATATCGCAGGATTATGGACGCTTATTATTATGTTTGGGCTAGAACATGAAGATGTCCCGCAATGGGCCCAAGCACTTACCCAAGCTGGCACCTTTTTTATTGGTGCACTTGCAAGCTTTGCACAGTATAGAACGTGTAAAAATGCTATGGAAATAAAAGCTCAACTTGAACATCCACGTGGACAGGAAATAGTTGGACCTAAACCGCACAGTCCTATGAATGATGATGCTGATCGCTGGACTAATCTTTCAGCCGCAATGCTGCTTATAACCAGTATGGTAAATAGCACTATTTACTTCGGCGACATAATAGATAATGCGGCAGACTTTAATAAGTTTTTCTTTAATCTTTCATATTATGGTTTGGCCTTTGGCGGGGGAGTTTCTATTATTATTGCCACCGGTGCTATGTATTCTCACCAAGTCTTAAACCGCCACCATCAAATTCTGACACAAGAAATGAATGAGTCTGACAGTGGAGAAGACTTTTTTTTACAACCTATTTCTAATCACGAGCACCATAAAAAAGGATCATTAAAAGTCTGGCAATATTTAGCGCTGGTTGGTCACTTAATTGCTGACTCGGTGGATATTGCTGGCTTATTAACACTAATCACTACTTATGGTTTAAAAAATGAAAGAGTACCACGCTGGGGAAAAGCATTAACTCAAGTTGGTACCTTTGGTGTGATAGGTGTACCAGCTAGTATTGCTGACTATAGGAATTGCGAAAGAGCAATGAAGGAACAAGCACTTAGAGATGCTCGAGACAAAGCAGCCAACACAGTATTCCCTGATGTTAACACTGTATTTGAACCTTAAGAACACTTCTATAAAGGTACAAAACATGCTTCTTTAGCGTCGTAGGTATAAATCTGCCCTTCTTTGATAGTAAAGAACCAGAGATGAATCATTAATTGTTTATTCTCAACGCGGGTTTTAATCCAAGGGAAGCTTAGGCAATTTTTATGATAGGTTATTAAAGCCTCTTTTGCTAATGTATCATCATCCACACTAGGTGATTCACACTGAATACCAGACACCCAATTAGAGATAAAGTCATTATGCGTTTCAAGGGATTCACTATGTAATAAAGCGTTTATTCCACCGCACTGACTGTGTCCTAATACAATTAAATGTTTAACGTTTAAATGACAGATGCCAAACTCTAAGGCTGCACTCGTGCCATGATGCTTTTCATCTGACTCATAGGGGGGTACCACATTGGCAACATTTCTCACGGTGAATAACTCACCCGGATCGCATTGCAAAATCACAGAGGGATCAACCCTTGAGTCACAACAAGCGACAACCATGGTTTCTGGCTTTTGGCCATGAACAGCCAATTGTTCCATGATAGAGTAATCACCAAGAGCATATTTTTCACGAAAAGCTTGATAACCTGCCAGCATTTTTGTTAATGATTTATCCACGATAGTACCACTCCTATATGATAATGAGGCGATCATACTTACAAGTGTGACTAGCGTCAATTATTGATTATATGAACATCTCGTTGTGGGAAGGCAATGGTAATCTTATTTTCACGAAATTTTTTATCAATTGCAATATTAAGTTGACTCAAAATGTTATATTTTTTATTCACATCTCTTATTACACTCCATAACCCAAATTGTAATGCGCTATCACCAAACTCCAAAAAGATAACTCTTGGACGATTATCCGGATCGTCATGAATAACATCACTATTCTCTGCAGCAACTTCTTTAAGTGATTTTATAACTAGTGCTATATCACTACCGTAAGCAACGCCCACATTGCACTCGACTCGCCAGGTTGGGTTATCTAACATGAAATTAGTAACCGGTGTTGTAACCAGTTGTGAGTTGGGAACAATAACATCTTCTTTAGCTAAGGTTGAAATATGTGTGTATCTGACATGCACACGCTTCACATAGCCTTCTTGTGTTCCTAACGTAATTCTGTCACCAGGCTTTATGGTGTTTTCTAACATCAGAATAATCCCTGAAACAAAATTATTAACGATATCTTGCAAGCCTAACCCAATACCTACGGATAACGCACCCGCTATAATAGCTAAACCAGTAAAGTTGACGCCCGCTATAAAAAGGCCGATGACTAAAGCTACTGTAAACGTGATGTATCGTGTTAACGCTGCAAAAGCAATTTGGCTGTCTTCCTGACCGGAGAAGCGACTCAGTTTTGCAACATAAAGTGATAGTATTTTTCCGAGGATGGATAAAACGCAAAACAAAACAATACCAAGGAAAATCATTGCCGGATTAATATAAAGCTTTGACACAACGAAGCCTTCGGATGTCCACTCAATAAACTTTTTTAAGACGCCGTTTGTGATTCCCCACATATTTATTATTAAAATAAAGGCAGAATAGACGAGTGTTATATAAACAATATATTTTATAATTCTCGCTTCTAATCCAAATTTATAACGAATCCCAATTTCTGCAGGAATGCGTACAATTTCATATTGTTTTTTACGAATAAAATTTGAAAAAATGAGTGAGATTGAGGTTAGTAACACGGCTAAGAAACATATACTAACGAGTGTAAGAAGGCTATTGATCAGTAAATACGTGGTTAAATTGTGAAAACCAAGCCATTCCATGGTTATCGTAGCAATCAACCCGATAAATAAAAAACCAATGAGAAGATTGCCCAACCATTTCCTTGTGACAAACCATTGAAACCGTTTTAATAATAGCGCTGTCCAAAAGATACTAATCGCAATGATAGACATGGCTATTGTTGATGTTAAATTTGTAATCATGGCGTTAGCCACTAAGCCGCGTTGCCACAACATTATTAGCAAACATGCAAGCACGATAAACAATTGTATTGATAAACGTCGGTGAACTAAGAAGGCTAAATCAGGCTTTAATAGCCAAATGTTACCTGGACGCGGCGGCACAAAAATCGCCTTGAGGAATAGAGAAAAAAGGATATAAGCAAACAAACTATAAAAACTAAGCTCTATAACTGTAAATTCATTACCTTGATAAAGAAGTCGCCAAAATACACTGAGAATGATTAGGCAAAGCCCTGGTATAATATAAGGTTTTATGCTCGCCATAATAACCTTGCCAACCAAGCTCTGACACCGTTTTAATGCTAGAGTCGTATAACGCCTCAGCATAAGGCCTACCCCACTGGCAACAATTAATAAGCCCAGCAACCAAATACTTGCTAGAGGGCTAAACAAATGAAATCCAATTTTACGTGCGACGTGCTGGGTGCTGAGTTCAAGGCTGATTGTTGCAAGCAATTTTTTATCAAGTACTTCTATTAGTGTTTTTTTACGCGTTAAAAGTCTCGAGGTCGTTAATGCTTGGAGCGTTGTTTCAAAGGCTTCGATTGACTCTTGGGCGCGCAGTTTAAATAAACGGCATTGAGATAATTGATTTTCATAAAAGCCTTTCTTTTGATTAAGATATTGTATATCAACTCTAGGTTTGCCTGGTTCGGGTTTTGTATCTGTATCCGTGCGCAATAATTTTTCCACGTCATCCACTTGATCTTGCGCTTTTGAGATACACTGCTCGGCTTTATCCTTTAACATTTCTAATTGGCTGACGGCTTTCTTCAACTCTCCCACTGCAGGGCTGCGCCCTGCTAATTTGATGGTAATCGCATCAAATTGTCTATTTGCTTGGTTGATAGGAAAAAGTGGTTCATTGGGTTGCGCATTGCTCACGTTAGAAACTGTTAATGTTACCAATAACGTTGTATAAAATATGGCTATAAATGTTGCTAATGACTGTTTCACTCTCGAGTCCCTTCAGGAAGTAATGTTTATACTTTTATCGTACTTCAAATTTAGAGCTTACGCAAAACTCCCCAGCTCCAATCATCGATTTTTCGGAGTCTGTTAGCAATTATGGAGCATCAGAGGCAGCTCATTTTTATCGACAATTACGTACTATAATCGCTGACATCCGAGAAGATATTACCACTCAGTACAACAATAATAAAATTCATGGTGCACTCAATCAGTTGCAATCACATCTAACTCAATTTCTATCGGCATCCGTTAATGTCGTAGCACCATTGATACTAATCATCCCCCATGCAACCATGACTGATGTGGCTTTGATTCATGACAGGTACAGCCCAAGTTTGGCCAATGTTAAGAGCCCTAAAAGTATTTTTGTTTATTTTTGATTTTTTCAATGCTATTTTCAGTTGTTTTTCTGGTTCATCAATTGCCTCATCTGAGAGTTGGAAGGTTCCATAGTGGATACCTAGCGCATAGCTTGCCTTTAGGGTTTTGTAGGCTTGGACTGCTTCATAGGGATCCATGTGGTTGTAGCGCATAAACCATCTAGGAAGAAAAGCACCTATGGGCAGGATGGCTAGTCTTATTGGACTATAATGTTCTTTTATCGCTTTGTATATACGTTTTTGATACCCGGTGTCTCCTGCAAATAAGATATTACCCATTTGAGTTTGGATGACATACCCACCCCAGAGTGTTTTATTATTATCAAATATGCCACGGGCAGACCAATGTAATATTGGGATAAAACTTATTTTAACGTTATTTTTTATGGTGACACTTTGTCTCCAATCTAATGCTTTTGTATTGATGGGAGCATGTAGCTGAGACTTTACCTGCTGCATAACACCAAGACCCATTAAGAATAACGGTTTATCGCGCTGATTAAGTTTGTTAATGGTATTAATATCTAAGTGATCGTAATGAGTGTGGGAAATCAGTACCACATCAACTTTGGGCAAACTTGCAAAAGGAATACCTGGCTGTGAAACTCGCTTGGGGCCTATCCACTGAAAAGGACTAGCCCGTTGTGACCAAATGGGATCGGTCAAAATATTAATGCCCTGTGTTTGAATCAATACAGTGCTGTGACCAACGAAAGTAACTAGTAATCTATTACCTTCAACGTGTGCAGACAGATCGGTATTAGGCGTAATATGATTTCTAAGAGGCCATTTGGCGGCATTTCTGGTGGCTTGCCATTTGAGAAATTGCCATGTTTTATTTTTGTGACGATAGCTAGGGTTTTTAAAACGACTACCATCAAAATGATTGGATACTGGACCTGTATAAAAAGGTTTAAAATACAAATAAGTAAAGTACACCACCAAGGCAGCTACTATCAATAACAAAACCCAAGTTTTAGTTTTCAATGACTTCATATCAACTTCTGAAAATTTATTCCAAGCAACGATGCATTATCCATATACAAATAACGGCCATATTGTTTTTGTGCTAAATAGTCACCCAGAGGAATGGAGTGTACGCGATTACAGTAGCTGTAGTGTTTTATTGCACTCGGTTTATTGGCACCACAGACATTGCCCTTCGCCGTTTTATAATAGTAAAAAGTATCCGGGTAAGCATCCGTTGCATGTGTGAACATTAAACGTGGGCATTCAGCATGCTGGCAAATGACTGGGATAACGTGACATGCGCGTTTTGGCCCCTTGCCATTACATAAAATCTTTTGGTAAATCGTCTCACCTTTAGTAAAGGTTTGATGCGTTAACAAACCCAAATGCGACACAATAATTCCCGTCCCTACGCGATATCCTATGGGACGCCCTTTCGACACCCATTTTTTATCATTTCTAACAATTTCGGCGATGGCAGGCGTGGGTATTTGTTGCAAACGTTTTCTGTCTGGGAGATAAACTCCTTGTTTCATTTTTTTTACCAGACTTGATTTTGGAATGTAACGCATACTGACATTTTTTGTTTTTAATCTTGGGCAAAATTGATGAACATAATGATCGGTAAGACGCTTCGCCATCAACTTACCCGTAGCAGCGTTAAAGGTGCGAACACTTGTTCTGAGTAAATATGAATTCTTGTATTGTTGGTACATCCATTTATTGGGATCAATACTCACACTCACTGTTTTTGCTTCTTCTGAAAATGGCAGTATTGTCGTTATATCCTTCATATAACCATGTGCTTGATTAATGGGATTAAAATCCTTGCTGGTGAAATTATTGCGATTACAATAATGAATTTGATTGCTTTGAGGCAACTGAGCCGTGCCATATTCTATTTTGAGAATTTGCTGTTTAAAATCATCTAAATTATCAGATTGAAACAAAGCGATGACTGTTTCCACCAAGGTCATGCAGTTAAAGGCATCAGTTCTGTAGAGAGGATCTTGTTGGATATGACGCGTGTCAATATGGCTGGTAATGGTATAAATACCATCTCCCTCCCCTTGTGCACCTATTAAGGTATAAGGCTTATTTGTAAATTTTTTAATAATTGCAATTAATTCAGCATTTCTTTCCTGGCCGCTCGCAGCGAGTGTTTGTCTTATTTGGGTAAGGTTTTCGAGTACGACTGAAATTTCATTATTAGAATATTGCATGATGCGGTGATAATTTTTTTCATTGATGACTGTGTACTGTTTCTTTGAATGGCTTTTGAGAGAGGTTTGATAAAGTTGAATGCCCGGCAGATAAATATCACCCTCAGCTAATGCTGATACGGCATAAAGCAATAATGTGATCAGTAGCATAACGTTGCCGATACGGCGATGTAGGTTGTTGCCCATGCATATTACCTAATAAAATGGAAGTTAAATTGGGAAGACGCTTACGCTTTATCAGAATTTATGAACGTTAAGCCATAAAGCACGGCCAAGTAACATGCGGAACTGAATGCCACTTGGTCCGTACTTCTGGCTTAACTGTTCCAATAAAGTCTAGCTTCCGACGTCCTTGTAGGATAGCAACAATGACCGTGTAACTTTATCAAAGTCTTAAATGAGCTTCTATCAGTTCTTGCCCCTACATCTTGTAAGATATCGCCCACATAACTACAATATAATCTAATGTCAACCTGTCCATAATAATCTCTTAACAACAAGCTTCTAAGCTTATTAATGGGGGTTAATTTTAAGGATATTTAAATGAGCCGAGAACCTGGAAATCGCAGATCTGCAAGTAGTAGCAGCAGTAGTGCTGCCAGTAGCTCTAGTGCCACCAAAGATAAATTATCGCTGACTGAACATCAGCTATCAGCAATTTATAAGACGCTGAAATCCTTTGTGACTGAAAAGCTTGCACATGATGAATCCTTAAAAAGTATGTTGGGAACTATTCCTCCTACACTTGAGTTTATCGGCAGTCAATATGAAAGTGATCATGAAGTGATGAGCTACCAAAAAAATATTTTAAACACAATCACAGTAATTTATTCTCAAATTAACATCACAGATACTAAATTATTAAAAGCTAAGCGGCTCGAATACCGGCAAGTCATTCGTGAACTTGAAACTAAGTTACATCTTCCTATGTACACGTTGCTGCCTCGCATGAGTAGTATTAGAAAATCTGTTATGAATAGAAAACGAGATAAAAAAGGAAAAGGAAAATCTAGAAAAAGTGTTGGTTTCGCAGAATTACTCTTATTATCCGAAAGCGCAGCAACTGGCTCACCAAGACAAATGGAAGAAAAATATAATGAACTAAAAACTAAAGGTTACACTGAAATAGATGCAAGGATAATAGCAGGCTATACTTATTGTCCAGACACTGAAATTCCTTTATGGATTGATTCTCGCTATTTTATGGATCGGAATGAATTAATGACAATGGCTCAGGAAAGAGCCATACAAAGAAATAAAGAAGCGAGACAAGCTTTCTTCACACTTTATCAACAACGTCGCCCGTCAACAGCCTATTCTTTAAAACAATTAGGTTTTTTTTCGCCCAATGAAAATAGAGAAGCGCAAATTGCTCGCTTCCAACAAGTGTTTCTTGAACATAGTAAAACCAAAGAAGGAATCTTGACTGAAATCGAAGCCCTTTGCCAAGAAATAAGAGATGAAGATAACACGCTTGAAAGCACCCTGCTTACACTATTCGAAGAAATAAAAAATCAAATCAATGATGCCGATGAAGGCAGCAATTTCAGACAAATTGCCGGCATCTAGGATTATGGACTTGTATCCGCTATTATTTGACAAATCACTTCATGACGCGCGCATTGTGATGGGTGAGGATGACGGGATACCTGGGTGAGAGGGTAAATTCAAAAGATCTCTTGCAGAAAATTAAGCATTGCTAACCATGATCGCTTATCTGCTGTTTCACTGTAAATAGTTCCTAATTTTGGATTGTTAGCTTGCGGTGTCGTAAAGGCATGTTGAGTATTGCCATAGATATGCATTTGCCAATCGGCTTTAGACGCTGTCATTTCTTTTTGGAAGTGTAAGACTTGCTCTGGTGGCACCATGGGATCATCATGGCCGTGAAGCACTAAAACCTTGGCCGTGATTTTTTCATTCTCTAAATCACTTGGCGCATTCAATAAACCGTGAAAACTAATCGCGCCTTGAATATCGCAACCACTTCGCGCTAAATCTAACGCACATAAACCACCGAAGCAATAACCGATAATTGCAATTTTGTCACTGTCCACATTATCCATGTCTTTAACGGTTTGATAAGCCGCTTGCACTCTATCTCGTAGTAGGCTGCGCTTTTCTAACAGGGGTGACATTAATTTCATTTTGTCTTCATTGTCACTGCCTTGTTTAGCATCACCGTACATGTCTAAGGCAAAGCCTACATAACCCATTTCAGCTAATGCCTGCGCCCGCTTTTGTGCGTTTTCATTAAGACCTGTCCAATCATGAGCAATAAGTATAGCGGGCTTTGGATCAGCATTGTCTTCTTTATAAGCGACATAACCGTGAGCAACAACGCCGCCAGCTTCGTATTTAATCGTCGAAATGTTCATGTTTTACCCCTAATTGTCTGTTAATGATGGTTGCCCATGTTAGCCGCTTCCCTATTATTTCGCAACCACCCTTGGCCAGCGATGAAAAATAGCATCCTCTTTATCTGGCGCAATGGTTACCACATAAAGTCGCTGTTCAGTTTGATTGTGTGCGATAAGTCCTTGCACATATTGGCCAGACATCACGTCAAACCAATGACTCGTGCCTTCTAAGTCTTTTTCCATAAATTTTAATAAAGGAATTTTCACCGGCGTGGGAAAGTATTTATCCCACTTGCCTTGGTGAATGGATTCTAATCGTGCCCAACCGCCCATGGGTAAAAAGCCTGCTTGTTGTTGCCGCCGGCCCCAAGGAAGTAGCTCTATGTCACCATCGCGCTTTAATACCGGCAACACAGCCTTTGGGTTAGGAAAGTAAACCGTTAGCACGTCATCTTCATATGAGTACATTACACCACCACACATCTTTTTCTCTCCTGTTTTATACTCTAAGATTGAGTATAGCCATTAATTATTTAACTCAATATTTTTTCACTCTATCGTCTGTCTATGGCCCTTTGGTTTCCATGCAGGCGATATGACACTGGTCACGGATTGGTTATTTTGTAGCAAGGTTGCTGGCATCACCGTGAGGGAGCCGTAACGGTTGTTGATATCGTCGATGGTTTGATTTTTGAGGGTACTGTTTTCATCGTGTTCTATTAGTAAATCTAATTGCATGTTTGTGGGTTTTGGATCTAGGGCATTGACTTTGACTTGTATTAAACCTTGGCCTTGCCATTCGGCAAAGATTAATTGTTTACCGAGATCATAAATAATTTTGCCATCATCAGTGGGCAGCGTTAAGCGGTGTTTGCCGCCGTATTTGTCTTTGTTTACGCCCTTGGTGCAAATAGAAAAAATTTGCGCTTGCATCTCATGGCGGCGCAAGCGGGCAGCTAATTTTTCTGAAAGATAGCGTAAGTAAAATAAAATAATATCTTGTTGTTTGGTGCCTGGGGGGATGATTTTACTGTGACCCATGGATTTTGGTGCGGCGATGTTCGTGTGCACGAGATCGGGATCGCTACCTTGACACATGTGCCACAGGCGACGCCCTAAATTACCAAAGCGTTTTGCCAAAATGCTGATAGGGACTTTTTCCATATCGCCACAAACCTGTACGCCGTATTGTGATAAAAAGGCTGCAATACCCGAGGCAATGCCACATAGTTCCGTGACGGGTACTTTGGCAAGCACATGTTTCGCTTCCCATGGCGCAATTACACAAAAACCATTAGGCTTAAAACGTTTCGCAGCGAACTTCGCCGTAGTTTTATCACCACTAACACCAATGGAACAATGTAAACCTGAGACGTCAAATACGGTTTGTTTCACCAGTTGTGCAATATACTCTGGTGAACCATACAAACGTTGACAATAAGTCACATCTAAAAAAGCTTCATCCACTGAAAACACTTCCATATCCGGTGTAATGTCTGCCAGGGCTTGCATAATGTTTCTTGAAATTTCGGTATAGCGCTTAGGGCGCGAAGCAATTTGTAATAACTGCGGGCATAGACGCTTACCCTCTCTTAAGCGCATGCCCGTTTTAATGCCAAAGGCTCTGGCTTCATAAGATGCGGTAATAATACAACTGCCTTCTTCGCCGTTAGTGATAGCAATGGGGCGCCCTTTTAGCTCGGGGTAATCCTGCTGCTCGATAGCAGCGAAGAAAGCATTCATGTCCACTAAAATAATGGCACGAGGCCAATAGTTTACTTCAGGCTTCATCTTGGCACCCGCAATAAGCCAATGAAAATCCCTTGCACCGAGACACGATGTGCCGGGTACGTCATTGGGCTATAAGAAGGATTCGCTGGAATGAGGGTTATCGTGCCATCAATGTTGCGCTGCAAGCGTTTTAGCGTCGCTTCTTGCTTATCGATTAAAGCAATGACAATGTCGTTGTTATGCACTTGGGTAGTTTGCTGGCATATGATCATATCACCATCATAAATGCCTTCATCAATCATTGAATCCCCCCTCACCCGCAGCAAATAGCGACCTTCCCCAGCAAAAATACTGGCTAAGTCGATTTCCGTATGGGTTTGAATGGCTTCGATGGGTTGCCCTGCGGCAATGGTGCCCAGCAAAGGCAAGCTGAAGGCTTTGCTCAAGGCCTTGCTAGTAAGCTTAATACCACGATGCACCTTGGGAATCAACGTTATCCACCCCTTCTCGGCTAGCGCCTGCACATAGCGGTGTATGACGCCCTTAGAGCTAATCCCAATACCAGCAGCAATTTCCGGCAATGTCGGCGCGATGCCCTGTTGTTTGATGTAATCACTAATAAACATATACGTCTTTTTCTCACTCTCGGTTAACATGGCCCTATCTCCTGTCTTGTCACCTCAAGCATAGAGAACCTTTAGAGAACTTTCAATAGGGGATGAAATATTTTTATGAAACGATATACTCCGACCATCTTAACCCTTTGATTTAAATTAAAGTTATAATTAGCACGCAGCAGCTAACATGCTAGTTAAAGATAGGGCAAAATATGTAAAAATTATCTATCACATAGGTAACTATGTTTGACTCAGAGCCAGACAATACTCTCGCTCTGAGTTTACTTTAGTGAGTAAGCTGTAATGAAAAAAAGCAGTGTTTTTTTAATGAGGTGACTTAAAATGGCGTCAGATAAAGTTGAGAGTGATCTATGTAACGTCGCTGCAAATGTTGGATATAAGGCGTTGTTGATAGAGGCACTCCGCTTGCATTTAATACTAATTGCTCTGTTGAATATAAACTTCCATAACCATGAATGTTTTCTCTTAGCCATTGAATCAATGTAGAAAAATTTCCTTGTTTTAATTCATTAGGAATAGCGGGACAAGCCTTCAATGCAGCTTGATACACTTGCGCCGCAATGATGCTGCCGATAGTGTATGCTGGGAAGTAGCCGAAACAACCAGAAGGCCAATGTACATCTTGCATAACGCCATTCTTGTAATTGCCGTTAGTCGAAAGACCAAAGAGAGATTGCATAGCGTGATCCCACGCTTGGGGCAAATCATCTAAGCTTAAATCACCTGCAATCAATTGCTTTTCAATTTCATAACGCATGATAACATGCAATGGATAAGTGACCTCATCAGCATCTACACGGATAAAATCAGGCTTAACTTTTGTGTATATGTTAAAAAGATTATCCACCGCAAACGCTGGCTCATCGCCAAAATGTGTTTTTGCTTTACTGGCTAGAAATTGCAAAAACTCATAACTACGACAGGCTTGCATTTCTATTAATAACGACTGACTCTCATGTACTGACATTCCTAAAGATGAACCAACAGGCTGATCCGCCCAGTCATCTGGCAAGCCTAACTCATACATGCCGTGGCCTGTTTCATGACACACCGCCATCATGGCGGGTGCAAAATCATTTTCGTCATAACGTGTAGTAATACGCACATCAAAATGATCGCCGCCGGTAAAGGGATGATGACTGACATCCAAACGCCCACGATTAAAATCAAAGCCTATGGCTTTCATCAATTCAATGCCTAATAATTTTTGCTTCTCAATAGGATAGTGACCTTTAAAAGAAATGTACTCACGAGAAGCTTGTTGTTCAATTACTTGTTGGCAAAAGCCAGGCAAAAAGTCTTTTAGTTCCGCAAATATGGGATCAATGATTTTTTGATTCAACGCAGGTGAGAATTCATCAATTAAAATATCATAAGGCGCTTCATTAAAAACATCCGCTTTAATCTCAGCGATTTCCTTGACCAAATCTAAGGTTTTTTGTAAATAAGGCTTAAACCCTTCCCAATCATTATCCGCGCGCATTTGTCGCCAAGCTTGCTGAGACTTAAAACTAGCCTCCGTCAATGCATGTACTAATTCCGATGGCACACAAGTCGCCTTAAGATAAAGCTCTTCCATCCACTTCAAATTTGCTTTATCCCATTCACTTTCAAGCGTTTCAGACTTTGCTTGTTCCAGCAGATCCTCATTCTTAGGATCCACTAATATCCCATGCCGAATCGCTTGCAACTTAGCCAAAGCCTGCGCCCGCCGATGCCCAGCCCCTTCTGGCATCATTACCGCTTCATCCCAACCGGCAATAGCATCCAAATGATTTAAATCCGCAAGTGTTATAAAAATATCTTTAAGTGATTGATAGGCTGACATTGCAACTCCTTCTAAGTAATTTAATTTTCCTGGATCCTCGAGTCAAGGTCGAGGATGACGGTGGTGCGATAAGCCCTACAAGTTATAGTCTAATATAACACCGCATCTCACTCTCATCTACAGCACTAATACAAGATTATACCTAATAAAGATAAGTGCCTTGAACTATCCGCCTTATGTGCCCTCAGAAGACCTTTCGTAAACCTTAAGCTACAGAGATATCGGTTCAGAGCCTACAGGGACGTATTCACGGCGTGTTTGCGAATGGCCTTCTGAGGGCAAATGAGGCTATCGAAATCATAAAAAAAGAATCAAATAATCTTAGGCCGTCCAAAAATAACTTGTGGAATGGCAAAATGCCAATCCATTTCGCGGCTTAAGTATGTCAACATGATTTCACCACGGACACTCGTCCCTTTGCTATCTAATCGTGGACTATACGTTGCGATGCCAGCAACCCCCAAGGCTGCTGAAATGATAAAACCCGAAACACCACTTTTTGCAGGCATGCCTGTTTTAACAAGGTGCGAACCGGATGCATCATACAAACCACAAGTCGCCATCACTGCGGTGATATATTCACAACTGTACTTACCAAGAATTTGTTCGCCTTCAACATCACGACCACCGTTTGCTAATAACATAGGCAAATTTGCAGCATCCATCACCGTCGCTTCAAATGAGCATAAGGTAAAATAAATTCGCAGAATTTCTTCGACATCACCATGAATAACATCGTTACTTTTTAACAAATAAGCAATGGCACGATTACGATTACCCGTATTATATTCCGACTCAAATACTTGTTGGTTGATACATAACGCCCTGCCATGTAGTTTTTGTACCCAATGCTTTAACCAATTGATTTTATCTTCTTCATTGTTACCAGGAATACGGCTACAAAGAGCAATGGCGCCAGTATTGACAAAAGGATTAGCTGGCACAGGACCATGCAGCTCTAGCTGTGAAACTGAGGCAAAGGCACGACCTGTCGGCTCCATACCTGTCCAGGATATGACTTTGGCCATACCCTCTTCTTCCAATAAGCCGGCTAACACAACTGTTTTAGCAACACTTTGGAGGGTAAAATGATGATCAACCGCGTCACCCGCCGTATATATTTTGCCATTATTTAATTTAACGGCAATGCTGGTTTTTTCAGGATCAGCATTTGCTAACTCAGGAATATAATTCGCTGTGATACCTTCTCGATTTAGCTTTGCCTTTGTAACAGCATCTTTTAGAGTCAACTCTAATTTTTCAGGTTCAATATGGTATTCGCGCATCAATCCTCCCGAAAACGAACGTCACATTATGACAATAATGAAACGGGTTGTGTAAATGGTTTATCAAGGGCATTAGCAACTTCATCATGAGTAAACTTGCCACAGTACACATTCAAACCATTCATTAAATTTAAGTCGTCTAATAGCGCTTTTTTGTACCCCTTGTTCGCCAAAGCCAAGACAAATGGCACAGTCGCATTATTCAGTGCAAAGGTTGCTGTTCTAGGCACAGCACCAGGCATATTCGCTACGCAATAATGAACCACGTCATCGACAATGAAGGTTGGATCATCGTGAGTTGTAGGACGGCTCGTTTCAAAACAGCCACCTTGATCAATAGCAACATCCACCATCACAGAGCCAGGGCGCATCTTCTTCAACATAGCTTTGCGCACTAGCTTTGGCGCTGAACCACCGGGTACTAACACAGCACCAATAATTAAATCTGCATCTGTGACATACTCTTCAATCGTATCCGTTGTTGCAAAAATGGTATTAAGCTTAGCACCGAATTGATAATCTAACGCTTGTAAACGTGGCAAGGATTTATCAATGACTGTTACATAAGATTCTTTACCGATTGCCATGCGAATCGCATTGGTTCCAACCACTCCGCCACCAATGACAATAACTCTTGCGGGCGCCACACCAGGCACACCACCTAACAAAATGCCACTGCCACCATTCACTTTCTCTAATGAAGTCGCACCAGCTTGTACTGACATACGACCCGCCACTTCACTCATAGGTGTTAATAAAGGTAATCGACCATCACGATCTGTCACTGTTTCGTAAGCGATGGCTATACATCCAGACTTTATCAACAAATTTGCTTGCTTGGGATCTGGCGCCAAGTGTAAATAAGTAAACAAAACCTGGCCTTCACGCAACATCATACATTCATTCGGCTGTGGTTCTTTGACTTTAACAACCATATCGGCCGTTGCGAAAATTTCTTCTGCCGTATCGATTATCGTCGCGCCAACTTCTACAAAATTTTCATTGGTGATACCAATACCAACACCTGCATTGCTTTGCACCAATACTTTATTACCAGTTTGTACTAATTCTCTGACGCTCGATGGTACTAATCCGACTCGATATTCGTGAGTTTTAATTTCTTTAGGCACACCAACGATCATTGCTTATCTTCCCCCTAACGATTTAACTTAAAGCTTTAATTAATTCTGGAACGATTTCAAATAAATCACCCACCAGACCATAATCAGCATAATTGAAGATGGCTGCATCTTCATCCTGATTGATGGCAACGATAACTTTGCTATCCTTCATCCCGGCGATATGCTGTATTGCACCAGAAATACCAATAGCAAAATAGAGTCGTGGCGCCACGACTTTACCCGTTTGCCCCACTTGATAATCATTCGGCACAAAGCCTGCATCCACAGCTGCGCGGGATGCCCCAATCGCGGCATTAAGTTTACCGGCTAATTGCTCTAATAATTTAAAATTCTCAGCATTCTGTAAGCCACGCCCGCCGGAGACAACCACATCAGCAACGCCTAATTCAGGCCGTTCTAATTTGGTTAATGTTTGTTTGATAAACCGTGTCTTTTGCCAATCAATAACATCATCTATCGTCACGCAAGCTGCTTGTTGACTGCCTTGCTTTGCTAATGCAAAGGCCGTACTTCTTATCGTTAATACTTTTTTCTCATCAGTGCATTGCACAGTTTCTAAAGCATTCCCTGCATAGATAGGTCGCACAAAGGTTTGAGCATCTTTTATCGCGGTGATATCCGACACCTGATGCACGTCCAACATCGCCGCGACTCTTGGCATAATATTTTTACCAAAGGTGCTAGCTGGCGCTAATAAATAAGTATAATGTACCGCGTGGTTATGTAATAATTTTGCCACTGGCTCGGCAAGTTGATTGTTATAACATTGACTATCAGCCAACAACACACTGTTGACACCTTCAATTAGCCGCAATTCATCGGCAACACTTTGACATTGAAAGCCTACTACTAATACATCAACTTTAGCTGCTAACTGCTGTGCAGCTGTAATTGTATGTAACGTATTTGGATGGCAGTGCCCGTGATTGTGTTCCGCTAAAATAATGACACTCATGATAACACCTTAGCTTCATGCTTTAATTTATCTATTAAGGTAGCAACATCTTTTAAAATCACACCTGGTGTTCTTGCTACGGGTGGCGAAACGGTTGTAACCTTGTAAGTGTCTTTAAGTGTAAGCTTTAAGTCTTCTAATGTGAGTACGGACAATGGTTTGTTTTTAGCTTTCATGATACTTGGCAAGGACGCATAACGCGGTTCGTTTAAGCGTAAATCCGCAGTCATTACTGCCGGCAATGTTAAACTCAATGTTTCCAAGCCACCATCAATTTCACGGCACACGGTTGCAATGTCAGCCTCTATTGCCAAGTCAGAAATAAAGGTTGCTTGAGGCCAATCCAATAAGGCTGCTAACATCTGTCCTGTTTGATTATTATCACCAGATATACTTTGTTTGCCCAATAAAATTAATTGGGGCTGTTCATCTGATACGATTTTATGCAGCACTTTCGCCACCGCTAATGGTTGCAATGCGCTGTTTGTATTCACATGAATCGCTTTATCTGCCCCCATCGCCAAGCCTTTGCGTAGGGTTTCTTGCGTATTATCATTGCCAATGGCCGCAATAATAATTTGTGTGGCAATGCCTGCTTCTTTTAATTGAATCGCTTGCTCTAAGGCTATTTCATCAAAAGGATTCATTGCCATCTTGGCATTTTTGGTGATAACGCCACTACCATCCTCTGCTACGCGAACGCGCACATACGGATCAATCACACGTTTGACTGCTACCAATACTTTCATTTTATCCTCAGAACATTTTACGAACGTAATTTTGACACGCATCTTGACCTTAAATCCCTTCCAGGTCAAGATGATAGACAGATTTATATGGGCATCAAGTCACTAAATTGTGTGTTTTAGGATCAACAGTAGGAATAATCTTGTGGAAAGAGAATCAATTGAGTTCGATGTAATCATTGTCGGTGCTGGGCCTGCTGGTTTATCTACCAGCATCAAATTGATGCAGTTGGCACAAGATCATGATATTGAGCTCAGTGTTTGCATCGTTGAGAAAGGTTCTGAAGTAGGCGCACACATACTATCAGGTGCAGTCATCGATCCCATCAGCCTCACTGAATTACTCCCTAATTGGAATACACTGTCAGCACCCATTGAAACGGCCGTTACCAACGATAAATTCTTATTTCTTACCAAAGACAAGGCCATGCGCTTTCCAACACCGCCGCAAATGAATAATAAAGGTAATTATATTATTAGCCTCGGCCAGTTTTGTCGTTGGCTAGCGGAGGTGGCGCAGTCACTCGGTGTTGAAATATTTCCGGGTTTTGCAGCGAAAGAAGTTCTCTATGATGAACATGATCGAGTCTATGGCATTGCCACGGGTGATATGGGTATTGATAGACAAGGCCAACGCAAACAAACCTTTGAACCTGGTATAGAAATTCATGGGAAACAAGTTGTGCTAGCCGAAGGTTGCAGAGGATCCCTAACAAAATCAGTCGAACAACACTATCAATTAAGAAAAGGGGCTGATCCACAAACCTATGGTATTGGTGTAAAAGAATTATGGGAAATTGATCACTCTAATCATGAAAAAGGCAGCGTCATTCATACGGTAGGATGGCCTTTAGACAATAGTACTTATGGTGGTAGTTTTATTTATCATTGGGGAGAGAATTTACTCTCAGTTGGTTTTGTTGTTGGCTTGGATTATCAAAACCCATACCTTGATCCCTTTTGCGAAATGCAACGCTTGAAATTGCATCCTGAATTTAAACCTTTATTCAATAACGCCAAGCGCATTAGCTACGGCGCCAGAGCCATTAATGAAGGCGGCCTGCAATCATTACCAACAGTCTCATTTCCAGGTGGGCTATTAGTGGGTGACTGTGCTGGCTTTTTAAACGTACCAAAAATAAAAGGCACGCATACAGCCATGAAGTCAGGAATAGAAGCTGCTAATGCAATCATTGATGCTTTTAAACAAGACAGCTTAAATAAGCCCATTGATTACTTACCACAGATTAAAAAAACTTGGTTGTGGAAAGAGTTACACAAAGCCCGCAATATCAGACCAGCTTTTCATAAAGGCTTATGGCCCGGTTTAATATACTCAGCCTTTGATACGTATATCCTACGCGGTAATGCGCCCTGGACCTTTAAACAAACAGCCGATCATACTCAACTAAAATCAGCAAAAGACTGTAAGCCCATTGAATACCCTGCGCCCGATCAAAAAATAACGTTTGATAAATTATCATCCGTGTATTTATCCAACACCAACCACGAAGAAGATCAGCCTTGTCACTTACAACTTGGAGAACCAGACATTGCTATTACTATTAATTATGACGTTTATGCTAGCCCGGAAGCACGTTATTGCCCAGCTAGCGTTTATGAGATAGTCGTCAACGAACAACAACAAGCACGCTTGCAAATCAATGCGCAAAATTGCATCCATTGCAAAACCTGCGATATTAAAGATCCTAAGCAAAACATTAACTGGGTACCGCCTGAAGGTGGTGGCGGCCCTAACTACACCGACATGTAACACAAGGAAACTAAAACATGGAAAAAAGAGAAAAAACTGTCAGCATGGCAGAAATCATGACACCAGACATGGCAAACTTCAGTGGTAATGTCCACGGTGGCTACATATTAAGTTTTATCGACAAAGTTGCCTACGCTTGTGCCTGTCGCTATGCCGGCACAGCGATTGTCACACTCTCTGTAGACAGAGTTTATTTTAAAGATCCTGTCCACGTTGGTGATCTCCTCACCTTCCACGCCAGTATAAACTTCGTAGGCACGTCATCCATGGAAGTCGGCGTAAAAGTCGTCGCCGAAAATTTAAAGACTGGCGAAAAGCGACATACCAATACCTGCTACCTCACCATGGTGGCACTAGATGACAATAAGAAGCCAACAGCTGTACCCAAGCTTGAATTAAACAATGAAATAGACAAGCGTCGTTTTGAAGAAGCAAAAATTCGTCGTGAAACGAGGTTAAAACTTTATCGTGAACATTTGGAGCGTAAGAAACAGATGGAATAAATACATTTTCTTAGTTATAATCGCTGCTCTTAGAATTATGCTGGCGTCTTAGTTATTTTAACAACACCATCGTCGCTACAACAATCCAAACGCACCATAAGGCAATGTATAACAAGGGCTGCTTTTGTCTGCTAAATCCCCATGAGAATAAGGCCGGGATTGCCATTATGAGTAAAGGCACCACGATTAGAGCAATCGTGTTTCGCACCACTTGTCCCCAATAGCCGCCTTTAAAAATACCACCTAAGAACCCATTAACGTATTGATACAATTGATGGGTCCACGATAGTGGATGCATGATATATTTCGCTGCCAAAATGATAATAAAACTCGCGACTACATAATATAAAATTTTACGTCCCACGCTATGCTCCTTCTTCTTCTGTTATTTCCTGTGACGCTAGGGCATTTGCCTCATCGCCAATTTCATTAAGTTCAACTTTTTCTATCTGAGTAAAACGGTTAGTGATTTTGCGCGCCGAAATATTCACTTGCTTCACGTCTTCATGAGTTTGTTCAATGTGGCGCCCAAGTGCAGTCATGCGTTTTTCAAAACGTTCAAAGTCTTTGCCTAAATAAGATAAATGTTCTTGAATCACATGCACTTGCTGCCTGGTTGCTGCATCTTTTAACACAGCCCTCGCAGTGGTTAAAATGGCCATCATCGTGGTCGGTGACACTAACCAAACACGTTTTTGATATGACTCTTCAACAATGTCTGGAAATTTAGAATGGATCTCAGCAAACACCGCTTCTGCAGGTATGAACATCACGGCACCATCAGATGTCTCACCAGGAATAATATATTTGCTGGAAATTTCATTTAAATGATGACGAATATCTTGCCGAAATTGTTGCTCGGCCGCTTTCTTATCAGCAGGCGAAATATCCTTTTGATTCATGATGCGATAAGTCTCGAGTGGAAATTTAGCATCGACGGCAATGGTGCCTGTTGGTTCTGGTAATAACAAAACACAGTCAGCACGTTTGTCATTGCTGAAAGTATGTTGGAATTTGTAATTGGCTTCTGGTAACAAGTTACGAACCAAACCCGATAATTGAACTTCACCAAAAGCACCACGTGCTTTCCTATCCACTAAGACTTCCTGCAAACTAACCACATTGCTAGATAACTCAGTAATCTTTTTTTGCGCTTCATCAATCAAAGCCAGGCGTTTAATGACATCTGAAAAAGTTTTGGTGGTTTTCTCAAAGCCATCTGCTAAACGCTTTTCAACTTGACCACTGATTTCTTTAAGCCGTTCATCCACCGCTTTCGTTAATTTTTCAATTTGATTATTCATCAATTTATTATTTTGATCAAGAATTTCATTGAGCTGCCGACGTACTTGCTCTGAATTATTTTGAATGTGCTCTTGCAGTTGCTTCATGGTCGATAATTGGTGCTTATCAAATTCAGTACGGTGTTGATGAAAATCTGATTTTAATTGGTCTTTGAGGGCAGCAAAGTCCTTTTGTAATTGCACATTAAATTGATTGATTTTGTCACTGATCCGCTGCTCACTGCCGGCTTGAGTTTTTAATAAGGCTTCCCTCGTCTCTACTTGCCCAGTTTGCCACTGTTTGTCTAATTGATTCATCAAATTCTCAAGGCGTTGCCTATCATCTCGGCTTTGCTTTGATTGTTGCGTTTGCTTTAAACTAAGAGCAATAGCGATTGCCACTAAAATTAATGTCGTAATACTCACTGCTAACAGTAACATCGCATTCCCTAAGGTTAATTGAAAATTTCTAAGTTTTTCGATATGGTAGCGGCATGACTGATAATCAACTAAACAATCACTACCTCAATGCTATGGGTATTGTACAGTGGCATCCACGCACTGCCAAGCCACAGGCTGTGCCTGCTACGATTGAGGAAGATAAATGGACACTGCTGCAACAAGCAGTGGCAAGTTGCAAAAGATGTGACCTATGTAACAGTCGTACGAAGACTGTTTTTGGGACAGGGAGTCAAACCGCTGATTTAATGATCATTGGTGAAGCACCAGGTGCGAACGAAGATAAGCAAGGCAAACCTTTCGTTGGCAAAGCCGGTCAATTACTCACCTCAATGTTGCAGGCAATTGGGATTGAACGAGAGTCCGTCTTTATTTGCAACGTCTTAAAATGCCGCCCACCTTTTAACCGTGATCCCAATGCAGAAGAAGTCGCAAAATGCACAGCGTATCTTGAACAGCAAATTGAACTGATGCAACCCAAATTATTATTAGCTGTCGGCCGAGTAGCAGCACATTACTTGTTAGGTGTTACAACGCCCCTTAGCCGCTTGCGAGGCCAACGCTTACAGTATAATGACACTAGCCTACTCGTGACTTATCACCCAGCTTACTTATTACGAAACCCACGCGATAAAGTAAAGTCCTACAAAGATTTATTGTTGGTTAAACGTCATTTGGCTTGATCGAAATATCAGTTTATTTTAGGTGCAAGACTCTTCTACTTCAAAGGCAATTTCATCATTTTCAATGATGAGTTTCACCGCGCCACCGTGGCTTAGTTGGCCGAAGAGTAATTCGTCTGCCAGTGGTTTTTTGATCCGTTCTTGGATGAGGCGTGCCATGGGGCGTGCACCCATTTGTGGGTTATGGCCATTAATAGCTAACCAATTTCGAACCTTATCATGTACGTGTAGTTTCACGTGTTTTTGTTCCAGTTGAACTTCTAGCTCCATGATGAACTTATCAACAATGTTGCTGATGGTTTTATCGTCCAAGAAGCCAAAGCTGATAATGGAATCTAAACGATTGCGAAATTCTGGTGAGAAGAAGCGATTAATTTCTTCTAAGTTATCTTGAGAATTATCTTGATTGGTAAAGCCAATTTGATTACGGCTTACGGATTGCGCGCCCGCATTGGTGGTCATGACGACGATAACATGGCGGAAATCGGCTTTACGACCATTATTGTCGGTCAATGTACCATGGTCCATCACTTGTAGTAGCAAATTGAAAATGTCTTGATGGGCTTTTTCAATTTCATCGAGTAATAATACCGCGTGTGGCGTTTTTGTGACAGCCTCGGTTAATAAACCGGATTGCTCGTAACCCACGTAACCTGGAGGCGCACCAATCAATCGTGACACTGAGTGTTTTTCCATGTATTCGGACATATCAAAACGCAATAACTCAATACCCATTAATTTCGCCAATTGACGCGTTACTTCGGTTTTACCAACACCCGTAGGTCCGGCAAACAAGAAACAGCCAACGGGCTTCTCTGGCTCTCTTAGGCCGGCTCGTGATAATTTAATGGCGGAGCCTAAGGCTTTGATGGCATCATCTTGTCCAAAGACCAGCATTTTTAAATCACGCACTAAGTCTTTCAAGATTTCTTTATCGTCAGCAGATACTGTTTGCGATGGAATTCTGGCAATGTTGGCCACAATTTCTTCGATTTCCTGAGTGCCAATAAGTTTTTTCTTTTTAGATGAGATTTGTAGCGATTGGAAAGCGCCGGCTTCATCCACAATATCAATGGCTTTGTCGGGCAGGAATCTATCAGTAATGAACCTTGCCGATAATTCAGCCGCAGCAACTAAGCTTTTGACTGAATATTTAACCCCATGATGGGTTTCAAATTTTTTGCGAATGCCTTTGAGAATTTTCACAGTTTCTTCAATCGTAGGCTCATTAATATCCACTTTTTGGAAACGTCTGGCTAGAGCGCGATCTTTTTCAAAAATTGTACGGTATTCTTGGAAGGTCGTCGCACCAATACATTTCAACTCACCATTGGATAATAATGGCTTGATTAAATTAGAAGCATCCATGACGCCACCAGAAGCAGCCCCTGCCCCGATGATGGTGTGAATTTCATCAATGAATAAAATAGCGCCGGGCTGTTGCACTAATTCTTGAATCAAGGCTTTAAAACGTTTTTCAAAATCACCGCGGTATTTAGTACCGGCTAATAAATTCCCTAAATCCAGGGAATAGACGGTAGATTTTTTCAATAAATCTGGCACTTTATCTTCAACAATGAGTTTGGCTAAGCCTTCTGCAATGGCCGTTTTACCAACGCCTGCTTCCCCAACTAGTAAAGGATTATTTTTACGTCTGCGGCAAAGCACTTGCGTGACCCGTTCGATTTCATATTCACGGCCAATCACCGGATCAATATTGCCCGTCAGTGCTTTCAAATTAAGATTAATGGTATAGGACTCGAGCGCTGTAGGCGCTGTAGCGCCAAAACCCAACTCTTCTTCAGATTGAGTCTGCACAGGTGATTGCGGCATGCTTTCTGGACTTGACTCCATACCTTGTGATCGTGCAACACCATGTGATATATAGTTCACCACGTCAATACGGGTGACACCATTTTCTTTTAAAAGTTCCACCGCCATGCTGCCTTGCTCACTAAAAATTGCAGTGAGTACATTTGCACCACTCACTTCAGAGCGACCAGCAGATTGAACATGGAAAACAGCGCGCTGTAATACACGACGGAAACCTAACGTTGGTTGAGTTTCTCTTAACTCTTCATTTTCAGGCAATCGTGGTGTTTTTGTTTCTATATAATGTGATAACTTATCACGCAATAAATCGATGCTAACACTACAACTGTTTAAAACATTCCTTGCTGATGTATTATCGAGCAACGCTAATAATAAATGCTCCACCGTCATAAATTCATGACGTTGGTTCCTTGCTTCCTGAAAAGCCAAGTTAAGGGTAACTTCTAAATCCTTACTTAGCATGTGGTCACCTCCAGCCCCGATTGTGTTTTAATACAAGAAATAACTCCCATCAGGAATCAAACCTTCTTACCCATAAAGTTAGCCGATAAAGATCTATTTTGCTTAATAAAATAAAAATAAAAATTCCTTTTGTTACACGAACTAACAAAGTTGTGCAACATTAACCCCGTTGTTCAGCTTACCCTAATAAAAATGCACTTAGGTGTTGATCTCAGATAATGCAATGTTGAATAATCGTGCAAAATTTTCCGTCGTCGTCTTGGCAATGGTTTCATAAGGCTCCTGTCTTAATTCAGCGAGAAAGCTAGCAACATATTTCACATAAGCAGGCTGATTAGGTTTACCTCTGTATGGTACTGGTGCTAAGTAAGGTGAGTCAGTTTCAATAAGCATCCTGTCTGCTGGCACACGCTGTGCCACTTGTTGTAATTCCTTAGCGTTCTTAAAGGTGACAATGCCAGAAAAGGAAATGTAAAAACCTAAATCTAGCGCTTTTTTTGCCATGTCCCAATCTTCTGTAAAACAGTGCATAACACCACCAATATCTGCTGCATTCTCTTCTTTTAGAAGTTGGATGGTGTCCGCTCTGGCATTTCGCGTATGCACTATTAATGGTTTTTTAATCTTTTTTGCAGCGGCAATGTGGCGTCGAAACCGTTGTTGTTGCCACTCAACATCCCCTTCGGTCCGGTAATAATCTAAACCCGTTTCGCCAATGGCAACAATAGAACCATCACTGGCTAAATCGATTAATTCTTCAATGCCAGGATCATGAGTGTCTGTTTCATTGGGATGCACGCCAACACTGGCACTGACGTTATCATATTGCTCTGCAATGGCTTTGACGGCAGGGAAATTATTCATATCAATGCAGACACAGAGTAAATAGCTTACATCATTGTCACGCGCTGCCTGAATAATATTATCCATATTATTGTCGAATAAGGTTAAATCCAATTGATCAATATGACAGTGCGAATCAACAAGCATAGATTTCTCCTTTGCAGCGATTTAATTCACACCAGTGTACCAAGAGTTGCTCCAATAACATTTGCTGATTAAGGCTAGAGGATAGCCGATGTGCTTGATTTAGCAAGTAACGATAATAATTAAATAAGCTGGATAGATTAATGCCTTGCGATAGTTGCTGAATGAGTTGTTGCTCTGGATAATTGCATGTGCCAACCATTCGATAACGAATGATTTGACTAGTGATTTGTAAACAGTGCGTCAAAACTGAGGCATGAGAACTGTCCTTCCATTGCTTGGCAATATCAAATAATTGATGTTGTTCTGATTTAAGTAATAACAAATTGTTTGCGAGCAATTGTCCATCGTTTTGTTCACCATTCAATTTGCTTAGTGCTAATAAAGGAATACCATTGGCATGATGCAACGCTTGCTCATGTCCACTGCGCAAAGGACAACGCTCGGCTAACCATGCCACCGTGCTTGCATCCAGTGAAGGATAGAACCTAATCAATTGACAACGACTACGGATCGTCGCCACGATGCGCTGCAATTGATGGCAAACTAATATTAAATGAACTCCGGGCGCTGGTTCTTCTAATGTTTTTAATAAGGCATTAGCTGCAGCTGAGTTCATCGACTCCGTGGGAGAAATAACAATAACGCGTTTAGCGCTCATTTGTCCGGTTAGGTTAAGTGAATCAACCAACTCACGCACCTGGTCTACTTTGATCCCCTTGCCCTCTTCCTCTGGTTCAAGGCAAATGAAATCAGGATGGGTATTGGCAGTTAATAAATGGCAGCTTTTACAATGCCCACAAAGTTGTGCAAGCTCATTGCTGTCAGTACACAATAGTGTTTGTGCTAATATTCTTGCAAATTCATACTTCCCTAAGTCCTTAGGCCCATGTAACAAAATCCCATGGGGTAATCGCTGCCATTGTGCTTGTAGTGCTTGCCATTGTGCTTGTTGCCATGGATATATACCCATCATAAAGATTTCATGTCGTGAGATTGCAAAAATTCATTCAGCGCCGTTTTAATTTGTTGCTGAACTTCCTCGAGGGTCTTGTCAGCATCAATCACACGGTAACGATGTGCATATAGCGTGGCACGTTGTAAATACTTTTCACGAACTCGCCTAAAAAATGCTTCTCTTTCTTGTTCAATCCGATCAGTTTCGCCGCGTTTCTCAATGCGTGAATGGCCTACAGCATGCGGTGCATCAAGCAGCAAGGTTAAGTCGGGCTGTAATTCCTTTTGAATGTTTTGTTCAAGGGAGCGCACAAAACTTTCATCCATTTGACGACCCCCACATTGATAAGCGTAACTCGCATCGGTGAAGCGATCACAAATAACCCACGCCCCCTTCGCTAAGGCTGGCAAAATCACTTGTTGAATATGTTGCATCCTACCCGCAAAAAATAATAATAATTCAGTTTCTGGATAAACGGGCTCTTGGCGCTTTACCAATAAGATTTTTCGTATCGCTTCGGCGACTTCAGTACCACCAGGCTCTCTGGTGGTGACGTAGGGACGTGAGTGCTCCGCTAATAGGGATTGTATATAGTTAGCTGCCGTAGACTTACCAACGCCTTCAATACCTTCAATCGTTATAAAAAATCCTTTCTTATCAGTTGGCATGGCGCCTCCCCTAAGTATGCTGTTTATAATTCTTAACCGCTTTATTGTGTTGCGCTAAGGTGCGGCTGAACTGGTGATGGCCATCACCTTTCGCCACGAAGAAAAGATAATGATTCGGCAGTGGATTTAAGGCCGCTTCAATGGCATCTTTACTTGGGATTGCAATCGGCGTGGGTGGCAATCCTTTTTTTGTATAGGTATTGTAAGGCCCTTGCTGTTGTAAATCACGTGTGGTTAACTTTCCCTTGTAACTCGGGCCTAAACCATAAATCACCGTTGGATCCATTTGCAAAGGCATATGTCGTTGTAGTCGGTTTTTGATAATGCCTGCAATCAAGCGCCGCTCCTTTGCAATGGCGGTTTCTTTCTCTAATAAAGAGGCCACAATCAGCGCTTCATAGCTTGTATGATACGGCAATTGCTTACTTCTTGCTTTCCATGCTACTCCAAGTTCAGTTTGCATGCGATCATAGGCTTTTTGCAAGATAACAATATCTTGTGTTCCCCTAGCGAAACTGTACGTATCTGGGAAAAAAACACCTTCAGGACTAACATTAGGATGCCCTAAGCGTGACATAATCGTTTTTGCCGGCAAGCCGTGCAAACGGTGTTTAATCGTCGTTTGTTTATTCAGCGTCTGCATGATTTTATTAAAGGTCCATCCAGCAATAAAGGTTACGCGATGTTGTCTGACTTTGCCGGTTGCAATGTTTGAAAGAATACCTCTGGGCGTTATTCCAAGCTCAAACTCGTATTCACCTGCTTGCATCGTTTTGCTAAGGTTTTTGATTCTCGCAAGCATAATAAAATACTTAGGATGAGTGATGATACCTTTTGCTGATAAGTCTTGTGTTAATTGTCTTAGAGATAAGCCGGTTGGTATTTCCACAATCACTGATTGCTGTGACAACATGATAGGAGCGTCCATAGATTGCTTAAATTGCAGCACGAACAGCATCGCAAGAAACATAAGAAATAATAGTATGTAAACAAGTCTGTATTGGAAACGCTTCATTGCCTAATACTACCTCTCGGTTTAGGATTAAACGCCTTTAAAAATTAATGTTCCATTCGTGCCACCGAACCCAAAGGAATTCGACATTGCAACATCAATTTTACGCTCCTGCGGCTTATGAGGAACAAAGTTTAAATCGCAACCTTCACTCGGGTTGTCTAAATTAATCGTGGGTGGTGCAATATTTTCATTAATGGCCAAGATGCTAAAGATGGCTTCCACACTACCAGCTGCACCTAATAAATGCCCCGTCATTGATTTAGTAGAACTGACGGCTAACCCATAAGCATGCGCACCAAAGGTTGCTTTAATAGCATTTGCTTCTAGCTCATCACCTAATGGAGTCGATGTGCCATGGGCATTAATATAGTCAATAGCATCATATGATAATCCCGCATCAGCAAGTGCATTTTTCATTGAAGCGATTGAACCTTTTGCCTCTGGATCCGGCGCTGAAATATGATAAGCATCACTACTCATACCAAAGCCAACAACTTCTGCGTAAATTTTCGCGCCGCGCTTTTTAGCGTGCTCGTATTCTTCAAGAACGAGAATGCCAGCACCATCACCCAATACAAAACCGTCTCTATCTTTATCCCAAGGACGACTGGCTTTTTCAGGCTCATCATTGCGGGTGGATAAGGCACGCATCGCGGAGAAGCCACCGAGCCCTAAAGGACAGGTTGCCATTTCAGTACCGCCTGCCACCATGATGTCAGCATCATTGTAGGCGATAACGCGTGCGGCTTGACCAATATTATGTGTACCAGTCGTACAGGCTGTCACCGTTGCTAAATTTGGCCCCCGATAACCTTTGAGAATTGATACGTAACCACCTGCCATATTGATAATAGCACCGGGAATAAAGAAAGGTGAAATACGACGAGGACCACCCTTATTTAAAGTGGCCTGTGTATGCTCCATGACCGGCAAACCACCAATACCAGAACCAATACTCACACCAATACGCTCAAGCTTATCTTCTGATGCGTCAAAACCAGCATCTTCAACGGCTTGGCAAGATGCAACAACGGCGTACTGAATAAATGTATCTAATTTTCGTGCTTCCTTAACTGACATATGAGGAGCAGGATCAAAATTCTTGACCGAAGATGCAAATTTGCAAGGGAACCCTGTAGTGTCAAAACTTTTCAAAAGCTCCACACCGCTTTTACCTGCTAAAATGGCACGCCATGAATCCTCCGTATTATGTCCTAACGGAGTCAGCATACCAATTCCAGTAACAACTACTCTTCTTTTAGTCAATTTTTAATCCTCTTTATCAATTCAGGATACCCGATACGATCCTAAAAACTATTCACAACATTACTTTGGCAAGGTCCCAATGATCACAGCAAATTGACTTATTACACTATGAGCATCGACCTACAATGTTTGCAGCCAAACTTTGGCAATCCGCTTACGATTATAGGCCATAGCCAACATTTTTATGTGGTAAATACCTTACTCTTGAGCTTCTTCTGCACGCTCTTTGATGTAGTTAATTGCATCTTGTACTGTTGCAATTTTTTCTGCATCATCATCAGGAATTTCTGCTTCGAATTCTTCTTCAAGCGCCATGACTAACTCGACTGTGTCAAGTGAATCAGCACCCAAATCATCAACAAAAGAAGCATCCGCAGAAACGCTATCTTCTTTAACACCTAATTGCTCTACAACAATTTTCTTTACTCTTTCTTCAATACTACTCATTACAATGTTTTCCTTCTATTTTTCATTTGCTGTTAACCATTTAAAAAAAACTGGGTTACTTTAAACGTGGCAATTGTATCAATCTTTCATTAAATTACCAAAATTTTTAGGGGTACCCACACCCTGTAAATCATTTAATGCATATACATTCCTCCGTTTACATGTATAGTCTCTCCAGTAATATAGGATGATAGCGAGGCTGTTAAAAAGAGAACCACATTAGCAATCTCTTCAGGGGCTGCTACTCGCTTCATTGGGATCATTTCCACTAGTTTATTTTTTGTGGCCTCTGGTAGAGCATCCGTCATGTCAGTATCGACAAAACCTGGCGCTACAACGTTCACGGTAATATTACGGCTAGCAATTTCACAAGCGAGTGATTTACTAAACCCAACCACACCAGCCTTGGCTGCTGCATAATTCGCCTGCCCTGGATTACCCATGAATCCAGATATCGAGCTTATATTGACAATACGGCCCCATTTCTTTTTCATCATGCCGCGAAGACAGACTTTTGACATGCGATAAATGGCTGAAAGATTTGTTTCAATAACATTAGACCATTCATCCTCGCTCATTCTCATCATGAGGTTATCACGAGTAATCGCCGCATTATTCACTAAAATATCAGGTGCACCGTAGGCTTCATTGACATGTTGCATCAACCTTTCAATTGAACTTGGTTCTACAACATTTAACACTTGACCCGCACCTGTGATCCCTTCTTTTTGTAAATAAGTACTAATTGCTTGTGCACCTTTTTCACTGGTGGCTGTTGCGATAACCGTCGCACCAGCTTGCCCTAAGGCTGAACTAATCGCTTTACCAATACCGCGCGTGCCACCGGTAACTAGCGCAATTTTGCCTGATAAATCCATCTTATCCTCCAAGTTCCTGCGCCACTTTTGCTAAGGTGACACCATCATTAATTGTTATACATTGTGCGCTTTTATCGATACGTTTACATAAGCCTGTTAACACTTTACCCGGGCCACATTCTATAAATTGCGTGAAACCTTCATTAATCAATAATTGAATGGTCTCAACCCAGCGCACGGGTTGTATCAATTGCTCAATCAGTAACTGACGAATATCATCAGGGTGCGATGTTGCGCTCACATTGACATTATGTATCACAGGAATTCTAGGCTCATTAATTTCAATTCGATTTATTTCCTCTGCGAGCCGCTTTGCAGCTGGCTGCATTAAAGGACTGTGTGATGGAACGCTAACTGGGATTATCATAGCAATTTTAGCGCCAGCTTCTTTTGCTAATGTCACAGTATGTTCAACCGCTTGTTTTTCACCTGAAATCACTACCTGGCCTAAAGCATTAAAATTAGCAGCCACCACGATGCCTGCGCCTGCAGTTGCTGCCTGATGGCATAGCGTTATCACCTTTGCATCCTCCAAGCCGAGAATGGCTGCCATTGCGCCCTCACCTTCTGGCACTGCGTCTTGCATGAATTGCCCACGCAATGAAACCAACTTAATAGCATCTTCAAAGTGAATGGCGCCGGCACATACTAACGCAGTATATTCACCAAGACTATGCCCTGCCATTAAGGCTGGCATTTTACCTTGCTCTTGTTGCCAGGCTTGCCACATTACATAACTCGTTGCTAGTAATGCAGGTTGGGTAATGGCTGTTTTATTTAATTCAGAGTCCGGATCATTTTCAATGATACTCAATAGATCAAACGCTAATACGTCTGATGCTTGCTGCATGGTATCACGCACTAATGATGGATAATTTGCTTTGTAACTCTCTAACATGCCAACAGCTTGTGATCCTTGTCCCGGAAAGAGAAATGCAAATGTACTCGTCATACTATAAGCTCCTTTAATAAACCACCAAGGCCGAAGCCCAGGTAAATCCACCACCTATCGCTTCCAGCAATAATTTATCACCACGCTGCACACGACCATCTCTAATGGCAAGATCTAATGCTAATGGCACAGAGGCTGCTGAAGTATTACCTTGATCTTCCAAGGTCAAAATCACACGATCCATTGAAATATCCAGCCTTTTAGCAAGGGCCGCAATAATTCTTTGATTTGCTTGATGTGGGACTAACCAATCTATGTCACCACGGGACATGTTATTATGTGCTAAGGTTTCGTCAATCACATCACCTAGAGCTGTTACTGCGAACTTAAACACTTCTCGGCCTTTCATGCGAATATACGGAGGGTCGTCTTTTTTATACTGTGTGGGCAAACCACTTGAAACCGTTAAAATATCTTTGTAGCGGCCATCTGCATGTAAATGCGTTGAAACGATACCAGGTTCCTTAGAGGCTTGAAATAAAACAGCACCCGCACCATCTCCGAATAATACACAAGTACTTCTATCTTCCCAGTCAACAAGACACGTTAATGCTTCAGCACCTACGACTAATATCGTGCGATACATTCCCGAACGGATAAATTGATCGGCAACACTGATACTATAAACAAAGCCGGCACAAGCTGCGCTTATATCAAAAGCAGGCACGCCAGGAAGATCCAAACCTTCTTGCATCAAGCAGGCAGCCCCTGGAAGCACTTTATCAGGTGTTGTTGTAGCAGCAATGATTAAATCGATTTCGTTATTTTTGATTCCTGCTGCTTCAATCGCATTTCTAGCCGCAACAATTCCCATGGAAGAAGCTGTTTCACCTTCGGCTACAATGTGACGTTGCTTAATTCCGGTGCGCTCGACAATCCACTCATCTGTGGTATCCACCATTTTTTCTAAATCGTTATTGGTGACAATTTTTTGTGGAAGGTAAGAACCTGTTCCAATGATTCTTGAGTACATCATGACATTCCATTCTTTTCTAAAATTTTAATTACTTTATTACGGATTTGATCAGGTACATTTTGTTCGACTTGTTTGGCAGCAGCATTGATCGCTGTCGCAAAGGATGTTGCATCTGCGCTTCCGTGGCTTTTAATAACAATGCCTCGCACCCCTAATAAACTTGCGCCATTGTAATTACTGGGGTCAATTGCTTTTTTAACACTGCGCATTATTGGTATACAAAATAACGCAAGCAGCTTTGTTAATATGTTTTTGCTAAAGGCTTCCTTCAAACGAGAAATAACAAAATTAAGAATGCCCTCACTGGCTTTCAATGCGACATTGCCAACAAAACCATCGCAAACAACCACGTCAATGTCACCCGAGAAGATTTGATCACCTTCCACATAGCCAATGTAATTAATCTCATTACAATTATTCAACATTTCAGCTGTTGCTTTAACTTGATTATTGCCTTTGATTTCTTCTTCGCCAATATTGAGCAAGGCTACTTTTGGATTTTCCCTACCTAAAACATGCTCTGTGACTATCGATCCCATCACCGCAAACTCAAACAAATTCTCTGCCGATGAATCAACATTCGCACCTAAATCTAAAACGTATACTGGTTTATGTGCGAGTGCTGTTGGTAAGCCAGTCATGATAGCAGGCCTGCCAATGCCTGGAATGGTTTTCAGGACGAACCGCGCTGTCGCCATCAATGCACCGGTGTTGCCTGCACTGACACAAGCTTGAGCCTTTCCTTCTTTGACTAAGTTAACAGCGACCCGCATGGAAGAGTCTTTTTTGTAGCGCAATGCTTGGGAAGGAGATTCTCCCATCTCAACTTGCTGTGTGGCATGATGTATTTTAATGCTATCTGAATAATCACCCTTTATGCTGCGCATAAAGCGATTTAATTTACTTTCATCCCCAACTAGAATCAATTCTAGCTGAGGATCACGCTTCACAGCGAGAATAGACGCACGGACGATCACAGCCGGGCCATGATCACCGCCCATAGCATCAATCGCGATAATCTTTTTGCTCAATTGACTAACCTTCTATGATCGCTTCATCCAGATCTAACACTTGCTTCCCACGGTAAAAACCCGTTTCAGTGATATGGTGACGTCGATGAGTTTCACCCGTTGTTGAGTCAATTGATAACGCCGGCCCCTTTAATGCTTGGTGCGCTCGACGATGTCCACGTCTTGAACGTGATTTCTTACTTTTTTGAACTGCCATTAGTAACTCCTATCTGAGTTAAAGTTATTTTCAAACTATAGTTTCTATGCCCATCGTACTTCGAAGTACGATGGAGGTATATTCTGCCACCGATACCCAATCTTGAGGATCACAGGCGCGCAATTTTATCCTTTTCACACATAAAATGTCAAAAAATTAAAGTGTCTCAAGGAATTGTTGCCAATAATCACCAGGATTTGTCTCGATTGTATGTATTTTCTCGCTCTCATACAGTGGAAAACTCACTGAAAAAGCATGTAAAAACAGCCGCTTAATAGGGATATGGCTTAATATTTTATCCAATCTTCGCGTACCATACTTATCATCACCGACTATCGGACGATCATTAGCACTGGTGTGAACACGAATTTGGTGGGTCCGACCCGTTTGTAAGCGTACCTTTAATAAGGTAGCGTTTTCAAAATACGCCATTGGACTAAAATATGTTACTGCTTGTTGCCCATCTTCTGCCACTCTCACCATTTTTGCACTATTATTAGTCGCATCTTTGCGTGCTAGCGGTAAATCAACTTTTTGTAAATGTTTTGGCCAGTGACCATGGGTCAAGGCTAAATAGTGTTTTTCAATCTCACGATGACGCATTTTTTCATGATAAAATTTCAACGCTAAGCGATTTTTTGCAATGAGCAAACAACCCGAAGTATCTTTGTCAAGCCTATGAATAAGCTCTAGTTTTTGGTTGTTTAAGCCTATTTTCAAACACTCTATTAAACCACTATCTTGTGACGTCCCACCATGCACCGCAATGCCTTGGGGTTTGTTAAGGACTAAAAGCTGTTTATCTTCATAAATCACCCGTTGCATCAAGCCTTGAAACAAAGTTTCATTATGACGCTGCACCTTCGGCGGGGCCAAACGTATGGGTGGAATACGAACCACATCGCCCATGACGAGGCGGTATTCCGGCTTAATCCTGCCTTTATTGACACGGATTTCGCCTTTGCGAATCAGTCGATAAAGACGGCTCTTAGGCAAACCTTTTAGCTGTGATAACAAGAAGTTATCTACTCGCTGGCCCACGTGAGCTAATTCAATGGTTTCAAAGCGTACGCTGCTATTCATGTGACTTATTTCATACAATTCAAACTTGGTCGACATTCTACCACACCTTCAAAAAAAGAACAGCCTATATATTTATTATTCTAGATTATTCAATGAGTTAATCTTGTTAGACACTTATTGTATTCATTAATATTTGTGTTATAATCGCGGCTCTTATACCTATCATTGAAAGATGGGTAAGTTGATGGCAAGTTATAAATAAGCTCATAGTCAAAATTTACGAGCTTACATACCCATCGTACTTCAAAATGCGATTTTCTGTCCGGTGGGTATAAAACTGGGAAAAACCTAACACAAGATAACGCAGCGTACATAGTTGATATTTTTACACGCCGCATGGCAGCCATCAACACAATATTATTGCGAACATATTGAAACATAATGATTACTGCAAAACACGAAATATTGCAGGATCAAAAACGAATTCAACATTCATTTAGGTTATACCTAAGGCAATAAATAGCGCCATGTTGCAAGGGACCGCCCTATATTTCTGACTGTGTACAACGTGTGACGTGCCACATACGAGGTATACAATGAGCAACGAAAATCATACAAACTTAATGCTAATAAATGCAACTCACCAAGAAGAATTACGAGTTGCTATTGTCAGCAATAACCGTTTAGAAAACATTTATATAGAAAACGCAAAAGGCGCCATGCGCCGCAAAGGGGATATTTACAAAGCCCGCATTACTCGCATTGAGCCTAGCTTACAAGCAGCCTTTGTTGACTTTGGCTCAGAACGGCATGGATTCTTGCCGTTCAAAGAAATCGCTTCTTCTTATTTTCAACATACACCTGATGAAAATAAGCGAGTAGATGTCTCTGAAATGATTAAAGACGGACAAGAAATCATTATACAAATCGTCAAAGGCGAGCGCGGCAATAAGGGCGCAGCCTTAACGACTTACATTACTTTAGCCGGCTGTTACTTAGTCTTAATGCCAAACAACCCAAGAGCTGGTGGGATTTCTCGTCGCATTGAAGGTGATGAGAGAGAGCAATTAAAAAATATATTAAATGCCTTACAATTGCCCGATGAAATGGGCCTCATTGTACGAACAGCTGGTGTTGATAAATCCCTGGAAGAATTAGAATGGGATTTAGAAATTTTATTAAAATTATGGGAAGCCATCAATGATACTAGCGACCGTGCCGCACCCTTCTTAATTCACCGTGAAAGTGATATTTTAACCCGCGCTATCCGTGATTACTTGAGAAAAGACACCGATGCTATTCTCATCGATAACCCAAAAGTTTTTAATGATTGCCAAAAACACATTGAGCAAATCAGACCAGAGTTTGCTGACAGAGTACAACTCTATGAAGACAAAACGCCTATTTTCACTAAACACGGCATTGAAACTCAAATTGAAACCGCCTTCCAACATGAAGTGCGCTTACCGTCAGGTGGCTTTATTGTCATCCAGGGTACTGAAGCCATGGTAGCGATTGATGTCAACTCTGCCCAAGATACCAAAGGCGATAACATCGAAGAAACCGCCTTCAATACCAACTATGAAGCCGCGGTTGAAATTGCTAGACAATTACGCTTGCGTGATATCGGTGGTCTAGTAGTAATCGATTTTATCGATATGGAAAATTTTGATAATCAAAAAGAAATTCAAAATATCTTTTCACAAGAGGTACAAACGGATAAAGCCAGAGTGCAGTACAACCGCATCTCAAAATTTGGGTTACTTGAAGTCTCACGCCAACGCTTGCGACCGTCACTCTCTGAAGCCAATCAAATTGTATGCCCACGCTGTGATGGCCAAGGCACCATTCGTAACGTCGAGTCATTAGCTTTCTTTATTTTACGAAATATCAGACAAGACTTAACAAACCCAGCTATTGGTGAACTGCGTATTCAAGTACCCGTAGAAGTGGCAAGTTATTTACTCAATGAAAAGCGCAGTGCGCTGATTCAATTTGAACAAAACCATGAAGTGAATCTTAAGATTATTCCTAATCCTTATTTTGAGACACCGCATTATAAAATTGACAAATTCAATAAAAACCAAGTGCCATCAATGCGTCGTCGCCCCAGCTACAAATCAACAGACAAGCCAACAATGCCTGATGCACAACCATCGAGTGATGAAACACTTGAGGTACCCGCAATTACTGCTATCTCAACACCAGTTAGACCAGCAGCAAGTGCACCTCAACCCGTTAAAGTAGGTTTGTTTAAGCGTATGTGGCAATATTTATTCGGCACACCCAAGAAAAAACCAGCACCTCCAAAACGGCAACCACACCACCACAACCATAAACACAAAGGCCGCAGCGGCGACCAACGTCGCAGAAACCACCACGGCAATGGCGGTGGAAGACGCAGACACAATCATGGTGGCGGCCATAATAAACGTCCCCACCAAGGACATCGTAAACGTTAGGTTTTAACAATTAAGTGAGGGGCGCGTCGGATGCGTCCCTATATTATTTACCACGATTCCTTATAAGTAGTTTAAGATCTGCTTTTTTGCTTCATTGGAAACAGCCCCTACAGATGGCAATCAGTAATAACCTTTTTATTTCTTATTCTTATATTCATCCGGCGCTAAAGGTCTGGCTTCATCCATTAACATCACTGGGATACCAGATTTAATTTGGAAGGCAACTCTGTCAAACTGACACACAATTTCCTTTGCTTCTTTACTATATTCCAACTTACCTTTACATGCTGGGCATGCTAGTATGTCTAACAATTTTGGATCCATAATTTTACCTTTTTAAGTTTAGTGACATGACGATTCTTTCTTTAAACCATGTGCATAGCTCGTGGCATGACATTATCAAACAAGCCTTAAGCAATGTCGACTCAAACTATCTACAACAGCTTAATGCTTCAAACTTATGGCTGCCTGGCTCTGAGAATATTTTTAACGCCTTTAGTATCCCGTTAGATGATACACGCTATGTTCTATTCGGTGAATCACCCTATCCTCGCAAAGAGTCCGCCAATGGTTATGCGTTTTGGGATGCTGCCGTTACTGACTTATGGAGTGAAACTGGCCTAAGCAAGCGAGTTAACCGGGCAACATCGTTGCGCAATTTTATCAAAATGTTATTTATTAGCGAAGGATTATTATCAGAAAATGATGTCTCACAAACTGCCATTGCGGCTATCAATAAAGCAAGCTTAGTCAGCACTGGCGAAGAATTGTTTCAAAATTTTCTTAAACAAGGATTCTTGCTTCTTAATGCCTGCCTGGTGTTAAGTGATACACGCGTGGGCAAGGAGGCTAAACATTGGCAGCCATTTCTCTTTAACCTACTGCATTGTTTAGCTGAACGAAAATTTAAGCCTAAATTAATTATGCTTGGCAACATTGCCCAGTCTATTGCCAAAATTCCCAGCTCAAACCAATTCGAACAATTAATTAGTGAACACCCTTATAATGTTTCTTTTGTTAGCAACCCCAACGTTAGGGCTTTCTTTGGAACAATGCATTTATTAAACAAAAGTGAAGTCATAAAACCTTAATACGGCTGTTGCACTCACCTCCAATTCGTACTATAAGTTACTATATGTTTTTATGTTAACGGGTGATTAAAACCATGAGAGTATTACTAGTAGAAGATGACGAGCATCTAGGTGATGCAGTCAAAACGGGGTTGCAACAAGAGAATTACAGTGTCGATTGGGTAAAAGATGGCATCACAGCCGACCAAGCCCTCAAAACCGAAAACTTTGATTCAGTCGTCCTTGATTTAGGCTTACCACGTTTAGATGGTTTACAGGTTTTGAGAAATTTACGCAAGCGGCAACAAGATACACCGGTATTAATATTAACTGCCAGAGACTCTGTGGATGATCGCGTCAAAGGACTAGATTCCGGTGCCGATGATTACCTCAATAAGCCCTTTAAAATCGACGAACTTTATGCACGTTTACGCGCCATCCAGCGCCGTCAATTTTCAAGAGCAACACCTGAAATTCAATATGGCGAAATTATCATTGATCCTGTCGCTCACCAAGTAACGTATATGGAAGAAGTAATCAATTTACCAAGACGTGAATTTGCCCTATTACAAAAACTTATCGAAAACCAAGGCAGAGCCTTATCACGTGAACAACTAAATCAAAGCATTTATAGTTGGGATGAAGATGTTGACTCTAATGCACTCGAAGTACACATCCATAATTTACGCAAGAAATTTGGCAGTAAGCTGATACGCACGATTCGTGGAGTAGGATACATGGTTGAAAAACCGAGCCCATGATTCGCTCTATTAGAAAATTTTTACTTGTCAATTTACTCTTAAGTATCGTTATCGCGACAACGCTTACCGCTTTAGGGAATTATGTTCTCGATCAAAAAGACATTCAAGATCACTTGGATGCCCTGCTCAGTCAATCAGGTCTAGCCTTCCAAGCCTTAGTGGGTGAAGATTTTAGTCCCGCACATTTGATGACAATACAAAACCAACTTAACACGGTACCAACCCTAGCAAGACAATTTTATAAAACGTTGGATAATCCCTTTGATTATCGTTATGAAGACAAATTCCAATTCCAAGTATGGGATAAAACAGGGCAATTACTGATTCACTCTGCCAATTCTCCATTAGAGCCACTATCCAGTGGCACCGAAGGTTTTAGCGATATTAATATTCACAAACAACCCTGGCGTGTGTTCACCGTACGCTCTAATAAAACCGGTTTAATTATAGTCGTTGCAGAACGGTATGATATTCGAGCTGAACTGGGGCATAGAATTGCACGTGACGATCTTTACATCATGCTGATGATTTATCCCCTATTAGGCTTACTCATTTGGGTCATCATTGGTAAAGGTTTAAATCCTTTAAAGAAAATTGCTAATGAAGTGTCACATCGAGTGCCGACTTATCTTAAGCCAGTGGATTTACGCGCAGTGCCCATCGAGGTAAAACCATTAGTCGATGAGTTAAATAAACTCTTCTTACGATTACAAGCAGCACTAGAACGTGAAAAGCGTTTTGCAGGCGATGCCGCACATGAATTAAAAACACCGCTAGCCGCTTTAAAAACCCAAGCAGAAGTCGCCTTACAAACAGCCAGCGATGAAGACAGAGTAAAAGCCTTAAAAAATCTTATCTCGACGGTTGATAGAAGCACCCATATCGTGTCACAACTGTTAACCCTTAGTAGAATTGTTCCAGATGAGTCTCATGCCTTGCAAGATATCACACCCGTTAATCTGCATCGCTTGGCCGTTGAAGAAATTACGCAAGCGGCACCGACAGCTATTAATAGAAACATAGAGTTAGAATTGCATTGCAATGATGAGTCTATCACCATTGAAGGCAACAGCACGGCGCTTAGTATCTTATTGCGTAATCTTATTGATAATGCCATCCGCTATAGCACGAAGGATAGTATTGTTCGTGTCACTATTGCAGCAGAAAATGATAGGGTTGTAATGATCGTAACGGATAATGGCCCTGGTATTCCACCAGAACTCCGCTCTCGAGTTTTCGAACGCTTCTATCGCATTCTTGGCACGAAGCAAACTGGTAGCGGTTTAGGTCTCGCAATTGTGCAGCAAATCTCAATGTTGCATCAAGCGGAGGTAAGCCTTGGCACACCTGTTGATGGCAAAGGCTTAGAAGTTAAAATTAGTTTCCCACAACAAATAAAACTTTTTACTTAAATGAAGCATTCAACCAAAAAAACAAAAGTCATCGTTGGTATGTCTGGTGGTGTTGACTCATCAGTAGCCGCACTATTGTTATTGCAAGCCGGCTATCATATCGAGGGTTTATTTATGAAAAACTGGGAGGAAGATGATAGCGAAACTCACTGCAGCGCTAGTGAAGATGCTGCCGATGCTCAAGCCGTGTGTGATACTTTGCAAATCCCGCTACATAAAGTTAATTTTGCTGCTGAGTATTGGGATCACGTTTTTGAAACTTTTCTCAAAGAATACGCTGCTGGCAGAACTCCAAACCCCGACATTCTGTGTAATAAAGAAATTAAATTTAAAGCATTTTTAGACTATGCTATGACACTAGACGCAGACTACATTGCCACCGGCCATTACGTTAGGCGCAGCAATGTAGGCAATGAAGTTAAACTATTGCGTGGATTAGATAACAATAAAGATCAAAGCTATTTTCTCTACACTTTAAATCAACAGCAATTGTCTAAAGCCCTGTTTCCGATTGGTGAATTACAAAAAAAACAAGTCAGAGAATTAGCTAGGGACGCTGGTTTTGTAACACACAATAAAAAAGATAGCACTGGGATATGCTTCATCGGCGAGCGAAAATTTAAAACTTTTCTTAATCAATACTTGCCCGCACAAAAAGGTGACATTAACACGCTTGAGGGTGAAACCATCGGCGAACACGATGGGTTAATGTTTTATACTATCGGCCAACGTAAAGGTTTAGGAATCGGTGGTCTACAACAGCATACCGAAACCGCATGGTATGTAGTGGATAAAGATTTAAATCATAATCGCTTAATCGTTGCACAAGGTAATAATCACCCTAGATTATTCAAAGATACCCTCAATTGCAAAGACTTACATTGGATTGCAACTAGCCCGCCTAGCCTCCCTATAAACTTAAGCGCTAAAATTCGCTATCGACAAACCAAGCAAACATGCCATCTCAGCTCATTAGACAAAGACAAGCTCCGTGTCAGCTTTGACACCCCCCAAAGAGCGATTACCCCGGGTCAGTCCATCGTTTTCTATGAGGATGATGTGTGTCTTGGTGGCGGCATTATACAATAACCCCTTAAATTCAATTGGTTATAGCATCTATTTAAAGTAATTATTTCTTCTTGTAAACCCCGCAGACGCCTACTGAATGAAAAATTATATGCTATATTTTACTTAATGAGATGGGTATACTGACTTAATATGGGGTCGATGAGCATTGGATTTCCTGAGTAAGCTACTATCAACATTTGATTATGTCACCAACCGCTTTGAAGTGTTTGTCGCAGAAGGTGAAGATTTGCAAAAGTGCTTTGAAGTGCGCGATTCAGTCTTTGGCGAAGAATTAAAACGCTCTAAACAACATGTTATATCACCCGCACAGGTTGATAAGTTTGATGAAGACAGTGTCATTTTTGCGGGCCGCGACAAAAAAACCCATGAAATCGTCGGCTCTTTTAGGGTTACGCCTGCTCAGTCAGTCATGCGCGACAAAGCCATGGCAAAAGTGTACGACTTAGATTTATTTCCTGAAAAATTGCTCGACAGTATCTGTATCAATTCACGCCTTTGTCTATTAGAAGAGTATCGCAAGTCTCCGCTTTCACTTATTTTAGTAAGTTATGGTTATCAATATTGCTTAGAGAATGATTTCACCATTGGTATCATTGTTTGCGAACCAAACCTTTATCCTTTTTATCGCTGTTTAGGTTTTCGACCTTTGAGTAGAATTTACAACTCTGATTTTGGCGGTTATCGCTTACCGCTATTTTTATTACTGCATGATTATGATTTTTTAAGACAACGTAATTCGTTTTTATACCGTATTGCAAAGTCAAAACATTTTCCTAAAAATAATGATGGTATTAATTGGTTCACCCAAGAAGCTAAGAGTATTATGTTAACAGATCCTGGCTTCTCACGCATAACCACGGCCGAAACTGAAGTCATCGAGGTGCCAATTTTACAGGGCTTAAGCAAAGAGGGTAAAAAAAGTTTATTAAAAAATGCTATCACCGTGCACTGCAATGCTGGTGATGTTATTGTGAGTCGCAGCTCTGGCGAACGCACCATTGGCTTTATCACAGAAGGCATCGCCGAAGTCAGCATTGAAGGCAAAGCCTTATCGATTATTAGCAAAGGTGATATCTTTGGCGAAATATCCTTTATCTTAGGCGTACCACGTACCGCAGATGTTATCGCCGCGATTCCTGACACACAAGTGGTCTTATTGAGTTTATCGTGTCTCAAGCGTTTATCAAAAGCTGAAGATAGAGTCATCATTTGGGAAAATATCGCAAAAATACTGTCGTCTCGTTTAGCCAGTATGTCGAGTTATTACTATAAGAAAACATAAATGGTTTCATCTGATTTAATGAAAAAGATGGATGTGTTAAAATGTCGGACTAATTGAAGTATGATGAGTATAGAGAATCACTCAATAAGGAGCAGTTATGGCTAAGTACACCACGAAACAATCACTATCTGTGAAAGGTAAAGACTTTCACTACTACAGCATTCCAGCGCTACAACAAAAAGGCTTGGAAAACATTGACAAACTACCTTTCTCATTAAAAGTTTTACTTGAAAACTTATTACGCAACCTTGATGGGAAGAGCGTTACAGATGATGATATCAATGCCATCTATCAATGGTTAGACACTCAAAAATCTCAACATGAAATTGCATACCGCCCTGCTCGCGTCCTAATGCAAGACTTTACCGGAGTGCCTGCTGTGGTGGACCTAGCCGCTATGCGTGATGGCATGGCAAAACGTAACGCAAATCCTGAAAAAATTAATCCCCTGATCCCCGTAGACTTAATAATTGATCATTCAGTACAAGTGGATGACTTTGCCAATCCCAATGCCTTTAAGTTTAATGTAAATATTGAAATGGAACGTAACCGTGAGCGTTATGAATTTTTACGCTGGGGGCAAACTGCATTTGAAAACTTTCGTGTGGTCCCTCCAGGCACCGGCATTTGTCACCAAGTCAACTTAGAATACTTAGCTCAAGTTGTTTGGCAAAAGACCACAAAGGGTGAAACCGTTGCTTATCCTGATACGCTGGTTGGAACTGATAGTCACACCACAATGATCAATGGCTTAGGGGTGCTTGGCTGGGGTGTTGGCGGTATTGAAGCAGAAGCTGCCATGCTGGGTCAGCCTATTACTATGGTCATTCCTGAAGTCGTCGGTGTAAGACTAGAAGGACAATTAAACGAAGGTATCATTGCCACAGATTTAGTATTGACTATCACTGAAATGTTACGCAATCATGGCGTCGTTGGTAAATTTGTTGAATTTTTTGGTCCTGGTTTGGAACAACTCCCCTTAGCCGACCGTGCTACCATATCAAATATGTCACCTGAGTATGGTGCCACCTGTGGCTTCTTCCCAGTAGATAGTGAAACCCTTAATTACATGTCGCTGACTGGACGTGATGACGATACCATTGCATTAGTGGAAGCTTATTGTAAGGCTCAAGGCATGTGGCGTGATGCTCATAGTCCAGATCCCGTTTATACCGATGTGCTTAGTTTAGATTTATCCACCGTTGAACCTAGTCTTGCGGGCCCCAAACGGCCACAAGACAGAGTTGTATTAAATGATATTCCACAGGCATTTGCCAAAGCGCTAAAAGACGAAGGCAAAGCAGATGAAGCTGACAAATCAGTTCCTGCTGAAGGTACTGATTATAATATCCAGCATGGTGATGTCGTGATCGCAGCCATTACCAGCTGTACCAATACCTCAAACCCTAGCGCCTTGATGGCCGCTGGTTTGGTTGCACGTAACGCCATTAAAAAAGGCTTATCACGTAAACCATGGGTCAAAAGCTCCTTGGCACCTGGTTCAAAGGTTGTGACAGACTATCTGGAAAAAGCTAACTTACAAGGCTGCCTCAACCAATTAGGATTTAACTTAGTAGGCTATGGTTGTACAACCTGTATTGGTAACTCTGGTCCTTTGCCTGCTCCTGTTGAAAAAGCAGTGAATAGTGGTGATTTAGTCGTGTCTTCCGTATTGTCTGGAAATAGAAACTTTGAAGGACGCGTGCATCCACAAGTCAAAGCCAATTGGTTAGCCTCACCGCCACTGGTTGTCGCGTTTGCCTTGGCCGGCAATACGCGTATTGACATGACTACAACGCCGCTTGGTCAAGATCAAGACGGCAATGATGTTTACTTAAAAGATATTTGGCCCAGCAATAAAGAAGTTGCCGATGAGGTCAACGCCATTGTGAACAGAGACATGTTCCGTCAACAATATGCCGATGTCTTCACTGGGGATGATGATTGGCGCAATATGAAAATTCCTACGAGCAAAACCTATGAATGGCAAGAAAAATCAACCTATGTCCGTAACCCGCCCTTTTTCGAAAACATGGATGATGCAAACCAAATCAAAGATATTAAATCAGCCAATATTCTCGCGCTGTTAGGTGACAGTATTACTACCGATCACATTTCACCAGCGGGCGCTATAAAATCTGATGGTCCTGCCGGAAAATACTTAATGGATCACGATGTCAGAGTTAAAGATTTTAATTCCTTTGGTTCGCGCCGCGGTAATCATGAAGTCATGATGCGTGGCACCTTTGGTAATATTCGTATTCGCAATGAAATGGCCCCTGGTACAGAAGGTGGTTACACAACCTATATTCCAAGTGGTGATGTCATGTCTATTTATGATGCCTCCATGAAATACCAGGCCGATGGTAAACCTTTAGTGGTCATTGCTGGTAAAGAATATGGTACAGGATCATCACGTGATTGGGCTGCCAAAGGCACCTTGCTCTTAGGCGTTAAAGCCGTCGTTGCTGAAAGTTATGAACGTATTCACCGTTCTAACTTAATCGGCATGGGTGTGATGCCACTAGAGTTTACGAATGATACCAATCGCAAGACCTTGCAATTAACTGGATCTGAAACCGTGGACATTGAAATACCGAGTGATATAAAACCAAGAATGACCTTGAACGCTAATGTCACGCGTGATGATGGTTCACAAGAACAATTTCAATTACTGTGCCGCATCGATACGATGGATGAAATGGCCTATTATAAACACGGCGGTATTTTGCAGTACGTGATGAGTAATCTTTAAAGGCAATGTGCCTCTTTCACTTTAAATACCCATTTATACAACAAAGCGTGAAAAAAAATGTAGGGGCGGTTCGAGAACCGCCCTGTCGGAACTGCACTATTGTTGGTTTGATGTGATGTTTTATCATTAGCACTATGCCGAATAGAGTTATGAGTGAAATAGAAGGATTGTCGGTCAGTCTAGAGGGCGCTTCGGACGCGTTGCTATATTTTTACGCAGCATAAGCCAATAAGTAATAATCATGTGATTTTAAAGTTAAAGAGGTAAATAATCCTCGTGAATCAACTCTCTCAAACCATCGTCCAATGAATGTTGTGCCGTAAAACCTAAACTGCTCGCATAGCTGGTATCACCACAAGAGTGTTTAATATCAGCTCTGCGAGCTGATTCATAAACAATATCACTTTGGTTTGTAGAGAGTAACTCAATCTTTCTAGCTAAAGTAGTGATATCAATTGCAGTGCCGGAACAAACATTGAAAACTTTGCTGTTAGTGTCCGCAATAGACATTGACAATAATAATGCTTTGACCACATCCCCAACATAAATAAAATCCCGTGTTTGAGTGCCATCGCCATAAATCTTCAATGGCTCTCCTTGTTTAGCCCAATGGATAAACTTGCTAATGACGCCTGAATAGGGAGAATGGGGGCTCTGCCTTGGCCCGTAAACATTAAAAAATCGGCATGAAATCACAGGCAACTGAGCATTATATGCAAAATAATAAGCATTAAGTTCTGCAGCATATTTATCACAGGCATAGGCTGAGATGGGTGCAATCACTTCGCTTTCTTTCAGTGGTAAATTATCACTATCTCCATAGACAGCGCAGGAAGACGCAAAAGAGACAGGCACACGGCCAGCGGCAATAGCTGCCTGAAAGATATTGAGACTGCCCGCTAAATTAATCTCCAGATTTTCAATACGTTGATTTGTAGGAGCAACCACAGAAATCATCGCTGCTAAATGAAAGCAAGCATCTACCCCCGAAAATGCCTTAGCAACAGCATCTTGGTTACGCACATCGTCAACAATCAGCTCAACATCCTTTTTAAGATTATCTCTGGAGCCAGTACTTAAATTATCAAGCACCCTGACTTCATGCTCATGTGCTAATAGTGCATCACACAAATGCGAGCCAATAAAACCCGCACCACCCGTGACAAGAACTTTCAATGTAACTGTCTCCTTACTCTACTTACCCTCATACCATACGATATATAGTGCTATAATTCCAAGTATCATTACTAATTTTTTAATAAGAGAGCAATACAATGTTTAGACGAATCGCATTATTTATCGCAACCAATATTGCCATCATCGTGGTCCTCACCATTATTTTTGGCCTTTTTGGCATACAACCCTATTTAAGCTCTCAAGGTATCAATTATGGCTCCTTGATGATCTTTGCCTTAATTATCGGTTTTACTGGCTCATTTATTTCCTTATTTATTTCCAAATTCATGGCAAAATCTGCCTACAGAATCCAAATGATTGAAAGCCCCAGCTCCCCTCTAGAAGCAAGCTTGATTAATACCGTACAACGCTTGGCCAAACAATCCAATATTGGAATGCCTGAAGTCGGTACTTATGAAAGCCCTGAGCCCAATGCATTTGCCACTGGTTGGAATAGAAACAATTCCTTGGTAGCAGTTTCCACCGGCTTAATCGATCGCATGCGACCAGAAGAAGTGGAAGCCGTACTCGCTCATGAAGTTTCTCATATCGCTAATGGCGATATGATCACCATGAGTTTATTGCAAGGCGTAGTCAATACATTCGTGATCTTCTTTGCACGTATTGCAGCCTTTGTGGTGATGAATTTATTTCGTGATGATAACAATGGCGCCATCGGCGGTCTTGCTTATTATGGCATCGCTATTTTATTCGAAATAATTTTTGGAATCCTAGCTAGCGTCATTGTCATGTGGTTTTCAAGGTACCGCGAATTCAGAGCCGATGCTGGATCTGCCAAACTAGTCGGTAAAGATAAAATGATTGCTGCCTTAAAACGCTTACAACAAGCCATGGACGTCGAGAAAGATGATAGGGCTCCTTCAATGGCCACCATGAAAATTTCCAGTCGTAGTCGCATGCTGGCATTATTTGCTAGCCATCCACCATTGGAAAAACGAATTGAAGCCTTACAACAATTGAGATAATTTTCTAAATTGCGACACTCGTAAAAAGGCTGTCAAAAACACTAAGGCACTGAATAAATAAGCCAGCAGTGAAAACCACTGTGGCAATAGAATCATGGCAATGAAGAACACAAAGGCTTCAGCCCGTTCAATTAAACCAGGACTATAATGAAAACTTTTTTCTCCGCGGTTATCACTAAAAATTCCAACCACTAAAAACGAGGTGATACACATTAACACGCTACCCAACATCAATATTGCAGGCCATGCGCGGACCACAGGCGCTACAGCAAACAAGCCCACAATCACCATAAACTCAACCAAACGATCACACAGTATATCTAACACACAGCCAAAATCGCTCGTCTGCTCTCTCTCTCTCGCCAAACTTCCATCCAACGTATCCAAATACCCTGAAAACAATAACAGCCCCACTGCAATCATTCGCCAATCAAAAAAAATCGCACAAGCAGCAAAAAAACCAAAAATCCCACTCAAAGCCGTAACAATATGCGCCTCAAACCGAAAAAACTTATTCAATAGTTTAACGACAGGATTAACCATCAAAAACTGATAAAAAGGTCTAATATAGCTTTCCAACATAGCACTCACCAACAGATTAAACTAACAACAGCATACCTGATACCTTCGTTACTGCAAGCAAAATTATGCTTCGCCCCATCCACATACTTATGTTAGAATTCGCAAAAATTTTGACTAAGGGGCTTATCTAATGGAACTCAATCAATTAACTGCAATTTGTCCAATCGACGGACGTTATGGTAACAAAAATACTGAGCTACGAACTTATTTCAGCGAGTATGGTTTAATAAAATACCGTATCATTGTAGAAATTGAATGGCTCAAAGCCCTCGCAAATTGTGAACAAATTAAAGAAGTCCCTCATTTGAATGAACACACGCAAAAAATCTTTACCGATATTTGCACTAACTTTAGCCTGGCAGATGCTGAACGCGTTAAAAGCTTAGAAGCCACTACCAATCACGACGTTAAAGCCGTGGAATATTTCATTAAAGAAAAGCTCTCAAAACATCCTGAGCTGACAAACATCACTGAATTTGTCCATTTTGCCTGTACCTCGGAAGATATTAATAACCTTGCTTACGCATTGATGATAAAAGAAGCCAGAGATCAAATACTAATACCCATGCTGACCAACATCACCGATACCTTAAAGGACTTTGCCCATACCTTCGCCGAAGTACCGATGATGAGTCGCACCCATGGCCAAGCAGCAACCCCCACTACCCTTGGTAAAGAATTTGCAAATTTTGTCTACCGCTTAGAACATCAAGTCAAAACCATTACCCATCAACAAATCCGCGGCAAAATAAATGGCGCAGTTGGTAACTTTAATGCTCACCTTGCCGCATACCCAAAGGTGAATTGGCTCAATATCAGCCAAACACTGGTAGAAAGTTTGGGCTTACACTGGAACCCTTATACGGCACAAATTGAAAACCATGATTACATCGCCGACTTATTTTCATCCTTTACCCACTTTAATCGCATCATCGTCGATCTATGCCGCGATATTTGGGGCTATGTATCCTTGGCTTACTTTAAACAAAAAATGGTGCCGGGCGAAATTGGCTCATCTACCATGCCTCACAAAGTGAATCCCATCGATTTTGAAAACGCCGAAGGTAACGCCCTGATGGCGAATAATATTCTCATCTTTCTCAGCCAACAATTGCTCACTTCACGCTGGCAACGCGACTTGGTAGATTCAACATTAATGCGTAATGTTGGCTTAGGGCTTGGTTATTCCTTAACGGCTTATAAAAGCTTGATGAAAGGTTTAAACAAACTTGAAATCAACCAAGTCACTATCAGCGAAGATTTGGAACAACACTGGGAATTACTAGCAGAGCCCATTCAAACCGTGATGCGTCGTTACGGCGTCAGCGGTGCTTATGAACAATTAAAAGACTTAACCCGTGGGCAAAATATGACTCAAGCCACTATTCACACGTTTGTACAACAATTGAATATTCCTGAGGAAGCCAAAAGACAATTACTCGCCCTGACCCCAAGTCTTTATACCGGAAATGCCGCAGAAATGGCGAAACGCTTATAAGTCGACTATGCTTTCCTATAGCAATAATAATGACTGCAGGCACATACCATTGGCATAAAAACTGCAGCAGGATAAATAATATTGATGGATTAGGACTGATTATGGGAATTAAAGTATTAGAAAAAGTATCCTCGAGATTAGTTAGATGGCTCATGGATGACAAGCAACCCATTGGCTTACCGCACTGTGATTATGAACAAATCAAATACGATCTAAAACCTTGCGATGTGATATTGGTCGAAGGCCGTTCGCGCTGTGCTGAAGTCACCAAATTAATGACGCAAAGCCGTTGGTCTCATGCTGCACTGTATGTTGGTAGAGTCCACGACATCCCCTGCCCTGAGTCGCGCAAAATTGTGCGAGCACATTATCAAGGGGATCCAGAAGAGCCTCTCATTATCGAAGGCTTCCTTGGTAAAGGGATCATTGTTTCACCCCTATCCATTTATGAAGAAGATAATATTCGCGTCTGCAGACCCACTGGTTTGTCACGCCGAGATATCCAAAAAGTTATTAAATATGCGGTCGATCATTTGGGCACGGACTATGATGTGCGTCAAATTCTTGACTTAGCACGGTTCTTTTTTCCATGGAGCATCATGCCTAGACGCTGGCGCTCTAGCCTCTTTCAAAAAAATGCTGGGGAGAATACGCGCCAAATTTGCTCTTCATTGATTGCCGAAGCTTTTAGCTCCGTGCGTTACCCAATCTTGCCACTAGTATCTGTGGATGAAGAAAACGGCTTACAATTAGTGCATCGTAATTTCAGGCTGTACACGCCCGCTGATTTCGATTATTCACCTTATTTCCAAGTCTTAAAATATCCAATATTTGATTTATCCGAATCAGCAATTTATCGACATTTGCCTTGGAATGGTGATCTCGCAGCGCCAGGACGTAAAATGAATCCCATTGCATTGGATCCATGTTTTGTGCGTAATGAAGCGCAAACAGCTGCTGCCAGTATTGCTGAAATGGCGCCTGATGCTCGTATCGTTAAAATACAAGCAGCTGCTAACATTGAAGAAAAAACACGTGATAAAGCACCCTCAGCTTAGTTTTCTTGCTAACAATAAACCATCGGCAATGGGCAGCAAGGCACTGTCTACACGCTCATCATTTGCTATGAACTTGGTCAAATTGCGCATACTGGTGGTGGTATTATCATTTTCCGTGTCATCCGCCACACGTCCGCTCCATAAGACATTATCAATGGCGATGAGACCACCAGACCGTACCAACTGTAAACAGTATTCATAATAATCAGGATATCCGGCCTTATCAGCATCGATGAAGGCGAAATCATAACTACCCTCCTCATGAGCTACGATTAATTCCTGCAGCGTCACAGCTGCCGGAGCAATGCGTAAATCAATCTTATGTGCCACCCCAGCTTTTTCCCAATAAGGCTTGCCAATATTAGTCCATTCTTCGCTAGTATCACAGGCAAGCACTTTACCATCCTCTGGCAAAGCCATGGCCACCGCTAGCGCGCTGTAGCCAGTGAATGTGCCTAATTCCAGCGTACGCTTGGCACCGATAAGCTTAACAAGGAATTGCATCAACTGGCCCTGTTCCGGCGCTATTTGCATCACCGCCATTTTATGCTGCTGTGTCAGCTCGCGTAGTGCTGCTAAAATCGCATCTTCTTTAACACATGTATTCAGTATGTATTTATAAATTGACTGATCATATAACCAATTATTTGCGGACATACTACCTCCTATGTCTTAAACCTGAACTATACTGCTGTTAAGAGAGAGATAACTATATGGGGATTTACAGTAATGCTCAACTTTAAACGCTATAAAGATCCAGAAAAGAATGCTGAGTGGTTAGAAACCACCATGATAGGCAAACCACTGTTAACAACACCACAATTAAATAAAGGCACCGCCTTCACGGAAAAAGAGCGACATGAACTCAATCTTATTGGAAAGCTGCCGACGCAAATCGAATCCTTAGATCAACAAGTGGATAGAGTTTATCAGCAATTCTGTAGTTATCGCGGCAACCTTAATCGTAATATTTTTCTTGGGAGTTTGCATGACTCCAATCAAACACTCTTTTACAAGCTTGTATCTGAACATTTATCCACAATGTTACCCGTGATCTATACGCCCATCGTAGGCACGGCGGTGAAAAAATTCAGTCATGAGTTTCGCCAACCACGGGGGCTTTATATTTCTTATCCCGATAGACGTTATATCGAAGAAATATTAGATAACCGATCGCATCCCGAAGTGGAGTTAATTGTCGTCACAGATGGTGAAGGCGTGTTAGGCATTGGCGATCAAGGGATTGGTGGTATGGATATTCCCATTGCAAAACTCATGGTCTATACCTTGTGTGGTGGAGTTGATCCCACGCGTACGTTACCTATCTTGTTAGACGTCGGTACTAATAATGAAGAACTATTGAAAGATCCTATGTATCTTGGTTGGCGCCATGAACGCTTAACTGGGCAAGAGTACGATGATTTTATCGAGCAATTTGTCACGGCGGTTAAAAAGAAATTTCCCAATATCTTTTTACACTGGGAAGACTTTGGCCGTGAAAATGCTCGCCGTAATTTAGAAAAATATCGTGACAAGCTCTGCACCTTCAATGATGATATGCAAGGTACAGGGGTTGTGACCTTATCAGCAATTCTTGCGGGAATTAATGTCAATAAACAAACCTTTCGCGATCAACAAGTAGTGATCTTTGGTGCCGGTACTGCGGGTACGGGTATTGCGGATCAAATTTGTGATGCCATGATACGTGAAGGTTTATCCGAAGAAGAAGCCAAGCAACGCTTTTGGTTATTGGATAGACCTGGATTACTTACCAGTGATATGCCTGAATTAACCGGCTTTCAAAAACCCTATGCCCATGAACCTAGTGTAATGAGTGAATGGCAATTAGATAATCCTGGCTCTATTCAACTTGCAGACGTCGTTCGCAATGTGAAACCTACCATTTTGATCGGTTGCTCAGCTGTTGCTGGCGCTTTTTCTGAAGCGATTATCAAAGAAATGGCGAGTCATATCGAACGCCCTATCATTCTGCCCTTATCAAACCCAACGGAACGTGCCGAAGCCGCGCCCATCAATTTGTTTAAGTGGACTGATGGTAAAGCACTCATTGCAACGGGTAGCCCCTTTGAAGATGTTGACTTCGATGGCCGCCATATACGAATTGCACAATGTAATAATGCTTTCGTCTTTCCTGGCTTAGGATTGGGTTTATTAACCACAAAAGCCAAACACTTAAGCGATACGGTGTTATGGGAAACCTGTAAAGCTTTGAGTGAATACTCACCCACCGTAAAAGATCATATGGCACCCTTATTGCCATCCTTAGATGAAGCTCAAGATGTAGCTAAACATATCGCAATGCGAGTCGCACAGCAAATCATTAAGGAAGGTGAAACAGATTTAAGTGTAGATACGGATCTAGAAACCTTGATCAGTGAGAAAATGTGGGAGCCTTATTATATTCCATACCGTAAGATTTAGGCTACTATTGATCATCATTAACAACACCATGAGGCACGTGCGCTGTAGTAACATGCACTTTGGCTGAATCACAGTGGATTTTTTGATCGTCAAAGAATATATCTGCCGCAAATGCTTTAAGAAATTCACCTTTTGCTAAACCACCAAGAAAAAAAGCTTCATCGATGCGAATATTCCAGGTTCTTAGGGTGTTGATGACACGTTCATGAGCTGGGGCATCACGCGCTGTCACTAAGCCTGTTCTTATGGGGCACTCACCTACAGGAAATTGTTGTTGGATACGATGTAAGGCTTGTAAAAAACCTTTGAAAGGACCTGCCTGCAGGGGTTTTTTTGCAGCTTTTGATTCACTGTCTTTAAAGGCTTGTAAACCTTGTTCTTGATAGATGCGCTCTGCTTCATCGGAAAATAAAACGGCGTCACCATCGAAAGCGATGCGGATTTCTTGACGTTGTGATTGATTGTTACAGCCTGGTAATAAATTTGCCGCAGCGCAATTTGCATCTAAAGCACGACGTACATCGCTGTCATGAGACGATAAGAATAAATGAGCGCCTAAAGCAGTAACGTAACGATAGGGGCTGCAGCCATTAGTAAAAACAGCACGGGTAATAGGTAATTTGTGATGTTGGATGCTATTGAAAATTCTCAAACCAGTATCAGCACTGTTTCTCGATAGTAAAATAACCTCAACCATCTGTTCTTGAGTTTGGGGGTGTTTGAGTGCGATTAATTTATTAACAAGTGCAAAAGCTACGCCTGGGTTTAATATATCATTTTCTCTATCGACTTGATGACGCAAGAACGCTTCTAAGCCTTGTTCTTCAAAAATGTTGTGGCTTTCATCTAAATCAAATAAAGCTCGGGATGAAATCCCAACAACAAGTTTTTCAGAAATATCAACTGGCATGATTAAACTCCCATTCGTGCCAAGCCGGGATTAGTGGGAAATATAAACCTAGCTTGATAGTACGATTTTCTCTTAATTGCATTAATGTTGCATAGCGTTCTAATTGTAGTGCATATTGTTGGGCTTGGCTATGGATAAACTGTTGTAACTCTTCGTCCTTGGGTTGACTCAATTTATAGTCGATTATCCAACGGATACCATCCGCATCGATGAAGGTTCGGTCAATAATGCCATCGATAACACTGTCCCCTACTCTGCCGGCAACGGCATATTCGGCTTGACTATCTTCGTGAGCTTGCAAAATCCATTGCCCTCTTTTATCTTCTGTGACTAAACGTAAGGCTTGCTCTACGTTTTGGATTGCAGTGGTTAACGCTGCAGCTGGACATTGATGCAAGAGTAATAATGCTGCTATTTGTTGCCTATTGAATGTTAGCTGAGGGTCCTCTACCAAAGCCTGTAAACAACGATGCACAACGGTGCCAGTGCTTGTAGCTAAGGGGCTATGCCATTCAAAGATATTTTGTTCTTGCAATGTTTTGTTTGCTTGGCTTGATTGCCATTGAATATTGTCTGGCAATTGCCAATCACTAGGTAAGCGCTTTAAGACCATTGCATCATCCTCATCAAGCAGGCTGTGAGGTGAGTATTCAATGAGTGATGCTGCTGCCAGTGTTTTTTCAATAGCGGGCCACATGGTTGCAAGTAAACTGCCATGACTAGCTGGTTTGATTACGCCCTCATCATTCCTATTAATACTTGTTACCCAATGTAATTGTTGTTTTGCGCGAGTGGCTGCCACATAAAGCACTCGCGCTAGTTCATAGTCATCTTTAATATTTTGTTCATAACGAATAAAGTCACTGATCGCTTCATTATCCGATTCAACGGCTTTGATCGGTGCCATGATTAATTGTGGTCCTTTTTCGGTTGCCATTTCTAGCCAGTCTAATAAGGCGCGTGAATGTATTGGCACACGACGTTGCAAACCCGGCAAGAAAACGCAATCAAACTCTAAGCCTTTTGATTTATGGACAGTCATGATTTGCACGGGATTATCATGAGTCGTTTGCACTTTAGCATATAAGAACTTCAGTTGCTGATTAAAACGATGAATGCAAAAATCATGTTGCTGAGTTTGTAATAACTCAAAAAATTGCTCGGCATTAGAGAGTGCCTTTGCACTGCAACTAGCACTGCCGCCTAGGGCTATCCAACAGGACTCAACGCAGTGACGCAATGGCCAACGTTGCCGTTGTTCGATGGCTTGTTGCAAAATGGGTAGTGCGCGACTGATTGCCCGCTGACCCTGTTTAGATAACTGCACTAAGACCAAGCTAGATAATTCTTTAAATATAATATCATTCGATGAACCTGCTGTGATAAGAGCAAGATCATGCAACTCAAGGCCAATCATCGGCGAACGTAATACGCTGAGCCATGCCACCCTATCAGATAAATGTAACAGGGCTTTCGTTAGCACCATTAAATCATTAATGACTGCAGTATCTGCTAAATATTCGATATCGACCGCTTGGTAAGGGATATTTTGTTGCTGCATGGCTTGGATGATTTGATACGCATGGCGCCGTGCTCTGACTAATACTGCAATGCTGGACTGCGGTGATCGCGCTCTTATTTTTTTAATTTCATTCACCAAGTATCTGTCTTCATCAGATCCTTGTGTCAATGTATGCCACTTAACGCAAGACTGAGGACTAGCTGCGTGTACCGCTACAGAAGATGAGTAATGTATTGCACCTTTATCAATATCATCGGCAAAGGGTAAAATATGTTGGAAGTGTTGATTTATCCAGCCAATAATTGTCGCGGTAGAACGGAAATTACATTGCAGGCGAATCAGTTTTAATTTAACTTCACCTAAGCCTTGTTGTTGTACCCGTAAGAACAATCCCACTTCAGCTTGTCTAAAGCGATAAATCGATTGCATCGGATCGCCAACGAAAAATAATGTACGACCATCACCCTGCTGCCAACCCGCTGTTAATAATTGCAATAAGCGTATTTGATTAATCGACGTATCTTGGAATTCATCCACTAAAATATGTTGGATGCGATAATCCAGGCTCAAGGCTAAGTCTGTGGGTTGTTCTGGGGTACCCAAAGCTAGCTGAGCCGCTTGGGCAACGCCGGTAAAATCAATTTTAGCGGCTTGCTTGAAGGATAAGTTTAATTCTGCGACCAACAAAGGTAGTAAGGTAACCAAAGCTTCTAGTACTTGCCATTGAGACAGTGAGTAAGCTGGATGTGGTAACAGTTGGATGTGTTGTAATGCATGCAATAACTCATCGAACTCTGACAATTCTTCTAACAATAGCAAAAATTGCTGCTTCATGGTTTTGAAGTATTCTTTTTCGCCCTTATCCTTACTGCCTGAAGGTGCTGGAAAACCTTGTTTAACCGTCACCATTTTACGCATTGTGCCATCTTGGGTTAATAGCCAGGCCGTGATAGCTTGCCACGCACTGACATGCTCAGCCGTGGTAGCTGGCAGCATCAAATCATCAATCGCTTGTAATGGATGATCAAAACCTAAGTGGTTTTTTACAAAAGCTATATAAGGCAGCACAGGTTTTAATTCCGGCAGTAAATCTTGATAGTGCTGTAAACTGTGCGCAACGACATTATATAAGCTCGTTTCTAATTGTTCTCTTAGTTCATGCAATGGGCATTGCACTAAGTAAGATAACCATTGCTCTCTTGTTTGTAATAAGTCCACCAACAATTGTTTAACGTAGGGTAATTGGTTATCACAGTGATGCAACAAATGTTGCAATGGCTTGCCAAGCGTATCATCATCTAAATAACTTAATAAGTTTTCGGCAGCCCTTGCATAATGCTCTGTGGCATCCTGTTCAATCTCAGGCTGACTGCCAAACTGTGCAATCACCGGCATGGCCCGTGTAATACTGGCGCACAGAGAATCGATGGTTTGTATTTTTAAGCGGCTGGGATTATTCAGCAAATGCCATTGATAACGTTCATCGGCTACTATCACTTGCTGTGCTAAACGCCAAGTCTGTTGTTGGTGCTCGCTATCAGGCGCCGTAGTATCTAAACCTCGTTGCATGGCAGCAATAATTCTATGGCGCATTTCACTGGCGGCTTTGCGAGTAAAGGTTAAGGCAAGAATTTCTTCGGGCTGCCTAACCGTGGTCAATAAGGCCAAATAGCGCTGTGTCAACAGCTCGGTTTTACCAGAACCTGCAGGTGCTTGCACAATAAAAGATTGACTAGGATCTAATGCCACCTTACGGGCTTGACTATCAGCAACCGCCATTAATCTTGCTCCTCATGTAAATGATATCGGCAAAAACTCGGTAATTCACAATAGGCACAAGCTATTGCATCTTTTGGATTAATAGCTGCAACACCAGCTGAGAATTCTTGCGCGATACCTTCCAAGGTCTGTTGCCACTGGGTTAATTGAGCCTCCCAATCTTCGGCTTTGTCTTTCACCCGTAATTTAGCCAAGGCTTTTACTTGCGGTATTTGTTCATCTTCAGTTGTCACACCATTAAACCGCATGCCGCGTGCCGTTACTTGAGCAAATACCATGCCTGAAATAGCGTGTGCTTGCTGCACTGCATACAGTGGTAATTGCGGCTCACTAGGACGCTCGCCGAACCAATCGCTAATGCGAGTAAAACCCGTTTTATAGTCAATTAATATCAACGCTCCTGTGTCTAGTTGATCAATTCTATCAACTTGTCCTTTTAAAGCTAAATTAGCGATATTTAATTTAATGGGTTGTTCCAATGCAACAATGCTGAATGGTTGACGTTGTTTTTCTAAATCTAACCAGCGTTGTATTAATGTCACGATACGAGTTTGTTCAACAGCTGCAAATGAGTCAGTGACGATGGAGGGATAATAGCTTTGATAACGTTTCAATATGCGTTGAGTGATGTCTGTCAGAAGCGGTTCCCAGTGAGTTTTTTGCACTAGTGCTTCATGGGTTTTAACCTCTTCCCAAAAACACTGCAATACTTCATGTACCAGTATGCCCCTATCGAGATGACTTAGTCCAATATCTAATTCATCAATCGCACGAGCCCCTAAGCGATAGCGAGCAAAGGCTTGAAAAGGACATTGTGCTTGAGATTTTAAGACGCCGGTGCCACCTTTAATACGCTCGCCTATATTAATTGCTGGTCCTTTTTCATCGCTAAGACATTCTAAGCTCGCTGCTTGCACCCAAGGTTCTGACTCAGTCCTCGTTAACTGCTTTGCTCCAGGGAATTCAGCTAATAATGGCGAGGGCGATAGCGTCCTATCCCCTTCTTGTAGTGGGTAACTAATCATAATCTCAGGTGCTGCTTGCAACAAGCTCTGCAATAAAGCTTCACTGTATTCTAATTCTCGCCCAGGACTGCAGTGTGGCAAGCCCAGTTGTTTTTGCAATTTAATGGGGATAAAGGGATTAGGCTGCGCCTGACTTGGCATTATGTCATCATGCATGTTAGCAAGCCAAAGTTTATCGTAACTATTACCGGCGGCTTCCAATAGCCCCAGTACATGTACCTGACTATCATTGGTTTCCACTTGGAAAATGCTTTTTATGGCCAGTTGCTGCAACTGCTGTATTGCTTCATGCCATGTGAGTGATGCCTGCAGGCCATCCATACCAGCGAAATCATCAAGCAAGGGTTTAAGGCGCATCATTTGTTGGTATTCATCACTGTCTAACACCCTCTCCCCGGGCCAACCACAGGCCCTTAGGCATGACATGATGAGCGTAATCATATCACTCGGCGCCAATTGTTGTTTGATTTCAAGCTGCGTTACATCGTTTAATAACTCATAGAAAATTGGCGTCGACGTTTCTGATAATTCAATTAAGCGCTGTTGCGTTATCATCGCTTCACCATGAGCATATAAATCATACTCTAATTGCGCCCTCGCAATCATTTCTGTTTGTGCACCTTTGATGTATGGGCAGCGTAGAAGATCTGTGATTAATGATAAAGGTATTTGCCAATGTGACAGTTGTAACAGATCGAAAACGGCTTTTATCACTGGCATTTTCGCTAATGGGATACCACCGGAAATATTATAGGCTTGGCATTCGCTAGCTGTTTTAAATAATTGTTTTGGATAAAAGGTTTTTTGAAATAAGCTGCTTAATTGTGATCTCAATGCTGTTAAATTGGGAATGACACAAGCAATGCTGTGTTCTGGATTCTGTTGATGGCACTCGTTGGCCCACTGCGCCATGGCGCTTAATTCATCCTCTAAGGTTTGATACGCCCTCTGTGTAACTGTTACCCCTGCTTGTTGTGGCTGTGAGATGTGTTGCGTAATCCCTAATGCTCCAACTTTTTCATAAAGCGTTTGCTGCATTGGGGTAAATTCTAAAAAGCCGTACCAAATGATGTTGCCTGGCATCGGAAGATGTTCTAAATTATTGAGTAACAGCTGAGGCAATTGACTGCTGCAAATAAAGTGCTTTTCATTACACGCTTGTTCGAACTGTTTTGCCCAATGTAAAAATTGTTGCGCATCTTCGGTACTGTTAGTTTCTAGCGCATCCCAACTCACCTGCCATTCTTGCATCAACTGCCAAGCTTTTTGTGCTTGCTTTGCACAATCATTAATGTTTAATAATAAACTGCCTTGGGGGGATGAACAGATAATAGTTTGCCAAAGATAAGCACTTTGTGAGGCTGACAGTAAAACTGAGTCACAATGGCCAGCAACGATTAAATCACTATAACAGCGCTGTAAATAAGGCTCCCAGGGTATGATATCCGGCACTTGCCAATGAGGCTGCTGCTGTGCCGCACTGTAGCTACGCTTTAATTGCCTCGCTAAACGTCGGTTTGGGGTGATTAATAATGTATCTGCTGTTAATTCAGTAACAATGGGTAACATCGCGGCAATGTCCTTTATTCATTGCCGCAATCATATCACTTTCAAGAACGATGGGGGTATTACTTCTTTAGGATACTTGGTACTGATAGCGATGATGGATTACAAGCTGGGAGTGAGAAAGCTCCAATCGTAGATGAACTGGCACCTGGTGGTGAGCTTTGCGAAGAAATAGGTGACTCACTACTAGAACTCGCTACCGCAACAAATCGAGTCGAGTCATCATCAGAAGAACTCGGACTAGATAATAACGCACTAGCGCTTACCGCTAATGACTTACTAGGCGTAAGTGCATCGATGTAATTAGTGAGCACTTTAATTAGATCTTCAATCTTGGGTCTTTCTTTCGGATCCTTATGTACCATGCTATATAAATGCATTACGATACTCACTAAAATCTGACGATCAAAATAATCAAGGTCATAAAAATCAGGATTCTCCAAGATACTATCGAAGCATGGCGTTAACTCATCCTCACACAATTCACTAACTTCAAAGGCAGCGCGTTTTGTAGTCCCTATAATTTGTTTTTCACGTTGGGGAGTAATCTTTTCGCCAGCTTGCTTTATATCTTTAACTTCTAGCACAGCTGTCGTTGCAGCACGATAAATAACAGCCAACGGTACAGAACCATCTTGTTTAGTTGCTTTGGCCGCAACTTCACTGATAGAGCCCCCTGCAATAGCAGTTTCAGCTGCAACTTGAGCAATTGCATCAGCTGGGTTATAAAGTTTAGCCAGAGCGAGATTCAATCTAAAACCAAATATTCTAGCTAGCACTATACCAAAGGAATAAATTTCAGTTTCTTGCGTTGGTTTCTCAACCCTATATAACTTCAACTCTGTCGCACGATAACGCGGATTACCTTCATAGGGCATTTCTTCTGTGGCGCTAACCTTAGCACTACCAAAATCACAAAACTTAATTTTTCCGCTTTCACTAACCATTACGTTTTCTGTTGTTATATCCCGATGTAAAATATCTTCAGCGAACAGCATTTGTAAGCTTTTGCTTGCACTCAATGCTAAACGAAGACGCTGTAATAAAGTAAGCTCGGTGCCCTCATTTTTTATATTATGCATATATCCTTCTAAATCTACACCAGATAACTCAAGCATATAGTATGCTAATATTTTATGATTGCGTTGGTCTGTAACGATAAAAACTGGTTTATGATGGACTAATGCAGTTGCCAAAGCTTCTGTATAATTGAGCTCTTCTGGTAGGGTCGTCGCAACAAGACGTTGTGGCTGTGGCTGATCCGGGCTGTCTGTAGGTTCAAAAAAACTTAGAGAAGAGGTTAAACTAGCTCTTGAAGGTGATTGCAATGGTGTTGTGCCTGCCGATGATGCCGGTGATTGATATGCAAATAAACTGCTACTATCGGCAGCATCGTCACTAATATTGATAGCAGAACTAGACAATCTCGCCGCGTCATCACCTAACTCAGACCCACAGAATGGATCAGCCTCTATAGTCTGATCATCATCTTTTGTTAGAGTGTTTTCATCTGTTTTCGCTTCATGCGACGGTACAAGAGAAGCTAATGCAGCCGTTAAGGCTGAGCTTCTTCTCTTTGTCTCAGTATTCTCTTCGCCAGCATCTTTATCATCATTATCACTTCCAACACTTTTCTCAGATTCATCGACTACCCACAGAATAGCGTCATCAGAATCAGAAGAGTCAGAAAAGTCAGAAGAGTCAGACTGTTCATCCATTTCTTTTACAATAATGCCTAGAGATTCTTTGCCTTCAGATTTTCTCACGATATAGACAGATGCCTCACTACCAGAACGAACTGAGTCTTCATCAGCACTTGTGCTTCCACTTGAGGGCTCTTTACCATATTTAGAATCCCTAATGGCATCCGTTGCATGCCTAATAAAAGTGGCGCTCTGACCTGGAGGCTTCAAACAATAAACATTGTATTTTGGATTTGTCCCTGTAACCTTAAATATATTAACTTCATTAATTCTCTTCGTTTCATCAGCCATAGTTCTACAATCTCACATATTAGTAATAACATTCTTCTTGTTTTGTATAAGCAGCTATTTTAAACATTAATTATTAAATCTTTATTAAAGCACCGACTAAGCAAGTGTTTTATTTAATGAATTTTTAGATTATATGCAAATTTCTGAGGAAAATGCCAATAAAAAGGGAACAAAAAGCAATAGCATTCATTTCGCATTTTGGTTTACGAGGAGTATGTTAGTGGTGGTGAGTGATGGTAGCAGCGCCTGCTTCAGGCGTTCCGCGATAACCTTCAGAGCAGGCGATACACGTTAATGATAGGCAAATTAAGCAAAAAATGAGGGGAAAGTTACGTCGCATCTTATTCAACACCCAAGACTGCATCTTCATACCATTGCTTTAATTCACTCGCAATAAGCTCTGGATTAGACTCTTGCGGGTAATGTAAGCCCTCATCGATATCTACCAAGGTGAGGTTGGGTAAGTGTTGTTCTGCCCATTGTACGGTGTCAATCGTGGTGTTAAAGCCGGGAACAGCGAACATCATGAGTTTTGGAATATCAGAGTGCTGTAATTTTTCAGAGTAATTTGTAATCAAATCCAATACGGGCGTTTGCCTGCAGCCTTTTGGTAAGTCCAGTAAAAATTGCCAGATGGGTTTACAACTGCCTGGTTTTAAGAAAGGTCGACGATATTCTTGCATTTCTTCATCCGTCAAATGCCGCAAGACGCCTGCTGGCAGGATTTGGTCGACGTAATAGGTCGAGTCCATCACCAAGTGTTTACCTTCTTCGATGTTATTCACCAAAGCATTGATTTCATGCATGGGTAATGACACCATGCTACTATCCACCATCGGCCGAATTTGTGATTCTATAAAGGCGATCCCTTTGAATAATTCAGGGCGACGCATAGCAATATCAAAACCGATGACAGAGCCCCAGGCGTGTAGCACTAAGGTAATCTCTTTTAAATCTAATTGATCAATGAAGGCTTCTATGTATTTGATGTGATCAAAAATCGTATACTCAATGTCAGGTTTATCGGAATTACCCATGCCAATGAGATCAGGTGCGATACAACGGGCTTCATTTTCCAAGGCTGGAATAATATTACGCCATAAATAGGATGAAGTCGGTACTCCATGCAAAAATAACATTGGCGCACCACTGCCCTGCTCCAAATAAGACAATTTAGAGCCAAATACTTCCAATTGCTTTTTCTCTAGTGCCTGTATATTGGCCTGAGTTGTCATAGTTTATCCCCGATTATTCGTCACTTGCGCTTTTTCGCGCTTTTTTTTTACATCCACTCGCTGAATGTTATCGTCCAGACAATCACCCGTACTCTGTACGAGATCTTGCAATTCTCTCACAGCTACCGAAAACATAGCAAATTCTACCGAAATATTACCGCGGATATCAGAAACCATCCGCCGCCAACGCTCTACCAACGGGGAATGTAACTCTAACCAAGTATCGATACAAGCATCCGCCTCTTGGCCTTGGGTGGCTAGGTGCAACACATTTATGGTCATTTGGTAATGGCTATTATCAATATCATCTCTAAGCGCTGCTTTCGCCAATAAATCCCAGTGGCTGTCTACTGGTTGTTCATTAATACGTGCTTTAAACCAGGCTAAGTCAAGTCGGTGTGCGAGGGACGTATAAACACTGGCAACTTGATTTAATTCAAAACCATGTTTACTAGAGCAAGAAATGATATCCATCACTGAAAATAATGAACCACTCAATGCTGCTAAGTTTGCAAGAAAATCTGGTACACCATGATCCGTATATTTCTTCATAGACGCATCATAGTTTTCTTTTGCTGTTCCTTGCATCAATTGTGGCATTATTTTAACGACTTTTTTAATACCTTCATTATATTGGTTAATAATTTCTTGAATATCAGCGAAATTTCGATGATGGCGCAAGAACCAGCGGGTGACACGACGCATGAAGCGGGCGAAGGCTAATAACATGTCATATTGCACATCGCTAGGTACCGAGTAATCTAACTTCTGCACGTGAGACATTAATTCACGGTAGTTAAATAACTCTTGCGCCACTGAATAAGCTCGTAAAATCATGCAAGAATCAGCACCTGTTTGTTCATTTAAACGTTTTAAGAAAATCACCCCCATGCGATTAATAAAGTTATTACTGACTACGGTTGCAATAATTTCTCGACTCAGTGAATGTTGATAAATTTGTTTTTTAAATTTTTTGATCAAGCGTTCGGGAAAACACACCAACACAGCTTCAGAAATATAAGGATCTTCTGGTATATCAGATTTCAAGATATCTTCTTTCAATAATATTTTTGAATATGACACAACAACGGAAATTTCTGGTGCTGTTAAACCTTTTTTCATGCTCTTGCGCTCAAACAACTCTTGGTCAGAAGGTAAAAACTCAATATCACGTACTAAATTACCTTCAGCTTCCATATCACTAATGACGCGCGCATAAATACCAATGGTACGCTCAGCTTGATTGGTCGCAATACTAATCGCTTGCGTTTGAGCATAGTTATTGGGTAATACTAAATTAGACACATCATCCGTCATTGATGCCAGCAACTCATTACGTTGTTTCTCTGTCATATCACCAGCAGTGACAATTTCATTTAAAAGAATTTTTATATTAACTTCATGATCAGAGCAATCCACGCCAGCTGAGTTATCAATAAAGTCCGTATAGACTTTCCCACCATCAAGTGCATACTCGATTCGACCCAATTGAGTACAACCAAGATTACCACCTTCACCAATGATTTTACAACGTAACTCATCGCCGTTGACCCTGATATTATCATTTGCCCTATCGCCCACGTCTTCATGACGCTCACCTTTCGCTTTAACGAAAGTACCAATGCCGCCATTCCACAATAAATCTACGGGCGATTTTAGCAGTGAACGAATAAGTTCATTCGGCTCCATATAATCTTTTTTCGTGACTAAGAGTTTTTTCATTTCAGGCGTTAATTTAATCGCTTTAACCAAACGATTAAAAATACCGCCACCTTTTGATATTAATTTAGAATTATAATCATCCCAACCACTACGTGGTAAATCAAACAAGCGTTGCCGCTCTTCGAAGCTTGTTTTAGGGCAGGGATCGGGATCCACAAAGATATGTAAATGATTAAATGCACCGACTAATTTGATTTTGTCTGAAAGCAGCATACCATTACCAAACACATCCCCAGCCATATCACCAATACCGACTACGGTGAACGGATCTTCTTGTGTATTAACACCCAACTCACGGAAGTGACGCTTAACTGACTCCCAGGCACCTTTAGCAGTAATACCCATTTTTTTATGGTCATATCCGGTTTTACCACCAGAAGCGAAGGCATCACCTAACCAAAAACCATATTCCTGTGAGACACTATTTGCATAATCAGAGAAGGTAGCTGTACCTTTGTCAGCTGCAACGACTAAGTATGGATCATCGCCATCATAGCGCACCACATTTTCAGGATGCACGACATTACCACCGTCCATATTATCCGTAATATCGAGTAAGCCTTGGATAAACATTTTGTAACTACGCACGGCTTCTTTAAGAATTTCATCACGGTTTTTGGTGACGGGTAATTGTTTCGGTATAAAACCACCCTTGGCGCCATAAGGCACAATTACTGAATTTTTTACTCGCTGTGCCTTCATTAAGCCTAAAACTTCCGTTCTAAAATCCTCACGCCTATCTGACCATCGCAAACCACCTCTAGCCACTTTACCACTACGTAAATGCACACCTTCCACCCAAGGCGAATAGACAAAAACTTCAAACATTGGTGCTGGTAAAGGCAAGTAAGGCACTTTTGATGGATCTAGTTTAAATGACATATAATCTTTAGGCTTACCATCACTCGTCAATTGAAAATAGTTAGTTCGTATGGTTGCTTTTATAATTTCAAGGTATTGTCGTAAGATTCTATCTTGATCAAGATTCGTAATTGCATCGAGTTGACCCATAATATCACTTTCTAATGACTCTACTTTATTAACACGCCCCTCATCCAAGCTTGGGTCAAAGCGCCATAGAAATAATTGAATTAAGTTGGTAATCACTTCAGGATAGTTACATAAGGTTTCTTCGATGTAGCTTTGACTGAAGGTGAAATTAATTTGTTTAAAATATTTGGCATAAGCCCGCAACACGCTGATTTCTCGCCAATCTAATTTCGCTAATAAGGTGAGTTGATTAAAACTGTCATTTTCAGCATGACCAAACCACACATTGGCAAAAGTTTTCTGGAACTTTTCACGGGTACTATCGACGATAAATTTGTTTTTACCTTGATAAGACATACTAAAATCATTAATCCAGGCTTCATTGCCTTTATTAAGTCTTAGCTTATAAGGCTGTTCACCGACAACACGTAAACCCATATTTTCGAGTATTGGTAATGCATCCGATAATGGCATGGGTTTATTGATGCGATATAGTTTAAAGCGTAAGGTGCCTTCAGGATCATCAATCGCGCTGAATAAATTCATTTGCAAATCATCGTCTGATTCCAAAGATTCGAAGTGGCCAATATCAGAAACAGCCGTGCGCTGAGATCCTAACGCTTCTCGGTAGCCGGCTGGAAATGCTTTAGAGTATTTGTTGATATAAACATTACCCAACTCTTCACCGTAGGTTTCAATAAGATTCTCTTTCAAATCATCGACCCACAAACGGCCTACTTCTATTAATTTTTGTTCAATCTCCCTAGGATCAATATCTTGTAAATTATTAGGATCGAGACGCATCATAAAGTGAATACGCGCTAAGGTTGAATCTGTAAATAAGGTTTGAAATGTCACTTCCGTCCCAGCGTAAGCTTCCATTAGAATTTTTTGCATCTGTAAGCGTAATTCAGTGTTGAACCTATCTCTAGGCACAAAGACTAGGAAAGAGGCATAACGCCTAAACACATCCTCTTTGATAAACATGCGAATTTGTTTTCTTTCTTGCAAGTGTAAAATACTCATACCTAAATCAAGTAATTCACCAACACTGGTCCCGCTTTGGAATAAATCATCTCTAGGCAAGGTTTCTAAAATATTTAATAAGGCTTTACCGGCATGCCCTCGCTGAGATAAGTTGGACATTTCCATGACTTCACTAACTTTGTGGCGTAGTAAAGGAATTTGATAAGGACGGCTGTTATACGCGACTGATGTAAATAAACCCACAATACGTTTTTCACCAACCACATTTCCTTTATCATCAAATTTTTTGATGCTAATCATGTCTGTATAGGCTGGCCTATGCACAGTTGATTTGGTGTTAGTTTTTGTGATCAATAACGCATTCGGTGACATCACCAGCTTTAACGCCGCTTTATTTAAATGAGCATATAGGCGCGATACTTTTGTTTTGCCGCCATCACGTAACACCCCTAAACCTGTATTAGGAATATTGCTAAGAACCGTTTCCCCAGCCTTATCGCTAACCTGATATTCTCGATAACCTAAGAAGGTGAAATGATCGTTTAACATCCACTTCAAGAAAGTAATTGATTCCTCAATGTCTTTGTTGTCACAAGGTGGTATTGGTGGTGGTGTTTGTTTTAGTGCTTCGATGACATCTTGCGTTTTTGTAATCATTTGTTGCCAATCAGCCACACAATAAGACACGTCTTCCAAGATATTTAAAATGCTCTTTTGTAAATCATCTAATGTTTTTTGATCGGTTAATCGGTCTACTTCAATATAAATAGGAGCACCTGAACGCATATTTTTTTGTTTTGCACCGACGGGTAGAATCTTAACAATTTTATGATCTTTATCACGCATCACATTAAAACTACCGGTATGAAACATCATATGCGTCGTTAATTCTCGGCGGTTTAGTTCCATGACGATGGAGTCGACAATAAAGGGCATATCATCAACGGCGATTTCAATCACTGTGTGAGTGGATTGCCAACCGTGCTGTTCAAAATGGGGATTATAAATACGGATATTGACTTCGCCGGGTTTGCGTACATACATTAATTGCCAATGTGAAATCATGGCACCATAAAGATCCATGATATTTCTAGCCAGCAAATCGTCAATAGCGACAGTCGCATAATATTGCCGCAAAAATTGCGACGCCAGCTTGGCTTGCTCCTCTGGCAGCTTCTCTTTAATCAAAGCTGCAATTTTATCGAGCAACTCATCCCGTAATTTTTCTTTTTTTAATGACACTTGACTGTCCCCTCTATATAAACTTTGCTGTTGTAACCCCGTAGGATTGGCTCAGCCCCCTCTGCTGATCTCGCCATTTCATTAACAATAATAGCAGATATTTCAGCGCTTAATTGTTAGACTTTTGTGCAACATCATCCCTAACATAATTTGGCAACACCGTGCCAATGACAGTATCTCCTGTTCCCACCTTATCCATGGCTAAGGTGAACATATCTTCAACCCCTGGTACTAATGTCGTATCCCACTCAGCCGCTTTGATAGTAGGGCTCAGTTGATCAAAATAAACAGGCCGCGCATTACCCACTAGCAAGCAATCACTTTCTTTGGGTAATTGCAGTGCTTCAGGCTTAGTCACGCTGTCCGCTGTCACAGCGTGCATTATACGCTTTGACATTAATTGGTAAATACCCCAATACACTTCTCTCATGCGGGCATCGATGGCAACGACAATGGATGATCGCCTGTGCACACGGTACGCAGCTTGCGCCATGATATTTAACGAAGAAAGTGTGACGACAGGGATATGGTGAGCAAAGCTAATAGCTTGCGCTACTGCAATGGCAACACGCACGCCGGTGAAACTCCCCGGCCCCACGGCCACAGCAATGGCATCTAACTGCTTCACACCGATGGCATGTCGTGACAATAAGCCATCTAATACCGATAAAATTCTATCGGTATGGCGTTGTGATTCATCAATGATTTCTTCTGATCGTTGCTCACCAATAGCCAAACCTAACCGGCAAACCTGGGTAGAACAATCAATCGTTAACAGTTTCATAAGGGATCTCATGCATGTGTTCGAGGAATGATAGCACAGTTTGCTCATTTCGCGTACGTTGCATCGGCGGCAAGCTGGCAAGAAAAATGCGGCCATAGTCACGGGCCACAATACGCGGATCACAAATCATCACTACACCAAAATCATCATTGTCCCGAATCAAACGCCCTGCCCCTTGCTTCACACTCAACACAGACTTTGGCAATTGATAGTCACGAAAGGGTTGCTTACCCTGTTGGCGTAAGACACTGGCTCTAGCTCTGCTAACAGGATCATCAGGTGATTGAAAAGGTAATTTATCGATGATGACACAAGATAAGGTCGTACCGCGAACATCCACCCCTTCCCAGAAACTATAGGTTCCTAATAATACGCCGTTGCCGTGATTAACAAAATCACGGAGTAATTGATCCTTTGGCATTTCCCCTTGCACAAATAAGGGAAACGCTAATTGCTGTGCCAATAATTCACTGGCTATGCGCAAAGCTCTATGACTCGTAAAAAGAAAAAACGTCCGCCCTTGATTTTGCTCAATCACTGGGATTGCGGCAGTAACCACGGCTTCTGTATAGTCAGCATCATTAGGATCCGGCAATCCTTTCGGTACATAAAGTAAGGCATTATCGTGATAAGGAAAGGGGCTCTCTAACATTAATTGTCTAGCATCAGATAACCCTAATTGCTCCGCAAACAAATCAAAACGACCATTCACTGACAGTGTGGCCGAGGTAAATACCCAAGCTTGCTCACTCTCACTGAGTAATTCACTAAACTCATCAGCAATAGACAAGGGTGTTAAATAAATACTGAAGGATTGGCTAAAGACTTCATACCAGTGAATAAAGTCATTATCACCGCTTTTAGTCACTAGCTGTAACAGGGCCATTAACCCTTGACAGCGGTTCCAGCAACTCTCTAAGCCTTTGCTACGCCCTGCCATGGTTTCTAATTGTTGTTCTAATAAGGCAAATTGTTTATTGATATAATCTAAGACTGTTGCTAAGGATGCTTTATCAATACTATCCCATGCCGCACGGGTGGAAGACTCGCCCATCACTATGCGTAAATCAGTCATACCCATGTTCAAGCAATCACAGATAGGTTGTAACTCCATCACTTCTTTCGCTTCGGCTAATTGCTCACTGATACTATCATTGATTAACTCGGTGACTTGGCGGCTACTAAAGCGCTCTCCCATGAATTGACTAGCGACTTCAGGGATTTGATGGGCTTCGTCAATCACCATTAAATCCGCATCGGGCAGCAACTCGCCCATATCCCCTTCTTTTAACATGATGTCGGCGAATAATAAGTGATGATTAATCACCACCATATCCGCCGTCATTGCTTTACGACGCGCTTTTACTAAATAACAGTCATCAAAATACTCGCAATCCGAGCCAAGGCAATTATCAACCGTGCTAGTAACATAATACCAAGCACTGGAATTGTCCGGCACATTACTAATTTCACTAATTTCACCGAAGCGGGTTTTCGCCACTTGGCGTTTGATTTGCTGCACGTCCTTGATGGCAGCTTTGCTATTAAAAAGTTGTTGATCGATATTCTCAAGGCGGTGCAAGCAAATATAATTACTACGGCCTTTTAATAAACTAATTTTTGCCGGTAAGCCCATCGTTTCCCGCAATGTGGGAATGTCACGTAAATAGAGTTGATCTTGCAAAGTTTTAGTGCCGGTAGACACGATGATTTTTTTACCACAAAGTAATGCGGGAATAAGATAAGCAAAAGTTTTACCAATACCAGTGCCCGCTTCAGCGACAAGGATGGATTCATCAGCAATGGCTTCTTCAATGGCTTTAGCGAGTTCAATTTGGCTTTCTCTGGGAGAAAAACCCGCTAGCGCTTTTGCAAAGGGACTGTCCTGACTTAACCAGTACTCACTTTTCGTTTTATCCAAAATAATTACTCTTCAAGATATTGACGTTTATTTTCAACGCCTACCCAATCATCTGCATCCGCTGGCGCATCAATTTGCGCACTGATGTTTTCCCACTTAGCCGACAACTTGGTATTTAATTCTAAATACTCTTGATACTTTTCTGGCAACTCGTCTTCAGAATAAATAGCATTCACGGGACACTCCGGCTCACACAACGCGCAATCAATACATTCATCAGGATGGATCACTAAAAAATTAGGCCCTTCATAAAAACAGTCCACGGGACAGACTTCTACACAATCAGTGTATTTACATTTTATACAAGGTTCTGTTACCACAAAAGTCATGTTATTTTCTCCATTACAAACCACAGCCAAAGGGTGAGCTGCAGGCTTTATCAAAAGCTTCTAAATAATCTTTTGTATTATTTGCGGCATCTTGCTCAGTCAATATTGCTATTTTATCTTTGATGGGCTTACCCAAGAGTGACTTGCCGAGTATTTGTTCTAACTCGTGGAGTTTGCTGATATCTTCGGCTTGCATATGAGCAAGATCATAATTCGTCGTATTAATACAAGGTTCACATTCTAAGCTACGATGCCCTAACACTGCAAATCCTGCAGCCTTGATCAGCGCTTCAAAACTCTCAGGCGTTTCATGGACTAAGGGATGCCATAGACGCCTGTCGTCATAGTATTCACTTTCTGCGATAAATTCTGGCAATTGCTGATTGATTCTAGAACTAAAACGCGTCTTACCCACCGCTATCGTTGCCTCACAGCTTGGATCATGCTCATCTAACCAGTCCAATATTGCTAAACCTTTTAAGGTAGACGCACACCATTGATATTTGGCTGTCGGAAAATCCCGCCGCTGCTGCATTAATTCAGCAAAGCCTGATGTGGCTGATAAAGTGACCGTTTGGAATCCATAGTCTTGAGCCAAGCGCTGCCCCGCGCTCACTCGCTGCTGCCAACTGGCGGCCGCCCAGCGAGTGTCAATATTAATCACGTTGACATTAGGCAATTGCTGCTGCTTAGCCCACTGCAGTAGAGCAATGGTCGCGTCACCATAATTGCCGATAATAATGTTCATTTAATAGCACCTAACTTATGCAAAGAAGTATTAGAAATATACTATATGATTTTAGAAATGCAACTATACCCATCGTACTTCAAAATGCGATGGGTATAAATTGAATTAGTCTGACAGTTTCCCTCGGTAATCACACTAATTCATTATATGGTCGCTGATCGAGCTCTAAGCTTTGGAGCTTCTGGTGTCACTGTTTTGTTTTTTTTATCCCCCAACTCAATAATGTTACCAAACGTAAGGGCATAGCTATCATCAAGATGAATCATTAACTGATGATCATCATTTTCTTCTACCCTATACGCACTAGCGCTCGAACTACTCGAAGCAGCCGTGCTTGCAGCGAAAAAATCACTGCTTGGGGCAGATGTTTTATTATCTTGTTGGTACGTGCCAGTGATTTCCTGAATATCCATTCGGGTTAAATCTACAGCGCAATCAACTCGCGAAAACTTCCTAGCTCGAGATAAAAGTGAATGAATCATATCCCTAATATACGGTGAATCTGCCTTAGACAATCGTTGTATTAAAAATTTCTGTAGTGTCTGAGAAACTGAGTACCGCTCTTGAGTATCCATTGTTTTAGGAATACCCCCCAACTTATCAATTGAACTAGCTAACAAGCAACATAGCTCACTTAGAAGCGGTGCCATTTTCCTCACGTGAGCACGCCTAACTAAGGCTTTGATCATTGCAGGATAATTTGCAGGCAAAACACCCTTGCCAACTACAACCCCTACTTTCGCAAAGGGTTCGACGGGAACTCGATTTGATATGTCTTCATCAAGCAAAATCTCGGGCGATGAAATCACAGCATCAAGGGATGTATTCTCTCTTACCCCAGCCATAAAAGTTACTATGTTATCACCTAGCGATAGCATCTCTAGCTGGGCATCTTCAATTTGCTTCCAGCCAACATTACCTGTTAGTCTCAAGTTAACGCAAACACCCACAGGTAAGAGATTAGGGTTTGCCATTAAGGTATTTTTTAAATTAGATAGGATACTACCTCTATCATCATAGTGTGAAACATAAAGTTTCACCTTTTTACCCGAGTGTTCTTGTTGCAGTTTTGCATAGCGATAATAAATTTGACTTAAAAGAATACTTAGCTTGGAATAATCAGGGTACGTTCTATAAGCACTATTTCGGTAGTGCTTGATCAAGTTTTTTATATAATTGAAGTTATTAATCTTTTGGGTTTCATCAAAACTAAATAATTTAAGGAAATTTCGCATAGCTCCCTTTATTTTAGGTTTCTTTTTCGCATATTGAATTATTGCGTCATGCACAGTTTTCAACTCAGAAAATAGTGCTTCATGAGTGTCACCGATCGATAAATTATTAAAAATATCCGGCATTAGGAATGGGGAATGTTTAATCTCGATATTCTCAACGGCTTCATTTTGTAATGACGCTTTAAGTTCCACATAAATATCGTGTATCACAACAAATGCTGACGCACTGACATACTTACGCTGCAAATGATCTAAAATATTATAAAGATCAAGATCAGCTGATTGCCTAGCACTACCACAGCCTATATGGACCACAACCAATGCTTCAAGATGTAAATTAGCATATGCAATTAACTCGTCAACAATGGCTTTTAGCAAAGCTCGTTTACTCTCAACAGGCTTAGCGTAATGTTCATGATGTCTATTACGAAAATTTGTTGTTAGGACAGCACCATCAATATCGATCAATATATCAACGCCAATCACTGACCTTTTTGTCTTATCTTGCGCTTTTTTATTCTCCAGCTCACTACTTGATGCAGCCATACATACAACCTCATACTTTATCTTCACTATACTCTAACGCTAATGGTATAACGCTGCGCATATTACCATACCTTAAACATATAGACAAATTTTTATACAGGCCAAAGCTGCGAATTGACACACATTAAAAGTAACCGAACCCAGATAAACATTAAACATTGATTCATAGTAAAGATAAGCAAAGGACTTAGGGGGCAGATATGAGTAGACAGGAAAAAATGTTATTTATTAGCCACTTACAAAAGTTGTTATCATTCATCACGACGTGAGCAGCAATGCTTCTTTGCGTGCAGCCACAAATGATTCGCTAGAACATGCTTCTGATTTCCCTCGAAAATCTTGATACTCACAGTCTACGCTATCCGTCAATGTGCTTTTTAACCCCTGCCAATCCTTCATATCAAAGCTATTGGCAAATTTAAATAGGGTATTTGAGATACTTGTAGTCATAAGCTAATGTCCTATCAATCGCTAGTATATTGAAACATCCAGAATCCTTCATTCACTACTTTCTTCCATAATATAGTAAGAAGCTCCGCGATCCCTTCCCTACTAGAGCGCCTGCTGTGGGGGAATATCTCGTGGTGGTTTACTACGGTCTTCTACTTGTTCTTCCGTTAAGAATTTGACGCGCAAATGCATATCTAAATCACCTTTAAAACCTGTACACTCGAGGAGATCCGCGCTATTACTTTGTGGTGTTATTTTAACTGACAACGTATCTTCAATCCCGTCACGAGTTCCACTAATTGTAAATACACACTGCGCTGTAGAGTCATCTAAAGAAGAGAAATACAAGGTATAGCTCGCTCTTTGTCCTGCGGGTTGCTTACCGCTGTCAATATCCTCTCCGAATTTACCCTTATCAAAACATACAAGATTATGCTCTTCATCACCATATTTGAACACAAAATCTTGTGGATACTGCTTCTCATATAGATATGTCATATATTTTGATTCAATTGATGTATATGACCATTTGCCACCATCGGATTTAATCTTGACACAAGCTGCATAACTTTGCTGAAAAACAAATAGGCTAGCGATAAGTAAAAGTGAACATAGTAGTTTGTTTTTTAAGCACTTTTTATTCATAAGCTGTTCTCCCCTGCTACGTATAGTCCCTATTAGTAAATTCTAGTCAATATAGCGGATGTTTCCAGTATTGAGAAACTTGACCTTCCCCCAGTAATTTAGACCAGCATAAATTAGAGAAATCTGGCAAAATACGACCCAAACGCCGAGTCAGTGCAGCCCATCGATTAGAGCGTCCAAAGCTAAGTGCCATCAATCAATGTCGGTCAATGTATTTTGTTGCTGATCAGCTATTCAATGGACGTCGTATACGCGCACTAACTATAGTCGATAATTTTAGTCGAGAATGCCTGGCAATACCTGTTGCTCACTCAATAAAAGGAGAAGATGTGGTTATGACAATGAATGCTATTAAGCAGTTTGCTAAGCGAGTACCACAGCGAATTCAAGTGGATAATGGAAGTGAATTTATTTCCAAGGCGCTTGATAAATGGGCCTATGAAAACGAGATTACTCTTGACTTCTCACGGCCTGGCAAACCAACGGATAATGCATTTATTGAGTCATTTAATGGTAGCTTTCGTGATGAATGTTTGAATACAAATTGGTTTTTATCACTGCAAGATGCGAGAGAAAAGATTGAAGCGTGGCGACAAGATTATAATGAATTCAGGCCGCACAGTTCCCTGAATAATTTGACACCTAATGAGTTTGCAAGATACCATTGCCAGGATCAGATTGATCAGCATGACAGTCAGATTTCTCTAAAATGCATGGTCTAGTTTATGGGGTAGGGTCAGCTGAGTCAGCAACTGAGGTAATAGATGTGTCATATATAAAGGCACTGATAAGATATTTTTGTCTAGTGATAAAGGTAATTGTGAAATACGAACGCCTACTGGTAATGCCTTTTCATGTAAAATCATTTGCAGTGACTTTAAACGTCCTGTGACGCCAGCTTTGACTTCAATGGGGATAACTTGGCCATCAATCGCTGTGACATAATCCACTTCTGCCATGCTGCTCGTTTTTTCTCGTTCCCAATAATACAAAGTGGGTGGCGTATGTACATCCATATTAGCCAATAATTCTTGTCCTACGAATTGTTCTGCAACCGCACCACGATTAAGTAGCGCCACATTCTCCTTCAGCAAAACATTAGTATCAAGATTTGTTTGCCTATTCACTAAACCGACATCCAAAAATAGTAACTTAAATCTTTTCTCATTAATAAAGGTATTGAGAGGCAAACCAGAACAAGATGAAGCAAAAATTTGATGCAACAAACCTGCATCACTGAGTTGTTTTATAGCCGTTTTAATTTCACGGGCACGACTCTCAGGATCAAGATCAACATACTTAAATTGTTGCCCTACCAAGCCAGGCCCACGTTCAAACAAACGTTGTAAATGACTATGCTGCGCCTTGCTTGCGTACTTGCCGAAATCATTACGATAAGTTGTTAAAATAACTGTTTGTAATTGCTGACAGGCTAAATAGTCTTGATCCTTTAAGTACTCGTCAATCACAGCAGGCATTCCACCTAAAATCATATATTGCCTTACAGAACTCAGAGCTTTTTGGTGAACGACATTGGGAATTTCATCGCCAATAGACAGATTTTCTAAAAAGCTAAGGAGTTGTTCCTCACCCTTAGCTAACAAAAATTCTTGGAATGATAATGGTTTTAGATAAAGATATTGCACCCTGCCAACTGGCATCCGAAAATCTTCCTCATTCAACACAAATTCTAATAATGAGCCGGCACCAATAACGTGCTGCTCTGGCATCAACTCTTTAAAATAACGTAATGCTCGAATAGCATCGGGACACTCCTGTATCTCATCTAGAAACAATAATGTTTTTCCTGGGATAATGGGTTGGCCTAAAGCCGCTGTAATCGCTTGTGTTAATTGCTTTGGATCCCTTGTTTTGAATAAATCAATATAATCCGGCTGAAAGTCAAAATTAACCTCCACCAGATTATCAAAGGCTTCACGCCCAACCTTCTGGATAACATAGGTTTTACCTACTTGACGCGCCCCTCTTATTAATAACGGCAAGTGTTGTCCACGATTTTTCCAGCGTAAGAGTTCTTCATAGATTAATCTTCGCATTGGTTACAATTACTCCACTAATAATGAATAACCCTAAGTTTAGACCATTAACTGGCTTTTTTAAAGGGTTAATTTAGCCATTGCTTGGCTTTTTAGTAGGGTTATTAATCAAGGCAGAAGTTTTAAGTGCACCAGGAAGTCGGACAGGCCCTAAAAGTTTTGCTTGTGACAAATTTTGCATAGAAAAAACAGGATGAGAAGCAGGGGGTAACACATTGATTTATATAGGTTTTTATGGTGCCCGGGGCCAGGCTCGAACTGGCACGGGATTAACTCCCGAGGGATTTTAAGTTTAGCGTGCTAGTGTGTGTAATCTCTTGGTTTATATAATAAATCACCCTTCCCCATCCCCTCCAAAATTGACGTTTCGAGCCTAATAAAATCAAATACTTACACTTGGGTTTTGCTTGGTACGTTTCGCGTCGTTTCGTGCTGTTTCGAGCTGTTTCGAGCTGTTTCACGCTTTTAAAAGCAGGCAATTAGAAATATTTTCTTGATAATAATTTATAAAATGACTTATCGCTTCTTCTTGGTTTTATTAGATAATTTTTGTGCCAATCAAAAAAGTTGCCGCCGACCACCTTATAACGCTTTGCGTCATATAACGTCCTGTGTTATACTTCCGGCATGATAAGGAACTTCAAATGCAAAGAAACCAGGCTGATTTGGGGAGGAACTGCTTCTCGCAAACTGCCACGTAATATTCAGCAGATTGCGAGACGAAAGTTGAGGATGCTGAATAATGCGGTCACTATTAATGACCTACGTATTCCTCCTAATAATCGGTTAGAGGCATTAAAAGGAAATAGAAAAGGACAATATAGCATCCGGATTAATCAGCAGTGGCGGATCTGCTTTGTCTGGAATAACGGCATTGCTGACAATGTGGAAATTGTTGATTACCATTAATAACCTTGGAGATAAGCATGAAGAGATTAAGAAATATTCATCCTGGCGAAGTGCTCTTCGAAGAATTTTTAAAGCCTCTTGAAATTAGTCAAAACAAGCTTGCCAAAGATATGCAAGTCCCTCCCAGGCGCATTAATGAAATCGTTCATGGTAATCGCGCTGTGACGGCTGATACTGACTTACGCTTATCAAGAGCATTGGGAACAAGTGAAGGATATTGGCTAGGCTTACAGGCAGACTATGATTTAGAAAAACGTAAATCTCAAATACGATCTGAGTTAAAGCGTATCGGTAATTTGGCATTGCATTTATCATAAGCTTTGCTGAGGCTTAACGCCGTAATCACCAGTACCATAGCCAATTAGCTGAGGTGTATAATGAAAAAAGTGATTAAACGAAAAAAAGACTTTTAATGGAAGCTCGTGAAATGGTGAAAGATCTGCATGCTTTTTTATAGTGCGTTTGCGACAACACCAGCAGTGGTTCGTTTACAAAAGTTAACTTACATGACTAGACACTTTCTTGGCTCTTCTTCTGTAGCAAAATTATTATCTGTAGAAGATGGGCTATTACTACTACTCGCAGCTGCTGATGTTTCTTATGCAATACAGTAATAATTACCCTATTGATTAATATTTATTCGATGCGCATAATCTCGCATATAAATAGGTAATATAAAGAAAGTTTATGAGTATTTAGGCAATTTGCTATCAGAACATGATTTATTATCTTTAATCCATCACGTGATATTACACAGGTAGAAACACATTGATATAGAGATAGAAGATATGGCGGCTAACAATTTAGAAAATATTTTATCAAAACCTTTTAATGAGTTGCTTAATGAACTTATTGAAAAAACACCAGAAGAAGGTCTCGAATCTAAACTGTTAAATATTTTCGGTCCTAAAACCTTATTAATGCTTAAAACTAATGCGGGAATTAAAATAATTGAAAATAATATGACAAACCCTCCTGACCTAAAAAAATCACTCCGCTGTTACGCATTTAGAGAACAAGCTTATCGTTTTTCTAGATCGGTATTACACCTTGCTGCTAAATATGGAAACCTTAATGCGATAGAAGAAATTATTCAGAAAGGCGTTGCCGTAGATACCCTATGTTTTCTTAAAGGAACAGCACTAATGGATGCTGCTGGTAGCGGGCAATCCAACGCGATAGGGTGTAATAGGCGAAATCTAATTCACGCAGCGCTAGGCAGTTGGAGAATGGATGAGACCTACTTAAAGATGAAAGGTCAGTGGCATTATTTGTATCGCGCCGTGGACAAGTTTGGAAAAACTATCGATTTTTATTTATCAAAAATCCGCGATAAAAAAGCGGCGAAATGCTTTTTTTATGAAAGCAATTAACAGTAATGGTTTGCTAGAAAAAGTGACTATCGATAAAAGCGGTACGAACAATGCTGGGCTTAATCTCATTAATTTACAACTTGCCTTGTTGTTCATGTTCGGCGGCATTTTCCAGCAGCTTAGCATTCGTCAAATTAAGTATTTGAATAACGTCGCCGAGCAAGATTACCGAAGCATTAAAAAAATCACAAAACCGATGATGGGCTTTAAGGCTTTTCATAGTGCCGAAGCCACCATCGCTGGCATTGAGCTGCATCACATGTTAAAGAAAGGGCAGCATCAGCAAGCCGCTAATCTATCCGTTTTTGAGCAATTTTATGGGCTAGCGGGCTAAGTACGCCCAAGGTTTCTGTAACACCTATTTCTATAGCCTAAAGATTTTTTTGCGACACAACCTTTGTTTGTGCTTGCTGTTAACCAGCGCGAGGTGTTGCGCTTTCGCTGCTGCTGGCTTCTTGCCCGGGGTCCCAAGCTTCAAATTCACTCAAAATTTCATAAATATTATGTACGTTGGGGTTAGGTACTTTTCGATAGTTCATGTGATAAAGCACAGACTGCTCTTTCGTTAGCGTCGGAGCTACTAGGAAGGTAGATTGACCTTCTAAGCTTACATTGTGTTGATTAATGGCGGAGTGACAGAGGAACGTTAAGGTGGGCACCCCACTCACAGCAAAGTTGGATACCTTTCTGCAATGCTCTATAAACCCATTGAATTTTGTTTCGAATTCCTGATGAGCCGGATTGTCCATATCGTTTGTTGACATTGCTGCGCCTTTTAACCGCAGTATAAAAGCCATGTCGAGGTCTGGTCTCTCATTGTTCAAGGCTATAGTCAAAGCTGTCTCGTTATTAGCGTTTGTCGCATCAATGGTGGCGCCGTGTTCGATAAGCGTGATAACACTCTCTTTCCAGAAAGACGATACGGCCCGGTGCAGGGGTGTCATGCCATCATTATCTGTCGCATCAATTGCCGCACCCCTTTTGATAAGCGCGATAACACTCTCGGTCCAGAAAGACGATGCGCGGTGCAGGGGTGTCATGCCATCGTTATCTGTCGCATCAATTGCCGCGCCCTTTTCGATAAGCGCGATAGCCGCTTTAGTGTTTCCTACGTTTGCAGCACAGTGCAGAGGCGTCATGCCACGACTATCTGCCACATCAATTGCAGCACCCCTGTCGATAAGCGCGATAGCGGTCTCAGCACGTCTCTCCCATACAGCAGCGCGTAGTGCTGTCCAGCCACCACTATTAGTTATAGGATCAATAGCGGCACCTTTTTCGATAAGGGCGATAACGGTTTCGGTGCGTCCCATACTTGCAGCAAAGTACAGGGCTGTCCTGCCAAGATGATCTTTCGTATCAATTGGGACACCTTTTTCAAGAAACGCAGAAATGGTCTCGGTGCATCCTAGCGATGCAGCATAATGCAATAGGGAGCCTCCCCAAAGCGAATTTTCGGCTTGCGTTGCAAAAGCTTCGAGTAATGCCTTAAACGTTAAACCCTCTGTAGGTTCTCCAATTGCAGTTTTTGCCATCTCTTTAATCACATCTAGGATTTCTGTGCCGAGTAAGTCGGACAAGTGAGATTCGAGTTCGTCTTCTGGAGTGCTCTCAATGAAGTCAAGCATTAGGTTGACAAAAGGTTTAGTTAAAATCTCTTCTAAAGATATGGCAGCCATGTGATATACCTCAATTCAATACGTTTATCTGATAATCTAGAGCATCTTAGGTTTCCTAACGTAGCCGTGTTTGAGCCTTATGATGCGATTCCCAATGCGCGGCATTGTATCATTTATACCCAGTTATTGTCAACATGTGCTCTCAGATTTGTCAGTAGCACGCTATATGTCCGATTTAGGTAGCACGCCAACTGTCCGATTTATACTGGAGGCTGATTCTAAACAAGGAGTTAGCCATGAATCGAACGAACGTGTTACAGGAGATCCGACTTATGGCGTGCTACCGACACAATTACAACAAAATGCTTGTAATTTACCCAGATTGGGTTTACTATGCACCACATTATAAGCAAGCCTAAATCCCAGTGAGGCTAATGGTCTGCAGTATTTCTTATGTTCCATGTTTACAGTAGTGTAACTTATAAACAAAAAGAGGTTTTTTAGTAATGAGTGATCAACGTATAGAATCCCCCGATAGAAAGGCCATTCAAGCCTTGGTAAGCAATACCCAGAGTACCCATAGCTTAGCCGCCCAAGCCACAGCCGCGCGTTTTTTACGGCTCTTAAGAAGACGTTACGTAGCGACAGAGATGATGTGTGCTGAGGTAAATACCCTGGAAACACAGACTGTATTTCTTGAGTATCTCGCCTCCAAAATGGCTCAATTAGAGGGCAAACCCACTGATAAAAATACTTCACAAACACTCAATTCACAGTGTAGCGCACGCTGCCCTCACACGCTGACCATAGTGGATGGCTTGTTAAAATGTGGTGAGTCCTCAAAAGAAAATACCCTCAAAGTATTGAAACAATTGCTCTCCTTTGCTCGAAAATATCCTGGCGTGGAGGGATGGAATGACAATGACGATAAGTGGAGTATTAATATAATCTATAATGCAAAAAGCAAGTCTCATGAAACCGTCACCGCCAGTCCGGCAGAAACACTACACTTGTTTTGTGCAGCACTCTTAGATGACAAGCATTGGGCTGACTCCTTAACACTAAAGAAGGGGGTTCCCCACCTATTACCTCACGCCCCTGAAGAAGAAGTCAACAGCGCTGCTGCCTCTTCTAGCCAGCAAGGCGCTGCAAGTTGCAGCAGCAGCAGTAGTAGTAGCACTACAAATCACGATGTGAATACAACGAGCTTGGAAACACGCCTTGCTGATCGTATAAACCTTCTTTTTAGTATGCTGTTAAACCAACAAAACGAAGAAGAGGCATCGGAACTTAGAACCTGCGCCACTGGGCAGCAACACGCACTCCTTGAGCTGTTACACTTGCAGTACTTAGATGACAGCCTACAACCTTGTGAAGGTATCTTTAACATGCATACCGCTATCCTTAACATGACAACAGAGTACTTGAAACACTGTTTGTCAAACCTTAGCTTCGAAGAGCGATTACAGTGGGTAGCGTGTAAAGATAAAGAGGGTGATCTCCCTGTGGTGATACGATTCTTAAACAAACATGGTATGAAACCAGCGAATGACCAAGGTAGTGAGGTTTCATGGGAGCTGCCATTACGAGAATTTATACAGAAAAAATGTCATGGGTTTGGATTAAACCCCGCAACTAAACAAGTGGCATCCATGTTAAAAGATGTGCTGGATAATGTATGCTGGATGGAATTGCCCTTGGCTCGCTCAACACAAGAGCAATTACAGATGGAAGTATTGAAGTTACCGAGAGAATTTAATCAAGTGGATGGAGGTATATATCCAGAGCTTCTTCAAGCTAGAAACCAGCTTATCCAGAGCATGCAAGACCAATTAACCGCTGCTGCATCCATTTCCTTGTCACAATTGCGAGGCATGCTGACGACAGATGATTGCTTGAGACGATTACAAGCTTACCCTCAGAGCATCCTGATATGTGGAGAAAATGAAGCGCATTTTAAAATGGCTCGTGAGCATTTAGGTGCAGAGTTATTAGCATATTACCAAGGACTAGTGAACCATCCCTTGCAGGGTGAGTTCCCTGAGTCCTTAATGAAGGCTAGAGCAGCTTTTCTGGAACATGAAATGCGCTTTAAAGATCAGTTACATACTGAGATTACGGTGAACTTTTTTGGTGGGTTGCCAAAGAACTTTAGAAACGATGATCAAAGCTTCAATGCTGCCATGCAACGTCTTCTCTCTTTAGGGAAAAATTGTACACAACACCCTTCCATTTTGAGTGATGACGTGTTGGCTGGCTGGGAGAAACACCACCAAGAGCTAGTGTTTTTACCCAGTGAGGATGGCGGAATTCGTATTTTAGAGGAGCGATTATATGTGTCGACTTATCAAGTCAATCGCTTACTGATACATGGCTTGTTAGTGAAACCTGAAACCTGGTCGCCTCGATTTAAAGGTCTTTTATCGCAGCTATTGACTTGGTTATTGCAGCCAATCAGTCGTGAAGATGGACCGTTGTTAGCAGGATTAAAGCGTTCATACCCACCCTATTTTTTAGGCAATCTTTATTTACAGCTCCTGTTGACTCAATGGCTGGATGTTAAAGACCCACGTTTGCAAACATTGTTTAGACCTCCCTCAAAAAGTCTTGTATATGGACTTGATATGCTTGATCGCGTGTGCTCATGGCTTTTAAGAGAAAGCGAAGAAACGTTTAATAACTGCTTTGGAAAGCTTATCAGTCATTTGGGTCTCTTGATCCGAGATTATTCTGAACTCTTTGCGTTATTGCGTATAGGCACATTGAATGATGAACAAAGACAATTGGTTTTGAATGCAGTCAAAAAAGGTTTCGCGGTTTTGAAACATGGACATGTTCTCTGCAAGTTTTTCAGCGACGATCTTCACTTAGCCGATTCACATAGAGCATGGATTTGGGAGTTGGTGAAACCAAACTTAAGGAAGGTCACGTTTAATGTTCGTGAACTCAATAGCATGCTCAAAAATGAGCATTTAAACCATGAACAGAAAACCTTGATTTGGGAGGTGGGAAAACCACGACTAGGATTAATCATTTCGAATAGCTTTGAGCTAAATACCTTACTCAACAATGAACATTTAACTCCAGAACAAAAGACCGTGGTTTGGGATGCAGTTAGCGAGCGTTTAAGCCACCTGATTAAAGATGGTTTACAGCTTAAAGCGTTGTTGAGCAATGCGCATTTGAGCCATGAGCAAAAAACATTGATTTGCAATGCGATAACAAATCGTTTAGGGAATTTGCCGAATATCTGGGATGCGATGGAGCACATCGGCATTTTAGTGAAGAATGGTTATCAGCTCAATGCCTTGCTCAATCACGAACAACTCACCCAAGAACAAAGAGTCTGGATTTTGGAGACTGTAGAGAATAGCTTAATCACTATCATTCAAAGTTATGACCAGCTCCATAAATTCCTCAGGAATGAGCACTTAAGCGAGCAAAAAAGAACTTTGGTATTGTTTAAGCTTAGAGATAAATTGAACATCTTGATTGATGATTCATCATATCTTCAAGAATTACTGTACAAGAGTAAATTAACCGATGAACAAAAAGTATTGGTTTTAGATGCCCTCAGAGGAAATATGTCTAGCATACTTGGATTTGAAGTAGATCTTCTTGAATATCTTGATGATGACACGCTCACATTGACACAAAAAACTTTGATTTGGGCTGGAGTGAAAGAAAACATTGACAGTCTAGGGTTTAATTTATATCTGATCCATTTGCTAGAACATGACTTCTTGACGCCTACAGAAAAAAGATGGCTTTGGAATGCTGTGGAGCATCGTCTCGAAAGCATTATCGAAGATGGTGAGGTCCTTTGTGAACTTCTCAATGCTGAATGTTTAACACCAACACAGAAAGCCAGGGCTTGGGAAGCTGCAGAAAATCAATTATGGACCATAATGGAGAATGGAAGTGATACCAGTGCCGCTAGTTATAATTTCAATGATTTACTCAGCACTGAAGACCTCAGTGAAGCACAACGAACAAAAATTTGGGAAGCGGGAGAACCGCACTTATCAGAGTTAGCTGAAGCTGAATTCGACGAGTTACTAAATAACAATTACTTAACTCCAGCACAGAAAGCAAAGGTTTGGAACATTGGGATAGAGTGTTGTAGCAAAGCGCTGAAAAACCATTGGTGGGACCTTAACCTCCTTCTCAAGAGCACTCATTTAACAGACACTCAAAGAACATACATTTGGGATTTAGCAAAACCACATTTAGAGAGAATTATTCATGGATACTCACTGCCTCAACATTGCTACTCTCAGTTCAAAGGATTGCTCAGCAATGAATACATCGTTGAAGCACAAAGAACCTTCATTTTAAATGCAGTGTCACTCGATGATTTGGTGAGTCACTTTGGTCAACTCAATGAAGTACTGAGAATTCAGTATCTAACGGATGGACATAGACAATTAATTTTGAATAGCTTAAAAGAGAAGCTAGGTACTGTGTTTCCGATGGATGGTGCTGGCCTCTTCTTATTATTGGATGATAACTTGCTGACAAATGAGGCAAAATCATCGCTTTTGGATGCAGTGAAACCACGATTAAATAGCTGGATTACTAGTGGTCATGGACTCAACGTCTTCTTAAGGAGCAACAACTTAACAGATGCACACAAAGGCGTGATTTTATCCGCTATTGAATCTACAAAGCTCGCCAGACTCTTGGGAGAGTTTCGACAAGTGTTAGGTTCAACGAGTAATGCACAGTTTTTTCGCCCAGCAGCTCAAGCATCCTCATCTACTGGTGAGAAGCAACAGGTTAGTAATCCTCGTAAAAAGCGCTAAGGCATAGATACATTTCGGTTTTTGCAATAGTCAAGGGCAAGTTTGGGTTTACCCGAAGGATAAGGTAGGTTGCCCTTTTTCGTTAAAGCGTGCGCTTACGGTAGGCGTGCGTGACTAAAGAACCCCTCTAATTTATCGTATAGCCTCGAGAAAAAACTAAACGACGAGGGTAAGTTATGCGATCATCATCTAAGAACTCAGCTAGCGTGCTGACACTAGAGCAAGTTAA